>JAWUXH010000044.1:0-12263 GCA_034111445.1 Methylophilaceae bacterium | reverse complement strand
GCAGCAGCGGCTTCAGTTGATAACGCTTCCCATGCATTGCAAGCTGGGCATTGCCAGTGGTGGTATTTGGCTTTAAAGCCACACTGGTGGCACGTATAAGTTAAGTTGCGCCCAATGGCATGGCGTACGGCTTGTTGCATTAGTTGCGTATCTTGAATGGCTTCTTCAGATTGTTTTGTTTTTTGTGCTCTAGCTTGTAATAGCTGGTCTAATGTATTTAAGTTTGCATCTTTGATTAATGCGCTCTTAGCTAGTTTCTCAGCTTTTGCAGCACCATTTTCAGAGAGGGTTGCTTCAAATAAAGCCACTTGAAGTGTTGGTAGTTGATAAGTGGTTTGGTAGGTTTTTAATAAGTTTAAACCTTGTTGAATATCATCCATCGCGCGATAGCTGCTTAGTAGTTTAGGTGCAATTAAGGCTAAATATTCAGGGTTTTGAAACTCGATTCTGCGCCATAGGCTAATGGCTTCTTGATAGTTATTAGCTTCAAAAGCAATGTCACCTAACAGTACATTAGCACGCGTGCAGCTTTTGTTTTCAGTTAAGGCTTGGTTCAGTTGCGTGATGGCTGTTTGTGTGTCGTTTGTTAGTTTTGAGTTGATTGCTTTTTCGCAATAGTAATTCGCAATTTCAATTCTAAACGGTACGCCTGATAGTTGTTCTAGCTCAGTCGCGGCTTTAATGGCACGCTCCCATTCGCGTTCACGTACGTAAATTTCGAGTAGAGCACGTAGTGCTGGTTGGCGATAGCGATCATCGTGCATAGATTCGAATAAATCTTCAGCACGGTCAAATAAACCTGCTTTAAGGTAATCTTGCGCTAACTCAGCTGTCACGGCCATACGTTGCTGTTCAGCTAAATCAGGATTTTTTAACAAGTCATTGTGTAAGTGAATGGCGCGGTCTACCTCACCACGTCTTCTGAATAAGCTACCTAAAGCAAAATGTAGCTCAAAAGAATCGCTATTTTCTTGTACTGCTTCTGTGAACGACTCAATGGCTTTGTCATGTTGATTGGTAATGAGAAAGTTAAGCCCTTTGAAGTAGGCAGCAGGGAGCGCTTTTGCTTCATTCAATAATTGCTTTAAATCAATGCGTGCGGTAATCCAGCCAAGACCGAAAAACAAGGGTAGTGTGATCAACCACCAAAATTCAAATTCCATGGAATTTTCTTATAATATTAATATATGACTGCATTTTACCTTAAATGGCTGGACTTATAGAAGCGTTGTTTACGTTGGCTGTGATGACTCATCAATAAAGCCGTTTCACCATGATTTTAAATTAGTGCTTGTAAAAAAGAATACTTTTGCTTTATGATAAAAAGCAACTTGTCGGGGTGCCTTTTTTGGCTGAGATCAAACCCGTTGAACCTGAAGAGGCCAGTACCTCCGTAGGAAACAAGCGAGTATATCGCACACATTATTTAACCAACTTTCATCAAGAAAAGGTTACTTTTGATATATTCATGCCCTTGTTAGCCATTCCTTGGCTCAACGTTTTCCCCGATATTTTTTGAATGTCAATTTAAGGGAAAACAAATGTCTTCACAGAATAATAAAGTAATCGATATTTCTGATCGTAGTGGTATTAGTACGCAGCCAATGCCGTGGTCTGAAAAAAGCTATGTTGTTGGTAGCCGTGATGATATTCGTGTACCGTTTCGAAAAATATCGCTAACGGATACACCAAACATCAATAGCGCATCACCGGGGGAAACTAACCCGCCTGTGTATGTGTATGACACATCTGGCATTTATACCGATGCTACAGCAACCATTGATCTTGAAAAAGGCTTGCCAGCGATTCGCCAAGCTTGGATTGATGACCGCGCTGATACAGAAGACTTAGCCGAGTACACATCTGAATTTACCCGTGAGCAAGAAGCTAAGGCGCTTGACATTCCACTGTTCGAACATAACCGTAAACCACGCCGTGCAAAAGCAGGTAAAAACGTCAGCCAAATGTATTATGCACGCCAAGGCATCATTACGCCTGAGATGGAGTTTATTGCTATTCGTGAAAACATTGGCCGTACGGAAGCTGATAAAAATGGTTCCTTACCTGAAGGCTTTGCTACTCATATTACGCCTGAGTTTGTGCGTAAAGAGGTGGCTGAAGGCCGTGCGATTATTCCTGCGAATATTAATCACCCGGAATCTGAAGCGATGATTATTGGCCGTAATTTCTTAGTCAAAATTAACGCCAATATTGGTAACTCAGCCACGACTTCATCGATTGAAGAAGAAGTGGAAAAAATGGTGTGGGGCATCCGCTGGGGTGGCGATACAGTGATGGATTTATCAACTGGTAAAAACATTCACCAAACCCGTGAGTGGATTATTCGCAACTCACCTGTGCCAATTGGAACTGTGCCTTTATACCAAGCCTTAGAAAAAGTCGATGGTGTGGCTGAAAATCTCACTTGGGAAGTGTATCGCGATACCTTGATTGAGCAAGCTGAGCAAGGGGTTGATTACTTTACGATTCATGCAGGTGTGCGTTTAGCACATATCCCATTAACGGTAGAACGTACGACCGGTATTGTGTCGCGCGGTGGTTCGATTATGGCGGCTTGGTGTTTAGCGCATCATGAAGAGAGCTTTTTATACACACATTTTGAAGACATTTGCGAGATTATGAAAGCCTACGATGTGTCGTTTTCATTAGGCGATGGTTTGCGTCCAGGCTCACAAGCGGATGCGAATGATGAAGCACAATTTGCTGAATTGATCACGTTAGGTGAGTTGACAAAAATCGCATGGAAACATGATGTGCAAGTCATGATTGAAGGCCCAGGCCATGTTGGCATGCACAAAATTAAAGAAAATATGGAGATGCAGTTAGAGCATTGCCATGAAGCGCCTTTCTATACATTAGGCCCACTGGTGACCGATATTGCACCGGGTTATGACCACATTACATCTGGCATTGGCGCTGCTATGATTGGTTGGTTTGGTACGGCCATGCTTTGCTATGTCACGCCAAAGGAGCATTTAGGCTTGCCAAATAAGGATGATGTGAAAACAGGCATCATTACGTATAAATTAGCGGCACATGCAGCTGACTTAGCTAAAGAGCATCCGGGTGCCGATATTCGTGATAATGCGATTTCAAAAGCACGTTTTGAATTCCGCTGGGAAGATCAATTTAACCTTGGTTTGGACCCTGATACGGCGCGTAAATTCCACGATGAAACATTGCCAAAAGCAGCGGCAAAAGTGGCACACTTCTGCTCCATGTGTGGGCCTAAGTTCTGCTCAATGCGTATCTCGCATGATGTGAAAGAGGCCTTTAATGAGAAGTCGATTGAGTTTAAAGCGGGCGGTAGCAAAATTTATCACGAGGTGTAGTGCGTGAGTCGATATTTGATTATCGGCAGTGGTCTCATTGGCCGCTTGCTGGCATGGCGGTTAATTCAGGCGGGGCATGCAGTCGATATTTTGTCCAAGGATGATGTGGTCGGCACGGATAGTGCTGGCTATGTGGCAGCGGCGATGATCTCGCCTGCCACTGAAGCGGTTCATACTGAGGCGATGGTGAAGACTATCGGCTTAGCATCATTATCGATGTGGCCTAAGTGGTTGGCTGAATTGCCTGACCCAGTTTTTTATCAACGCAATGGCACTTTAGTGGTAGCACATGCGGGGGATGCTACGGAGCTGTCGCGCTTTATGATTCGTGCGAAACATGTGCTTGATAACGCTGATTATCAGTCATTAGACCAGCAGCAGTTAAACGACTATGCACCTGATTTAGCGATTCATTTTGATCAAGCGATGTATTTTCCTGATGAAGCGTGTTTGGATAATCGACAGTTATATCGCGTGTTGGCGGATGCTTTATCAAATACTAAGCAGTGTCGCTGGCTGCAATGTGAAGCGATTGAATCTTTATCGACGGATGTCATTGAGCAGCTCTCGCAGCGTTACTTTAATCACAGAGCCAGTGAATATGCTGAAACCTTAGATTGTCGTGGCAATGGTGCGAAGCAAGATATTACTGATTTACGCAGTGTGCGCGGCGAGATTATTCGAGTTCATGCGCCAGAAGTGGATTTGAAGCATGTAGTACGGTTAATGCATCCACGCTACCCATTATATTTAGCGCCGCGGGCAAATAATGAGTATGTGTTGGGTGCAACAGTGATTGAAAGTGATGATATGTCACCAGTGAGTGTGCGTTCAGGCATGGAGTTAATGTCAGCGTTATATAGTATTCATAAAGGGTTTGCTGAGGCGCGGGTGCTAGAAATGGCGGCACATTGTCGGCCAACGACCATGAATAATATGCCAATGATTAAACGGACAGGTTGGGGCTACCAAGTAAACGGGTTTTATCGACATGGCTATTTGTTTGCGCCTGCGATACTCAGTGATTTATTAGCGATGCTTGCTGGTCAGGCATCAGCGATGATTTTTAATGATTATTTTGATGTCTGAGTATTGAAGCATCAATTATGTGGGGTAAGCAGTTATGAACAGTATCACTATTGAATTAAATGCAGTTGAAACAACTGTCAATGCAGGGATGTCCGTACACGATTACATTCAAAAAAGTGATGTCGGTGGTCGATTTATCATTGTGATGAATGATCAAATTATACCGAAGTCGGATTATGCAACGGCCATGTTAAATGAGGGTGATAAGTTCGATGTGATGTCACCAATTAGTGGAGGTTAACATGCAAGCTTCAAATTGGCAGGTGTATGGCACCGAATTACAAAGCCGTTTATTTATTGGGTCAGCGTTATATGCGTCACCACAAATGATGTGCGATGCTATTGAGGCATCAAAAGCACAAGTGGTGACATTATCATTACGGAGGCAAATTCCAACACAATCTAGTGCAGATAATCAATTTTGGCGTTTGATTCAAAAGCTAGATTGTCATTTGTTACCCAATACGGCAGGTTGTTATAGTGCTGCTGAAGCAGTCAACACAGCCATGATGGCGCGTGAATTGTTCGAAACGGATTGGATTAAGCTTGAAGTGTTAGGTGATAGTTATAATTTGCAGCCTGATCCATTTGCTTTAGTGGAAGCCACCAAAACACTGATTTCCGAAGGCTTTAAGGTATTTCCTTATTGCACCGATGATTTAGTGGTTTGCCAAAAACTGGCGGATTTAGGCTGTGAAGTGTTAATGCCTTGGGGTGCGCCCATTGGCACAGGGCAGGGCCTCATTAACCCTTATGCGTTAGAAACCATTCGTAAGCGATTGCCCGACTTGACATTATTGGTGGATGCTGGCATTGGGAAGCCATCCGATGCCGTACAAGCGATGGAGTTAGGGTATGACGGCATTCTACTCAATACCGCTGTGGCGGAGGCATTGGAACCGGCAATGATGGCGTCGGCATTTGCACAATCCATTAATGCTGGGCGCCTAGCTTATGAAGCGGGCGTGATGCCAAAGCGTACTAATGCTAAACCGAGCACGCCAACACTTGATCAACCAATTTGGCAGCAACATGACTAAACCCGCGATACTACTCATTAGTGGCTTAGACCCACAAGGCTGTGCAGGACTGACTGCTGATATTCAAACCGTTAGCGCGCATGGCTGTCATGCGATTCCATTAGTGACGTGCTTAACCGAGCAAACTAGCAGTGGTTTAACGGCAATGGGCGCATTGTCAAAAGCGCAGTTTATGGCGCAATACCAATCCGCAGTAGCCGACTTCGATATTCAGGCCATTAAAATTGGATTGATTCCAGATCAAGCCATTGTTGAATGTGTGGCGATGATTATTTGTCGACATCAATCCGCACCTGTTGTTTGGGACCCAGTATTGGCTAGCACATCAGGTGGCGTGCAGGTCAGTGATGCTGTGCAATTAATCCTTAAAAACATACTCTCAGACATCACATTGTTAACGCCTAACTTACCAGAGTTAACACAACTGACGGGTGAGGTTGAAATGGAAGCGGCGACGCAATCATTGTTTGCGGGCGGTTTACAAGCATGCTTAGTGAAAGGTGGTCATGCGCAATCTGATTGGGCGACCGATTACTTTGATAGTCAACAGCATGAAGCGTCTGCCTTTTATTGTTACTCAGCCATGCAAGATAAAAGCGTGCGTGGGACTGGATGTGTATTAGCATCCAGTATTGCTAGTTATTTAGCGTTGAAACATAATATTCGTGATGCCGTTATTTTGGCAAAGGCTTATTTAAATAGTGGGGTTAGGCAAGCCAGCGCCGTTGGGCCTTATGCCGTATTTGCACATAGCATGGCCGATTTGGATTTGGAGGATATGCCTAAGCTCTGTTATTCAGCTGATCTGGTCGGTAAAACATTTGACTTCCCAAAATGTCCGCATCGCCTTGGTATTTACCCAGTGGTCGATAGTAGTGATTGGGTAGGAAAGTTAACCAAAGAAAATATTAAAACGATACAGCTACGGATTAAAGACGTGAGTGATGCCGTTAAGTCGAGCGAAGTTAAACAAGCGGTTAAATATTGTGACCATTCAATCGCATTTTTTGTGAATGATTATTGGCCGTTAGCGATTGAACATCAAGCCTATGGCGTACACCTTGGGCAAGAAGATTTACATGATGCGAATCTGGTTGAAATTGAGCAGGCAGGGTTGCGTTTAGGCGTTTCCACCCATTCTTATTGGGAGCTTGCACGGGCATTAGCCATCAATCCAAGCTATATTGCGCTAGGCCCAGTGTTTGCCACCACCAGCAAGCAAATGCCTTGGATACCGCAAGGTGTTGAGCGTGTAAAGCAATGGGTACAATTGTTGGGGGATCATTACCCATTAGTGGCGATTGGCGGGATTAATCTTGGGCGTGCGGAGCAACTCAAACAAACTGGGGTTGGGTCGGTAGCGATGATCTCTGCCATTACAAAATCGGATGACTACAAGGCGGCTACACAAGATTTATTGGCTTGTTGGAAGTAGGGTGCTTTAAACCTCAGTTTCCCACTGATTAATTTCTTGGGAACCTCTAGGGGAGAGGGTGTAGATGCCTAATGAAACTTTATCAAACCAACCATATACATCTCTATACATGACGTTTCTTGCTTTTGGGTCTTGAAGGGATGTCGCGACCTGTGACGCTTTAGTTGGGCCATTTTCTTTCAGAAACTGTGCAATGGCAACGGCACGTTGGCGGTAAGCGGTTACCAGCCCCTTTTTACGATCGACACCGCCAAGGTTAGGGTCGCCAACGCGTTTAGAAAATTCACCGAGTAATCGCTGTTGGCGTTGTTTTGATTCTTTGGGTTGGTATTCACCAGGGTCTAATAGCGTTTTAACCCCTCCAACTTTCCGTGAGGGGTTGATTGTAATTAGGCCTAAGCCAAGCATTTTAAGTAACTTGATGATCTGCTTATGTTGGCGTTTCAATGCTTTGCATTGTGCTGGGATGCCAATGTATACGATAGGGGTGAGCGATAAACGGTCAACTGATTGCAATACAACGGTTAGGTTGATTGAAAGTTTTAACTCAACTACTACAGGTGTTTCATCGCCACGTATTGCCAGTACATCGCAGTTTTCAACTTCACCCTTTACTTCATAATGTTGGGCTTCAAGATGCTGTTTGAGTGGTAAATAGAGGTCTGACTCTTTCATATCGTATTGTTATTCTCTTAAGCTATCGTGTTGTTAAATCATAAAATACAGTTATAAAAAAAGCGACAATAAAAATATTGTCGCTTTTAGGTGTTGCTTTGCTTTAGCTTAAATTAGCTAGTTTAGGTCTACGCGTTCACGTAATTCTTTACCAGCTTTAAAGTGAGGGACATGTTTTTCAGGCACCTCAACTTTGCTACCTGTCTTAGGATTTCTCCCAAGACGAGGTGGGCGATAATTCAAACTAAAACTGCCAAATCCACGAATTTCAATGCGCTCTCCAGTAGAGAGGTTATCGGACATTGCATCTAAAATTGCTTTAACCGATAACTCTGCATCTTTCACCACTAATTGTGGGAAACGCTCAGCTAGTAATGTGATTAATTCAGATTTAGTCATTTTATTTTATGCCTTTTTAACTGACATTAAATTATTTCTTGCCGTCTAATTTAGCTTTTAATAGTGCACCTAAGCTGGTTGTACCAGCAGCTGCGCCATCATCTTCCATTTTCATTTCTTTCGCTTTAGTTTTACCTTTAGCTTTAGAGTCTGAACTGTCAGATACGCCAGCACCGCCATTAGGATCTTCAGCTAATTGCTTAACACCTAATGAAATACGCTCTTTCTCAACATCAACAGCTAAGATCACAGCTTCTAGATCATCCCCTTTTTTGAAGTTGCGACTCGCTTCTTCGCCCGTTTGAGTCCATGAAAGATCAGATAAGTGAACTAGACCATCGATACCACCTGGTAAACCGATGAATACACCAAAGTCAGTAATTGATTTGATTTGGCCTGATACTTTATCGCCTTTAGCGTGCGTAGCAGAGAAGTCATCCCAAGGGTTAGCTTTACACTGCTTCATACCTAATGATAGGCGACGACGTGGCTCGTCAATTTCAAGAATCATTACTTCAACTTCATCACCTAATTGCGCGATTTTACCTGGATGAACGTTTTTGTTAGTCCAGTCCATTTCTGAAACGTGCACTAAACCATCAATACCAGGCTCGATTTCAACGATAGCACCGTAAACAGTTAAGTTTGAAACTTTACCGAATAGACGTGTACCCACTGGGTAGCGACGTGTCAGTGCAACCCAAGGGTCATCACCTAATTGTTTAATGCCTAGTGAAACGCGGTTTTTCTCTTGATCAAATTTCAAGATTTTCGCTTCAACTTCTTCACCAACCGTTAAGATTTCTGATGGGTGCTTAACACGACGCCATGCTAAATCTGTAATGTGTAGTAAACCATCAATGCCACCTAGATCAACGAATGCACCGTAATCAGTAATGTTTTTCACAATACCTTTAACAACTGCACCTTCTTCTAGTGAAGCCATTAGCTTCTCACGGTCAGCACCTAATGTTGTTTCCATTACAGCACGACGTGAAACAACGATGTTGTTACGTTTGCGATCTAACTTAATTACTTTTAAGTCACACTCTTTATTTTCAAAAGGAGTGGTATCTTTAACTGGACGCACATCTACCAATGAACCCGGTAGGAAAGCCATGATACCGTTTACTGAAACACGTAAACCGCCTTTAACTTTACCGCTAACAAAACCTTGGATAACGCGGCCTTCGTTCATCGCATCTTCTAAATCTAACCATGTTTCCATGCGTTTAGCTTTTTCGCGAGAAAGGATCGTTGAACCAAAACCATCTTCAAGTTTTTCAATCGCAACTTTAACAAAGTCACCAACTTCAACTTCAAGTTCGCCTTGCGCGTTATGGAATTCAGTTTTGTTAATCACACTTTCTGATTTAAGACCAGCGTTAACGATCACGTGATCTTGGTCTACAGAAACGACTTCTGCAGTAATTACTTCACCAGCGCGCATTTCTTGTAATGCTAAGCTTTCTTCGAATAGTGCTGCGAAAGACTCCATTGGTGATTCGGTTGTTGTAGCGGTATCAGTCATTTATAAATATAACCTAAAAGTTAATCCCACCTAGCAGTGGGGTAGTTAATAAAACCAAAAGTTAAGTAACTTTTGGTGCCTAATTCGTTTTTATTGTATTAATGCGCAATAAAAGGTCTTCAATTATAACTAACTGACTGAAAATTAAAAGACTTTTTTAGGTTTTTTGCTGATATGTTTCAAGTATTTGCTTAACTGCCGCATCTATTGTCATATTGTCCGTGTTAATGGTGATTGCATCTTCATGCACGGTTAATGGCGCGCTGTCGCGATTGCGGTCGCGCGTATCGCGAATTTGCAGGTCTTTTAGAATGGCATCGTAGTCTGCATTTTGCGGATTATTTGAGTTTAATAATTGTTTGTAGCGTCTATCAGCGCGAATTTCAGTGCTGGCCGTTAAGAATATTTTTGTGGCTGATTCTGGAAAGATGACTGTTGCCATATCGCGGCCGTCAGCGACTAAGCCAGGTGTTTGGCAAAAGTCGCGCTGCACTTCAAACAGGGCTGCTCGCACTTTTGGATGTACGGCCACTCTTGATGCACCTCTACCCATTTGCTCTGTACGAATCTGAGTGGAAACATCTTGTTCATTGACTAACACTTGCTCACCAATAAATTGAATGGTTAATTGTTTAGCCATTTCGGCAACGGCATCTTCATCTTCCCATTCAATGTTTTGTTGATGTGCCATAAACGCCACAATGCGATAAAGTGCGCCAGAGTCTAGGTAGTGAAAGCCAAGTATATTCGCGACACGCTGCGCGACTGAGCCTTTGCCTGATGCGGAAGGGCCATCGACTGCGATGACCGAGATTGGATTATGATTGTTAGCCATGCTTTTATTTGCTTTCGATTGTTTTAAAGACGTCAAAGTAAGTAGGGAATGTTTTCGCCACGCAGTTTGGGTCGTTAATGGTGATTGGTACGCCGCCTAGTGAGACTAGTGAGAAGCACATCGCCATGCGGTGGTCATCATAGGTGTCAATTTCGGCATTGGGTGTCAGTGTGGCAGGTGGTGTGATTTGAATAAAATCTTCACCTTCTACTACCGTTGCACCTACTTTACGTAACTCAGTTGCCATGGCAATAATGCGGTCAGTTTCTTTCACGCGCCAGCTTGCAATGTTTGATAAGGTTGTGGTGCCTTCTGCAAACAGGGCGATAATACCTAATGTCATGGCTGCATCGGGAATGTGGTTGCAATCCAGATCAAAGCCTTTAATGGTTTGTTTCGCTTTGCTGGCTGTCACACTATTAGTTTCATCACTAATTTGAATGCCAAGTTTTTCTAATTCATGGGCGAATTTAATATCGCCTTGAATGCTATCAAAATCAACGCCTTTCACTGTTACACCTGCAGTTGATGCAATACCGCCTGCCGCTAAAAAGTAAGAGGCGCTTGATGCGTCACCTTCAACAAATATTTCTGCTGGGCTCGTATAAGTTGCATTTGCGGGCAGTGTGAATTTCTGCCAGCCATCGCGTTGTACTTTAACGCCAAATTTTTCCATCAGATTTAAAGTAATTTCAATATAAGGCTTAGAAATTAACTCGCCAACCACTTCAATGGTGGCTTCTTGTTTGGTCAGCGGCAGTGCCATTAAAAGTGCTGTTAGAAATTGGCTCGACACATCACCACGAATTTGTAGCGGTTTAGATAAGTCTAATTGCGGGTTCGCGAGTTTAAGTGGCGGGTAACCGTCATTCTCTAAATAAGTCACATTAGCGCCAGCTTGTTTAAGGGCTGTGACTAAATCGCCAATTGGTCGCTCATGCATGCGTGCAACGCCAGACAAAGTATAGTCGCCGCCAGCAAATGCAAGTGCAGCCGTTAATGGACGAAAGGCAGTGCCGGCATTACCTAGAAAGAGTTCAGCTTGCTTGTTTGGGAAATCACCACCGCAGCCGGTGACGCGCCAATCGTGCGTATCGAGTTGCTCTAATTTTACGCCGAGTGTTGTTAGTGCTTCTAGCATGCGGGCCGTATCATCTGAAGCAAGCAAATCACGAATCACTGTTTCACCAGTCGATAGTGCGGCCAATAGTAAGGTGCGGTTTGAAATGCTTTTAGAACCGGGTAGGGTGATAGCGCCAGATACTTGGCTTAATGCTGGTAGGTGAAGTTGTTCCATAGTTTGTATACTTTATTTTTTTGAGTGAGCCCACTCGTTACGCGCTTTACTGGCGTGGTCAAATGTTGCTTGTAGCGCATCGCCATCTTCATTTTCTAATAGGTTTTTAATATTAGTTAACGTAGCTAAGTAGGAGTCGAGTGATTTTAAAATAGCGGGTTTGTTGGCAAGGCTAATATCGCGCCACATTTCAGGGTGGCTGCCAGCAATGCGTGAAAAGTCTCTGAAGCCACTGGCAGCAAACGTGAATAGTTGCTCAGCATTATCGCGATTGGCGATGTCTTCAACTAACGCAAAGGCCAGTAAATGCGGTAAATGGCTCACTGAGGCGAAAATTTCATCATGTTGTGCCGCAGGCATGACATTTAACTTAGCACCACAATCTTCCCATAATGCGGTTACTTTATCTTGCACCCAGGTCGGGGTTTCATCGCTTGGCGTGAGTACGACATTTTTGCCTTGATATAAATCAATCATGGCCGCTGCTGCGCCGCTTTTTTCAGCACCTGCAATCGGGTGGCCGCCAATAAATTGATTGAACTTTTCACCGAGGATTTGTCTAGCAGAGGTGATGACATCCGTTTTGGTACTGCCTGCATCAGTAATGAC
>JAWUXH010000043.1:0-27396 GCA_034111445.1 Methylophilaceae bacterium | reverse complement strand
AGCCGATCACGTTGATATCGGTACTGTCTGGCGTGCCGTGAATATACACATAGCGTTGCATGGTATCGACATTGCCTAAACGATTTTTACCAATTTCAGTGCCGCTTAGCCATAGTATGCGCGTGAGAATCCAATCTCGTTTTGGAAATTGTGCCATTAATGCAGGAGAACATATTTCACCCGTTTGCCTTCTACCGACAAATACCGCATTGGCTGGCGCACCCGCCCCAATTTTGGCGCGGATAATATGTTTCCCTAATGGCGTACAGCCACTATTTTTTAAGCAACCCGCCCCATTAGCCGCAGTGGATACTGGGTAGGTTTTAATGACGGTTTTCTGGTCATTAAACAAAGTAAGGCTTTGCTGGGCAATAGAAATATCAATGTGCATAATGGTTTATTTTACGTGATTCAGGCCATAAAGTACGGTTAACCATTAAGCGGGTAACAATAAATCTTCTATACAAAAGGCTGATAAGGCAGTACTGCCTGTTAGCCCAGCTTTGCTATAAAGCGCCCTAGCCTGTTCACGTACTGTACGTTCGCTTACTGTTCTCAAGTTCGCAATTTCTTGGTGGCTAAAGCCTTTTAATAGTAACAAGCCAATTTCACTTTCAGCTGGGGTTAATTGCCAACGCACAATGATGAACAATTCAACCATAATAGTGAAGAAAATGATGCGCATGAATTTTGGGAAGGCTTGCATGATTTCTTCGCTAACTTCACTTTATTATTAATGGCGTTACATATTGCAGGTGTGTTTTTATCAAGTTTTATCGACAAAGAAAACTTAATTAAGGCAATGGTGACCGGTAATAAAGACATTAAAAAGTAACTTGGATTTAGAATGCTTTAGAATAACGTTTCATCAATATGATTCGATTCTGAATAATCTGACAAAGGTACAATGAGCCATAATTACTTTTTAATGTTTTTAGCACTGTTATTAGTGCTACTTAACGGTTTTTTTGTCGCTGCTGAATTCAGCTTAGTCAAACTACGCAGTACTAAAGTAAGGGCCATGGCTAAATCGCGTGGCTGGCGCGGCAAGTTGCTTGCCACGGTGCATAGCGATTTAGATGCTTACCTTTCAGCCTGCCAATTGGGCATTACGTTAGCTTCCCTTGGCCTAGGCTGGGTAGGCGAACCTGCCTTTGCCGCACTGCTTGAACCATTATTAGCCGCCATTGGGGTAAGTAGCCCCGCGCTCATTCACACCATTGCCTTTTTGGTGGCTTTCTTTTCAATTTCATACCTGCATATTGTGTTGGGTGAGTTGGTACCTAAAACATTGGCGATTCGCGCCTCTGAAAAAATTGGCCTTTGGACAGCACCCTTTTTATACGGTTTTTATTGGGTGATGTTCCCCGCTATTTGGGTGCTTAATCACAGCTCAAACTTTGTGATTCGCTTATTAAACTTAAACACTAAAACACAAAGTGAGGGCCAATACAGTACTGAAGAGTTAAAACTGATTTTACGAAGCTCACGCCCCAACCAACAATTTAATGTGGATGAATGGCGCGTACTGGCTCAAGCGATTGATTTTAGAGAGTTAGACATTGCCGACTTAATGCACCCCATTAGTGAGGTGATTAGCCTGAAAGAAAATGATGCTTTTGAAACGCATATGGGCACGATTAACGACCACCGTTACACCCGTTACCCACTCATCACTGCTAATGATGAAGTGCTTGGCATTGTCCATATTAAAGACCTATTAATCGAAATTGGTAAAGATATAAACTTTAATAATATCAAATCAATAGCACGTAAAGTTGAAGTGGTTTCACCAGAAACACCTGTTACCACCGTATTCAGAAAACTCAAAAGTGGCGCGCCCCATTTTGCCATTGTGGCTTATAAAGACATGCCACCGATTGGTTTTATTACGCTGGACGATTTACTGTCAGCACTAGTGGGTGATGTGCGTGATGAATTTAGAAAATCACACACCAAATGGACTAAGTTAGAAGATGGCTCGCTGCTTGGCAAAGGGACATTGTCACTGCATACCCTTGAGCGAACCTTGGGCATTGATATTGAGTCAGAAGAAGCGGATACCGTAGCGGGCTTGATACTAGAGCAACTAAAAGAATTACCAAAAAAAGGCCAACGCATTAACTTTGAGCAGTTTGATATTGTGGTTAAAAAAATGGCAGGCCCTAAAATTGTACTAGTCAGGGTGTTCCCAAAAGTGCAAATACAACAACCGAAAAGTTCACATCATTAGGTAGCGTACATATGAAACATTCTGAATTTCACCGTTTACATCGTATTGGTTGGTTGCGTGCAGCAGTGCTTGGCGCGAATGATGGTATTTTATCAACCGCGAGTTTAATCATTGGTGTGGCCGCGGCTGGTGCAACAGCCAGCACTATTTTAATGACAGGCGTGGCTGGTTTAGTGGCTGGCGCCATGTCAATGGCGGCTGGTGAATATGTATCAGTGAGTTCACAAGCAGATGCTGAAGCGGCTGACCTAGACAAAGAACGTGAAGAGCTAGAAAATGACCATCACAATGAGTTAAAAGAGCTGACTGGCATTTATATCGGCCGTGGACTAGAGCCTGAATTGGCTGAGCAAGTAGCTGAACAGCTTACCGCACACGATGCACTGGGCGCGCATGCAAGAGATGAATTAGGCATTACGGATTTAAGTAGTGCTCAGCCGCTAGAAGCAGCATTCTCATCAGCCATTAGCTTTGCAGCTGGTGCGGCTTTGCCGTTAATGGTGGCGGTTAATGTGCCACAAGCCAGCGTAACGCTTTGGGTGGCTATCACGTCATTAGTTTTTCTAGCACTACTAGGTGGGCTTGCAGCCAATGCAGGCGGTGCCAGCATTGTAAAAGGCGCTACTCGGGTGGTACTTTGGGGCGCCCTTGCCATGCAAGCAACAATGGTGGTCGGCCATTGGTTTGGCGTTAACTTTTAATCAAATAAAAACGCAAATTATTCACGATGAATAGTGGCTAACATATCCCAATTACCATCTGTTGCTGGGGTCGTAATACTCATACGTTTTTGCGCCGCCATAAACTGCCCTTCATACCACAATGGAATAGTCGGTAATGTTTGATGAATGGCTGCTGTCGCTGCTGGCCAATTTTCTTGATCTAGTAACGCATCAATATCCGCATTGGCAAAACGCCCACGGTTAAAGCCAAGGGGTGGCATGGCCCCACTGTGATACACCTTTTGGTAAATTTCTGGCGTTTTAATCCCTACCCAAGTCAGGCCATAGAGTTGAAAGTGACCTTGTTTCACGTCTTCAAAAAAGGTCCCCCAATCTAAACTTTTAATGCTCAACTCAATGCCTGCTTTGCGCATTTGCGCTTGCATAATAGTCGCAATACGCACGCGCTGCGCATCGGTTGATGTTTTATAAGTGAGCTTTAACGGTAAGGCAATACCAGCCTCTTTGAGCAATTGTTTGGCATATTCTGGCTGATAATCATAAGGTGTTAATGTGGCATTACCCGCAAAATGTTCTGGCGGCAGTGTGGCACCCGCTTGGCGGGTACTACTCACCATAATGGTTTTAATAATAGCCTTGGTGTCAATGGCATGAGCAACGGCGCGGCGCACCTTGGCTTGTTTTAATATTGGGTCTGCATGATTGATACCAAGGTAAGAAAAGTTAGCCCCCTTACCCGTGGCTACTTTAATACTTGGCTGGTCTTGTAAATGTTTAACTAGCTCTGGTGGTAAATCACCTTGCAGCACATCTGCTTCGCCGCGTAATAGTTTAAGCACCCGCACGGTTGGGTCTTTTACTTCAAGCAGCCTAATCAGCTGTTTGTCACGCACCCGCTGTAATTGTAAGGTTTGATCCCAAGCCACAAACTGTAATGGTCCGTTACCAATCGGACTTCTTGAAAAGTCATGCTTTGCTTCAATTAACGCTTTAGGTAAAATACCAATAATCACTTTAGAAACAAAGTCTTTATCTTTACTTTTCAAGTAAAACATTAAGTTTAAATCATCCAATACTTGAATGTGATCAATACCATTAAACTCTGCCGTGTGCGGTGTACTTTTCAGCGTTTTAAATGAGTCGTAAGTGGCTTTAACATCATGCGTGGTGAGGGTTGTGCCATTATGAAATGGTGCGCGATTGTCACTCAACGTAAATTGGATTTGAGTCGGCGAGATGATTTTCCAACTAGCCAGTTTCGGGGTGACTTTAGATGACTCATCAAAATCAACCAGTGGTTGATAAAGTAAGCGGTTCACGCGCTCCGATGCCGCATCGCTTGCATAACGTGGGTCTAAATTGAGTGGCGCTTGGGCAATGGCAAAATTGATGACGGCTTGCTTTTCTTTATCATTCACATCAAGATTTGCTAGCAACTGTTCATTTAGGTCACAGGCGGATAAGCAAAAGAGTAATAAAAAGATAAGATATTTCAAAAAAACCATGGTGCAAAGTTTACTACGAGATGTACACATCACCACCCTGCCATGCAAATTTAATTTACTAGTTCACACTTCATCAGGCATAAAAAAACCGCTATCAATTGATAGCGGTTAAGTTCGGCGTTTAAAAACGCTCTCTTAAATTATATGGTTATCCTTTAGAAGCGATAACCAACACCAAGGCTAACGACCAATGGGTCAATATCTAACGTATCAACTCTTCTGTAGCCTGTTCCTAAATTTAATTTAACATCTGTATCAATCCAGATTTTTTTAACATCAAAGTTAATCATCCAGCCATCTTTTAAGTTCACGTCAAAGCCTGCTTGTAATGCGCCGCCCCAGTTATGTCGGTCCACTCTAATTGGAAAATTGCCGCCGGCAGTCTTTGCCGTTACGCCGTTATCCATCATACGCATATAACTAATACCAGCACCCACATATGGGTCAAATGTTTGGTCTGGCATAAAATGCCACTGCGCTGTTAATGTCGGTGGCAAGACATTAATTTCACCCAAATATGGGTCCACAGCACCTGCTGAATCAACCTTTACGTCGTGCCTTGAGCCTAATGCCAAAATTAACTCTAGGGCAATATTCTTTGTGACATAGTAAGAAATATCTAACTCAGGAATCGTATTGCTATCGACTTCTAGGTTCGCTTTTGGATTACCAAAAAAGGTTTGTGCTGAGCCTGCCCCAAATGCTTTATCTGTTGTTTCACCTAACTTACTGCTTTCTTGTGGGCTAACATTGGTCGCACGTAAACGCACCACAATATCGCCCGCTTCTGCTTGTACATTTTGTGCTGTAAACGCACTTAATATGGCTGCCATCAACAAGGTTTTTTTCATTACATTCTTCTCCACTTTCAAATTAAGCTATTGCTTAAATGATTTAACTGTTACGTCCAATTACTCAAAATTACACATGTAAAGATATTAATTTGTCACCAATATAGCATGCCGTTTCGAGCCATCTAGTGACTGATAAAAAGGAAATACAATGAATAAACAGGTGCTGATAGGTCGTATTATGTTGGCAGCCATTTTTGTGATGGCAGGTGTTGGTAAAATGGCAGACCCCGCTGGCACGGTGGGCTATATGACGGCAATGGGCGTACCAAGCCTATTACTATACCCAACCATTGCACTTGAAATATTTGCTGGCCTTGCCATTATGGCAGGCTATAAAGTGCGCTATGCGGCCATTGCATTAGCGGTTTTTTCAGTGGTTGCGGCAGTCATATTTCACAATAATTTTGCGGATAAAATGCAAATGATTTTATTTATGAAGAATATCGCAATGGCTGGTGGTTTACTGATTTTAAGCACGATTCCAAGTAAATAGCATCCACATTTAAGGAAGGGGTTTTATATGCCACTCATTAGAATAGATGTCACAGAAGGACGCTCAGATTCAGCCATAAAAACCTTAATGGATACGGTGCAAGATTGTGTGATTACTGCGTTTAAAGTACCTGTCAAAGATCGCTATCAAATCGTAACGGAACATAAACCAGGCAGAATGATTTTGCTTGATACTGGTTTAGGCTTTGAGCGCACAGAACAAGCGATTGTTATTCAGGTATTTACAAGCCCACGCACAACCGTGAATAAAACAAAGTTTTATCGGCTATTGGCGAATCAATTAGAAGAAAAGTGTGGGTTAAACCCTAAAGATTTATTAGTGTCAGTAATGACTAATACCGATGTGGACTGGAGTTTTGGTTTTGGTGAAACGCAGTATTTAACGGGTGAATTATAGACTAATAATGGCGTGACAAATGCATGCTGCCACGCCATTTAACCAAAGCTATAAAAGTTCAAATAACGCAATGGATTCAATATGCGCCGTATGCGGGAACATATTAATCACACCTGCTTTACTTAATTGGTAGCCTTTTTCATTCACCAATACACCTGCATCACGCGCCAGTGTGGCAGGGTTACATGATACGTACACAATCACTTTAGGTGCGTTATCAGCATTAATCGCTTGTACTAATTCATAAGCGCCATCGCGCGATGGATCAACCAACCATTTGTCTTTTTTACCCAATGCGGTGAGTGAGTCTTCTGTCATTTTAAATAAGTCAGATACGCCAAACGTGGCGTTAGTCACACTATTTAATGCGGCGCCTTCGTTGGCACGGTCTACTAAGTTACTTAAGCCTTCTAAGCCTAAAACGTTCGCGCCGCTTTTGGCAATTGGCAATGTGAAATTACCAATTCCACAGAAGAAGTCAGCAATTTCCTCACCCGCTTGTGGGCTTAACAACGCCATTGCACGGCTAATCATCATGCGGTTAATCGCTGGGTTGACTTGGGTAAACTCGTTTGGCTTAAATGGGTACACTAAATCAAACTCAGGGAGTGAGTATTGCAGCTGATCCCCTTCTAAAGGCCAGAATGGTTTAATGGTATCTGGGCCTTTCGTTTGTGTCCAAATCTGTATGTTATGTTCATCAGCAAAGGCTTTAAAGATCACTTCATCTTCATCACTTAAGGCTTCCATAATGCGAATAATCAATACAATCACTGGGTGATCGCTATCGCCATGTGGCTCGCCCACTGCTAACTCAATTTGCGGTAGTTTTTCACGAATGCTTAATTTTGCAATCATCAATTGCAATGGCTCGATTAACGCTGATACTTCAGGTACTAGCACTTCACAGCTATTCATATCGGCCACAAAGCGTGTGCCTTTTTCATTAAAGCCAACCAATGCGCGTTCTTTTTTATGGACAAATTTTGCACTCATACGTGCTTTATGGCGGTAGCCAAAACTTGGTCCATTCAAGGGTTCCATCATTTCTAATGGGGTGACTTTTCCAATATGTTTAAAGTCATCTTCTAATAGTTTTTGCTTAGCGGCCACTTGTGCATCACCATCTAAGTGTTGTAACTTACAGCCACCACACAAGCCAAAATGCACACACTTTGGTTCAACACGCAGGTCTGACTTAGTCAATATTTCGACGACTTTTGCCACTTCAAATGATTCTTTAATACGGTGTGATTGGTAAGTCACTTTTTCACCTGGCAATGCGCCATCAATAAAAATGGCTTTACCTTCAACATGCGCTACGCCGCGCCCTTCTTGGTCAATTGATTCAACCAGTGCTTCTGTGATTTCTCCCAGTTCAGGTTTAGAGCTTCTACGACGAGAGCGACGGGCCATATTAAATAACTTTCAAAAAATTAAGGGTAAAATAGATCAGGACGTGTTCAAACTGAACAGCCAAGCATTTTAACGCATTATGCAACAGGGATAAAATAATGAAAGCATTAATTAAACCACAAGACATGAGTAGCGAATTTTACACCGAGGAACGCTGCCATATTATTGAAGTATCGAACGATGGTGATGACCCTGCTGTATCGATTGCACGCGCACGCATAGAGCCTGGCGTGACAACGGCATGGCACCGCTTAAAAGATACCGTAGAACGCTATAGCATTGTGAGTGGTACTGGCGCAGTTGAGGTGGGTGACTTACCTAAACAAACCGTTACGGCTGGTGATGTAGTCATCATCCCTGCCATGGTGCGCCAACGCATTGGCAATATTGGCGAAGATGACCTGATTTTATTAGCGATTTGTAGTCCGCGCTTTGAAGTGGAAAATTATGAATCGCTGGAATAATTCAGTATACTTATTCTCAATCTATTTAGCCTTTGGAACCTGTGATGTCACAAACCATTCATTCACCTGTTACAACTTTACTGACTGAAAAGAGCATTCCTTTTCAAACCATCGAGATCCCATTATCTGAAGATAAAAAACCAATCCAAAACCTTGAAGAACTACTTACAAGTCACGGCCTAGATCCTCACTCTGTAGTGCGCAGTGTGGTATTTAAAGCGGCTTCTGAACAATATGCTTTACTAGCTGTTGCTGGTGGTGGCCGTGCTGATTGGGGCGTATTACGCAAACACCTAAGTGTACGTAAATGCCGCATGGCAGAGTTTGATGAGGTGCCTGAAGCGACTGGCTATGTGGTCGGTGCAGTACCGCCCATTGCTTTACCTGAAGCGGTAAAGGTATTAGTGGATAGTAGCGTGAGCGATTATGACACTGTCGTGATTGGTAGTGGCGTGCTCGGGTTTGCTTTATCACTCAAAGGGGCTGATTTGTTAACGCTATTAGGCAAGGCTGACCAAGGCACTTTCACAAAATTGTAAATGCAAATAGTCACAGTCCTTATTATTTGATTAAGTTTAATGGTCTAAATCTTCACTTAGCCTTTTTCGCTTAATTTTCCAGCCAATATCCAAGACAAAGGCATTGCGCATAACGCACCAAGTACAACGGCGATGATAATCGGTTTCGCCGTGTCATCACCCAGCGCAAGCGAAAACACCATAAAAGAACCCATCAACACACCCGATATAATGGTAAATAGTATTAAAGCAACACGCATCATTTAAACTCTCCTCATTATTAAATACTCTCCAACACTAAAACGCATAAAGACTAGTGATTAGATTCAATACTGGATGAATGTCAGACAAGTGACTTTGATTAAGATCAAGAATTATGCGTAAAAGACAAACTTAAAAAAATAATGTCTCAATCAAATAGGGGATGAAATATTGCAACGACTGCTGGCAGATTTAGCTAACTCTGTCTAAAATATCAAATTTAACCTAACGTTACATTATTAAAGACAACACGGAATCCACATGACATTAGAAGACTTTTTAAACAAATTAAATAACACACCTACTGAAGTGACATTTGCCGACACAATGGCAGTGATTGAGGCTAACTACACATTTACCCCTACTGCCTTTAAAAATGCGGGTTTAAAAAATGAAGCTGACCAAAACAATGGTTCATGCAAAATTTTTGCATTTGGCATGTTAAATCGATTGACTGAGTTGCAAATTTTAAACTGCTTTGGTAATTACTACCGTAAAGATGTGGTTGAAAACCCAGATGGCGAAGACCACCAAAACATTCGCAACTTTTTGAAAAAAGGCCTGCAAGGCATTACGTTTGAAAGCAATGCGTTAGCAGCTAAATAAGATGGCCACACAAGATACCTGCTGCTCAGTTGCCCCCTACTTCAAGATTCATGAAGGGCAGCTTGCAGCCTTTAAAACCATTTGTAATGATTTTGTACAACGCTCAGCCACTGAGCCGGGTTGCTTGTATTATGGGTTTAGTTTCAATGGCAACATCGCGCATTGCCGCGAAGGCTTTAAAGATGCCAAAGCCCTACTTGCACACATTGAAAACCTAACACCCATTATGGCTAAAATGTCGACCGTATCAGACCTCATTAAAATCGAGGTGCATGGCATTGAAACGGAGCTAGCACAATTGCGTGAACCTTTAACGGCAATGAACCCTGACTACTTTGTGCTTGAATATGGGTATCGGCAATAGTCGGCATAGCACACACCATCCAGTTATATTGACTTAATCGCGCGGTTTCCAGCCCTGTTTGAAAAGCGCGTGAGGCAGTTAAATACTTCCACTTCAACTTGCGCGGCGCGTCCGTTGTATACCTCTGCTTTTAGCCAAGCGACTTCGTCTAACACCGCATCATTACCCGATACGGTGGTGTGCCAAGATTTCTTTTCTCCATTCCAACGATAGCCTCTGCCCTTGAGGATATCTTTAGTTTCAAAGGCTGATTTTAATGCATAAATCGTAAAGCTTTTTTCAGGTAAGGCATCGAGTAATGCCTTTAACACTAACTGGTTTGATTGTGGCAGTTTTTGTTGCAGTATTTCAAGCAATGCAAAGCAATCAATTTCTGCCCGATGTGCATCGTAGAAAAAGCCATAGGTATAGGCAATGTAATCTAATTTGGCAGAGCCGACCCCTTCGCCATGCCAATCAATTTGTGCAAACGTACAAGCCCAAGGTAAGGTTTCAAAGATCGGTAATCGTTTTTCAAGAAACACTCGATCAAACTTTGAATTATGGGCGATGACAATGCTCACGCCTTCAAGCAACGCTTCAACCGCGGCATCGTTAATTTTTTTACCCGCGACCATTTCATCGGTAATGCCGTGTACATCGGTTGACTCTGGCGGAATTGGCATACCGGGGTCTTCAAGTTCATCAAATACATCCGTCACTTGGTAAGCGTTGCCTGTTTCGGGGTCGTATTCAAAAAACACCATGCCCAACTCAATAATCGCATCTTGCTCAGCATTCACACCGGTTGTTTCAGTATCGACCACCACACCCCTCAACAAGGCTTTGCCATCATTTTCAGCAAAAGCGCTACGGGGCGTAATGCGTTTAATCACTTTAAAGTCTGGGTTGCTTTCAAGAAGCGCGGCCGCGTCTACTAATGCTTGATCATGATTCATAATTAATTTTGATGATTAATGGTGTTGATGAAAAGTCATATCATATGACACATTTTGCCGATAGCGAAACGTGCATAACAACCGCATGGATTATATCAACCAACTTATTGTACTTTTTCAACCAGCACAACGCCCACCTTAGCAGCTTTTAACAAGCGTTATTTATTGTTAAATCAACCAAATCAATCACATAGCTACTCACAAAAAAAGCTGGCGTAATAATTGCCACATGTGTTCTTACACATTACTAAAAACATGTTTTGGAGAATAATGGTGAATCAACCATCTAAAAAAATAATACAAACAGCCGTACTACTCGCCTTAGCCAATTTCACACAGTCGGCATTGGCAGCGGAAAAAACCGATATTCAACTAGACCCTGTTGAGGTGACAGGCATATTGCCTGAAAAACTTGAAGCAGTGCCAGGCTCATTCGATGTGATTGATGAAAAGGAGTTAGAAACACGCCGCCCTTTTACCGTTAAAGAAGCATTAAGTAATACGCCTGGCATTAATATCGTTGGTGAAGATGCTTATAGCTTGCGATTAAACATTGGTATTCGCGGTTTAAACCCAAGAAGAACTTCACGCACACTATTGCTTGAAGATGGCATGCCTTTATTCTTAGCCCCTTATGGTGACCCATCAGCGCATTTCTCAACACCGCTTGATCGCGTACAACGTATTGAAGTGGTTAAAGGTTCTGGCCAAATCTTATATGGACCACAAACCGTTGGTGGCATGATTAACTTTGTGACTAAACCAGTGCCAACTGACGGTGTGCACGGTAGCATCACAGGCACCTTGGGGACTAACGACTTTGGTAGCACACATGCCAACATTGGCGCAGGTAATGAACGCGGCGGCATTATGTTTGATGCGATTAAGAAAAAAGGCGATGGCATCCGCGATAATCATGACTTTGACGTTCAGGAATACACACTTAAAGGCCAACTAAACATTAATGATGCCCATACCATTATTGCTAAGGCGAGCTACTTAGATGAGTTTTCTCATCAATCAGAAACAGCGCTAGGTACAGTTGAATATGATGAAGATCCATACCAAGCGCCAACAGGTCGTAACGACCACTTTACGCATGAGCGTCAGACGGCACAAATTAAGCATATCTTTGAAATGACTGATACGGCAAAATTAACCACGCAAGCTTATTACGCTGATTCATATCGTTCATCTTTCCGCCAAATTAATGACCCGGGTGAAAATGCAGGCCGTTCAGAATTAGAGCGCTGTGCTGTAGGTGTTGATGAAACAAACCTTGCTAACGCTGACCAATGTGGTGGTCGCCATCGCCCAAGAAGCTATAAATACTGGGGCTTTGAGCCACGCTTAGACTTCTCTCACAGCCTATTTGGTCTTGAAAGTGATGCAGTGATTGGCTTTAGATACCATGAAGAAGATATCAAGCGTAGACAATTCCGCGGCAACGACCCAACAGGACAAAGCTTATCGTTCATCAAAGCCAATCTTGGGATTCTTCCAGAAAGAGAAGCGCTCCTTAGAGAAGATATTCGCTTTAAAGTAGAAGCACAGTCTTACTACGCACAAAATACGTTTTATGCTGGTGACTGGTCTATTACACCGGGCTTGCGTTTTGAAGACTTCAAAATCAAAACGGATATTAGACAAGAAGGTGGTGACCCTGCCGCTGCACAATCAACTAACCGTAAAGATAAACTACTACCGGGCCTTGGTGTTGCATGGAATGGCATTGCCAACACAACCGTATTTGCTGGTGTACATAAGGGCTTTGCACCACCTCGCCCTAATAGAGATATTGATGATACCAATATTTCAAATACCAAACCTGAAGAAAGTGTGAACTGGGAACTCGGCTTCCGCTCAAACTATTACAAAGGCATTTCAGTTGAAAGTACATTATTCCGTACTGACTTAAATGACATCGTGATTCAAGAGCAAGGCGGTATTTTTGTAAACGCTGGTGAGTCAGAAATGTCGGGGATTGAGATCGCTGGTCGTGTTGATTTTGGTAAAATTTATAACACTGCCCATAACTTCTACATCTCAGGTTCATACACCAACTTGTTTACGGCTAAGTTTACAAAAGATACGAACCAAACAACCAGTGGTAACCGCCTACCGTATGCACCGCGTGATATTGCATCGGTGAACTTTGGTTATGAGCACCCAGTGGGCATTAACGCACGCTTTGGTATCGATTATGTTAGCAGCCAATATGTTGACCGTGACAATACCCGTGTAGAAAGTATTGATGGCACTGAAGGCAAAATCCCATCTTACACACTATTAAATTTATCTATTAACTATCAACCAGTTAACACTAACTTTAGCTACTTCTTAAGTGGCTATAACTTAGCTGATAAAGAGTACTTAATGAGCCGCGTAGACGGTAAAGCAGCTGGCCGCCAACGCCAAGTATTTGGTGGTGTTAGATATGCATTTTAATGTAAATAAATTTTAATTAACTTCCCTTTAAGCCCGCTAGTTTCTTAGTGGGCTTTTTTATATAGCAAGTATTTTCTGTCCGCACTAATTTTCTTTGCAATTGTATTTAAGCAATAAGCATACGGCACAATACCTGTTAGTGATTGCGCCCTACGTGCTGAGTCAGTTACTTTTTGGTAACTATGTCACGTTTAAGTACCATCTTGTTTCACCTTTCTACCGCGCTTACCATTTGTTTTTTTATTCACTAATAAAGGTAAATACATGGCGGGACGATTAGCAGGAAAAGTCGTATTAATGACAGGTGCTGGCGGTGGGCTTGGCAGCGAACAAGTAAAACTCATGGCGAAAGAAGGAGCGAAAATTGCGGCGGCCAACTTGAAAGAAGACCCGATTATTGCGCCCGGCCAAAAACCAGATGGCTTATGGGAAAATACACTTCAGTTAGTCAATGAGATTAATCAAAGTGGCGGTGAAGCCATGGCAATTGCGTTAGATGTCACGCAAGAAGATGATTGGCAGGTTGCCGTTACTCAGGTAGAGGAAAAGTTCGGTAAGCTTGATGTATTGGTCAACAATGCTGGCATTTATTACCATGCGGGCTTATTAGAACACACGGTAGAAAAATTTCATCAAATTGTGAATATTAACCAACTTGGTGTATTACTCGGCATGAAAGCGGCTGTGCCAGCCATGCGTCGTGCTGGTGGTGGTTCTATTATCAACTTCGCTTCTATTTACGGTATTGCTGGGGCAGGCATTTCAACGGCTTACCAAAGTACCAAAGGCGCTGTACGATTGATGACAAAATCAGCGGCCATGGAGTTTGTTGGCGACAACATTCGCGTCAATGCGATTTGCCCAGGCATGTTTGATACCAATTTATTTGAAAGTAGCGTGCCTAAAGAAGCATGGGAACCGCTAGTTTCGATGGTACCGATGAAACGCTTTGGCAAACCACATGAAATTGCCTACGGCACGATCTTTTTAGCCTCTGACGAGTCTTCATTTATGACAGGCAGTGATTTAGTCATAGATGGTGGCTATACATGCCCATAAGTAAACGACTTAAGTTTGACCGTTACGAAGCTGGCTTCATAAGTGGCTTACGTCAGGCCACGCCAAGTTTGATAAGCCGTTTGCTGGAAACAGGAAACGGCTAAGCCATTACAAAAGCAAACAAATCCCCATAGCAGCCATACAGATCAATTAAATTTTAGGGTCATGATTTTACTGACACTTTATTCATGAAGAGTAATAGTGTTGCTTTTTTAGTTTGGCGTAATATAAACACATCGACAAGCAACAAGCTTGTTACCAAACAACCTTAGGAGAACTATTATGTGGACAACACCAGCAGCAACAGAAATGCGTTTTGGCTTTGAAGTAACAATGTACGTAATGAACAAATAATTGCTTCATTAGCAAAAACAGTAAAGGGAGCTTAGTGCTCCCTTTTTTATTGCCTAATAGTAATGAATGGCAGGTAAATCCCCATAGCAGCCGCTCACAATCAAGTTGCCGACCCTTTGATCTCGACTTGATCTTGAAATTAACAAATTAAAGTTAATACATAAAATAACAGGCACTATTCCTAGTTATGCTACATTTAGTTAAAGTCATCATGTTACTTGCCATTTAAAAACAGATACTTAATAATAAGTTATATGTACAAATCAAAAATAACAAGTTTCCTGATAATATTGATATACGGGACAGTGTCCTGTATATCAGACTGTTAGCTTTAAAAAAGGAGTATTAAATTGCCGTTGAACGCCCAGCAGTGTGCGACTCAAATTGTTAATGCGGCTCGCCCTGTAGTAAAGATAGATGGCTTTACTTCTAGCGAGTGGTATCGGAAACCTGCGGGCGGACGGAGAGGGCCGTGGTTGCAAGGTGTTGTAGAAATATTAGACATGGATTTGTGGAATGAAAAAGTGGCATGCTTATATTTCCTATTAGATTCAAAACGGAATATAAAGTACGTGGGTATTTCAGTAAATCAGCTGAAGGACAGATGGCGCATGTCACCAGCCTACGACGTGAATCAACAGCCATTGAACCGCAAGGAAATGTTCCACAGTCAATGTTGGCCTCATATGTGTCGTATAGAGAAGGAAGGTTATAGTGAGGCCTATACAGTAGTAGTTCTACATGATAATGAGCTACTAAAAGTACTTTCTCAGCTCAATAATGAAATAAACTCGTTGTCCTTTATGAAAGAAGATCCAGACATTGCTGTTATAGCGATGGAAGTTTGGTTTATAAAGCGGTTTGGTCAAACATTGTGGAATAAACGTAAATAAGCTAACAAAACCATGCACGCCGACAATTTACGCGGCGTCGAAATTGCGATGTTGCTGCGCTCCATTTTACCGCAATTTCGCCACCGCATAAAATGCGGGTGATGGAAGCGTTAGGCTAAAGTAATTCTCGGAGAAATTAAGATGCGAATCAAGGTGTCAGCCAGCTTGATTTATGTAATATGGGAAGTTTCTGAACGTCCGCTTCCCCCCCATTGCAGTCATTTATTCTTTTGCTTTTAGTCGCGCATCAAACAACGGCTTCCACTTAACCAACATATTCGGCAAGTAAACCGCGGCCATCAACAACATCACCAACGTCAAATAAATCCACCGCATAGAATAATCGGCCACTAAACTCGCCACTGGTTTTTGTTGTTTAATATAGTCGTAGAAAGCGGGGTCATCGAGCCCTTCGACATAACTGCCGTTCACTTCAACTGCTAATGATTTTAAATACTCAGTATCAAGCTGTGAGAGATAACGATCATATTCCGCATAAGCCACTAGTGGATCTGGTTCATCTTTACTGGTATCGCTATAGGTGACGCCCACAGCACCAGCTGAGTTTTCTTTGGTATCTGAAGACCAATAGCCAACCCATTTATTTCGGGAGTTATAACGTGGGATAGGCACTGGCGCATGCCCGCCTACACCAACGAACAGTAGGTTTTTACCTATTTGCACACTGGTCAAATCCAACTTGTTAATAGCGTTCACTTTGGGTGCTTCATCCCCATCGGTGAAGAACAGCATTTGCGCGGGGATATTAATGTAGTCCAACATTTTTTCAGCGGTTTTTACGCCAAAACTTAATCGGCTATTGCCGCGCCAAGCCATGCGCCATTCTAAGTGGTCGATAGAATCGGTGATGACATCGTAATTCGCACACACTTCTAGTGGCATGAGTAATATCGCCACATTTTCAGCTGAAAATACGCCTAAACTAAAATAAGTACCGCAGTCTGATGTTTCAACAATATTGGTCATCAGGCGTTTGGTGTGCATCATGCGGCTTACCATTTTATCGCCTAATTTAATATCTTCGGCATTCATACTTTGCGATACGTCTGCTAGCAATAAGTAGTTTTGCACGTTTTGCTCAAGCTGAATAGTTGGCTTAATGAGTGCCAGTAGCAAACTCAAAATGGCGAGTAGTATGAGTACACTCTCATAGTTACTTCTTAAGTAATTGAGAGCTTTATTCATGGTAAACCAATTGGCGTATTGCTAAGCTCAACCCCTGACTTTTCTTTTGGCTTACTTTTCATGTTGCTTGGCATAACGGCGTTCAGCAGGCTTAGGTTGAATTTGGCATTGCGCGCATTTGGGTTAAGCCTGAGTGACTGCTCATAGCCCACTCTGGCTTGTAAAAAGCTAAATTTAGATTCATCTTTTAAGGTGCCATCTTCATTTAATTTACGTGATAAACCCTTTAATAATAGATTATTGGCAATATTGTATTGAATACTCGCTTTAGCCTCTTTACTTGGTATGGTGACTTTTGATTTTGAATCAATTAACTGCGTATAGGTTTGCACCGCATGTTTATAGTCTTTGTTATTGCCTTGAAAATAAGCGGCGGAAAACTTTTCATAAAAGGGGTAATCTTTGTTTTTTAAAATCTTGCCGGCTGTCAGGGTTTTATTCAAGCCTGTTTTGCTAAGGTATTGGCTACCTTCAACAATCACGCCCACTAGGCCAATGATGGCCATCGCTAGCAATAAAATGTTTTTAATGTTGAGTCCACGGATCATGTGCTTACCCTTAGATTTTTTGATACCAAAATGAGTACACTTAATAGTAATGCTAGGATGATTAACGGCCTTGCGTAATCACGCCCAGCAATGGTGACAGAATATTGAATCTTCTTTTTTTCTCTGTCGTTAATGTCTTGAATAGCCGATTGTAATGTGGCTGGGTTATCGGCCTCATAGGCTTTGTATTTCACTTTAATCGACTTAAAGTAGTGATCTAATTCAATCGGCGCTGGCTCGCGGCCTTTAGCATAGGTGTTTTTGGTGAAGATACTTACGCCGCCCGGCTCGCGTAAGACAATCCAATAAAAGCTGATTTTTTTAGATTCTAGTTCTTCTTTCATGCGCTTTTTCACGCGCGGGCTTATTTTCCCAGCCCCATCTGACAACAAGATAATGGCGCGTGAACCGCTGTTTTCGATATGGTCGAACAAGCTGGCACCTTGTGTCACCCCTGCACCAATATTGGTTTGATTCACACCTGAACTCGTTGCTGCATCAATCGCAGAATAAATCGCATCTCGGTTAGTGGTGATTTTAATGCCGTAGAGCGCTGAGTTGGTAAACCCCACCACGCCCACCATATCGTCAGGCCGTGAATCAACAAATTGCGTGAGTAAGCGCCTTGCCGCGGCTGACTTCACTTCACCCGCATGGCCGTTAATGGCGTCCCCTGCAAATGGGTGTTCCATACTCACACTACGGTCAATCACCATCACCGTTTGTGCACCGCGGCCACTTTTGGTAATGGCTTGGTCTGCACCGCGCGGGCCAGCTAATGCCAGCACCACCACTAAAAAGAGCAAGGCGGTGATGAGCTTTAAGATTAAGTTGGCAATGTCTGACACTTTGTCTTTTGGGGCAATAGCCAACCATGAGTAGGTTTGGCCCTGATTACTTTTCAGTAAAAAAGGTAATGCAACAATGGGTAACAGCAACAGCGCCCAAGGGTTAAGTAGCGTCATTAAACACCTCTTTCCACATCGCGCAGCTGTTTGCTGAGCGATAATAGCTGCTGCATTAATGCTGCGTTTTCAGTCTGGCTATCGCCCACAAATAAGGCTTGGTTTGATTGTTTGAAAAACGCCTTGATGTCGGATGTGACTTTACCAAATGCTTTATGTTCACTGACAAATGTATCCACTTCATTTTCGAATAAGTTACGGCCATAGGTTTGGTTAAAGGCTGCATGCATGGCAGCTAAGGCTTGCTCACTTTGTGCGGCATTCGCCTCACCTTTATGTAAACGCTTGATTTTACGGTGAGCTTTAGCAAAGTTGCCACCCATCCAAGGTAACCAGTTTGCATCTGCATTAATATAGAACAAGCCCAATAACCCCGCTAATAGCAATGCACCATAAGCCAATAGTTTTTGCCAGTGCGATGTTGTCTCTAGCAAAGGGCTTTTGTCTTGCGGTTGCACATGTTTAACTGCTTGGTCTAAAGTCGTATCAACCAATGGTGAATACCAAAAACGCCATGCGGGTAATTCTAGGCTTTCAGTATCAAGGATGCGAATGTCTTCTTTTGGCAAAGCCATTGCTAATGGTTGGCTGGCTTTAGAGAACACTTGATAAGTCAATTCAATTGAAAATTGATTGCTGTTATCTTTTTCTGCATTGCTCACTTTCACATCGACTAGCTCAACGCCTTCTATTCTGGTGTTTTTAAGCGGAATATATTTAGGTGTGATTTTTTTATCTGACAGTACCGTAATGAATACTTTGCGCTTTAATACATCGCCTATCTGAATACCAACCTTGTTCGTTGGGTTGATGATCTTAACGATTTTGCTCGCCATTTTTTTCGCTGGCTTGGCTTTTTCATCTGCCGCAGTGGCCAATGCGCCATGCATTAGCAGGCTGACCATTAAGGTTATTTTTATTAATTGATATGTCATAGGTTCATATACTCTTCAAAGTAATGCGTGATTGCTTCTGGTGTGTATTGGTCGAGATAAAGTGGCGTGTAATCAAACTTATTGAATAGTTTGGCCAAGGCTTCGCGTCTATCTTCAAAGGCTTTGATAAATTGCTCACGCAAGTTTTTGCGGAAGAAGTAAGTACGGCTAGCGCCTGTTTCAGGGTCGATCATATTGCCAAAACCAAAGCTTGGTAGCTGTTTGTATTCTTTTTCGTCCCACAAGATGATGGGCACAACTTGATGCGTGGCCATGCCATTTAAGGTGCGTTCAATGGCTTCTAGCGGCATATGAAAGTCCGATATCCAAAACACCAGTGAGCGCTTGGGGCTTAAATAAAATGGTACATCTTTCACGCCCTGCGAATCTGTCAGTTTGGTTTCATAATCCGCTAACTGACTAATCACCTCCAAACTATGATGCAATTGATGGCTAAGCGGTAGTGTTAAGTCTTCAATCACATGGTCGTTGTACGCAATAAAGCTAAATACATCACCCATTTCATAAGCGGAATAGGCAACCGAAGCAGCGATTTCTTTGGCAATATCCAATTTACGTTGTTTGCCTGAAAACTGCATTGAGCTTGATACATCACACAAGGCATAAATGGGCGTGGTGTTATTCTGATTAAACGTTTTAATCTGAATCTGCTCGTAAGGGTCACGCATACTTTCGCGTAAATCCATGCGCCGCGCATCTGGGTAATCTACCAACGACACATTGCCGCGGTAATCATTACCTAAGCCGCGCTGTGTGCCTCGGTGGTCACCAAAATGCACACTGCTCGACTTCCACGGAATGCTATAAGTAAAGGCTTTGACGTACTCAGGAATCATCAGGACTAGCCTTTAGCCGGCACAGCCACTTGGCTTAGAATATTGCTACTTAATTCACGGGCTAATGCTGTTCTGCGGCTTTCGTACATGGCGTTAAAGGCCAAGCGATGCGCAATAATTTCATGGAAAACGGCGTGAATATCTTCTGGGTAAAGGTTATCGCGCTCATTCATCCAAGCATTCACACGGGCGGCTTTTAACAACATACCCATCCCACGTGGGCTAGCACCCGCAAGGATTAAACGGCTGACATCAACGCTATCCATCGTTACGCCAAATTTGGTTGGATCTTGCGTGGCCTCCCAAAGGTCTAGCGCATAATCGCGCATCACTTTGCTGGCCTGAATATGTTCTTGTAATGTATCAGAGAAGTCATTCAATTGATCATACTGCAAGATATTACTTTCGACTTGTTGTGTGAGCTTTTCAGCATGCTGGTATTTGGTATTGAAAATGAGTGATTCACGAATCGCTCTATCATCAGGAATTTCAATATGGATTTCCATCATAAAGCGGTCACGTGCCGCCGCTGGAATTTCAAAGGTTTCATTCTTTTCGACTTGGTTACGATCTGCAAATACCAACATATGTGGCAAACGGTACTCTTTGTTAAACGCACCAATATGGCCTTCAGCCATCACACGCAGCATTAAGGCATGTACTTGCGGGCGGGCGCGATTAATTTCATTAAAAAAGAACACAGACAAATCTTCACCAGCCCTTAACAATGGACCTTCATCAATTTTTGGGCGGCCATCACTACCAAGGTAAGTATGGTAAATCAGGTCGTTTGGCATTAAATCCACTGTGCCCTCTACCCGCTCGTAAGCGCCACCAATACCACGCGTAATGGATTGTAGTAAGGTGGTTTTACCAACCCCTACGCCGCCTTCTAGCAATACGTGACCGCGTGCGAAAATCGCAATCGTCATTAATTTAATGGCTTTATCTTGGCCAACAATGACCTTTTGCACTTCTGATTCCAGCTTTAATGCTTTACTACGCCAATCGGCTAACTGGCTGTCTTTATTGGTTGTGGTATCCATCATTATCCTCTATCAAAAGTATACGACTGCATTTCATTGCACTTTGCAACATGTTCAGCTAATATGCAGACAGGTCTGTTCAATTAATTTCAGTCTACAAGAAAAGTTACACCGTTAGCAAGCAATTTTTTTGAGGTTTTTAACATGCGACAACCGCAAAGTTTTTTACAGAATCAAATGAATGGTATGCAACTCATTCAGCAGCAAGTGAGTGTGTCAGTTCAATGGGTATTGAGTCATTTTCGTGCCACAAATGCGCCGCTATTACAGCTGACTAGCCAGTTAAGCGCTTGGAATAATCAAAGAATTACCAAGCATGCAATGGCCGGACAAGCCAATGATTTATCTGCTGACGATATCAGCGCGATCAAAAAAACCATTAACACCTCTATTCATCAAGCTTCAGTGCAGTTAGGTGATGTGTTTCCAGACCAATTACTGTTTTTGGCCATCGGCGCGATTCAAATTCAAGCCCAAACACAATCAGACCAAGCTTGGGGGCGTGTTAACCAACTCATTGTCAGTACGATTGAATCTAAAAAAGAAAAAAGTGTTTTTCAATTTAGCGCTATCGCGATCACCTTACTCGTGTTCATGAGCTTATTTGCAATGTCAAATACGCAAGTAAAGACGACGACACCGCCGGCAACTACGTTCATATCGGTTGACTCAGCTACTCACGTAGACCCGCTAACCATTGAAATGATCGAGCTAACTTATCGAAAAATGAAAAATGGCAGCTGCCAATTACCGCAAGCAGCCATGTTGCCTGAAGTGCAACGCGTGGCTTATTTAAACTTTATCAACAACGGGGTGATTAAAGTAAAACAGGTCGAAAGTTTAAGGCTTGCATTGGGCTATGTGAACTGCCTTTACCCGCAAGACTTAATGCGCCTGTGAAAGATAAAGCGATGCGTCAATATTTTATCAATGCGTTACCTAGCACTGCTTTGATAAGGAAAAAATAATGAAGATGAATGAAAAAATACTGGCAACGGCAACGACACTCTTTGAAACAAAAGGGATTCAAGCCTCTGGTGTGGATACCATTATTGCGGAGGCAGGTATTGCCAAAGCCACTTTATACAAGTACTTTCCAAGTAAAAATTTACTGATTACGGCTTACCTTAAAAGTAAATCTGATAAATTTTATGAATGGTTAAACACAAGGCTCGTTTCAAAAAAAGCGAACTCAATTGATATATTAATTACGTTGTGTGAGTTGGTGGAGCAATGGATTTCAACGCCAGAATTTCATGGCCTGCCCTTCCATATTGCCTCAGTAGAGTTTCCTGACCCTGAGCACCCTATTAACCAATATTCAGCGGTATTAGCGGTTGAACTACAAGGCTACTTATCAAAAATTGCTGCAACGGCTGGTGCAAAAGATCCTGAGTCACTTGGCCAACAGTTAACCATTTTGTTTGAAGGTGCAGCTTTGGTTGAACGATTAAGCCCAGAATCTGGCGCTGCGAAACGGGCTAAGAATGCTGCGGTCACTTTGATTCGCGCTTCTATCTAAGATTAACTAAAAGAGTTGAGTCTATTGCCAAGCTGCTAAGTAAGCCTCCCAATGCTTACCCTCATACCCTTCAATGGTTTCCCTCACTAACGCAACGTCTTGCGCATAAGCCGCCTCAGTCAATTGCCCACGCATTAATTGAAAGCGTAAAAATACTAAGTGTGTATTGGCGACTTTCACTTCACTCACATCACGTATTTCTTCAATACCACCGGTTCTATAGGCATCCCAAATTTCATTGCTTTCCATCCCTAACTTACCTGGGAAACCACATAACTTCGCCAAGTCGTCTAACGGGGCATTAGCACGCGGGTTATACATGGCCATCACATCCATTAAGTCTATGTGGCGCAGGTGGTAGCGGCTAATATAGTTACTCCATTTAAAGTCTTTATCGTCTTCACCCATATCCCAAAAACGACTGGCATCAACACCATGGATCAAACCACGGTAATTGAGTACAGGGAGGTCAAAGCCACGCCCATTCCAAGAGACTATTTGTGGTGTGTAGTAATCAATGTCTTCAAAAAAACGTTGGATCACTTCAGCCTCTGTTGAGTCGGCTGTACCTAATGTCCAAATGCGAAAAGCATCTCGCTCACGCATAGCGCAGGAGATCGTGCAAATTTTATGTAGATGTAAAGGTAGGAAGTCTGTACCGTTTTTTTGGCGGTTTTGATGCAAGGCGATGTTAACCACATCCTCATCACTCATCTCGCTAGGGGTATCGTACAGCTTGCGAATACCATCCGCATCTGGAATGGTTTCAATATCAAAAACTAAGGTAGGAATCATGCCAGAAGCATACATTAAATGCGCTGGCTTTTGCAAGATTTAGACTATCCCGCGCTAGCTTAAGTATTGAATGATAGGGTTAACTATAGTCACCCGTCAATTGTAAAGTAATTCAATTGTAGGCCGTATAAGTAAAGAGATAGCTTATCTATTTAAGCTACTAATAAATAAACTCTATTTATGCCCAGATCCGCATAAATAGCTAACAACACCTTAGAAAATGGAAGTTGAAAAAATATGAAAGCAGATTCTTCAGCAGCAGATGCAAAAAAAAAGCGTGCGCATTACCGAAAAGTTTTTTGTAAAACGGGGCTTATTATTCTCGATGGCCAACCCCAAATGATGATTGAAACCATCAACATTTCGGCCTCGGGTGTTGGTATTATTTGTCCAGTTCACCCAATCATGAATTCAACTTGTTGGATTCGCCTAAGGATCCCTCAGTCACATGAAAATAATCAAATATTTGATGTGAAAGCAACCGTTGTTAATAGTATTTTTTCGAGAGACAAAAGTGGCTTTAAGGTTGGACTTTCCTTCTTGAATCCACCACCGCAAATGGTCAAGCTTATTAATCAAATAAAGTAGGCACTAAGCCATTGCTAACGTACTGCCAATTACTTGCTCTGCCTGATGCAGCGTTTGCTCATCGGCTTTAACCACTAACATTGGCATACGCATGGTATCTTCCACAAATGGAATTAACGCAAAGTGAATGTCATCTTCAGGGTCTTCAGGGGTGAACTTACCAAACCCATAAAGGCTATTTCTAATGACTTGCCATGCACCTTTTGGCTCTGAAAATTGTGGTTGACTAAAATGGTGCTGGACAGCTTTTGGCTTCATACTTTCCAAATGATCATTTGCATGTTCGGCCATCAGCACCCATGAAAAGTCATCATTTTGATCAATATTTTTCAACTGATGCAGATACCATTCTGACTCAAAATCAAGGCGAAAAATACTATGCACCATCCCTGTGGTTGCGTTCATCGTAAAATAAACCCCTTGATCCTCTAAGGTAATGGCCTCACCTAGCGTTGGAAACGCTAACACATTGCTTTGCATACTAACTCCCATCATTTTTCTAATCAGTTAGCCATGACTCTATGCCTATTTTTCAACCATTGATTGGCAAAAAAAACGTTGTTTATTAGGCTATTTCACAAAGCACACTATTCCTATATGCTTACCATTTGGCACCATCAACAAACAGTCATGTTCAGTTGACTTTAATCAGTATCATATTTTGAGGGGTAAATAATGAAGCTTGAGTCACTCGCGTTACATCACGGCTACACGTCTGAGTCCACCACCAAGGCAGCCGCAGTCCCTATCTACCAAACCACTTCTTATACGTTTGATGACACTCAGCATGGCGCTGATTTATTTGACTTAAAAGTACCGGGGAACATTTACACCCGCATTATGAACCCGACAACTGACGTACTTGAGCAGCGCGTGGCTGCCATGGAGGGCGGCATTGCAGGATTAGCCTTAGCTTCAGGCATGGCAGCCATTACTTATGCACTGCAGTGCATTTGCCAAACGGGTGACAACATATTGAGTACTAGCCAGCTGTATGGTGGCACATATAATTTATTTGCCCATGCCCTACCAAGGCAAGGTATTGAAGTGCGCATGTTCACACATGACGATTACGCAGGGTTTGAGAACGCGATTGATGCCAACACCAAAGCCATTTTCTGTGAGTCCATTGGTAACCCAGCGGGTAATGTGGTGGATATTGAGCGCTTAGCGGCCATTGGTAAAAAACATGGCGTACCATTGATTGTAGACAATACCGTTGCCACGCCATTTTTATGTAAGCCCATTGAACTGGGTGCCGATATTATTGTGCATTCACTTACTAAATATATTGGCGGCCACGGTACGACCATTGGCGGCATGATTGTGGATTCTGGCAAGTTTGATTGGGCTGGGAATAAAGAACGCTTCCCTATGCTTAATGAGCCTGACCCTTCATACCACGGCGTGGTATATACCGAGGCACTTGGCCCAGCGGCTTATATTGGTCGTTGCCGTGTGGCGCCACTTAGAAACATGGGCGCGGCTATTTCGCCGATGAATGCGTTTATGATTTTACAAGGCTTAGAAACATTAGGCCTTCGTATGGAAAGGCATTGTGAGAATGCTGAGAAATTGGCCGCTTACTTACAAAACCATAAAAAAGTCGCCTGGGTAAATTACGCGGCATTGAGCAACAGCCCATACAATGAAAATTGCCAAAAAATCACCAGCGGTAAAGCCTCTGGCATTTTAAGCTTTGGGATTAAAGGTGGCATTGAATCTGGCACTAAGTTTATTGATGCGCTAGAGATGATTCTACGCTTAGTGAATATTGGTGATGCTAAATCACTGGCTTGCCATCCGGCCTCAACCACTCACAGGCAGTTAAATGATGAAGAGCTAGCAAAAGCAGGCGTGAGTCGCGACTTAGTGCGTATTTCAGTCGGTATTGAAAATATCGACGACATTATTGCTGATGTTAGCCAAGCACTTGATAAAGTGTAACGCTTAGTCGTTCACCAAGTGCCAAAACAACTGAACCAGCATTATGCTGGTTCAGTTTTAATTTACTTCTTAACCCAACCGCTAGTACCTTTATAAAACCAACCAGCTTTGGCTTTATCAATCCAACGTGATGCAAATGTGCTTTGAATTTCACCTTGCCACTCAGGGTGACCATTCGCATTCGCAATGGCTTTATATAAGTTAGTACGGTCAGCATTTTCAGCAGAGACCAATACATTTAAACCGCCACGGTCTTTCAGTGAAACCGCCTTAGCATCTTTAATGGCCACTTTACCATCTTGCGTTAAGCCCACTGCACCGCTATTGTAAAATGGGGCTAGTTTGCCATGCCGAGCATGCATGCTTGATTTTAGCGCTTTAATCGCAGGCGTGTTGATTTCCAAATCAGCTGCGGCAGTCGCAAAATTGGCTACCAACAAACTAATTAACAATATAAAACTACTTAATAATTTATTCATTTGTGTGTTCCTTGTATTTTTCTTACTTAATTTAAGATTAAGTAATGTCTACTCTGACTTTTCAGCCGCAGTATCAACCGGCTTTTCAGCGCCAGCAGCAGCTTCACCTTGTTTGATTTCCCATACTTCATCAATAATTTTATCTGCTGCTTTTTCAGCTGCCGCCGCAGGGAAATAAATATTAATCGTGACACAAGCTGGCAATGCGAGCACTGCCAATAATGCGATGCCTGTCATCCAATGTTTCATGTTTTATCCTTTATTTGTTCTTGATCTGTTGCTACGCAATCATTATTTGACGACCGCTTCTGTGTTGCCATCGGTAATGCGTTTAATTCTACTCAGCAATTCATTCCACGCCACTGTTTGGTTGAATCCTTTAACCGTAATCGCAGGGATCCCACTACCTTCAACGATTGTGTACCCCCCTTGGGTTGACGTTAAGCCATTCATTTCACAAATATTATTGTTTAATTTACAGCTTAATCCAATGTTGGCATAGTTAAATTCATCAAAAAATCTGAGTATACTGCGCTGTACTGCATTGGCGGCACCCGCCCCACCCAATGCGGAAATATTCTCAACCGCACGTTGTGATATTTTCTTACGATATTTTCCGGGGCTACTTTTCACATTAGCATCAAATGCAACCGGTCTCCAATTCTCCATCACTAAGCCAGACACTTCACCATCTAATTTCCCTTTAATTGTTCCGAAACTAAAAGTATCCGTCAGCTTACCTAAATCCAAGTTCCGCAAATGCATATCTGCATTGAGTTTAGGGGCAATACTCAGTGGCTTAAATAGTACCAAGTGATCAACCGTAATATCACCATCAAACAAACTAAATTGCATCTCACCATTGGTTGTCAAAATACCGGTGCTATAAGTCACTTTCGGAATGATACCTGCCACTGTTCCTTGCATAATCGGCAAATCAAGCGATTGACTGAGTTGCGCCATATCAATCGGTGAGATGTCAGCGCCTAAGTGCCAATACCA
>JAWUXH010000042.1:0-33037 GCA_034111445.1 Methylophilaceae bacterium | reverse complement strand
GTTTGAGCCCGCAGGAAATGTTGCGCGATAAACATGATGACTTTCATCTGTTGTGGTGACGACTTCACCTGTGTCATTAAAATCTGCCATCCAATTTGGTAGCGCTGTTGCGCGCACATCATATAAAACAAACACTTCACTGTCTGCTTGCACAGTAAAACTAATATAGTTTTCTGTATTATTGTTTTTGTCATCGTTGGCTGTCTTAATCAACCTACCACCTTCCAAAATAGCTGGCATATTGGTGAGGGTGTAGTTACGGCCTGTGTATACCTCAGCACCTTGTTCAAAAGCACTGACTGTGAAATTAGCTGGTACTAAGCCAGAGATGTTCTGTAAAGGTTGGTTATTGCTACCATCGCCTGTTTTAAAGCTAGCGACAAACCTCGCACCTTGATTGCCTACCCAATCTTCTATGTTGTCAGCGATGATTTCATAAGTTGTGTTTGGGGCTAAGGGCTCTGCTGGTGAAAAATTAATCAGGCCCATATAACTCGAATAAGTGCCAGCCAAAGCTGGGCCACCAACTGGTCGTACGGTAAAACTACTTGCGTTAAGGCTTTCTACTTCAACCATATCAGACATGGATAAACCAATACGGGTGGTCAATGCTTGGTTAGTCGCACCGTCAGCAGGGTGCACCCAGTGAACATCAGGCCCTTTGGTATCGGTTGCTTGTTGGTGTACGGCAATTGCACTACTAACATTATGGTCATTACCAATCATCACTAAATTACCTAGGGGATTGGCAAAATCCTCATCGCGGCCGTCGATGCCAGAACTAGCAGTCTCTAAAATTTGACCTGACTCGATATCAATTTTTACATATTTATTAGAGAAACCACCAATAAAACAATCATCTTGATAAATGCCATATCCACCTCTGCCACCAGCACTTTGGCTCTCGCGAATGAACGATAATTGACCCGTAGGTGATACATCAGAAAGCATTAGCCTGCCATTGATGCCGCTACTAAACATTTTGCCTCCCGAAAAGAAATGGCTATATGAGCTGCCTACATCAAGTTGATCAATCAGCACAGGATTCACTGGATCACTTATATCCATCGTGATCATGCGACCAGAGGTATGTTGTGTGACAAAGAGTAAATTACCCACTGCATAAACTTGTCCTGGGCTAATGCCAGCCATTTGACTATTGGATATAGTCTTAATATAAGTAGGGTTGTCTGGATCAGAGACTTCTGCAATCAACAAACCTGCCCCAGTGCCGGCTATATAGACATAAGGTGCTTGCCAAAAAACTGACCAGTTACCGCCGTAATCCGATTGGTTAATACCAGGCAATTCAAAGTTGCTACGCAATACAGGGTTTGCAGGGTCTGATAGATCCCAAACATGAAAACCTTCATGCGATTGGGCTACTAATAAATCAGCTTGTGCATCACTAGAAAAACCAAAGCCATGTGGCTCACGTAAATTTGAGGTGGCTGCATTTTGCACTCTGTTAAAAAGCTGAGGCGCGTAGGGGTTTGAAATATCCCATAATTCAAGCGCACTGTTTCTGGCTACATTACCATCTTCTGCAGTAATGACGACTAGGTAACCATTGAGCATGGCAACTTGCCCATGGCCATGCAAAGAATCAATTTGTGAGATAACGCCTGTGTTTGGGTGCGCAGTGTTACCAATGCCGGGGCCAGTGTTTGGCCCATCTGCAGCGCTGGCTGGTAATGAAAAAAGTATGCCTATGAGGCCAACTATATACAGTAGCCCTTGCGCAACGGGCTTGATAAAACGCAACAATGTTATCGTTATTTTTGTGAGTGATAGCATCTTTATTATCTCTTTAAGTATGATCGTTCATACAGTAGTTAGGTAAGTATTAGGGGGGCTGTCATACTTTTAATTTGATCTACAAACAATTACGGAGATCGCTAGGCAATCTTTAATTTGGATGCTGCAGCATGGCGCTGAGCTTAATTGTTTTAGAAAAATAGTCGCTGCTTTATGATTGTTTTTAGCTTATCAGGCTTGTAAAGCCATGCAACCATCTCAATGTTAGGTCTTGTAAAGCGTAGACGTATCTAGTTATATATGGATGCCACTGCGCTAGTTCGAATGTCCGCTTCTCCCCCCAAAGTAACCATTTCATCAAATTGAAAAATGTGAGGCCCTACGACCCTAGCTTTTTTGGGGCGTGTTCGGCTAACGCCCAAGCAACATGCTCTCTCACCAGCTCACTATCATCATCTGTACGGCTTTGTAATGTATTGATGACTGCATCAGACGTTGGCGCATTACCTAAGCCTACGGCAATATTGCGTAACCATTGTTCGTAACCAATGCGGTAAATTGCGCTACCAGCCATTTTTTCTTTAAACTCTGTTTCTGTCCAGTTAAAGCATTCAATGAGGGTGATATTATCTAAACCATTGCGCACATGAAAGTCTGGCTCTTCAGTGATCTGTGCAAACTTATTCCAAGGGCAAACCAGTTGGCAGTCATCACAACCATAAACGCGGTTACCAATGGCTTTTCTATGTTCAATTGGGATGGCCGTTTTAAGCTCAATGGTGAGATATGAAATACATTTTCTGGCGTCGACTTCATAAGGCGCAACAATGGCCTTTGTTGGACAAACGTCAATGCAAGCACTGCAACTACCACAATGATTAGTGGCGGGTGGGTCTATTGTTAAGGGGAGGTTTGTGTAAATCTCTCCTAAGAAAAACCACGAGCCACGGTCTTTATTGATGAGTAAGGTATGCTTGCCACGCCAACCTTGGCCTGATTTTTCAGCAAGCGCCACTTCTAGCACCGGCGCACTATCGGTGAAAACGCGTGATTCAAATTGATTGATGCCCGTGCCACTTAATCCATTGGCTTCAAGCTCAGTGTTAATTTTTTCTGAGAGTTTTTTTAAGCGATTACGCATCACTTTGTGATAATCTCGGCCCATGGCATAACGTGACACAAAAGCTTGGTTACTATCATTAATCACATCCCAGCTATCTTTGGTCTTGGGCGGCAGATAATCCAGCCGCGCGGTAATCACGCGTACGGTATTCGGGATTAATTCAGCAGGGCGCGTTCGCTTAGTGCCGTGTTTTGCCATATAATCCATTTCGCCATGGTAGCCTTTGGCTAACCAATCTTGGTGAAGTGGTTAAGCGGTTTTTAAGTCAGTATCGGTAATGCCAATATCGCTGAAGCCGAGGTCTTGCCCCCATTTTTTAATGTCTTGGCTAAGCTTTTTTAACAAAGCAGCGTCAACGGCAACAGTAGATGAACAGTTAGGAGATTGCATGAGTGATGATTTTACACTTGATTTAGCCGATGAAGCAGCTACGCTTGCATTTGGTGCCGCATTGGCTGCGGTGATTGAGCCAAATATCACTGTTTTTATGCAAGGTAACTTGGGCGCAGGCAAAACAACGATGGTACGTGGGCTGCTTAGAGGGTTAGGGTTTGAGGGCAAGGTTAAAAGCCCCACTTATACTTTATTGCAAACTTATGAATTAGACAATAACAAAAACATAGAAAATGGTTTAAAATTATGCATTAACCATTTTGATTTATATCGATTTAATGATGAAGAGGAATGGGAAGAGGCCGGTTTTAGGGATGCTTTTAATGCACAAAGTATTTGCTTAATCGAGTGGCCAGAAAAAGCGATTAACTGTTTAGGGCAAGCTGATTTTGAAATTCATTTATCAATCCCAGTGGATTCAACATCAGAATTAGTCGGTAGAAATGTCACGTTAAAAGCATTGAGCCCAATAGGGCGCACTATTTGTCATAATATGGAATCACATTATCAATAACATGCAGTTCAGCTATATAAATAAAACTTTGACTAGTGATCATGTCGTGCAGTTAGTCCTGCGTGTTTTACTATTTTTGATGCTAGTAATAGCGTTACCAGTGCATGCAACACAAAAAATAGTTGCTACCCGAGTTTGGCCGGCTGAGGACTACACACGCATTACCTTAGAATCAGATCAAGAATTTTCCTATACGATGTTGGAAATTGGGAACCCTGATCGTATTGTGTTGGACCTTGAAAACGTAGAGATAGACCAAAACCTAAAAGCAGTACTGGGTAAAGTTTTGCCTAATGATCCATTCATTAATAATATTCGTTTGGGCAACTTTAAATCTAATGTGGTTAGATTAGTCGTTGATTTAAAAACACAAGCCAAGCCAAAAGTATTTAGCTTATTACCAGCAGGTAATTATAAACACCGCTTGGTGTTGGATCTTTACCCGATAAAAGATTCATTGATGACCATGCTTGATGAGCGTCAAATTAAGCCTGTCGCACCTAAAGTAAAACCAGCAGTCGCTAAAGCCACTAAGCCTACAGTCGTTGCGAAATCTAAGACACATAAGCCAAATAGAAAAAACCCTTCATCTTCAGGCAGAATTAAGCGCAAAATCGTGATTGCCATTGATGCTGGTCATGGTGGTGAAGACCCTGGAGCAAGTGGTGCCACGGGTAGCCGTGAAAAAGATGTTACGTTAAGTATCGCAAAGCGCTTAAAAGCTGAGATTGATAAAGAGCCTAATATGCGCGGTGAGTTGGTGCGTAATGGCGATTACTTTATCCCTTTGCGGGGTCGTGTTTTGAAGTCGCGTAAAATGCAAGCTGACTTATTTGTTTCAATCCATGCGGATGCGTTTACTAAAGAGTCTGCTAGTGGCTCTTCTGTTTATGTTTTATCTCAAAAAGGGGCAACCAGTGCTTCGGCAAAATTCTTGGCGCAAAAGGAAAATGAGTCTGATTTGATCGGTGGCGTTAGTTTGTTAGATAAAGACCCAGTGTTAGCTGATATTTTATTAGACTTATCGCAAACAGCGATGATTAACGATAGTTTGATTGTAGCTAAAGCGGTATTGGGCCAAATTGGCAAGATCAATAAACTGCATAAAAAACAGGTTGAGCAAGCTAATTTTGTTGTGTTAAGGTCGCCTGATACCCCTTCAATATTGATTGAAACAGCTTTTATTAGTAATAAGGCTGAAGAAGAAAAACTAAAAAGTACACGTTACCAGCACAAGCTGGCTAAATCAATTTTAGTGGGGATTAAAAAGTATTTTGCTGGTAATCCTGCCTTAGCGCATATTCCGGCTCCGGATGCTTACGCAAAAAAATAGCCTTAATTGATATGGGTTAATCACAAAAATCCAGCCTTTGAATCTATGCTTTTAATAACGCGATTTAACCAACTCAATCTCTCTTGCAGTATCACCAAACCCACGGTGCAACCTTAATGCTTGTGATATATATCCATTGACCTGTTTTCTGAAGTGGATCACTTGGTCGGCTTCGATAAAAACCTGCGGAAATTTAAAGCTTAACCATGCATATAAGCTGATGTTTTGGCTTAACTGTTCTGCTGTATCTAAATACTGCGCATTGGTTGAGCTTAGCCAGTATGGCGCTTCAGGTAGGGTTCTAGCCGTTGAGTCGTAAACGCTTTTTAAGCACAGTAGAAAGTAATCTTTTTCCACATTAAGACTAAGTGAAATGGGTGCGCAGGCGAAAATGTATTTATCTTTCAGAGCCATATTAGGCGCATGCACATCAATTAATGCAGCTTGTTGTATTTGGCTTGTGAGACTGCATGCCTCGAAGTGCGCGTCTTCACCCTCTATCTTTGTTTCCAGTATCGTTAGTATCTCAGCTAAACGGTTGGTGTGTTGTCGATCTGCTAGTGCTGAAATGTGCGTAAAGGCTAATTCAATCGGTAGTTTAGTTAGGTCTGCGGTGTCATCAGCGTAGAGCATGTGCGCTATGTGAATTGTTTCGTCATCTTCTAAGACGTTGACATAGCCAGTTTCATAAATGCCATACCGCCCAGCACGACCGGCAATTTGACGTACTTCAGTGGCGTTAATTGGGCGGGGTGCAACGCCGTCAAACTTATGAATATTGCAAAAGACAACACGCCTAATGGGTAAGTTTAATCCCATACCAATCGCATCTGTTGCAACTAATATATCTGCATCACCATTGGAAAAGCGAGCAGATTCCGCGCGCCTAACTTCAGGTGACAGTGCGCCATAAATACAGGCAACTTTATAGCCCCAATTTCTAAAACGTGCGGCGTAGGTGAGTATGTCTTTTCGACTAAATGCAATAAAGGCATCACCTTTTTTTAATTGATCTTTCAGTTTGTTGCGCGCATAGCGCTTGCCGCAAAGGGTTGTTTCTTCAAGCACTAAAGGGGTTTTACGCTCAAGCATGGTGAGCGCATAGGTTTCGCCCATCGCTTCAATCACATCAATGCACGGTTTGGTAACGGCTGTTGAGCCGCAAATAAACACTTGTTTGGCTGGTACACCAACCAGTGCGGCTGTCCAAGCGCTACCCCGGTCCGGGTCTTGCAGCATTTGAATTTCGTCAATAATGGCCACCTCAACCGGGTTGTGCTGGTGCATCATTTCGATGGTTGATGCGGTATGTTTAGCGCCAGCCATCATGGTGCGCTCTTCACCTGTAATGAGGTTGCAAGGTACACCAGCTTCTACGAGACGGTCACGAATTTCCATGGCTAATAAGCGTAGCGGCGCTAAATAAACACCAGACTCAGCTTGCGCTAATGCAATGAGGGCTTGGTAGGTTTTGCCAGAATTAGTCGGGCCTAAAAAAAAGTGGTGGTGACGTTTAATCGCACGGGCAGCCGTGAAGCGATTAATGTAAGGCGATTGAATTTGAGAATTGTCTGACATGAGGACAAGAATTTAGCTTAAAACAGGTAAAATACCAACTATAAATTAATCAGCCGAATGAAATTACACAGTCAATCCTATGCGTATTCAATTATTACCCGACCAGTTAATTAGCCAAATTGCCGCAGGCGAGGTGGTAGAGCGCCCAGCATCTGCGCTCAAAGAAATGTTAGAAAACAGCCTTGATGCTGGCAGCACCGATATCCAAGTGGCCTTGTTGCAAGGCGGCATTAAGCAAATGCGCGTGGCAGATAATGGGCAGGGGATTGATAAGGAGGATTTAGCGCTAGCGTTGACGCGCCATGCCACCAGTAAAATCACCACGCTTGAGGATTTGGAGTCTGTTGGTAGTCTTGGCTTTCGTGGTGAGGCGCTAGCGAGTATTGCCTCTATCTCACGTACGCAAGTGATTAGTCGGGTAGCTGATAATCCGCATGCGTGGAAAATCGCCTCTAATGGGAGTGAAGTCTCTGCCATTGAGCCAGCGGCTTTGGATGCTGGAACGGTCATTGAAGTGGATGATTTATACTTCAATACGCCTGCGCGCCGTAAATTTCTAAAGTTAGAAAATACTGAATTTGGCCATTGTGATGCGGCTTTTAAACGTATTGTATTATCGCGGCTAGATGTGGCTTTTAGCTTGCAACATAATGGCCGTGTGACGACCCGTTTGCCAATCGCGACGCCAGAGAAAAGAGTTGCTGCTGTATTGGGTAGTGACTTTGCAGAAGAGTCAGTTTCATTTGATGAAAGTGCCGCTGGTTTACGCTTTTGGGGTGTGGCCGCCAAGCCAACCTTTAATCGTCGTAGTCGCGATACGCAATATACCTATGTGAATGGGCGGTTTGTGCGTGATAAGTTGTTAGCACATGCAATTCGCCAAGCGTATCAAGATGTGTTGCACCATGATCGCCATCCTGCATTTGTGCTGTTTTTGGAGTGTGACCCTACATTGGTTGATGTGAATGTACATCCAAGTAAAACCGAAGTGCGTTTTAGAGATGGGCAATCGATTCATCGTTTTATTTTTCATGCCCTACATAAAGCATTAGCAACGCCAACCGGTGTTTCAAATGCGGTCACTGCTAGCCAAGCCAGTAACAACCCTTTTGGTGGCGCGACACCTAGTCATGGTGCAGAATAAAATGCTAGCCAATTTACTGCTTCCGCGTATCCGAAATTTCAAGCGGCCATGCCTTTATCGCCGCAAGGCAGTGGTCATAATTTTTATGAAAAAATGTTTGGTGATCAAGGTAGTCAGCGTGCTGCTGCAGATAATGCCGCTGCCGAACTGTTGCAAAGTGGCAGTGGCCAATTTGTAGCACAAGAGGCTGTTAATTATGGCGCTGAACAGAATGAGTCACAAGGAGATCAGAGTGATGCTGGAGAATCGTTTCCATTAGGTTTTGCTGTTGCGCAAATTCATGGCGTGTATATTCTGGCCCAAAATGAACAAGGCTTGGTAGTCGTTGATATGCATGCCGCGCATGAGCGCATTATGTACGAGCAGTTAAAAGATTCGCTGGATAGTAAAAATGTATCAATGCAGCCATTGTTATTGCCGGAAAGCTTTCATGCTGATCGAATAGAGGTTGCAACCGTGCAAGAGCTGTTGGCCACTGATGATAATGCGCTGATGCAATTGGGTTTTGAATTGGCTGTTATTTCGCCAACCACACTGGCTGTCCGCGCAGTGCCTAGTATGTTGCAGGGTGCTGATGTTGTATCGTTAGCACGTGATGTGCTGAAGGATTTAGGTGAGTATGGTGCAACCCGTGCACTGACTGAGCGACGCAATGAAATGCTTGGTACGATGGCTTGCCATGCGGCTGTACGAGCAAACCGCATTTTGACAGTACCAGAAATGAATGGTTTATTACGTGATATGGAGGCCACTGAACGTAGTGGACAGTGTAATCATGGTCGCCCAACTTGGTTTCAAGTGACGATGCCTGATTTAGATAAAATGTTTATGCGCGGAAAGTAAGTTTAACTGAATGTTGTTTTAGGGGTGGTTAGGTTAGGTGTTTTTGGTTGCCAAACTTCTTGCTGAACCAAGTCCAAATAAAGCTATTGGGTACTTCAACACCTGTCATCACATACATTAATGATTTAATGTTGTTCAATGTGTGAGGTAGGGCATTTTTGGCATCAGCATGGCCGCAAACTAAGACAGTGTCACCTGGTTGTAAGTTGGTTGCTAATGCTGGGTTTAAAATATTGCCATGTTTTTGAGCGATCATCAAAGGCACGATATTAAGGTTTCGTTTTCTATCGAGAGGGTCATGTGTAAAGCACTCTAACGTAACGTCTTTGCCTTCGCCCAGTAAGCGCATGATCGCTGGTGTTTCTTCTTGACCAATGGTCACGCTCCAAGTTTCAGGTACGTTTTCGCCCACCACAGCAACTAGTCGACTGATCATGCTGTTAGACCATTCGTTATTATGGTCGCGGGCTAGGGCTAAAAATTGTGCGAGTAATGGTGAAATCATATGCGCTAAACATTCATGCGCAATAATATCCGTTGGTTGCATGGTGATATTTGCACCTAGCTTATCAAATAGTGCTGAGTTGTGTCGCTTGTTGCGGCGAATAACCGTAAATAAGTCCGGGTTTAATTCATGCGCTGTCATGATGATAGACAGGTTGTTAATATCGTTATCTGTACCAGCAATAATGCCCGCCGCATTTTCAACATCAGCATCAAGCAGTGTTTGCGCTTCAGTTCCACTCCCTTGCACGCACGTTGCACAACCGGTTTCACTTGGGTTTTCTTCGATAATCGTGGTTTGGATATCTTCTTTATTTAGGTTGCTGATGACTGATTTACCAAAACGCCCGTAACCACACACAACCCATTTGCCCACTGGTGGCGCTTCAGGTGGCATGAGTGTGTCACCAGGGGTTGATGTTAACCACTCTTGCAGAAGAAATGTGCCAATTGAATGGACGCGCATGGCCAATTGATCGCCAAATAAGGCGTATGGGTTGATGATATGGTCTGTGCCAAAAGAGGCCATGTTAGCCGCAATATCATCGCGTTCAGCACGTGCAATCACTTGCAGTTTTGGATTCATTAACTTCACGGCAATTGATACGGCTAAATTCACTTGGTCGCTATCGGTGAGTGTGACAACGCCACTACATAGTGGGTGGTGAACACCAGCGCGAATTAAGTTCTCTGGTAATTTTGCGTCACCACAAAGGGCAGGGATCGCATTGCGAGTATTGGCCACTTCAAGGCCATAAAGGCGATCTTGATTAGATTCAATAATGACAACTCGAACATCTTTTTTATCGAGTGCTTTTGCTAGATAACTGGCTGATTCACCATAGCTACATAAAATATAAAAGGGTGAGCTAATTTCTCTAACGTTTTTAGTGAAGCTATCAATGTAAGTGGCTTGGCGTAAGCTGGGGTCTTGTAAAAGCGTGACAATTCGACCAATGGCATAAAACCATGGGATGACCGTGAGGTAAATTGAGAATGTCATCCATAAGCGTTGTGGTTGGCTGAAAGAATAAGGTACTTCACCAAAGCCGATGGTTGTTGCTGTGTAGCTAATGACATAAAACGCTTCAAAGATGGACATATACCAAGTGTTACCTTGGTCATCAATGCCGGGCACCAGTGTGAAGCCAATCACCGCAATTGAAAAACAAACGATGATTAAGATGAGCGGTCGGCGCATCTTACGTAAGATTAGGAATAGGATGGTGTCCATAATTTTTAACGAAAACCTTAAGTCAGGGGCCGCATTGTAAGGTGCGGCAAGTCAGTGGTTCTCATTATGCTAGCGGCGCTGGCTGATCGTGTCTGAAATAAGCAGGATCACTGAAACAAAGTTGGCCATTAATGCGCCACCTGAGAGTGACACAATGTAAACCATTAAACTTTGTGACTCCATATTGCCATCAAACGTTGCCCAAATAATGGCGGCTGCAATGAGTTGTAAATCAGCCGCTAAGCTCGTTGAAAGTAAAATAGCGCCAACATGTGTTCTATCACCAAACTTTAAAATCGTCGCGATTAGACTCACAATAATAGCTGCATAGAGTTCGTAAACGTGATGATGACTCGAGTTGTCAATTTCACCTAAGAAGAAACCGAAGTTGAGTGTCATCGCTAGGACGATGAAAAAACCAAATATAACTTTTTCTAAATTCATAATGCGGCCTTAATTGTAATTAAGTTGGGTAATCGGCATTATAATGACATATTCATTGGTTGATAACCTTATATGTCATTATTTGATGCAGCACTCGCGTTATTAGTGCTTGGCTTATTTTGTAATGTTAAATTGTAATCCAATATCACCATAGACTCACGATAAATATCAGTGTGAATAGCGCTTATATTAACAATTAAGAAAAACCTTATGCAACCCTTACCACCAGCCATATTTTTAATGGGCCCTACCGCTAGCGGTAAAACGGCTGCAACCATTCGTTTGTATGCTGAATTGCCAGTTGAAATTATCAGTGTAGATTCTGCATTGGTCTTTAAAGGGATGGATATTGGTACGGCAAAGCCAGATGCTGATACGCTATCACAAGCGCCGCATCATTTGATTGATTTGATTGAGCCGACAAGTGCTTACTCGGCGGCTAACTTTAGGGCTGATGCGTTGAAGTTGATGCAGGATATTACAGCGCGCGGGAAAATTCCTTTATTGGTTGGCGGTACGATGCTTTACTTTAAAGCGCTGCAAGAGGGAATGAGTGGTTTGCCGGAGGCTGACCAAGCGGTACGTGCTGCAATAGATGAAGAGGCTGATGAAGTTGGTTGGCCAGCGATGCATGGCAAGTTGATTCAGGTTGACCCTGATACGGCAGCAAGGTTAGCACCGAATGATATGCAGCGCATTCAGCGCGCGCTCGAGGTTTATCGTATTACCGGTGAAACCATGACGCAGCTTTACGCCAAGCAAAAACAAACGGTATTGCCGTATACGCTCTTGAAAATTGCACTGGTGCCAAGTGAGCGAAAACAATTACATGCGCGGATTGAAGCGCGCTTCGCACAAATGTTAGAAGCAGGATTTTTAAGTGAAGTGAAAGTGATTTTAAAGCAATATCCTAGCCTCAGTGCTGAATCAACCGCAATGCGCTGTGTTGGTTATCGCCAGGCGCTTGAGCACCTAAATGGTGATTATGATCTCGATGAATTGCGTGACCGTGGTATTTTTGCCACTAGGCAATTGGCTAAGCGCCAGTTGACTTGGTTGCGCGGGATGGATGATGTTGAGGTCTTGGATTGTTTAGCGCCAAACTTAGATGAGCTTGTGCTGCAAACAATAAAGCACGCGCTGCAAGTGTAATTGCAAGGCGTGCTTTGTTTGGTTTGGCTTAACTTTTAATGGTTAAGCTTAACTAACCTTATAGTGCTGCTATTGCTGCTGCGTAATCAGGCTCATCTGCAATTTCACCCACTAGTTGCACATATTTAACAACGTCATTTTCATCAACCACGATCACTGCACGCGCTGCTAAACCAGATAGCTTGCTTGTAGCAATTAATAGGCCGTAGTTTTTTAAGAAGTCTTGATCACGTAGTGTTGATAAGTTTTGTACGTCTTCTAAGCCCTCAGCTGCACAAAAGCGTTTTTGCGCAAATGGTAAGTCGACTGAAACATTCAATACCACTGTGTTATCTAAGCTACTAGCTTTTTCATTAAATGCGCGCACAGATGATGCGCAAGTTGGCGTGTCAACACTTGGGAAAATGTTAAATACTTTACGCTTTCCTGCAAAGTTTTCTAATGAAACATTTTGTAGGGCAGCGTCGACAAGTGTGAAGTCAGTAGCTTTGCTACCTACAGTTGGTAGTTCGCCTACTAGTTCAACAGGGTTACCTTTAAGTGTTACTGAATTTGACATGATTTTTCCTTCGAGTCTAGGTGGGTAAAAAATTCTGACAAGTGTCCGCGCATTAAATCAATTGCGCGAATACATATTAATTTTAAAGTGTGATGTTAACATGTCAAATAAGCTAAGTCGCGATCTTTATGATGAAGCTGGGATGGGTGCGTAATCAATAATAATGTGGCTGTTGATAAATGGCGCTTGCTTTTAAAATAGACTATTGAAGTATGGGTAATACCCTAAGGTTTTTGGATTTTCTGCCGAAATAAACTTGAAGTATCAAATTGGTTTAATATTTAAATGTGTTCCATTTGAGTGATTAAGCATTATTCAAACTATCAAGAGGAATTTTCTCGTGAGTGATTTACACCCAGTTCAAGAAGCAATCAGCTTAGAAAAGCTACGTACGATTAAAGTGATGGTGATCGATGATAGTAATACTATCCGTCGAACGGCTGAGATATTTTTAAAAGGCGCTGAGTGTGAAGTGATTTTGGCAGAAGATGGTTTTGATGCGCTAGCTAAAATTACCAATGAACGCCCAGACATCATTTTTGTTGATATCATGATGCCTAAGCTTGATGGCTATCAAACGTGCGCATTAATTAAGCGTAATTCGCGTTATAAATCAATCCCAGTCATTATGTTGTCAAGTAAGGATGGTTTGTTTGATCGTGCGCGCGGGCGTATGGTTGGTTCAGATCAATACTTAACAAAGCCTTTTACGAAAGAGGCGCTGTTAGATGCTGTATATGAATATGCGGTTAAGAATATTTTAGATAAAAGGAATCAGGTTGCTCAAGCGACGCAATAAGTATGGCAATCGAGCATATATTAGTAGTAGATGATTCATCAACAGACCGTTATTTCTTAACAGAGCTGTTGGAGGATGCTGGTTTCGAAGTATCTTCAGTTGCATCGGGTGAAGAATGTTTGGCTGAAGTGGCTAAATTTCCACCCGATATGGTGCTTTGCGATGTTGTGATGCCGGGCTTAACTGGCTTTCTAGTGTCGCGATTGTTAACCAAAGTTCCTCAAACATCCCATATCCCTGTTGTTTTGTGCACGGGGAAGTCAAAAGAGACTGATTCAATTTGGGCGCTTAAAATGGGCGCTAAAGCTTGCCTAGCAAAGCCGGTTGTACGCGCAGACTTGCTTAAATTAATTAAAAGTCTTGCATAAAAAAATCAAATAAATGGTTTATAATTCAGTCTATTAAACAAATTATTTAAGCTAAAGCATTAAGAGGTAAGGTAAACTGTTTTGAATACCTTCAAATGCTAAGTATGAAAAATAGTGATTAAAAGCTCTGAACAAACTGAAATTCAAGCATCCAATACTGCTGATGTGAGTGCTGCTTCGCCTAAGCTCAATGCGCCAACCTCATGGTTGGGTTTTATGATGGGGGATACGCATTTATTGATTAACTTAATTGATGCCATTGAAGTGTTGCCCATCCCGCAGATTCAACCCGTGCCGTTAACCAAGCATTGCTTTTTGGGTATGACTAATGTGCGCGGTAACTTGTATGGCGTGACCGATCTTTCCCAATTCTTAGGATTATCGCCAACGACCCATAAAGTAAGTAATCGTATTGTCTTACTCAACTCAGTACAAACCACACAAGCCGCCATTTTGGTTGATTCTGTGATTGGCCTGCGTAATGTCGATGCGATGCAAAAACGGGTTGGTGAAGTGCCGAGCACTGTGAATAGTAGTGGTTTTTTTGCGCAAGAAAGTTATCTAGATAAGCAGAATAAAACATGGTTGGTGTTAAATGTAGATGCGTTGGTGCGTGATGAGCAGTTTGTTAAACCGGTTTTAACGCATCAAAGTTAATATGATTCATTTTGATATGACAATGCGTGTAAATGTTGGTGTGCAAATGAATGCAAATAATCAAGCATTTGGCTTACAAGTGAGGTCTCTCTATGGCCGGTAGTTTTTCAAATATTCTAACGAATATCTCCCATGCGTTTGATTCATTTAAATCACGCCTGCGCCCAACTGCTAGCATCATCAAACCCGGTGATGCGCTGAAAGCGAGTAATCGACAGCTTTATATTCAAATGGTCATCTTTTTGCTTTTTGCCGTTATTAGCTTTTGGGTGATTAATCAAGTGCGCTTAGATGGTCCAATTTTTAAAACGTTAAATGCGTTTGATGACTTAACGGCAGATGTTTCGACACCGACACTTTATCCAGTTGATGCCTTCGCGGCTTATAACCAAGCGTTTGTGGCGGGCGCAAGCATGAAATATGGTAAACGCGATGAGGCGCTAGCCAGTGCTATGCAAAGTCATCAGGCGTTTAAAGCGCGGTCGGCTTATTGGCGCGCAAATATTAGTAATCCTGCATTAGAAGAAAAACTCGAAGAGTCGATTGTGACCGGAGAGAACTTTTTCTTTGTGGCAAATAAAACATTTAAACCGGCATTGTTAAAAGGGGCGGCATTAGCAACAGAGCCATTACTCACCTTAACCGATGAGTTTGAAACAACCAAAGTGGCTGGTGAAGCATTTTTAGCGGCAGTTAAACAAGAAAATAAAGCCTTAATTGAAACTAAACAAAACTTTGTGAAAAAAGTGCTACTTGGCTTATTGCTGCTTGGTTTGTGGCTGCTTGTGTTTATGTACTATTCAGGCACAAAGCGTGCAGCACGTAATGTTGAACTAACGAATCAACTTGAAAAAGAAACGCACGAAAATCAAGAAGCCGTTAAATTACTACTCTATGAGATGGGTGATTTAGCCGATGGTGATTTAACCGTAAAAGCCCAGGTACGTGACAGTATTACTGGCGCCATCGCCGATTCGATCAATTATACGATTGATAGCTTAAGAGATTTAGTGGTTGAAATTAACCGTGCAACAGACCAAGTAACGTCTGCGACTACCATTGCTGAGGGTACCTCAGCGCAACAGCTGGCGGCGGCAAAAACACAATCAGAAGAAATTGCGCAAGCGACTGAAACGGTTACCACCATGACAGGCTCAATTTTAAAAGTGTCTAGCAATGCTGAAACAGCGGCAAATGTCGCTGAAAAATCATTAATGACAGCAAGGCAGGGCACCATTGCTGTACAAAATACCATTGCGGGTATGAATGATATTCGAACGCAAATTCAAGAAACATCTAAGCGCATGAAACGCCTTGGTGAAAGCTCACAAGAGATCAGTGAAATTGTTGAATTGATTTCTGATATTACAGAGCAAACTAATATTTTGTCACTCAATGCTGCGATTCAAGCGGCTTCTGCTGGTGAAGCTGGGCGAGGCTTTACCGTTGTGGCTGAAGAAGTGCAACGGTTGGCAGAGCGCTCATCTGAAGCCACAACGCAAATTAGCGCGATTGTCAGGGCGATTCAAACAGATACCAATGGCGCTGTGGCGGCCATGGAGAAAAGTACAGAAGGTGTCGTTGAGGGGGCGCGCGTGGCCGATAATGCAGGTAAAGCATTGGCTGAAATTGAAACGGTGACCAATCACTTGGCCGTTTTAATTCACGATATTTCTGAAGCCACTCAAGCGCAAACAAATTCTGCGACAACTGTATCAAAAAATATGCAGCTTATCCAAGATATCACCACCGAAACAACCACCACAACGCAATCATCAGCAGCGTCAGTAGAACAGCTAACGGCATTAGCCAAAGAGCTACGTTATTCTGTTGCAGGGTTTAAATTGTAATGAAAAAAATAATAAGCAAACAAACTATTGTTCAACCGTTAAGAGGCATGTATGTCAGAAGTGTTTGATATCGGCCCATTATCGTGGGTTAAAGAGGAAATTGATCAATCACTGAATGAAGTGATTGATTGTTATCGCACGGTTGCTAATACCCCAAGCGAGCATGAGAATTTACAATTTGCCATTACCCACTTGTACCAAGTGAATGGTGCGCTTGATATGGTTGGCCTTGAAGGCTGTAAGCGCTATTGCTCTGAAATAGAGGCTTTAACGACACAATTAGTTAAAGGCAATATCGATAATAGCCAGCAGATCATGCATGACTTGATCCATGCCGTGCAGACCTTAATGCAATACCTGCAAGATCTCATGAACGGCATGCCAGACACGCCGCTACGTTTGTTTGATAGTCTTAGCCATTTAGTTACGTTGCAGCATAATGCAATTGAACCAACGTATTTATTCTTCCCTGAGACAAGTGCGTCAATTCCCACTGACTTACCGAATAATCATCTAGATGATCATGCGTTGCCACTTTATATTGCTGAGCAACGTAGTAACTTTCAAAAGTCATTATTACGGTGGTTAATGCATCAAGATAACGGCGCGATTAGCGAAATGCGCGTTGCGGTTGAGAGTGTTCAAAAAGTGGTTCATAGGAGTCAATATAAGCAGTTGTGGTGGGCTGCAACTGCGTTTATTGACGCATTGAGTCAAGATGGTATTGCCATACTTAATGGCGCTAAAAAGTTGTGCCGACGGTTAGACCAGCAGTTAAAAGTACAGTCGCTGGGGGACGCTAAAATCCAGCAGAACTTATTGCGTGATGTCCTTTATTATGTAGCGATTAGTGCGCCAGAATCAGACGAAATTATACGAGTAAAAGCCGCCTTTGAACTGGATGCAACATTACCTAATCAAACAGTCACCGCGCCAGAGATTTTATTAGTCACAGATGCTGAGCGCCAAGCGGTTAAACAGTTGTTGGCAGAATTGCCTCAATTAAAAGATTTATGGGTGAGTGTCAGTGATCATAGTCTTGATGAGACGGTTGATCAGCAAATTCCATTAGAAGAGTTGCAAGGCGTGAGTATTAAGCTGCAATTTTTACTTGAGAATATGCAAAGCGTTGGCGTTAATCAAGACAACCCCAACAACCTTGATATGATTTCGTTGTTAGAAACAACGCAGAAAGTGTCACAAAAATTATTGGGTGAAATTGATCACCTTAATGAAACTGCCGCACTAGAGGTGGCTACTGGGCTTAATTTATTAGAACGCATGGCCACGTTTTATGAAAAGCTTGACGTTGATAATCACCATAAAGTGGTCGCGCAAATTGCTAGATTAACGCACATTGTTGAGGCAGAAAATGCAATTAATCCTGTTGCATCCGCGGCAAATGATGAGTTGGCGATTGAGCCGGGGGTACTGGATGATAGTGTTGTAGCCGCGGTAGCCGAGCAAATTTTAGATGGTTTGCGTGGCGTTGAAAAGCTGGTCGATGTTTTTTTCAGAAAACCATCGAACACAAAAGAGTTGCTTGATGCCGTAAGGCCATTAACACAAGTGATGGCGGCATTCGACATGCTTGAAATGCCAACGGCTAAAACAATTGCTAAGTTGAGTGTGCTTTACGTTGAACAGTTTAAAGAAAATGCGCCTAAATATGATGAGCCGCATCCAAATACGGAACAATTTAATGTCTTTGCTGAGGGGCTAAGTTTATTAGGGTTGTACGCCAAAGATTTACCAGAAGTGCGTGATCAGTCAAAACACGCCATGTATGAATGCTTGCAGCGTTTAGAGGAAGGACTTGGCGCATTAGTGACACCAAGTGAGGATGAAGATTACCTCGATATTCTAGAAGAAAATACGGATGATCGCCGAGTTGCAGATAGGCGTGATGAGATGGCACAAGGCATTATTGATCGTCAAAAAGCAATGAATGCCCCTAAACCATCACCAGAAGTTGAAATAGAGGAAGGCGAGCAGCATTATGTTGAAATTGCACGCTTTAGCGATGAAGCTGTCACTGATAAAGCGATTGACCTTGAGTTGCAAACGATATTCATTGAAGAGGCGGATGAACTATTAGCCAATAATACAATTAACTTGCAGGTGTTACGCGACAATGATGGTAATAGCCTCGCTGTTAATGACATTAGACGAGCTTTTCATACGCTTAAAGGCAGTGGTAGAACGGTTGGTTTAGAAATGATGGGTGACGTTGCGCATGCAGTAGAAAAATTACTGAATGTGTTGATTGAGCATGAAGCAATACCAACACCACAGATCCTTACCTTTGTTGAAAATACAAATACGGCATTTATTGATTGGATAAGCACGCTTAAAGAAAAGCAAGCAGTGACATTGGTGGCAGGGCAATACCAACAAACAGCAGCAGAGCTTGCTAATGCAGTGACGCAGCAATTAGCCAGCGACAAGCCAAAAGCACGTAAAGAAGAAGTACTGATTGGCGGAAGCCGCCGTGTTGGCCGTGCATTCTTCTACTTATTCTTAGGCGAGGCACAGCAACATCTTAAAACTCTTATTGCAGCTAGAAGAGCGATTAAGGTTGATTCAACTAAACCGCCATCAGCCGATAGTTGCCGTGCGGCCCATACCCTAAGCAGTAATGCCTTGACAGCAGGGTTTGATGCGATTGGAGATTTGGCGCGTGCCTTAGAAAATTGGTTAGATGAGTTTCATTGTGCTTGGACAGAAAAACAACTGACGTTATATGGCAAGACAGTGGCTGCGTTAAAAGAAGGCTTAGAAAAAGCTAAGAATTTACAGCACCCAAAATCGACCCGCACGTTAATTATTGAATTAAGTAAATCAACTGCTTCGATGCAAGTGATGGCCGCTAAGTTAGACGAGGCTGATGGTGTTAACAACCAAGCGAACACGCGCGAGCGGTTTGAGACTGAGTTGTCAGCACACGAGCTAATGGGCTCTGAATTGTCAGTTGAAGAATTGACGGCAGATGCTGGTGATGATGTCATTTCAGCCTCTGTGAATGGTGTATTAGCCAATGAGGTTGTTGAAAAGCCAGCACCTAGCGCACCTGTGTTTGTGAGTAAAGCCATAGAAAATGAGAATACAAAAGCGTCTGGTTACTTATTGCCGCCTATTGTACAAAAAGTTTCTGCGCCAACGGTTGCACCTAAGTATGTCGCACCGTCACCACCTGAAAAAGCAATTCCAGTATTAACAGAACCAGTAGCAACAAGCGAAAGTGTGGGTAAGTCTGTCGTTGAAGTGCCTGCGTCCACCCCTGTCGTTGAGCCTGTTATACCAAAACAGCCTAGTCCAGTTGACGAAGAACTTACCCGGTTATTTGTAGAAGAAGCTGGTGAGTTAGTGCCGCAAATAGGCCGTCATTTACGCCAATGGAAAGCCCGGCCAAGCACGAATGATTATTCTGAAGCATTGAAACGTGAGCTTCACACCTTAAAAGGGAGTGCGCGCACAGCAGGGCATGTTGAGATTGGTGACCGTGTTCACGAGCTGGAAGACCGGTTGCTCAAAGTGTTAGCGCATAAACCAACCATTGAAGATTTTGACGGCATGTTTGTCGACTTTGATGGCATTAGCTTTATGCTTGAGGACTTACTGGCGTCATTAGTGAGTGATCATGAGCAAGTTGATCCGCTGCCGCTGATTAATGAGATCGCGATTGAAACGCCAGACGATTTAGAGGGGCAATACCAGCAAGAGACTGACGATAGTGCTAATGTTGAATTGACCTCATCCTTCCTAAGAGTGCGCGCTTCTATGTTGGACCGCTTAATCAATGAGGCCGGTGAGGTTTCTATTTTAAGATCACGTATGGATCGGGAAATGCTTGGCTTTAAGCAGTCATCTACCGACTTAACCTTAAGCGTCAATCGCTTACGCACCTACTTGCAAGAGTTGGAAGTTGAAGCTGATACCCAGTTGCAATCGCGCATGACAGAGCTGCAAGAATCCAATGCAACATTTGACCCGTTAGAGCTAGACCGGTTTACCCGTCTGCAAGAGTTAACCCGTTTAATGGCTGAAAGCTTGAATGACGTCTCAACGGTGCAGCAAGGATTAATTGGCCATATTGACCAAACAGACGCAGCCTTGATGCAGCAAAATCGCATGAACCGTGAAGTGCAAAAAGGCTTGATGATGGTGCGTATGATGCCTTTCTCAAGCATTTCAGAGCGCTTACATCGGATTGTCCGCCAAATTGCGCGAGAGCTTAATAAGCGTGTTGAATTAACCATTAAAGGTGAAGAGATTGAGCTTGACCGTAGTGTGCTAGATAAGATGGGCGCACCACTAGAGCACTTATTACGCAATGCTGTAGCGCATGGTTTAGAGTCAACTGAAGCACGCAGTCAAGCAGGTAAGTCGCCGATTGGTAAGATTGCATTAAATGTAAGTGTTGAGGACGATGAAATCACGTTAACGATCAGTGATGATGGACGTGGTGTCGATTTACATAAAGTCAAACGCATTGCAGTTGAGCGCGGTTTGTTGGCTGAAGACCAACAAATTAATGATGAAACGCTGATTGCCGTTATTTTTGAGTCTGGCTTTTCTACAGAAGAAAATGTTTCTAAAGTAGCAGGCCGTGGTGTTGGGCTTGATGCTGTTAAAAGTGATATTGCCGCATTGAATGGTCGTATTGATTTAAGTAATCGCCCAAGCAACGGCGTGACCTTTAATGTGTACTTGCCAGTGAGCTTGTCTGTGACACAAGTGGTGGTTGTGAAAGTAAAAGGCCAGCAATATGCATTACCTGCTGGCATGGTTGATCAGGTTCAAACATTGAAGCAGGGCGAGTTAGCGACTGTTTATACTTCACAAAAAGTCACTTGGGAAGCGAGTGACTACCCATTACACTTCTTAGCAAGGTTGATTGGTGATACGCAGTACATTGCGAAAACTCAAGCCTATACTCCAATTGTATTATTACGTAGTGGCCAGCACCGTACGGCCATTCATGTTGATGAAGTGGTTGGTAATCAAGAGATCGTCATGAAGTCGATGGGGACGCAATTAACCCGTGTGCCAGGGATTGTTGGCGCTACCGTCATGCCCGATGGCGCGATTGTTTATGTGATGAACCCAGTACAACTTGCGCACCGTGAAGCATTAACAGTCGGTGCGTTAAAAGTCACGGCCTTTGCCCCAGCTGAAAATGCTAAGAAAATTGCATTGGTTGTTGATGATTCACTGACCATGCGTAAAGCACTTTCTCGTATTTTAGAGCGTGAAGGCTTTGAAGTGATTACAGCCAATGATGGTGTTGATGCGACGCAAAAACTGGAAGATATGACACCAGATATTATTCTGACCGACATTGAAATGCCGCGAATGGATGGTTTTGAGTTCGCCAAAAACATCAAAAATAACGAGGCGACTAAAACATTGCCACTGATTATGATCAGTTCTCGCACCGCCACTAAGCACCAAAGGCTAGCGAAGGACATTGGTGTGGATGCCTTCTTAGGTAAACCAGTGCAGGACGACGCCTTAATCGAAGCCGTAGAGCGTTTATTGCACGTGAAAACTTAAAATATTTTACGATATTTTTTCTTCAATAAAAACAAGTGCTTGTTCCTGTTGATTGGGCCAATCGGGCTAACGTAACGCTAGGTTAAGCAAAAGATCAACTTCAATTAACGGTGCAATGATGTAAAATTGCACGCATGGATGAAACGTTAGCAAGCACTGAAGCACCCAAGCGCACAGTATTAGATTTTGTACATTTGCGCTGCCATAGTGAATATTCTGTGGTGGATGGTATTGTGCGCATTAAAGACTACGTTTCAAATGCCGCAGCAGATCAAATGCCAGCATTGGCATTAACTGATCTTGGTAACTTATTTGGTGCCATTAAGTTTTATAAAACGGCCCGAAAAAGTGGCCTTAAACCTATTATTGGTTGTGATGTCTGGCTGGAGAATCCTGACAAGCCAGATCAACCCTCCCGACTATTACTCCTTTGTCAGTCTCATGCTGGATACCTACTGCTTTGTCAGTTAATCAGTAAAGCTTACCTAACAAATCAAAACCGTGGCCGCGCAGAGTTTAAGCGAGAGTGGTTTGAAAGTGAAGGTACAGAAGGCCTATTGCTACTTTCTGGCGGCATGTTAGGGGATGTTGCACAGGCGAGTGCCCAAGGTAAATCTGATGAAGCCCTTGATATGGCGAAAGCTTGGGAAGCATTATTTCCGAATCGATTCTACCTTGAAGTGCAACGTGTAGCCGTTCAAGGAGAAGAATCCAAACAAGAACAAGTGATTCATCAGCTACGTAATATTGCAGGGAAGCTGAAGTTACCAATGGTGGCAACGCAACCGATTCAATTCATCACGCAAGATGACTTTGAAGCGCATGAAGCCCGCACCTGTATTTCAGAAGGCTATGTGCTGGCAGATAAGCGTCGCCCAAAACGCTTTACCCCAGAGCAATACTTTAAAACACAGTCTGATATGACCACGTTGTTTGCAGATATGCCTGAGGCTTTGCAAAACACCGTTGAAATTGCCAAACGTTGTAACCTCAATATCACCTTGGGTGAAAACTTTTTACCAGCGTTTCCAACGCCTGATGGCATGACACTCAATGACTTTTTAGTGGCTGAAGCGAAAGTTGGTTTACATAAACGTTTGTTGGTGTTGTACCCAGATGAAGAAAAGCGCAAAAGCGTTGAAGCACAATATTACGACCGTTTAGACTTTGAAACTAACGTGATTATCCAAATGGGTTTCCCGGGTTACTTTTTAATCGTGGCAGACTTCATTAACTGGGCTAAAAATAATGGCGTGCCAGTAGGGCCGGGCCGTGGTTCTGGTGCGGGTTCAGTGGTGGCCTATAGTTTAGGGATTACTGATTTAGACCCGATTGAATACAACTTGCTGTTCGAGCGATTCTTAAATCCTGAACGTGTTTCCATGCCCGATTTCGATATTGATTTTTGCCAAGAAGGGCGTGACCGCGTGATTGATTACGTGAAGCACACCTATGGTTTAGATGCGGTATCACAAATTGTGACTTTCGGTACGATGGCGGCTAAAGCTGTGGTGCGAGATGTTGGCCGAGTGTTGGACCTGCCGTTCTACTTTGTTGATGGTATTTCTAAGCTCATCCCAATGGAATTGGGCATTACGCTAAAAGACGCACTGGTTAAAGAGCCGATATTAGCTGAACGACGTGAGGCTGAGGAGGAGCTAGGTAAACTGCTTGAACTAGCCTTAAGGCTAGAAGGCTTAACGCGAAACGTGGGGATGCATGCTGGTGGTGTGCTGATTTCACCGGGTAAAATCTCAGACTTTTCCCCCGTTTATTGTCAGGCAGACGGTGCCAGTTTAGTCAGTCAGTACGATAAAGATGATGTTGAAGCGGTTGGCTTGGTTAAGTTTGACTTTTTGGGTCTGCGTACACTGACCATTCTTGACCTTGCGTTAAGGAACACCAATAAGCAGCGTGCTGAAAGTGAGTTGGCGCCATTAGCATTTGAAACCATACCGCTTGATGATAAAAAAACATTCCAGTTGTTAAAACGTGCGAATACAACGGCTGTGTTCCAGTTAGAGTCGCGCGGCATGAAGGATATGTTGAAGCAAGCATTGCCCGATTGCTTTGAAGATATTATTGCGTTGGTGGCGCTATACCGTCCGGGTCCAATGGATTTGATCCCTGATTTCTGTCGCCGTAAGCATGGTAAGCAGCGTGTAGAGTACCCACACCCACTCACAGAGCCAATACTGAAAGAAACCTACGGTATTGCTGTGTATCAAGAGCAGGTGATGCAAATTGCACAGGTAGTTGGCGGCTATAGCCTTGGCGGCGCTGATTTACTCCGTCGTGCGATGGGTAAGAAGAAAGTCGAAGAGATGGATGCGCAGCGGAAAGTATTTACCGCTGGTGCGATGAAAAACGACATGACCGAGCAGCAAGCCAATGAGCTGTTCGATCTGTTAGAAAAATTTGCGGGCTATGGTTTTAATAAATCGCATGCTGCCGCTTATGCATTGGTGGCATATCATACCGCATTTTTAAAAGCACATTACCCTGCTGCATTCCTAGCTTCTAGTATGTCGGCTGACATGAACACAACCGAAAGTGTACGCATCTTCTATGAAGATTGCGCCCCAAATGATGTTGAAGTGTTGCCGCCAGACATTAATACCAGTGAATATAAATTCAAACCGACCAGCGCCACAGAAATGTTATACGGTTTAGGCGCGGTTAAGGGCACGGGGCAAGCAGCCATTGAGTTAATTGAGGCCGAGCGTACTGAAAATGGCCCTTATAAGGACTTATTCGATTTTTGTAATCGCTTAGATTTACGCAAAGTGAATCGCCGTGTCGTTGAGTCACTGATCCGAGCAGGTGCATTTGATTGTATTGCGCCAGATCCTGAAAAGCCTAACCGCCGTGCATTACTGGCTGGTGTGAATAGTGCAATGTCGATTGCTGAGCAAAATAATGCCAACATCAATCAATCAAGCTTGTTTGGTGAGGTAGAAGACCAAGCGGTTAATGTGCTGCCAGAGGTTGAGCCTTGGACAGACCAACAACGCTTAATTGAAGAAAAAGTAGCGCTTGGTTTTTATGTCAGTGGTCACCCTTACATGAGCTATAAAAAAGACCTGCAAGAGTTCATCTCAACGTCGCTCGCAAATATATCAGTTAAAGATAAGCAACTCATGGCGGGCATAGTCTCTGGCGTGCGCGTACGCATGACGGGCCGGGGTAAAATGGTGATTGTTGGCTTAGATGACGGCACCACAAGGCAAGAAGTCGTGGTGAATGGTGATTTGCTAGCGCAACATACAGACTTATTAAAAGATGATCAATTGATCATTATTGAAGGTAGGGTCAGTAATGACGATTTCTCTGGCGGCTTAAGAGTGAGCGCAAGAAAAGTATTTAGCTTAGCGAGTATTCGTAATAGTCGCGCAAGCTTTTTAAAGATCGCCTGTAATGGCCAAGCTGATGCCGCTAAACTCAAAGAAATATTGCTACCACACCGTATTTCCGCAGAGCAAATTGAAAATAGTGAAGTGCTCGGTGGTTGCGCAGTAAAAGTGCAATACCATAATCAGACAAGTCAAGTGGAATTGATGCTTGGTAAAACTTGGCGCGTTGATTTGCACGACGAATTGATTCAAACATTAACTGCATGGTTAAGCCGTGAAAATGTAAAAATCCTATATAATTAGAAAATATGTAAAACCTCACATTGAGAGATACGAGAAATAGAATATGAGCAAAATTAATTATTTAGACTTTGAACAACCAATCGCCGACCTAGATGCGAAAATCGAATCATTAAGAGCTTCTCATGATGAAAATGATGGTATTAATATTTCAAAAGAGCTTGAAGCGCTAGATAGCAAAAATAAAAAATTAAGTGAAAAGATTTACGGCAACTTATCAGCATGGCAAATCTCACAAATTGCCCGCCATATGCAGCGTCCTTATACGCTAGATTATATTAACGGCATCTTTACTGACTTTGAAGAGTTGCATGGTGATCGATCTTACGCAGATGACCCTGCCATTGTGGGAGGCATTGCAAGGTTTGAAGGCCAAGCTGTCATGGTCATTGGCCATCAAAAAGGCCGTGATATTAAAGAGCGTCAATACCGTAACTTTGGTATGCCGCGCCCTGAAGGTTACCGTAAAGCGTTACGTTTATACCGTTTGGCTGAAAAATTTCACATGCCAATTATTACCCTTATTGACACACCGGGTGCTTACCCTGGCATTGGTGCTGAGGAGCGTGGTCAGTCTGAAGCCATTGCTCGCAACCTATATGTCATGGCCGAACTTAAAACCCCAATCATTGGTGTGATTATTGGTGAGGGTGGTTCAGGCGGTGCGTTAGCGTTAGGCGTTGTAGATCAATTGTTAATGTTGCAATACGGTACTTATTCAGTGATTTCACCTGAAGGTTGTGCATCAATTCTGTATAAAAGTGCAGATAAAGCATCAGTTGCGGCTGAGTCATTAGCGATTACTGCAGATAGATTAATCGACTTAGGTTTGGTTGATAAAATTGTCAAAGAGCCAACTGGCGGTGCGCATCATAACCCAGAAGAAATGATGGGAACCTTACGGGCTGCTTTAAAAGTGGAGCTTAAAAAGTACACACCTAAAAATATCAACGTACTCCTTGAAGCACGCTACGACCGCTTAACGAGTTACGGAAAATTCAAAGAAGTTGCAGCGAAATAGTAAGTCAGCCGCGCGCAACACGAGGGGTAAAAAAGGTGCTGCCACAGCACCTGCCCTGATAGCAGACTTAGAGTCCTTTTTAAATCAACACTGTCACCACGAAACTGAGCCAGTTCTACTACTCGGCCTAAGTGGTGGTGTTGACTCTGTCGTGCTATTTTACTTGCTGGTAAATCTGCTAACCAAGTACAAAACCAAACAAATTTTCACACTACATGCTATGCATGTCCATCACGGTTTAAGTGAGCATGCCGACCAATGGGCGGCACACTGCCAAACCCTATGTGACCAACATAATATCCCTTTAGTCATTAAGCATGTGCAGGTCGATCACGAAAGCGGATTAGGGGTCGAGGCCGCTGCCCGTGAAGTACGTTACCACGCATTGTTCGATTATACGATTGAAGGCGCCAAGCCCGATTTTGTACTAACCGCACACCACCAAAATGACCAAGCTGAAACCGTGCTATTGCAACTCTTAAGAGGGGCAGGGGTAAAAGGGTTGTCAGGCATGGCAGTAGCCGACATTGAAAAGCGATTGTTGCGCCCATTACTCAATGCAGCTAAATCACAAATCCTTAACATTGCCGCTGAGGAGAAACTTAAATGGTGTGAAGATGACAGTAATGTTGATGTTGGTTTTGACCGCAACTTTATTCGCCAACAAGTGTTGCCGGTTATTGAGTTTCATTACCCAGCCGCACAAGCAGTATTAGCACGGGCTGCGACACACTTTGCAGAGTCTCAACAACTTAATGAAGCCTTAGCTGATATCGATTCAGCAGCCTTAGTTGCTGATAATAATAGTCTTTGTTTGAAAGGGTTGGCATTGCTAGGCCATGCGCGCGCTAAAAATCTATTGCGTTACTGGTTTGCTAATCACCAATTGCTTATGCCAAGTAGTGACTTCTTAAATGAAGCATTAAGCCAGTTACTTGGCGCTAAAACGGATGCCAATATTAAAATCAAAATGCAACATTGTTTATTGCAGCGCTACCAACAGCGTGCCTATTTAAACCAAGCAAGAGAAGCTGTCGTGTTTGACCTGCTTTGGTCGGGAGAGCCTGAATTAGTATTGCCTGATGGCGGTAAGTTGGTGTTTAGCGAAATGCAAGGTGCTGGTTTAGCTTTGAAGCATGGTATGGGTAAATTACGGATTACAAACCGCAAAGGTGGTGAACGATTTAAGCCTGATGCAGCTAGGCCAACTAGAACGCTGAAACACTTATTACAAGAATCTAATATTCCACCCTGGGAGCGAGATCATTTACCGTTGGTGTATTGGGATGATACGTTGGCGTTTGTGCCGCATGTGGGTGTGGCTTGTGATTTGAAGGCTAGTGAGTTGGACGTTGGGGTTGTCATTACGTTAGCTTAACTTGCATTTAGAGACGTTGCTTTTCGCTTTCGGGCTACCCCCGAACTGTGACTTAACACCTACGGCTATGCCTTTTGGTAAAGCGTGGACATGTCGCACAAGGTGGTTTTAATTTTATTTCAAAAGACCACTAAGACTCGGCCAAATATTATCCAATATCATCGATTGACCTTTGGCATTAGGGTGTAATCGATCAGCCTGCATCAATTCACTATTCTCAGAAACATCTTTCATCATAAACGGCACTAATGCAATCTCATTTTCTTCACTTAAGCTTTGGTACGTATTCGCGAATGACTTGGTATAGCGAATGCCATAGTTTGGCGGTATACGCATACCAACTAACAGCACTTTTGCGTGTCTGACTTTTGCTTGCATAATCATGGCTTGCATGTTCTTTTTCATGGCTGTCATGCGTAACCCACGTAAGCCATCGTTAGCCCCTAACTCAATAATCACAATCGAGGGTTTGGATCGTTCAAGCGCTGCGGGAAAGCGTGCTAATCCGCCGCTGGTTGTTTCTCCGCTTACGCTTGCATTCACTACTTGATAAGGTATGCTTTTGGCATCAAGCTTTTGTTGTAAAAGGCTAGCCCAACCTTGTGATTGTTGAATCCCGTAGGCGGCAGATAGACTGTCACCAAAGACTAAAATCGTTTTACTTTCAGCAAACGCAAGTGAAGTAGATAATAAAGTTAAACCAAGCAGACACTGCATGGTCAATTGAATGAATGTTTTTAAACGGAAAACCATGAATGCAACACACTCCTGTGATTGAAACGCAACAACTACAATACCATTTTACCAGCCACGACCTGAATAATAACGCGCAAAAAATTGAGATTTTACAAAACGTAAACTTAACGATTAATGCTGGCGAGCAAGTGGCTATTATTGGTAGCTCTGGCTCTGGTAAATCGACTTTATTGAGTTTACTCGCAGGGTTGGATGTGCCAAGTAGTGGTTCAGTTCAGGTTAATGGTAATGCGTTTAGCGCGTTGGATGAAGACGGTCGGGCTGCGGTACGTGCGCAAACCATGGGGTTTATATTCCAGTCATTCCAATTATTGCCAGCATTAAGTGCTTTAGAAAATGTCATGTTGCCATTGCAACTTAAAAATAACCCAGAAGCGCGCGCGTTGAGTCTGGCTGCTTTAAAGCAGGTGGGTTTGAGTGAGCGGATGCAACATTACCCCAAACAATTGTCTGGTGGTGAGCAGCAGCGCGTAGCCATTGCACGCGCTTTTGCAACCCAACCCAACATACTATTTGCAGATGAACCAACGGGTAATTTAGACCATGCAACGGGGCAAATGATTATTGAGCTGTTGTTTGAAATGAATGCTAGCCAAGGCACCACGTTGGTATTAGTCACGCATGATTTAACGCTAGCGGCACGTTGTCAGCGCCAATTAGTGTTATCGCAAGGTCAGTTAACTGATCAAGTGACTAGCTAATGTTGAGTATTAAACTAGCGTGGCAGCAAACGCTTAACTTGTGGCGTGCTGGCGCATTACGGGTATTAGTCTTTGCGCTTATTGTGGCAGTCACGGCTATTACTGCGGTTGGATTTTTTACTGCGCGTGTTGACAGTGCGTTAACCCAGCAGGGTGGTTTGTTGTTAGGCGGTGATGTGGCTATGCTGAGTGATCATGTCATTCAGTCAAGCTATATACAGTCAGCCCAATCCCTTAATTTACAGTCGGTCAATACAGTTGAATTCGCCAGTATGGTGACCTTTGGTGATGACAATCAATTAGCACAAATTAAAGCGGTAGATACAGGCTTTCCATTACGGGGTGATTTAACCATCGGGCAGAGTACCTTAGATGCGGGCGTGTTGGTCAAGCATGGGCCAAAGCAAGGAGAAGTGTGGATTGAACCAAGGTTAACCAATTTGTTAGCAGTGAAAGTAGGCGACCAAGTGCAAGTGGGGATGCTGGATTTTGTCGTTAGCCAAATATTAGTGCGGGAGCCATCACGCGGTGGCGATATGTTTAACTTTGCCCCAAGACTAATGATGCATACTGCTGATTTACCTGCTACTGAATTAATCCAAACAGGTAGCCGCGTGAAGTATCAATTATTAGTGGCTGGGGCACCGCAAGCGGTTAAACAGTTTTACGAAACAACTGCGCCACTATTAGGCAGAGGTGAAAAAATTCAAGATGTGCAAAGTGCGCGCCCTGAAATAAGGTCAGCGTTAGAAAAGGCGCGTCAGTTTTTAGGTCTATCTGCTATGGTCAGTTTAATTTTGGCGATGGTGGCAATGGTGCTTTCTAGCATGCCTTATATCAAACAAAGCTTAGAGACTTTTGCGCTCATGCGCTGCTTTGGCGCTGCTAAACAATTAGTGTTGCAAGTGTTGGCTTGGCAAACAGCTTTTATTGCAGTGTTAAGTGCAATCGTTGGTATTGCCTTGGGTTATATCGCGCAGCTTGGGCTGGAGCAGGTGGCTGGCCACTTATTTGTTGATGCATTACCGCCTATTCCATTGGCGCCCATCGGCATGGCGCTATTGGTGAGTCTTGCCATGATGTTTGCCGTGGTGTTGCCACATGCGTGGCAAATCCGCCACTTAACCGCCATGAATATACTCAGGCGTGAAACCATTGCGCCTAATGCCTCTAATCAATTTAAATATTTGCCAGCAGCACTTGTCATGGTGGCGGCAATTTTCTGGCAAGCCAATAGCGTTAAGTTGGCTGCTGCAACCGTGGCTGCGCTTATTGGCTTAAGTGCGGTGATGGTGTTATTGGCTTGGGTTTGTATTAATGCCAGTGTGGCAATCATGGATAAAGCTGCTACATCGAAAACCATGAATAGTATCAAGATGGGTGTATATGGTTTAAAGCGCCGTATGGGTCTATCTATCATGCAGATGATTGGTTTTAGCATTGGCTTAACCGTGTTGATGTTATTGGCGTTGGTGCGCAACGATCTGATTAATAGCTGGCAAGCATCATTGCCAGCAGATGCGCCTAATCGCTTTGTGATTAATATTCAGTCAGATCAAATTCCCGCAGTTGAACACTTCTTCAAACAGCATGAGATTAAAGGTAGTCAGGTGCTACCCATGATTCGTGGCCGATTAATGACAAAAAATGGCGAAGATATGCAAAACAAAGTGTGGAAAACTGATCGCCAGCAACGTTTAGCACAGCGCGAGTTTAATTTATCAATGGCACAAGATCTGCAAAGTGATAACCAATTACTTGAAGGTGAGTGGTGGCGTGAAAATGATCATGGCAAGTCGTATATGTCGATAGAGCACGATTTGGCTAAAAACTTAGGCGTTAAGTTGAATGATCAGTTGGTGTTTGATATTGCTGGGGCGCCAATTGAATTTACTGTCACCAGTATTCGAAAGGTTGATTGGGATACCATGCGCGCAAACTTTTTTGCAGTCACTACCCCCGCAACATTAAACGCCTTTTCAGCTAGTTATCTGAGTAGCTTTCATTTACCTAAAGAAAAAGTGTTGGCAATGAATCAGTTAGTAAAAGACTTACCTAATTTAACCGTGATAGATATCGCCGCTTTGCTCGCGCAAGTGCGCGGCATTATGCAGCAAATGAGTACGACCATTGCTTTTGTGTATCTGTTTAGTTTGGTTGCCGGCATTGCTGTGATTTATGCTGCATTGGTCGCAACGCAAGAGGCAAGGGTGATGGAGGCAACGCTCATGCGTGTATTTGGTAGTTCGAAGCGTGAAGTAACGGTTGCTTACTTAACTGAGTTTGTCGTCATTGGTTTTGTCGCTGCTTTGGTGGCGGTAGTGGTGGCTAATGGCCTTGCCTATTATTTAAGCCAATACGTTTTGAATATTTCCTTTCAATTTAATGTTGGCGCAGTATTGGTTAGTCTTGTGTTGGCTTCTATTTTCATCCCCTTGGCCGCGTGGTTCGGTTTGCGCGGCTATCTTAATGTTACCCCAAGGCAGTTATTACAAAGTGTTTAATTTTGGTTCGAAATGCTACTCAGATCGTGATATTGGTTGTATTAAGCCGATTATTTGGCTTTATACAGCCAATTAATCGGTTAAAATAAACCAACTTTGTATTGGTTTGACGAATGTAAGCTAATGGTAATAGTTGGTATGTATATTGCTATTAGTTTTATGTTGGAGAGCTGAGTCTTAATGATTATTAGGGCTCTACAAGAATAAAGAAATCAAGAACTAAAGGGGTAGGGATGAAAAATACATTTAAACATAAATGCATGTTGGCAGCGATTTTGTCAGTATATGCATTGCCATCAACAACGATGGCTGAAACGCTTGAGCTAGAAGAAATTGAAGTGATTGCAACAACACCATTAAAAGGCATTGGCTTACCGGTTGAGCAAGTGCCAGCGTCAGTACAAATCGTGAGTGATAAACAATTAGAAGAGCAAAAAAGCACAACGATTGCTGACTTTATGAATAACAACTTAATGGGTGTGTCGGTTAATGCAACACAAAATAACCCATTTCAACCAGATATTTTATTCCGTGGCTTTACTGCTTCACCATTACTAGGTACGCCACAAGGCTTATCAGTATTTCAAGATGGTGTACGTGTGAATGAGCCATTTGGTGATGCAGTGAACTGGGACTTAATTCCAGTGAATGCCATTGCAGGCATTAACTTAATTCCAGGTTCAAACCCAGTATTTGGTTTGAATACTTTAGGTGGTGCACTTTCTGTTGTGACCAAAAATGGTCGTACACATAAAGGCGGCGCAGTTGAAACTAGTTTTGGTTCATGGGGTCGCAAAAATACCATGGGCGAGTACGGCGGTGTATCAGCTGACAATTCAGTTGATTACTTTGTTTCAGGTAACTACTTTGAAGAAGATGGATGGCGTGATTATTCACCAACAACAGTAAGACAGTTGTTTGGTAAAGTCGGCTGGGAAAATGAAGATACGCGTATTGAAGCAAGCTATACCGGTGCTGATAATAATATGATTGGTAATGGCTTAATACAAAAAGAGCTAATGGATGAGTTTGGCCGTGAATCAATTAATACACGTCCAGATCAAACTAAAAACACCATGTCATTCTTAAACTTAAGCGGCAATCATTTCTTTAATGATGACGTGCAAGTTAGTGGTAACGTTTATTACCGCAAGTCAAATCGTAAAACGTTAAATGGTGATGTGAACGATGACTTTAATGAAGATGGTAATTTTG
>JAWUXH010000041.1:0-31169 GCA_034111445.1 Methylophilaceae bacterium | reverse complement strand
TGCTGATGGTCGGGATATGGGGTTGTTTATGTCTGACGCTTTGACTGCAATAAACTTTGACATAACAACATACCCTACTTTAACAAGTATCATTAAAAGATTTGAAAACACCTGGGTCTACAATGACCTACAGCATGTGATTGACGAAGCTCAACAATCTTTTGACGAATTATCATTAAATTCGTGGGCATTTAATCAAATGGTTACTGCATTTGAAGAGCAGGTGAAATTAGCAGAAGTTGTTAAACAAACACTTTCGATATTAGAACAATCAAATTTGTACAAATTGGAGAACGGACTTCCCGTGAACGATGAAAAGCCAAGTATTAATATTCAAAATGTGAGTAATAGCAATATTGCTGTCCAATCTGAGGGCGCGCAACAATCGATTGCTATAAATGAGCTGGTTTTTGAAGAGCTGCTTACTGCCATCAAGGCTTCAGATATTGAAAGCAAAGAGCCATTAATTACTGCTGTCGAAGATATGCAGGTGGAAAGTAAGTCTGGCTCAATAGGCGATTCGTACAAAGCATTTATTGGCGCTGCAGCGAACCATATGACGCTCATAGCCCCCTTTATTCCTGAGCTTACGGCAATGATATAAGTGCTAACAAGCAAAGGCAGCGGACGCATAAATGCGCCGCTGCTTTAGGCGTTAGGCTAAAGTAATTCTCGGAGAAATGAAGATGCGAATCAAGGTGTCAGCCAGCTTGATTTATGTAATATGGGAAGTTTCTGAACGTCCGCTTCTCCCCCATTCGAGACATTTAACTAACGTAGTTACAGCATTAAGTTAAACCGAACGTTTTTTATAAGACATACGCTGTAAATTTCTTGAATAATTATTTTTTATTCCTAATTTCAATTTACATTCAATAACTTACAAGACTTTTACGGTATCGAAAACAGAAAATAATGCGATTTCACTAAAATACCGTCAAATATACCGTAAATAAGTTGGGCTCTTATGACATTTCGTGACGTGTTGTGAACATGAAAAAAGCCCCGCAGCGGTTGGCTACGGGGCTTTTGAAGGGTTACGATGCTTTGTGAACCCTTTATGTGGTGGTGAAAGAGGGACTTGAACCCTCGACCCCAGCATTATGAATGCTGTGCTCTAACCAGCTGAGCTACATCACCTTGTAAACTGTTTTGCCGCTGTTTCAGCAAGCCCGCAATTTTAGTGTGTTCTTTAAGTGTTGTCAAAGTAAAAACGCTTAAAACCACTTAATTTTTACACTATTGCATTGATTACCAATGGCGGGTGGTGTTTTCTAGTGAATTTAGCCTTATACGTTAAAGCGGAATAACATCACATCGCCATCTTGCACGATGTATTCTTTACCTTCTAAACGCATTTTCCCAGCCTCTTGCGCGCCTTTGTTGCCTTTGTTATCAACAAAGTCTTGGAACGCAGTCACTTCTGCACGAATAAAGCCGCGCTCAAAGTCTGTGTGAATCACACCAGCGGCTTGTGGCGCTGTGAAGCCTTTTTTAATGGTCCATGCGCGTACTTCTTTCACACCAGCCGTAAAGTAGGTCTCAAGGCCTAGTAGTGAGTATGCAGCGCGGATCACGCGGTTAAGGCCAGGCTCTTCTTGGCCTAGTTCTTCTAAGAACATCGCTTTGTCGTCATCATCTAACATTGAAATTTCACCTTCAACTTTTGCACAGATGCAAACCACTGGTGCACCTTCAGCATTGGCATGCGCGGTGACTTTATCAAGGTAAGGGTTGTTTTCAAAACCAGATTCGTCAACATTGGCAATGTACATCACAGGCTTAACGGTAATTAAGCAAAGCGGACGTAAAAGCGTTAGGTCATCTTCATCTAGCCCCATGGTGCGTACCGCAGCGCCAGTGTCTAGATGCGCCAGTACTTTTTCACAAAGGGCAACTAATGCAACCGCATCTTTGTCGCCACTTTTTACTTTTTTCTGGTCACGTTTAATGGTTTTATCAACCGTTTCCATATCCGCGAGTGCTAACTCGGTATTGATCACTTCAATGTCTGATAGTGGGTCAATTTTGTCTGATACGTGAATCACGTTGCTATCATCAAAACAGCGCACAACGTGAGAAATAGCATCCGTTTCACGAATATTAGCTAAAAACTTATTCCCTAAACCTTCACCTTTTGAAGCGCCTGCTACTAAACCAGCAATGTCAACAAATTCAACAATGGCAGGTTGCACATTTTCTGGTGAAACAAGGTCAATAATCGGCTGCATGCGTGGATCTGGTACTTCCACAATGCCGACGTTTGGTTCAATGGTACAGAAAGGATAGTTTTCTGCTGCAATACCTGCTTTGGTAATTGCATTGAATAAGGTTGATTTACCGACGTTTGGTAATCCTACGATGCCACACTTCATGATATTGCCTTTATGAAAGTACTGAGGGTACTTTTGTATAAAATAGATAAAGCCGTATTTTAACCTTTTACTAAGCAATTGTATAAATCAAATTAATAGTATTGTTAATTAATATTAATTAACACTTGTATGGACTACATACGCAGCAGGTAGTCTTTGAATGTTTTTGGTGGAGGGAAAAGATGAAAGAGGTATTTAAACAGCTGAAATGGTATTTTTACTTACCATTCATATTCCTAATGATCGCGCTATATATTACATTTAATGTATGGTCGACTGAATATAAAGCTGAAGAAGAGCACGCTAGATTTGACTTTTATTCACAACATAGTGAAAAAGCGAATCAACTGCTTAAACAATTAACTTTGTTCGATCAATCATTACACAGCGTGTCTAGTTTTTTTGATAATTCAGATTATGTGTCAGAAAATGAGTTTAAATATTTTGCGTCTAATATTCTCAATTCAAACTTTTCATTTGGGTTAGAGAGTATTAGTTTTGCTAAGTATGTCAATTTATCCGATACCCATAGCTATCACCTCATTGATCCAACCATTATTGATCAGTTACATGCAAGCAGTGAGAGCGACAAAAGCCAAAGTCAATCACATGCGCCAATTGTATATTCTGTACAAAAGAGTGCTGCACCAGAAGCCCCTGTTACATTTTTAAGTGCCTTTGATAATGAGCAGGTGAAGAATGATATGTTGTTGAGCGCTAAGAATGGCACTACTTTAATTTCAGAAACAGTTTCATTTGATCATTCAACCGTCAGTTGTCATTGTTTATCTATGATTAAAACCATTTATTACCATACCGATGGTGCGATCAATCGCAATAAAATTCATGGTTGGCTTATTTCAAAAATAAATTTTGATGCACTGTTTTTAGAGTCTGAAGCGACTGCGCAACGCAACATTCAATATGCGTTATACCAAGGGTTAGAAAAGTCCGACTCTACCTTGTTATATAAAACACCTGTGAATGCGCAAGTGGCTAATTCATCAACCCCAAGTTTTATGCATGATAAGTACTTGGATATACATGGCCAGCAATGGTTGCTTGTTTCTGAGTCTTTGCCCCTGTTTGATGCGGGTGTAAGTCACGATAATTCAACTAAAATTGGTTTGTTAGGCTTACTGTTTAGTACGGCGTTAAGTGCCATGCTTTACTTTTTATTTGCAAAATTCCGAGCAACAGACCAACTTAAAGCAGTGAGTGAAAAGCTTAAATTAAGGGATGACGCATGGCAGTTTGCGCTTGAGGGTTCCGGAGATGGTGTGTTTGACTGGGGTATTAAGTCAAAACAGATTACCTTTTCAAAAGTATGGAAAGAAATGCTTGGCTATGACGGTGAATACTTTGTTGGCGCTTTTACAAGTTGGAAAGTGTTGGTGCATCCAGACGATTATATGGCAGTTAATAAAGCAGTCGATGCCATATTATATGGGCGTAATAGCCATATATCAGTTGAGGCCAGATTAAGGTGCCAAGATGGTGACTATAAGTCAGCATTATTACGAGGCATGGTCGTGAGTCGTGATGCTGATGGAGAAGCCGAACGCTTGGTTGGTACTAGTACGGACCTTTCTGAACTTAAACGCTCTGAAGTGGCGATATGGCAGCATGCCAATTTTGATAGTTTAACTAATTTACCAAATCGCAATATGATGCATACGCGCATTGAGCAGGAAATAAAAAAATGTGATCAGTCAGGGTTACAGTTTGCTATATTGAGTATCGATTTAGATAAATTTAAAGAAGTGAACGAGGCCTTAGGACATGATCGAGGGGATTTGTTAATTCAATTGGCAGGCCAGCGTTTACAAGCCCAAATAGATGTAAGAAATACAGTCTCGGCTTTAGGTGGTGCTAGCTTTATGGTGTTAATGAGTGATATTGAGTCCTCAAAGCTCAGTAATTTAGATGCTATTGCACAGAAGCTGCTTCAATCGCTGGCGGCACCATTTGAGCTGGATGGCGAGAAAGCCTTTGTAACGGCAAGTGTTGGTATGGCCATTTTCCCCAATGATGCGCGTGATATTGTCGCGTTAAATACTTGTGTTGATCATGCGTTATCAGCCGCTAAGAAAAAAGGTGGCAATTTTTCATCCTACTTTAAACAGGATATGCAAGCGCATGCCGTTAATCGTATGCAGCTAGCCAATGATTTAAGAACTGCTGTACAAAATGATGAGTTGTTCCTAACTTATCAACCGATTGTAGATCTTCAATCGGATGAGATATATAAAGCAGAAGCGTTAATTAGGTGGCAGCATCCTGAAAAAGGCTTGATTCCGCCGTTTGACTTTATTCCGATTGCTGAAGAAACACGCTTAATTAATGAAATTGGCGATTGGGTGTTTGGGCAAGCCATTAAACAATCGTTAGCATGGCGTGAGCATTTTGATCAGCGCTTCCAAATAGCCGTTAATAAATCACCCATACAATTTTTAGATAATGACTATAGTCAGCCAAATTGGACGAGAAACCTATTAAACCAAGCTAATGCACAAAATGGCATTGTGGTTGAAGTCACAGAAGGTTTGTTATTAGAAGCCTCAGGCCAAGTGTTCGGTTGGCTCGAATACTATAAGCAAAATAATATTCAGATCTCGTTAGATGATTTTGGTACGGGCTACTCATCACTGTCTTATTTGAAAAAATTTGATATGGACTTTTTGAAGATTGACCGTTCATTTGTTTCAAATTTAGAAACAAGCCAAGATGACCAGGCTTTATGCTATGCGATTATTGCGATGGCGCATAGTTTGGGTATTAAGGTGATCGCTGAGGGCATTGAAACCGAAGGGCAACGCGATATTCTGCTAAAAGCCGGCTGTGACTTTGGTCAAGGGTACTATTATTCAAAACCAGTGGTTGCTAAAGAATTTGAGGCAATGGTTAAGTTGCGCAATGAAAAGCCTGCGCTAGAGCGCATTGCATAAAGCGACATATTGGAAATAGTTATTTTTTAGTATGTAGTTGCAACATAGCTTTGTCAAAGTCGCCGTCTATTAACAAGTCTAATATTTTGCTGCTATCGTAAATATTGTCATCAATGGCCGCCTGTTCGTATTTAGTCGGCTGTTTTAATACAAAGTTTGACACTTCATTTCTATCGCCTGGGTGACCAATACCCACACGTAAGCGCCAATAATCTTTGGTACCAAGGGCAGCATGCGTATCGCGTAAGCCATTATGCCCGCCATGTCCGCCGCTAAATTTTAGTTTTATTTGGCCTGCTGGCAAATCTAACTCATCATGAATTACACAAATTTCATCAGGCTTAATTTTGTAATAGTTAGCCAATGCAGCGATTGATTTTCCACTCGCATTCATAAAGGTCGTTGGCATGAGTAACCATTTGTCAGTATGTGGTTTGAGTTTGCCTGTTACACCAAACATTTTAGCGTCTAGTGACAAGCTACTATTGGTTTGCGATGCAATTAAATCAACCCACCAAAAACCAGCGTTGTGGCGTGTTTTAGTATATTTATCGCCTGGGTTACCTAACCCTACAAATAACTTAATGCCTGACATGGTATTTCCAATTTATATTAGATCAAAAAAAACGCGCACTTAAAATATTTAAGCGCGCGTTGATTAGATTCATTCCAATGTGACAAGATGAATCAAGTTTGCATCTTACTCAGCTGCTGGAGCGTCATCAGCTGCTGCATCGCCTTCAGCTGGAGCTGCAGTTGTTTCATCATCATCAGCAGAAGCTGCGCCACGCGTTTTAGCGATAGAAACAACAGCTGCATCATCACCGTGTGCTAGTGCTGTAAATGTTACGCCAGCTGGTAATGTGATTTCTGAGAAGTGAATTGCATCACCAATTTCAAGTGCTGCAACGTCAACTTCAATAAACTCTGGTAAGTCTTTTGGTAAGCAGTTAACTTCACCTTCAGTTTGAATGTGAGCAACAACACCGCCGCCAACTTTAACACCAGGTGCAGATTCTTCATTAATGAAGTGGAACGGCACTTTCATGTGGATTGCTTTGTTAGCATCAACGCGTTGGAAGTCAACGTGTTGAATAGTGTTGCGAACTGGGTGCATTTGGAAGTCACGTAAAAGAACGCTTTCTTTTTTGCCGTCTAAGATTAAATCTAATACTGAAGCGTGAAACGCTTCATGACGGAATTCCATGAATAGCTCTTTTGCATTCAATGAGATTGCAAATGCGTCTTCACTACCACCGTAGATAACGCCAGGAACTGTACCGGCATGACGTAGGCGGCGGCTCGCACTCGTACCTATTACGTCACGCTTTGATGCTTTAATTTCAATAGCCATTTTTATTACTCCATTAATTTGCTACTTATTATTAAGTAGCGGTACTACACAAAAACTGTTTTCCGCGACCAGAAAACAGATGAAACTTTAAATGCTTTTAATCCATGAACATTTTGCTAACTGACTGCTCACGGCTGATACGTCTAATCGCTTCAGCTAATAGTGGGGCAGAGTCTAGTTGGCGAATTTTGTCACAAGTCGCTGATTCAGCTGTGAGTGGAATCGTGTTCGTCACAACGAGTTCGTCTAATTCTGAATTGGCAATTCTTTCAGCAGCGTTGCCAGATAATACTGGGTGCGTTGCGTAAGCAATGACTTTCTTAGCACCATTATTTTTAAGTGCGGCAGCCGCTTCACATAATGTGTTGGCTGTATCCACCATGTCATCCATAATCACACAGGTTCTACCTTCAACATCACCGATGATGTTCATCACTTTAGCAACGTTTGCTTTTGGGCGACGTTTATCAATAATGGCTAGATCTGAATCTAATTGTTTAGCGGTTGCACGGGCACGCACTACCCCACCTACGTCAGGAGAAACGACGATTAAGTTCTCATGCTTACTTTTAATAATATCGTTAATTAAAAGTGGTGTGGCGTAAATGTTATCCACTGGGATATCAAAAAAGCCCTGCATTTGATCTGAATGTAAATCCATTGTCAAAATACGGTTGATGCCAACACCCGTTAGCATGTTTGCAACGACCTTAGCCGTAATCGCAACACGTGCTGAACGTGGACGACGATCTTGGCGAGAGTAACCATAATAAGGAATTGCAGCTGTAATGCGACCAGCAGATGAGCGACGTAGCGCATCAACCATCACCATGACTTCCATTAAACTATCGTTTGTTGGGTAACTGGTAGGTTGGAGTACAAATACATCACGACCACGGACGTGCTCAAGAATTTCAACGGTAATTTCTCCATCACTAAAACGGCCTACATGCGCACTACCAAGTTCGATACCCAGTTCGGTTGCAACATTTTTGGCAAGCAGTGGGTTTGCTGAACCAGTAAATACCATTAACTTGCTGTCAGACATGGTTAGAATCCTAATTTTTCAGTGATGGGCGCATTTTAAATTGTTTTTTTGAAAGCAATTTAAAAAACAAAAGCGTGTATTAAGTTAATACACGCTTTTATAAATAATGGCTGGGGAAGAAGGATTCGAACCTTCGCATGCATGGATCAAAACCATGTGCCTTAACCAACTTGGCGATTCCCCAATAATCTTAATCAGATTGCTTCTTGATATGACTCAGTATTTTAACATAAATTAAAAACAAAAGTCATACAATGGGTGCTGATTTAACCCTTTTGTAACGAACCCTGTGATGTCATTCGGTTTTTGATCTAAAACCTTCACAGCATCTTGCTCATTTGCCACTTCAACAAATACTGAAGCGCCTGAACCAGTCATCCTAGCGTCACCAAATTGATTTAACCAATTAAGCGTTTTATGTACCGCTGGATACGCATTACAAACAATTTTTTCTAGATCATTAATAAAGTCAGTTTTAACATTAGGTTCACCGTTAAAACGTTCTTTTTTATTTCCCGTTCCAGAAAAGTTCGACATTGTCTTAGGAATTGTATTCTTTGTCAATTGCTTATTCGTAAATATTTGCTTTGTTGAGACATGTATTTGCGGATTTAGCACCACATAATGGTTTGGATGTAAGGTGATTGGCTGTAATTTCTCACCAATCCCTTCAACCCAAGCGTTTTGACCGAAGATGAAAAAAGGCACATCTGCACCTAATGTGAGGCCTAGTGCCATTAGTGTTTCACGACTTAAATTGAGTGACCACAATTTATTTAATGCTAATAAGACAGTAGCCGCATCGGAGCTACCACCCCCTAGGCCACCACCCATTGGAATATTCTTAGTCACTTGTATTTCTACACCGTGATCAAAATGTTGATGCATGGTGAGTGCATGGGCTTGTAAGCACTTAGCTGCCTTGATGCATAAGTCTTCATCAGCTGGCACACCTTCGACTTCATTGGAACGAGTAATTTCACCATTAAGCGTTGGTTTTAAATGAATATAGTCGACAATGTCTAACAGCTGGAAAACCGATTGTAATAAATGGTAGCCATCAGGGCGTTGTCCAGTGACGTGCAAAAATAAATTAATTTTCGCTGGTGCCGGAAATGTTTGGAAGTCTTGCATTGCAGATTTAATGGTGTGGTTAGCTTTTAAGAGAGGTAGGTTAATCTAATCTACCTAATTATTCTAGTACCACACGGCCGTTTAATGCTTGTACAGGGCGGTTGTTCGTATGTTTGAGTACTTTCTCTAACTTTTCAATTTGTTCAGTTGAGGCAGAGAGTGCGGTTTTAAGTACAAGCCATTTAACCCCTTCAGTGCAAGGCGGTGTTGTGAGGGAGCCGTTATAACGATAGTAGTCTGGCTTTGTCGGCATTAAGTCTTTTGCTAATACGCGTGTATTGAGTTTTTTGCCTTTTCTACTTTTCCTTTTTGATAGTTGTAGCCATAGCTTACCGATTGCTTTGTTGGCCTTACCTTCTTTAAACATGACAGAAATCATGGTTGTGACGCCTTTTGAGTCTGCGTGCGTAAATTGCGCTTCTATCGGGTATGACTTGCCATCAAGCGTATGTTCACTTGGTGTGTGAAACTCGACTGATTTAAGTTGGTATGGGGCTTCATCAAGTACCATCATGTTGCCAAAACCAAAGTTTGCTTGAATGGCATGACCATTATTTAAAATATGCGTGGCTGGATATTTTCGAATATTTCTAATTTTACCTAGCTTGGCTTTAATGGTTGATTTGATATTAATCGGTGATTGATTAACGCCTGCACCACAGGTTTTAAATTCATCTTTTAACGCTTCCCAATGCTTAGGGCCTGTATCGCCGGCGTAAGACCACTTACCTTTTTTCTTAGGCTTTTTCTTGTGGTTATCTTTTTTACCTTTGTTATGTCCAGCTTCTTCTTCCTCTTCTGCTGTTGCTTTAGCTAAGGCCTCTTCTTCGGCCGCTTTCATTTCGGCATGCTCTTTTTCTTCTGCTTCAAACGCTAACTTGTCTGCCAGTATTTTATCTTCAGCCGCTTTCTTTTTTGCCGCTTTTGCCGCTTTTTTAGCAGCAATGGCATCAGCTATTTTGGCTTCTTCGGCGGCTCTATCATAGGCGCAAGTAAAGCGCATGGCGACATCGACATCTGTTTCAGGGACTGGGTCGATGAATTCTGCTTTTTTAACATCAATGCCAGCAGAGTAGACCATTTCTTTACCCATGTATTGGGCCACTTGAGAAGTCGCAGATTTTTGCTCAGCGCAATTGAAGTACCAAAGTACTTTTGATAAATTGTATTTTTTATCTGGCTCAACCGCATTTTTTTGTGGTTTTGTATAAGTGATTTTCAGCCATGCTTTTTTTAAGTTGTTTTGAAGCGCGATTGACTCTTTATCGATCAGTAGGGTTTCATCTTTATTCGATTTTAATTTTGTCCACTTAATGGCGTGCGCAGTGGTTGAAAATAAGCTTAAGCTTATTAATAAGGTCGTTAGGCGTAAAAGGTTGCTGCAAATATTCATGTATTCAAATCAAAACAATTTCTGAATATTTCATTATGAATAAGCGATGAGAATTTTAAGGGTTAAAAAGTACGGGTTTTAATGCTTAATTCAGTTTTAAATTTATGCGCTACTTGGTTTGCGCGGTTAAGAAAAAAGTAAGCTGGAAAATATAAATTAGATAAAAATAAGGCGCGGCTTTATAATTACACCCCTAAATAAAGCACAACCATATAAATGTTGGCTTTTATTGATCATTTTTTACAAGACGTGAGAGTTTATTGATGAGCGATCCTTTGCTATCTACAGATTTACCTAGGTTTAAAAAAATCCATCAAGGTAAAGTGCGTGATATTTATGATGTTGATGCAGACAATATGCTACTAGTGAGTACTGATCGCTTGTCCGCATTTGATGTGATTTTGCCAAACGGCATTGCCCATAAAGGCGCCATGTTGACGCAAATGGCTAATTTTTGGTTTGAATTGCTTAAAGACGTTGTGCCAAACCACTTAACCGGTATTGCACCAGAGTCGTTAGCGCAAACGGAAGCTGAGCGTGCGCAATTAGGCGGGAGAGCCGTGGTTGTTAAAAAATTAAAACCATTACCAATTGAAGCGATTGTGCGTGGTTATTTAGTGGGCAGTGGTTGGAAAGAGTACCAAGCAAGCGGTACGGTTTGCGGTATTGCGTTGCCAAAAGGATTACAAGAGGCTGCGAAGTTACCAGCCCCTTTGTTCACACCATCCAGTAAGGCTGATGTGGGTGACCATGATGAAAATATTACCTTAAAACAAACGGCTGATTTAATTGGTGAAGACATGGCAAAACGCGTAGCAGAAGCCGCGATTGCTTTGTATTCTAAAGCAGCGGAGTATGCACTCACTCGCGGTATTATCATTGCAGATACTAAGTTTGAGTTTGGTTTAGATGCCGATGGTGTTTTACATGTGATGGATGAAGTGCTGACACCTGACTCATCTCGATTTTGGCCTGCAGACCAATACCAGTTAGGCACAAACCCGCCGAGTTTTGATAAACAGTTTGTGCGCGATTGGTTGCAAAATAGTGGTTGGGATAAAACAGCACCAGCACCAACACTGCCAGATGATATTGCAAAAGCCACCAGTGATAAATATATGGAAGCATTCGAACGACTGACAGGACACGCTTTAGTTGTTTAGCAGCATTAAGGTAAAGTGGAAGCTGCTGATTGAAAAGCTTAAGGCGCTTGGTCGCCACCTAAAGCATGAGTTTGAGGTGTATCAGTTAGTGCTGAAGCACCCGAAAACACCCTGGTTAGGTAAAGTTTTGCTTGGAATGGCCGTTGGCTATTTATTGTTGCCATTTGATTTAATACCAGATTTTATACCGGTATTAGGGCAGTTAGACGATGTGGTGATTATCCCGCTGTTGGTTTACCTAGCGCAGCTTGTGATACCGAAAGCGTTGATTGATGAATGTCGTTCCGCAGTAAGCGAGGATATTTAAAATAGTGGTTGTTTGTTAGAATGCAGCGCAACACTATGTATTAATTAGTAGTAAATTATTTTTTAGTTTAATTTTAGGAATGAGTAATGTCATTAAATTTAGTCCCAGCAGGTAAAGATTTACCAAATGATTTTAACGTCATCATTGAGATCCCAACAAACGGTGATCCAGTGAAGTATGAAGTAGATAAAGAGTCAGGCGCGTTGTTTGTAGATCGCTTTATGGGTACGTCAATGCAATACCCATGTAACTACGGTTATATTCCACACACATTAGGTGATGATGGAGACCCAGTTGATGTATTAGTGATTACACCAGTGCCTTTAGTACATGGTTCAGTGATTCGTTGCCGTGCATTAGGCGTGTTAAATATGACTGACGAAGCGGGTGGCGATGCTAAGTTATTAGCCGTACCAGTTGAAAAAGTATGCCGTACTTATGCTGATTACAAATCAATCGCTGATGTTTCACCACATTTATTAGAGATGATTACGCATTTCTTTGAGCACTACAAAGACCTTGATAAAGGTAAGTGGGTGAAAGTTGAAGGTTGGGGTGATGTTGATGCCGCACATAAAGAAATTACCGATGGCGTGAAGCGCGAAGCTGAAGCTAAAAAGTAAGTGTTTTAGTTTGATTTGAAAAAGGTGGCTTTAGTCACCTTTTTTTATGCCGTTAACATAGTTAGTTGGTATTGTCTCGGTTAGCATTTGTCGCTAATTTTGCTAATATTTTAGCCAGTGGAGAATCCTCTTCAAGTGTATCAGCCAGCTCATTTAGGTTTTTGGCAGCACTTTTACTGAGTGTTTTTTGCACTTTTGGCTTGGTTGGTTCAACAGATTTAACTTGCACTTTCACCTGAATTCCAGTAACTTCTATATCGAGCTTTTCAAGTTTGTTTAACAGGCTTGGCGTGAGAAATTTAATCTTAGACGCAACCGCATTATGCTGAGTCACAATGTGTAGTTGATTATTTTTGATAGTGACAGCTTTACTAATGTTCGCCAAATTATCGGGGGCAATGGCCTCCCATGTTTTTTGTGCGATATTGTTTGCCTTCTGACGTTGCTGAAGTTCAGCTGCAAAAGGTAACTGATTAAGCGCATTAAATTGATGCATGTTTAGTTATTCTCATGTTGAGTAGTATCAAGTTTTAAGTGATAAGGAATGCAATGAATATTATATTTGTATCTAACAGTATGGCAAAACCCAGAATACTTGCAGTATGGCAAGTATGGTTGATTATTGCATCATTAGTCATTGTGCCAGTAAGTATTACTTATGCATTATTTTCATCACAGGCGCAAGTGTTGACGGAAGAAAGCATACCTGCATCACCGTTAAATTTAACTTCAGTTAACCAGCCACAGCAGCATTTGGATGCCTATGCTGAGATGCTTGGTGAAATGCAAGCGCGTATTATTAACCTTGATGCACAAACCGAACGTTTAGCCAAATTAGCTGGTAACTCTAAAGACGTTAAAGAGAATATTGCTACTTTAAAAGCTGAGCGCCTCGATATTGGTGGGCCATTGGAGTTAACTGCCCCTAATAGTGAGGTGGGCTTAAAAAAAAACATTGATAAACTACTTTCATTAATTGAGTATCAAACTGAGTATCTTGCAACTGTAGAAGCAGGTTTGCTGCAAGAAAGTGTTTATAAAGATATGTTACCTAATAGTAGCCCTGTTGCTGCTTCTTATCGTTCATCCAGTTATGGGTGGCGTCGTGACCCTTTTACTAAAAGGCGCGCTTTTCATTCAGGGCTAGATTTTACTGCCCGTTCAGGCACACCAATATTTGCTGCGGGTGATGGCGTTGTGACTTTTTCAAAGCGTACACCTGGTTATGGCCGATTGGTGAAAATTGATCATGGTTCAGGGTTAGAAACACGTTATGCACATGCATCAAAATTACTAGTTAAAGTCGGTGATCGTATTTCAAAAGGGCAAGTCATTGCAAAAGTGGGCAGTACTGGTCGCTCAACAGGCCCACATCTGCATTATGAGATCCGTTTGAATGGCGCTGCTTTGGATCCAAGAAAGTATCTTAAAAAACAGCATTGAATTTTCTATCATCGCCCCCATCTAGTATTCAAATTCAATAGAATCAATCATTAACCATTCGTGTGCATTTATAATGTCATGAATTAAGTACTATTAGAAAAAAACAGAAAGTTATAATTTCATGATATCAACGGTATTCAAAAAAATATTTGGTAGTCGTAATGATCGACTAGTTAAGCAATACGCTAAAACAGTTGAAAAAATCAATGCGTTAGAGCCAGCGATGCAAGCATTGTCTGACGCTGAACTTAAAGCTAAAACGGAAGAGTTTAAACAGCGTTATACCAATGGTGAGACGCTTGAACAACTGATGCCTGAAGCTTATGCCGTTGTGCGTGAAGGTAGCCAGCGTGAATTAGGCATGCGTCATTTTGATGTGCAGCTTATTGGTGGCATGGTGCTGAACTTAGGTAAGATTTCAGAGATGCGTACGGGTGAAGGTAAAACCTTAGTGGCTACGTTGCCAACTTACTTGAATGCATTAACCGGTAAAGGCGTTCACGTGATTACCGTGAATGATTATCTAGCTAAACGTGATGCTGAGTGGATGGGTCGTTTATATAACTTTTTAGGTTTAAGTATCGGTATTAATTTATCGCAACTACCGAATGATGAAAAACGTGCTGCTTATGCTGCTGACATTACTTACGGTACCAATAACGAATTTGGTTTTGATTACCTGCGTGACAACATGGTGCACACTAAAGAAGAGCGTGTGCAGCGTGGTTTAACCTATGCATTAGTGGATGAAGTGGATTCAATTTTAATTGATGAAGCACGTACCCCACTGATTATTTCAGGCCAAGCGGATGACAGCATTGAGCTTTACCCTCAAATAGATAAAGTTGCAATTCAACTCACGGCGCAAGCTGAAGAGGGTGAAGGCGAAGGCGATTTTTGGGTTGATGAAAAAGGACAAAATGTGGTCTTGTCTGAAAGTGGACATGAGCATGCTGAAGAAATACTCACACAAGTTGGCTTATTGCCAGAAGGCAGTAGCTTGTACGACGCGGCAAATATTACGTTGATTCACCATTTATATGCGGCGCTAAAAGCCCATCACCTATATGTTAAAGATCAACATTATGTCGTGCGTGATGGTGAAATTGTTATTGTGGATGAGTTCTCTGGCCGTATGATGCCGGGCCGTCGGTGGTCTGATGGTTTACACCAAGCGGTTGAAGCAAAAGAAGATGTTCAGATTAATAAAGAGAATCAAACATTAGCTTCTATTACCTTCCAAAACTACTTCCGTATGTATGAGAAGTTATCTGGCATGACAGGTACAGCAGATACAGAAGCATTTGAATTTAGTCAGATTTATGGTCTAGAAACGGTTGTGATTCCAACGCACCGCCCAATGCAACGGGTTGACTCAATGGATAAAGTGTACCGTACGGCACGCGAAAAATATGAAGCAGTAGCTTTGGATATTATTGAGTGCCAAAAACGTGGTCAGCCTGTATTGGTTGGTACGACTTCAATTGAAAACTCTGAACTCATTTCTAACGTATTGAAAGAAAATAAATTAGAGCATGCTGTATTGAATGCAAAACAGCATGAAAAAGAAGCGCACATTATTGTGCAAGCGGGTCAACCTAGTGCGATTACGATTGCCACTAATATGGCCGGCCGTGGTACGGATATTGTGTTGGGTGGTAATCCTGAGCCTGAGATTGAAGCCATTGAAGCTGACGAGTCACTCACTGATGCACAAAAAACGGCAAAAGTAGCTGAGCTTAAAGCAGCATGGCAAGTCCGTCACGATGCCGTATTGGCTTCAGGTGGTTTACATATTATTGGTACTGAGCGTCATGAATCTCGCCGTGTGGATAACCAGTTACGTGGTCGTTCAGGTCGTCAAGGTGATGAGGGTTCAACCCGCTTCTACTTGTCATTAGAAGATTCGTTATTACGCATTTTTGCTTCTGACCGAGTGGCAGGTATTATGGATAAACTCAATATGCCAGATGGTGAAGCGATTGAGCATCCTTGGGTAACCAAAGCGATTGAAAATGCACAACGTAAAGTTGAAGGCCGTAACTTTGATATCCGTAAGCAACTACTAGAGTTTGACGATGTTTCAAACGATCAGCGTAAAGTGATTTACGAACAACGTAATGAATTACTAGATGTTGAAGATGTTGGTGAAACCGTCAGTGCAATGCGTAATGATGTATTAACCGGTATGGTTGCAAACTATATTCCACCTGAAAGCGTTGAAGAGTTGTGGGATGTACCAGGCTTAGAGCGTGCATTGAAAGATGAAGTTGGTTTAGAAATTCCACTACAAGCGCAGTTAGAGGCTGAACCTGACTTACATGAAGAAACGATGCTTGAACGTATTCTTGAAGCTTCTGAAGCGGCTTATATTGAAAAAGAAGCGCAAGCGAGTGCTGACATTCTGCGACAATTTGAGCGCTCAGTGATGTTGCAAAGTATTGATAGTAACTGGCGTGAGCATTTGTCTGCGTTAGATCATTTACGTCAAGGGATTCACTTGCGCTCATATGCGCAGAAAAATCCTAAGCAAGAATATAAGCGTGAAGCATTTGAGTTGTTCGAAGGTTTACTGAACTCTGTGAAGAGTGAAGTGACTAAAGTAACGATGATGGTGCAGGTAAGAACAGAAGAGGACGTTGAGGCTGTAGAGCAACCAGCAGATGCTGAGAATGTACAATATCAGCATGCTGGCTATGATGAAGCGCTAGCCAATGAAGATGAAGCACCAACATCCACTGAACCTATGATCCGTGAAGGTGTGAAGGTTGGCCGTAACGACCCTTGCCCATGTGGTTCAGGTAAAAAATATAAACAGTGTCATGGTGCGTTAACTTAAGTTATGCTGAGTTAAGTCACAGATCAATAGAATAGATAGAAAAGAAGATTAATATGTCAGAAACGCAAGAAGTAAAGTCACCCTGTATTAGTGTGTGTGCAATGGATGATATCAGCGGTGTTTGTTTAGGTTGTTATCGTACCTCAGATGAAATTGCAGGCTGGTGGGATTTAAAACCTGAAGCGCAAAAAGTGATTATTGCCGCTGCTAAGCAAAGAGAAGCGGATGCTTTTTAAACAACACTTTTCTTTTTAACAGGAAATGTAAACATTAAAAAACCAGCTTAGGCTGGTTTTTTTAATGTCATGACCTTATTATTTTCGTCCAATCTCATTAATGGCCAAGCAACGGAAAATTATTCATGTCGATATGGATGCCTTTTTTGCATCTGTGGAGCAACGCGACCAACCCGAATATTTAGGTAAACCACTGATCGTCGGTGGCCAGCCAAATAGTCGCGGTGTTGTGGCGGCTTGTAGTTATGAGGCCAGAAAATTTGGTATTCACTCTGCCATGCCATGCTCACGTGCTTATCGTTTATGTCCGCAAGCCATCTTTGTACCACCAAGATTTGAGGCCTACCGTGAAGTCTCTAGTCAAATTAGAGCGATCTTCTGGCAATATGCGACTCAAGTTGAACCGGTATCACTAGATGAAGCCTATTTAGATGTGACTTATACTGCGGAGTATGATGGTTCTGCCACACGCATTGCGCAAGCGATTAAGCGTGATATTCTAGCGACGACCAATCTGAATGCGTCGGCTGGTGTTTCGTATAATAAATTTCTGGCTAAAATTGCATCTGATATGGATAAACCCAATGGTTTGTATGTGATTAAACCGGAACAGGGCTTAGCTTTTGTTGCAACGCTACCAGTTGGGAAGTTTCATGGGGTAGGCCCAGCAACAGAAGCTAAAATGCATCAAGTTGGGATTGAAAACGGCGCTGATTTAAGACGAAAAACATTGGTGCAGTTAGTCCAAATATTTGGGAAGTCGGGTCATTATTACTACAATATTGCTAGGGCAATTGATGATCGGCCAGTACGTAGTCAACGGGTGCGAAAGTCATTAGGGAAAGAAACGACTTTTGCACATGATGTGCTATCTATTGAAAGCCTAACGGAAAGTTTAAATGGGCTAGCAAGCGTAGTGCTCACTAAACTGGCTGAGCAAAAATTGCAGGCGAAAACCGTTACCTTAAAAGTCAAGTATGCTAATTTTGAGCAAGTGACTAGAGCGCAGTCTGTTGACTTTGTATTGGGTGCGGAAGCATTGCAGCAATTAATTCCTGAGCTGTTAAAGCGAACTGAAGCAGGTGTAAAACCTGTGAGATTGGTTGGATTAAGTTTAAGCGGCTTTGATCATGTGCAAGCAGATCAACCAAATTCAGAAAACTTCCAGCCCGAATTAGATTTCTAGATTAAGTCGTACAGCTGCCTAAAATGGCTTGTTGCTGCATGAGATCTTGTAGCATGCCATGGCCAAACTCAATGATCACGTCTGGATCAGGGTGATTTACTTGTGCTGCTAATGCAGTGAGTGCTGCTTTTCCTGTTAGCCCTGCTTGTGTCATTTGCAGTAGCAAGTAAGTCATTGGGTTTAATGCCACAAAGTTGACTTCAAAAGCTGCATTTCGGTAAACCAGTAGGTGCGTTTCTTCTTTTGCTTCAGGGATGAACTGATCTGAGATCTTTTGTACAGAGTAATCGTACGCTAACAACATGTTTGCAGGCGCGAGGACTGGCGTTTCATTTAGCAGGTCAGTCGTATCACTTAATGGTGGTATTTCGCCTTGTAGTGCGGCCACAGCCAGTTCTACCCACTCATAGTGCGCGAGTTGTTTGATGTAATCAGGCGTTAACGTATCTGATTCCAAAAAAGTGAGTAGTTCTTGCGGTATTTCACGAAAGATTGGTGAACTTGCATGGTGTGTAGCTACAAATCGTCTAACAGTGGCATCCCATTTTTTGTCACCAAGTGTTGCTTGGCAGACTGGAAAGCAAACTGAAGCTGACTCAAAAATGTTGTTATAAACGCCTTCGCGATAAACCGCCATGCGCTCTTCATTCACATTGTCTGGTTTGGGATTGTTTACTGGGTCACGTATGTGGGCGGTAAAGGCGTGTTGGTAACGTTGGAAATCTAACATTAGCTGTTTGAAGCCGTCAGTTGGGGAATGCCTGCCGCCGCAGTTTGATAAGCCGCAATTTTATCGACTTCTTGCATTAACGTTTGAATGGGTGGAATGTTGCTGTCGCGCTCCAGTAACGTTGGAAATGTGCCAAATAATGCGTAGGCATCTGCTAATAACGCCCATACTGGGTCGATGACATCCATGCCGTGCGTATCAATGAGTAATTCAGGGGTTTGCTGGTAATGGCCTGCCATATGGCTATACACAATACGCTCCGCTGGTATGCCTCTTAAAAAGGCATGTGGGTCAAATCCAATGTTAATGCTGTTCACATAAATATTATTAATGTCTAAATGCAGCCAGCAATCGGCTTCTGTCAGGACCGCATTTAAAAATGTCAGTTCATCCATTGTTGCAATTGGTGCTTTTAGGTAAAAAGAGGCATTTTCAACCGCAATGCGTTGGCCTAATATATCTTGTGTTTGTTTGATCCGGTCAGCGACGTAGTGCACGGCTTCTTCAGTAAATGGAATCGGCAATAAATCATATAAATAGCCAGGCTTACCTTGGTAAAAGTCACTGCAATAGCTTAAATGTTCGGTATATAACGGAATTTTATTGTCTGATAAGAAGGTTTTGACCTGCTTCAGAAATGCCACGTTCAATGGATCTGGTCCGCCTAATGATAAGCAGAGTCCATGACAGGCAATGGGGTAGCGCTCAACAAACCAAGCCAGTTGTTCGGCATACTTGCCGCCTGAACCAATCCAGTTTTCTGGTGCAATTTCAACAAAGTTAATATTGCTGATGATGTCGTCAGGAGCTTGTTGTTGAAAATGGCGTTGAATTTGCAGAATAAGCTCTCGCTTTAACCCCAAACCAACGCCATGAATATCAGCTAATGTTGACACGCTTATACTGTGCTAAATATTAACTAAAGTGGGCTTAGTGACCACATTTTCCATCTTTAGTTTTACCTTCAGCACCGCAGCTACCATCTTTCATTTCTTTTGCTTTTTTATCAGCGCCACATTTACCTTCACAGCATTTGACGTCTTTCATTTTTTTAGCTTTTTCAGCGCCGCATTTACCTTCGCCGCATTTGCCATCTTTCATTTTTTTAGCTTTTTCAGCGCCACATTTACCTTCACCACATTTACCATCAGCGCCTTTTTCAGCGTGGTTGTCAGCAACTTGGTAGCCAGCTGATAATGTTTGAGCTGAAAATGGGTTTTCAGCAGCAGTTACTGTTGTGGCTGAAACTGATAGTGCAAATGCACCTGCAATAGCTAAAGCGGCTGTTTTTTGTGTGTTGTTCATGATTTTTTCCTTAATCTAAAATAGTAAAAAGTAATGTTGCTTAGTAAAAACTTGATGCAATTAAATAAATCTTATCTCAATCTTTACTTTTGATTCAATTTATCAATCATTCGTTTTTTCGCTTCTTCAGAAAGTGTGATTGATTCATCACTTTGAATTGATTCTCTTAACTTGAATATGTTCGACTTGATCGTATGCATTTGTTTTGCATATTGCTGACAAGCTTTACACATCATTAAGTGAAGCTTTAAATCAAAACGTGTTTTCCAAGTTTGTGGTTTATCTAAAGATTGTGAAATCAGTTCACTCGTTTGTTTACATGTAAGCATTTTTCTCCTCTTTAGTTAGTCCTTGACCCAGTTAATTTCTAAACACTTTCTTAAGCTCATTCGGGCGCGATATAACATCACCCAAGCATTGGTCGGGGTGATATCAAGTTCCTTACAAATAATTTCATTTTCATGTTCTTGTATCTCACGCATCATAAATAGAGCAGCTAATTTTTTTGGCAATTTATCAATGCAAGTACCTAGTACCGCCATGAATTGGTCTTGCTGTAATGTATTATCCGGTTTGCCCCACGCTTGTGGTTTTTCCAACCAATGGCCTTTATCGTCAAAAAAGTCATCCATACTTGTCCCATTAGCCGCTAAGTCTGTGATATCAGAAACAGGTTGCTCTCGAATATACTTGCGCTGTGCATCAATAATTTTATGTTTGAGTATGCCAGTTAACCAAGTACGGGCAGATGATTGTCCCTTAAAAGTATTGTTTTTGATCGCGGCTAACATGGTTTCTTGCACGGCATCTTCAGCTTGATGTTGGTCTCGCAATCTTGCTAAGGCAAATCGATATAAATAATCCCCGTGTTCATTTAGCCAGTCATTTACATTTTCCGCCATGCTTTCCCCTTTTAGCCTTTATCTTTTATTTTTCCAGCAATGAGTTGCAGGTAGTGATTACTATCTAATGGTTGTTGATTACGCTGAGAGTGCCAAATTGTTTCTGCAAGACAATCTAATAGTTCATGTTGCGCTAAGTGTTCATCTTGATAATGTGATAATAAGGTATCGTAACTTGGTTTTATACCGATCGGTTGATTTATTTTTATTTGCTCTATGACTGATAAATGTAAGTTGAGATGTAAGAACGGATTCGTCTCCCCCATTTCGGGGAAGTATTGTTGTTCCATATTCCGCTCTGGTGCATCTAAAATAGCATGGTATTCAGGGTGCATTTCAATCACCCCCACAGCAATTTTTTCTAAATCGGTTAATGCGACTTGTTGTTGAAATTTGGCCCATGCATCAAATAAAAATTGTCGTGCTTGGTCGCGGCTTGGTTGGTATAAACTCATATTGACTATTTTATTTAAACAAATTCAGTACTAACGTATTCGATAGTACTTGGTTATGATTGTGAATATGCGCAATAGTTCCATTGCCATAAAAACCAATCAGGGGGGTGGATGGTAAAGTTTTTTTGATTGCGTTTAAGTCATGGTCAATCCCATCTGTAAATGGGCCGCGACTCAACGTTGAAAAGCATAACCCAAAAGCAGGTTGCTGTGTATCGAGTTCATCACATAAGTCTTTCGTGATGATACTCACTTCATCTGAAGTAGTATTCTGATGTATTGCCCAGCACATTGTTTTGCCAGTTGGAATTTCTTTTGCAAGCGATACAAGCCCTTTATCCGCATCGATGTTAATGACTGTTGTTTGTGAAAAGTGACCAGACACTAGTGCTGCTTCAGTATCGGCATAGAGCACGGCTAATTGAGCAGGTAATGCGGTGTTTGTGTCTGCATGCTGATGCCAAGCCTTAACTAAATCTTCATAAGCATTAACGTTATTAATGCTGACTAAATCAAATGAACGAGATGCATGAATGACACTCGGTGCTGAAACCATTGTTAGCCCATGCGATAAACCTGAAGCAAGTGTAACGCCAGTGAAATGGGTTTGCGCTAATTGCTTGAACTGACTATGGGCATTTTCCCAAGTCACGTGATTTGCTTTACCGGTTGCATCGCCTGTCATGCTGCCATAGCAGCTTTCTTTCGTATTAAGCGAGTCTTGTGTGGTTGATAGGGTTAAGAGCGGCGAGTTCTTCTGGTTTTGCGCGGCTAGCCCTAAATGCACTTCACCACCAAACACAAGCGCAGCGGCAGCTGGGCAGTCTAATATCCAATCTTCTTCAGTAAAAATGCCAGTGGCCGTACAGCCGAATACTTGTGTCGTTTTGGCTACCTTTGCAGCGGCACGAATGGCTTCTGGTAAGTATGGTAATAAGTCAGTTGTTACCAATAAAATCACGCCGTTTGCTGATGTGATATCCGCATTTTTCATCGCGCTTGCCACGGCATTGGCAGCCAGTTGTGGTGAGGCTTTAGGGCTTTGTGCTAATCCAGTGGCAACGCTCATCTATCCATCTTTATAAAATCACCCTTGGGCTAGGACCATCGGTATCGTAGGTTTTATCTTTGTACTCACATAAGTCTTCAATACAGCAGAATGCGCATTTTGGTGTGCGGGCAACGCAAATGTAGCGACCATGCAAAATGAGCAAGTGGTGCGCATCTTTTAAATACGCTTTAGGAATGGTCTTCATGTATTTCATTTCAACTTCTAATACATTCTTACCTGTGGCTAATTTAATGCGATTACCTAAGCGAAAAAGGTGGGTATCAACGGCAATCGCCATTTCACCAAAGGCAGTATTAAGCACAACATTGGCTGTTTTTCGGCCAACGCCTGCTAATGCCTCTAATGCTTCACGGTTATTGGGTACTTCAGAATTATGCTCTTCTATCAGCGCTTTGCAGGTTGCAATGACATTCTTGGCTTTGGATTTGTATAAACCGATAGTACGAATGTAACTTTCTAAGCCTTCAACCCCCAGCGCATAAATGGTTTCAGGTGTATTGGCGACTGGGAATAAGCGATTTGTTGCAAGGTTCACGCCTTTATCCGTGGCTTGTGCAGAGAGAATCACCGCGATTAAAAGCTCAAACGTACTGCTATGCCTGAGCTCTGTCGTCGGATTTGGAATGGCATGGCTTAGCCGTTCGAAAATAGCTAGGCGTTTTTCAGCGTTCATAACAGTCTTGCCCGCGCTTATTAATGCGTTGCAGCAACTGGAATAGCAGGCGGCGCAGTATTGGCTTTATTGGTGCTTCTGATTTCAAACCAATTGCGAATGGCAATTAAACCAGCAAGGCCTAAAAATGCCCCCGGTGGTAACACGGCTAATAGTAGGCCACTGTAATTGTCACTTTGCCACATCAGTGCTTGTGCACTTGGGCCAAAGACTAAATCTAAACCAACTAAAATAGTACCGTTACCCACTAATTCACGAATAGCGCCTAATAAGGTTAGCACCAATGCTAAGCCCGTGCCCATCATAAAACCATCTAACATTGAAGGTACAGGTTCATTTTTAGCTGCGAACGACTCTACACGTGCGAGTACGATACAGTTCACCACAATCAGTGGAATGAATATCCCTAATACTTTATGTAAATCATGCGCAAAAGCATTGATGGATAAATCAATCACCGTGACTAATGAGGCGATGACTAAAATAAACACTGGCACACGAATTTCATTTGGAATGTAACGGCGCACAGGTGATACAGCGCCGTTAGAGGCAGCCATCACTAATGCCGTTGCAATGCCAAGGCTTAAGCCGTTGACCGCGCTCGTGGTGACCGCAAGTGTAGGGCATAGGCCAAGTAGCTGTACGACGCCAGCATTTTGTGTCCATAAGCCATTGGTCGTAATGTCTTTATATTCTTGCTTCATTTGCTCACCTTTTTGGCCTTTTCTTTAGGCTTATCGTGCTCAATATTAATTTCAATACTCTCTTCTATTGTGCCTTCAGGCACTTCAGCTAGTGCCGTTTTTTTCTGTTCTTTTTGTGCAGCTAACAAGGCTTTCTTTTCAGTGTTAAAAAACTGCAGTGTTTCGTGTACTTTTTTAACAACGGCTCTAGGGCTAATAGTAGCACCAACCATATAGTCAAACTGACCACCATCTTTTTGTACTTTCCATTGATCGGATGCCGTTTTTTTGAGTGATTGACCGTCAAAGATTGAAATCCAAGTATCACGTGCAAAATCAATATAGTCGCCTAAGCCTGGGGTTTCTTTGTGTGTGAGAACACGCACACCACTAATCACCCCATTCATATGAATGCCAACTAATAGTTTAATGTCACCAGCATAACCATCGTGCGCAATGGATTCTAAAATCATGCCCACGGGTTTATCGTTCATGAATGCAATATTGGCAATAGACGTTTGTTTGTTGCCTAATAAGTCATTTGGTTCAATCGTCACACGGCTATTTAGAATATCATTATCGTAGCTATCGCTTGGCAACACTTGTTTGAATAACGCGAGTCGTGCCTTAGCTTCATTCTCCGCAATCGGGTCTTTTGTGATTTCATAAATAATAGCCAACATTAATGTGCCCACTAATGCGAAGGCGATCATGCTGCCAGCGGTTTTTACTGCGTGTTGTAAAACAGATTCACTCATTCAAATAAGCCTTATGATTTTGGGTGACCAAACACGCGTGGCTGGGTCAATGCATCAATTAATGGCACACACATGTTCATAATTAACACAGCAAATGCAACGCCATCTGGGTAGCCACCATACACACGAATTAAGTAAGTTAATAGGGCGACACCACCAGCAAAGTAGAATTTCCCCCGCGGTGTGGTTGGGCCACTGACTGGGTCGGTAATAATGAAAAAGGCACAAAAGATTGAAGCGCCAGTCATGAGGTGAAAAAATGGTCCCACATAACTACTTGAATCTGCAATTGCAAACACCGTTGAAATAACCGCAAGCGCCCCTAAAAAGGCTGCAGGTAAGTGCCAAGTAATAATGCGTTCTTTAATTAAGTAAATGCCACCCACTAAGTAAGCCAGTGGAATAAGCTCATTACTTTTGCCGCCTAATACGCCAAAGATAGGTGACTCAAATACTTCATTGATATCCTTATCAATCATTAACTGTGTTTTTAAGTAATCTAAAGGCGTGGCGGAAGTCACGGCATCAATGGTTGTCGCTTCTGGCAGTAAGCCATTCCAAATAAACTGCCAGTGTTGGCCCATGGTTAAGCCGGTTTCAGCCAAAATTAGTGGCGCCGGCCATTTTGTCATAATCATTGGGAATGAAATTAACAGCACAGCATAACCCACCATCGCAGGGTTAAATGGGTTGTAACCCAACCCGCCGTATAGTTGCTTAGCCACCACAATGGCAAAAAACACACCAACAACCACTAACCACCAAGGGGCTAATGGCGGTAATGCTAATGCTAACAACCATGCTGTCACCACTGCACTTAAGTCTGTGACAAATGGTTTGATTGGTCTGCTACGCCATTTGAGTAGAATGGTTTCTGTGATGAGTGCAGTGACCGTTGCAATGGTAATTGAAAATAAAATGCCGCTGCCGTAGACCCAAACATAAGCTAATATGCCTGGGATAAGTGCGAGCAGCACTTTTAGCATCACAGTGCTAACGCTTGGCGCATTACTAATGTAGGGTGAACGGTTCAAGTTATTTCCTTAATTGATGATTATCAATATTAATCATTTTTTCTTTTTTGCTTCGTCAGCGGCACGCTTGTTTGCACGGGCGCGTTCAAGTGCAGCATTGACCTTAATTTGCTTATCCGTCAACGGCACACTTGGCTTTTCAGCGACTGGTTCAGGCGCTTTAGCAGCCACCGGTTGTGATGTTGGGGCAATGCCTTTCGCTTGATCTGCTGCTAATTTATTGGCTCTGGCTCGCGCAATGGCTGCTTCAATTTTAGCTTGCTTATCATCTTTTGGTTTTGCTGCTTCCGTACTGGGTGCTTGTGCGGTAGGCGCTGGTGCCGCGGCTTGATTTGTTTCTTTAGGCGCAATGCTTTTTGCTTCTTCAGCAGCCAATTTATTCGCACGTGCTTTTGCTATTGCGGCGGCAATTTTGGCCTTTTTGGTTTCTTCAGGGCTTAAATTGTTTGCGGGTGGCGCCTCTGTTACAGGTGGTGCTGTCGCAATACCTGCTTTTTCTCGGGCCGTATCAATGGCTTTAATTTCAGCGGCCACATTAGCACTGACATTTTCAGTATTTTTTGGTGCATCAGCGGTTTCGGCTTTTTTAGCTTTGGCGCGCGCAACGGCTGCAGCAATGGCATCTTGCTTACGTGCTTTGTCAGCATCAGTTGCTGAATCATTGCTGCTTGTATTACTTGTCGCAGCTTTCAATTTATCGGCTTCTTTTCTGGCTTTGGCAGCAGCAGCGCGTTCAGCATGTTTTTGTGCGCGCTCTTCTTTTTCACGTTCAATACGCGCAATTCTAAAGTCATTACGTTCACGTGCTAAATCAGCCGCTTCTTTAGCTTTGTCTGCGGTGATAATCTCACTTTTAGCATAGCGGTAATGTTGCACTAATGGAATGTTACTTGGGCAAACATAAGTGCAGCAGCCACACTCAATACAATCAAATAAATTGTAGTCGCGTGCTTTTTCGAAATTATCAGACTTTGAAAACCAAAACAGTTCTTGCGGTTGTAAATTCACTGGGCAAGCATCGGCACAGCGCGTACAGCGAATGCAAGGCATTTCAGGTGCGGGTGCTTCGAATATTGTTGGTGTTGCGGCAATAATGCAGTTGGCTGCTTTGGTAATCGGTACGTCAGCTAATGGCAAGTCAAAGCCCATCATTGGGCCACCCATCACAAAATGGGTTGTTTCTTTATGGGCACCACCGCCTGCTTGTACTAAGTTAGATAATGGCGTGCCAAATAACACTTCAAAGTTGCGCGGTTCTTGCACTGCGCCTGTCATGGTCACAATACGGCTAATAGAAGGTTCACCATATTTAAAGTAGCGGTAAATCGCTAATACAGTCGCCACGTTAAACACTTGTACGCCAACATCCGTTGAGCGTTTATTGTTGGGGATTTCTATGCCTAACAATAAGTGGATTAAACGTCGACCATCACCACTTGGGTAAAGGGTTGGGACTGATTTTATTGTTACGCCATGTTCAGCAGCGGCTTTTGTCATGACGGCTTTGGCTGTTGGCTTGTTATCTTCAATGCCAACATAACAAGTTTCAGCACCAAGCAAGTGGCGCACAATTTTAATGCCTTCAATAATTTCATTGGCGCGTTCACGCATGAGCATGTCGTCGCAAGTAATGTACGGTTCACATTCAGCGGCATTAATCACCAGTGTGTGAATGTTTGATCGGCCATCGCTACGTAGTTTAATGTGTGTTGGGAATGTCGCACCGCCCAAACCAACAATGCCTGAATCTCTTAATTTAGCAACTAGCTCAGGCTTAGGCGTATTTTCCCAATCCGTTGCTGTTTTATTCACCCATGTGTCATTGCCATCAGGGATTAATGTAATGCATTGATCAGTCAGGCCAGATGGATGCGGAATGACTTCTTCTGAAATGGCAGCAATGCGGCCAGAGGTTGGCGCATGAATGGCCGCCGATACATTGCCTTCTGCTTCAGCGAGCATTTGGCCTTTTAATACGATATCGCCGACATCCACGCGCAATTTTGGTAAATTACCGACATGTTGGCGTAATGGTAAAGTCAGTTTGCTTGGCATGGCTAGCTGACCAATGGGTTGCCCAATAGACGTTTCTTTGTTTTCAGGCGGGTGTACTCCACCGTTAAACTTAAAGATATCTGGATACTCATCGGGTGATGATTTTCCTAATAGCCTATTTGTAAATTCAATAATTGCGTTCATTCAATGTTCTATTTTTACTTAATGTGTGAGCTGACTTAACGGTTAAGAAATAGCCTTAATTGGAATAACAGGGCGCTTCCATTTCCAGTTGTCGGTTGTTTCGGCAATGGGTTCCATCGTAATGCAATCAACAGGGCAAGGCGGTAAGCATAATTCGCAACCCGTGCATTCGCTTGAAATAATGGTATGCATGTGTTTGGCTGAGCCTAAAATGGCATCCACTGGGCAAGCTTGAATGCACAAAGTGCAGCCAATGCACGTTTGTTCATCAATGAGCGCAACTGATTTTGGTTTTGGTTCACCGTGCTCAGCATTGAGTGGCTTATATTCCACACCCATCAAGTCGGCTAACGCATGCACACCTTCATCACCACCTGGCGGGCACTGGTTAATGTCTGCTTCACCATTGGCAATAGCGGTTGCATAAGGCTTGCACCCCGGGTAGCTACATTGGCCACATTGTGTTTGCGGCAGAATCGCATCGATTCTAGCAATCAGCGGGTCGCCATCCACTTTAAATAATAGGGCTGATATCCCTAACGCAATGCCGATTAATAGCGCTAGACCTACCATGATGAGAAGTGCGGTTAACATGTAATATATTTTCTTTTGCTTGTTTTCTTAAGGTGGTTTGGCTTGCTTAGTATTTATCTAGCCCAGCAAAACCCATAAAGGCTAAGCTCATGAGCGCTGCGGTGACCATTGCGATGGATGAACCTCTAAGTGTTATTGGTACATCAGCTGCTTCTAATCGTTCACGCATTGAAGCAAACAAGATCATCACCAATGAAAAGCCGAGTGCGCCACCAAGGCCGAAGAATAATGACTCAATAAAGCTATGGCTCGCTTGTGCGTTGAGTAGTGGTACCCCTAATACAGCGCAATTGGTTGTAATGAGCGGTAGAAAAATCCCTAATGATTGATACAGTGGCGGAAAGTTTTTTTCCATGACCATTTCAGTAAACTGTACAACCGCCGCAATAATCACAATGAATGATAATGTTCTTAAGTATTCCAATGCGTTTGGCTCAAGCAAGTAATGGTTAACTGCCCAGCTAGTGGCTGAACCAATGGTGAGTACAAACGCAGTTGCGCCAGCCATGCCAATTGAGGCTTCAAGTTTTTTTGAAACCCCCATAAAAGGGCAAAGGCCAAGTAGCTTTACTAGTACGATGTTATTGACTAGTACGGTGCCAATTAAAATCATAAAGTAATGGTGTAAATCAATATTCATATGTCAACGATGGTATAACCCAATAAAAAGGTTTTTGTGATTTAAATGCTTCTAATATTCGAAAGCTTTTGAGTTAGGCGATATTATAGCTTTAATGCTATTTAAACGCTTACGTATTATGATTAATGCGTTAAATAATAGTCATATTGTTACTAATGCTAGGGTGATATATTAGGGGGATAGACTTTTGAAAGCAAAGAATCACTTATTATGTTTATATAATTAAAGTGAATATTGTTAACCTTTTTAATAATTAAAATGATTTTTTAAGTCCTTCCTCAATCTATTTTTTATCAAACGATGAAGTTTAGAGCGCTACCTAACCTAATTGGCAGGATTTCAGTTAAAATATGCCATTAATTTTATTTGAGTAGGTTGGCTATGTTGCAAGGTAGTTTAGTCGCGATTGTGACGCCCATGTTTGAAGACGGTCGTTTAGATATTAATGCACTAGAATCATTGATTGAATTTCATATCGCTGAAGGCTCTGATGGTATCGTGATTGTTGGTACTACTGGTGAGTCACCAACCGTATCGGTTGAAGAGCATTGCTTGCTGATTGAAACGGCCGTTAAAATGGCCGCTGGCCGTGTGCCTGTGATTGCTGGTACTGGCGCTAACTCAACCGCAGAAGCCATTGAGCTAACCCGTAAAGGTAAAGCCTATGGAGCGGATGCCTGCTTATTAGTTGCGCCTTATTATAATAAGCCTAGCCAAGAAGGTTTATACCAACACTTTACAGCCATTGCGAATGCAGTAGATATTCCACAAATTCTCTATAACGTACCGGGCCGTACCGGATGTGATATTAGTCAAGAGACGACAATCCGTTTAGCTGCACACAAAAATATTGTGGGTATTAAAGATGCAACGGGCAGTATTGAACGTGGTACAGATTTAATTTTGAACTTGCCAAGTGACTTTGCTGTGTTTAGTGGTGATGATGGTAGTGCTGCCGCATTAATGTTAATGGGTGGTAAAGGCGCGATTACCGTAACCGGTAATGTAGCACCAAAACTGATGCATGAAATGTGCGCTGCAGCGATTGCGGGTGATGTTGAAAAAACACGCACCATTAATAGCCAGTTATTTTTATTGCATCAAAAATTATTTGTTGAGGCTAACCCGATTCCTGTGAAATGGTTGGTGGCTGAAATGGGCTTAATTAAATCAGGCATTCGTCTGCCATTGGTGAATTTATCTGCGCAGTATCATGATGTATTACGTACTGCAGCTAAAGCTGCCAATATTTTATAAATTAATTATTACGAGCGATACTTACTATTAGGTATCGTTTATTTGTTTAACGCGTTTACAAACCAGTATTTTTTAAAGAGGTTGTAATGAAGTTTTTAACTAAGAAATCAAAATCAATTCAGCAAGTAGTAGTGCTTGGATTATTCTCAATAACCATGGTTGGTTGTTCATCACTCCCATTTATGAATGATGAGCCAGACTATAAGGGCGCAGGCCGCTCTAAGCCATTAGAGATCCCACCTGATTTAACCGCTAGCCCAGTCAGTGATGCTTATGCATTACCTGGCGGCACAACTTATTCATCTTATAGTGAATCAAAATCAGACGTACCGGGTGAAATCCAAGTATTGGCAGACCCTAAAAACGTTAAGATGGAAAAGTCTGGTGGTTTACGCTGGTTAGTGGTTAATGCACCAGCACAAGCTGTATGGCCGGTGATTCGTGACTTTTGGAATGAGCAAGGGTTTGCTGTTCGTTCTGAAGATCCAGCGATTGGTGTGATGGAAACACAATGGGTTAAATCTGAAGAAATTAAGAAAAATGAAACAGGTGGTTATGGTGATCGTTTTGACCGTTGGTTAGATGGTTTATCAGGTGTAACTGATAGAAAGAAATTCAGAACCCGTATTGAGCGCGGTGAAACAGAAGGTACGACTGAAATTTATATGTCACACCGTTCAGTAACTGGTGCACCTGATGATGGTAAGAATCGTATTCAAACGCAACTAGGTGAGATAGATACTGGTTACAGACGTGATGCCGATAAGAAAAAAGTAGAAGACGGGCAATATAGTGCAGAACTAGACGCTGAGCTACTA
>JAWUXH010000040.1:0-77559 GCA_034111445.1 Methylophilaceae bacterium | reverse complement strand
ATAAAACAATTTATATAATTGACAATCAAGGTACACACCATTACCACTGTATAACGCACGCTCCGTTAGCGACCTCTAGGAAAATTCATGCAATATGATAAAGATTTAGAATCGCCCCATAAAAAGCTATTCTTGGTAGTAAGAGATATATTGCTGAGCATCAAAGGGATTGAAGAAACTAAGAAAGAAAAAATCACTACTTATGCCCACAATGGTTCAGGCTTATGTCATATACGTGCTATGTCTCATGGCATTGATATTGGTTTTCTGAAAGGCTTTAAAATGGAGGATAAGTATGGGTTGCTACATGGTAAAACCAAGCGAATGCGGGTTTTATCTTTGGAGAAACATTTACCAACAGAGTTAGCGTATTACCTCAATGAAGCCATTGACAAAAATAGCTAACCGATCACTCAAGCAGAACTCAATCGTTAATGGATAATCTTTATAAAATACGTCAAAAATTAGAGGCTGAGAATATCCACTATCGTCTTGACCGTTATCGTGAAGATGTCATGTAACCGTACCAGTTCAAAGACTTTAAATAGAGGTAGATAGTGGTGGTTCAGTAGACTCTGCATTCTTCACGGGGAGTGAAGGTTTAGAACAAGGCGGTGAGCTGCTCAGAACAAACACAAAAAAAAGGGCCTAAGGTTGAGGCCGTAGGATATATTTAAAAATTTAAAATTGGCAAAAATTTATCATCGCTAAGTCATACAGTGGCAAAAACAACGCAAACTGATAGGATGATTGCACCCAAACTCGAGATCAACATGAAAAAATACATCATTATTTATACGGTGTCCAATTTACTATTAACGATCATTGCTATTAAGTTATCTAGCCTGCTTGCAATCGACACAAGCACTACCTTAAATGCAGCGGTGACTATTGGGGCAAGCTTCGTCGCGGCTAGGTGGTTTACTAACGACCATGTACGCATCCCAAGTCAATCAGAGGCAACCAGTTTTGCGAGGTTAGCCTTAATCAGCAGTTGGTTGGTTTCAATCCTTTTGGTCTATGTTGTCTTATCGGCATCAGCGCTTGATATGATTAAAGCCTTAGCTTCTAATTTAGGTTTGGTACTGACGCTGATGATTTCATTAATCATTTCATTGGTCTATTACTTCGTCATTAAGTGGGCATTTGCTTGGTATGCAAAGCAATCAATACAAAGGCTGCATTAGAGTGAAGTTGATTTATATAACAGTTTGGCTTAGTAACGCTTACAGTTGGGTTGCGATGTGAAATGTGCCTATTATCTAAAAATACCTAACAAACCCACTCGTTAATAGCCATGCACTTTATAATAAAGCGATATTATTTATTTTAAAGTTAGCGCACCATGGCACTCAATCAAACAAGCCCTCTCGATCCATCATGGGAGGCAGTCATTGGTGAGGAATTTTCCAAACCTTACATGCAAGCATTAAATGATTTTCTTGCAACAGAAGCCGCAGCAAGTAAAACCATATACCCACCAAATGATCTGGTATTTAATGCCTTTAACCACACGCCTTTTGAGCAAGTGCGCGTAGTGATTATTGGGCAAGACCCTTACCACGGGCCTGATCAAGCGCATGGTTTAAGTTTCTCTGTACCTGTGGGCGTCAAGCTACCGCCATCACTTAAAAATATTTTTAAAGAAATTGCCACTGACATTGGTATTACGATGCCTACTAACGGCAACGAAAATGGTGACTTATCCGCTTGGGCGAAGCAAGGCGTGTTGCTACTTAATGCAACCCTAACGGTTGAACAAGCCAATGCTGGTAGCCACCAGAAACGTGGCTGGGAAACCTTTACCGATGCAGCCATTACCGCTTTAAACGCACAACGGGAAAACCTTGTATTTGTTTTATGGGGTAGCTATGCACAGAAAAAAGGCGCAGCGATTGATACCAATAAGCACTTGGTGTTGAAGTCAGTGCACCCTTCACCTTTATCTGCCCATCGCGGCTTTTTTGGTAATCAGCAATTTTCACAAATCAATCAGCATTTAATTGCCACACACCAAACACCGATTGACTGGCAGTTATAAACGCCTTTTTTACCCAGCAATACAATCAATTAACACATGTAAATAATTGAGGCTAATCACGCCTAAGGACTAAACTAAAGCGTAGGTGTGAACTGTGTCACAATGCGCGATAAAAATTAGCTTATAATATATAAGCAAAAAAATACCGTGTTATTCGATGGACTTAACATGCCTAATGTATGGTCAAATTCTATTAACAATTCAATTTAAAACAAGATAATACGAATGACTACCCAAACAAAAATGACCAGCATCACCTTACTGATACTGAGCATGTGCTTTGCAAACATCGCGCTTGCAGATAATTGCTATGATCAATCACCACAGTTAGTGGCACTGGCTGATACCTATTATGATTTAGAAAAAACACATGTATTAACCGATGATGAGCAAGCGCATCTGGCTGTATTTTTGGATAAGCTTAAAGGTCAATGGCAAGGTGATGCAGTGAGCACAACCTGTGCTGGCTCTGAAAATAATCCACGTGCTAAGCGTAACTCAGCAACGATCACCGCTGAAGCGACCATGCTACCGAATGGTAGCTTACGTGTTAGAGCGAGTAAATTTGATACCCGCGGTAAAATCAATAGAGGTGAGCGCCTTGATTTATTAGATATTGGTCATGTATTTTCATTCGCTTTTACTGATGAAAACCAGTTAACATTTTCAGAGCGTTTTAGACGTCAAAACAATAATCAATCATCTCGCTTAACTGAAGTACTTTATGACATTAAAGTCATCAGTGATGGCTTAACGCTAAAGCGCACTTATTACACTAATGGTGTCTTAACAGGTAGTGAAACTTGGATGCTAGACGCTGACTAAAAGCGCAAGACGCTTAGCAAACTAACCGCATTAAAAAAAGCCCACTAAATTTTAGTGGGCTTTTTTTAATCTTGTCTTTTAACTTAGAGTAACATCATGTTTTTTAATGCATCATCATCGGTTAATTCAGGCGGATCGTATTCACTGCACAAGGTGTTGTAGTCTTCAATTTTCAGTGGGCGGCTAAATAAGTAACCTTGGTAATCATGGCAACCATTTTGCGCTAAGAAGTCACGCTGGCCTTCAATCTCAACCCCTTCTGCAATCACATTTAAACCTAGGCTATTGGCCAGTGCCACAATCGTACGGGCAATCACGGCATCATTGGTATCAGTTAAAATATCATCAACAAATGATTTATCAATTTTGAGCTGCGTTAATGGAAATAGTTTTAAGTATCTTAATGACGAAACACCTGTACCAAAATCATCTAATGAGAAACGCACACCGTATACACGCAGCTGCGACATTTTTGAAATCACGTCATCAACATCATCGACCAACATACTTTCCGTCAGTTCTAATTTGAGTTTTTTCGGGTTTGCGCCTGTTTTATGAATGGTTGCAACCACTTGATTTACAAAGTCAGGTTGTTGGAATTGCCTTGCACTGACATTCACCGATAAATCTTGGCTAGCCGTTTTAGGGTCTTTCTCCCACTCAACTAGTTGTTTACAGCCCGCTTCCATTACCCAGCTACCTAAGTCAGTAATCAGGCCAGTTTCTTCTGCTAATGGAATGAAATCTAGTGGTGACACCATGCCACGTGTTGGGTGAATCCAACGCACCAGTGCCTCAGCACCTGAAATTTCACCATTACGGTTAACTTGCGGCTGGTAAAACAGTACGAATTGCTCTGCTTCAATGGCAACACGTAAGTCTTCAGCTAATTTTGTTTTATTTATCAGGTTAGATTGAATGCTTTGATCAAAGAATCTTAAGCAATTTTTACCTGCATTCTTAGCCTGATACATCGCAATATCTGCTTTTTGCAATGTGTCTTCAATTTTATCGGTCGTGCCATTAAATAAGGTTGCGCCTAACGTTGGTGAGCTGTGGTGCTCAATGCCATTTAATTGGTATGGCTGGTTAAGGCTTTCAATGATTTTATCGCCCACTTTTTCAACTTGCGTTGTTGCCACTTCCGATTTTGCTTCAAGGTTATCAAGCATGACAACAAACTCATCACCACCAAATCTTGCAACAGTATCACCATCGCGCAAGCATTTAGATAAACGTTCCGCTACATTTTTAAGTAGCACATCACCTTGCTCATGGCCTAGTGTTTCATTGAGGGTTTTAAAGTCATCTAAATCAATAAAAATAAGCGCGCCATGAGTTTTATTTCGCCCACTTTGCACCAAGGCAAGTTTTAAACGATCTAGTAATAATCGGCGGTTTGGTAATGCGGTTAGCACATCGTAAAAGGCTAGTTGCTTCACTTCTTCTTCAGCATTTCTAAGCGCACTGACATCCATGTGCGTGCCCATCATGCGTGTTGGCATACCATGAAAATCACGTGCAACTACTTTACCGCGGTTATGTACCCATACCCAGTGTCCATCTTTATGCTGCATTTTAAATACATGGTCAACTTCATCGGCTTCACCTTTTACCAGTGACTTAAAGGCCGCATAAGCAGCCTGAAGATCTTCAGGGTGAATCAAGCGTTTCCACACTGATAGGCGATGCGTTAATTCTTTTTGTTTGTAACCCAGCATTTGTGACCAGCGGTCATTCAGCACAACATTCTTATTCGTTAAATCTACATCCCAAAGGCCTAAATTACCACCACTTAAAGCAAGGGTAATGCGCTCATTACTCATACTCAGTTGCTCGTCCAATTGGTTTTGATGCATCATTTTTTGCATCCATTGGCCAAGCATCTGTACAAATTCTTTTTCAATTGAGGTGAATGGTTGTAGTCGTGATGCTTGATCAAAAAAGATCAAACCACCAACACATTGTTCATTAAGCGATAATTGCGTCCCAATAAAGGCAGCATACATTTGATACTGGCCCAAAAACGTTTTGGTTTCAGGGTGATTTGAGAATTCGTCAACAGCCACCACTGACGTTGATGCCATTAGCATGGCATAAGGGCTATTGTTAACCGAATTAATAAGGCGCTCCTCAACCACGTATTCAGGCAACATAGCGGCTTCATCTAAGTAGTAAGTTTCAATCACATAGTTTTCACCATCAATCTGGCAAGTCACACCGACTGGCATTTCCAAATACGCACTAGCAAGAGACAAAGCAAATCGTATTGATTGTTTATAATCAATGTTTTGGTCTTGAGACATAATCTCTACCAACGCCTGCATCGCTTTTTGATGCGGTGTTGCATTCGACAATGCATTTTCGTCTGTACCATCAGTACTGTGGTGTTTATGAATCAAAGCTAATTACCTTACTTAAATATAATAAATACGCCTCAATAGAGCGCTAAATACTGTTTCTTCAAGCTTTTATCGGCAAGGTAAGGCGATAACTTAAATGCTTAAAGCAAGATATCTGATAAATAAGTGTTGCGTATGTAAGTTGGTTGTTTGATTCGATATTTGAACAAAAAAAACCTCGGTTTATTTAAACCGAGGTGAATGCCTTCCAAAGGGTAAAGGCTTCCGTTTTCGGGTAGAGGTTAAAACGGAAAGGTAACTTGCGCTACCTGCATTGATAGACGACGTATATCGTCATAAGTTCAATAGATGCTAAAGAGATTCTCAAAGGTGAAGCACTGTCTGTCATGTTAGAATATTGGGATGGAAAACGAATCAAATAATACGCACCCGCTTCTTGCAGGACTCAACAATAAACAGTTAGAAGCCGTCACCCTTCCGCAACAATCAGCCCTTATTCTTGCCGGTGCTGGTAGTGGTAAAACAAGAGTGCTTACTGCACGTATTGCTTGGTTAATTCAAACAGGGCAAGTCTCCCCGACTGGTTTGTTAGCGGTAACCTTTACGAATAAAGCCGCAAAAGAAATGTTGACCCGTATTACTTCATCGCTACCGATTAATACGCGTGGCATGTGGGTCGGCACTTTTCATGGTTTATGTAACCGTTTATTACGCGCACACCATCGCGAAGCTGGCTTACCAGCAAGCTTTCAAATTTTAGATATCTCAGACCAATTATCAATGCTCAAGCGTTTGATGAAACAATTGCAAATTGATGATGAAAAGTACCCGCCTAAGCAGGTACAAAATTTCATTAATGGTTGCAAAGATGAAGGCATGCGTGCCCATAATGTTGAGGTGTATGACCCTTACACTAAGCAGATGCAAGAGATTTTCGACACCTACGATAAGCAGTGCCAGCGTGATGGCGTAGCAGACTTTGCTGAGCTATTACTACGCTGCTATGAGTTATTGCAACGCGATGCCAATATTCGCGAACATTACCAAAGCCGCTTTAGATACATTTTGGTGGATGAGTTTCAAGATACCAACAAGCTGCAATATGCATGGTTAAAACTACTGTGTGGTGTTGAGAATAGTATTTTTGCAGTAGGTGATGATGACCAAAGTATTTATGCCTTTAGGGGTGCGCGCGTCACCAATATGTCTGACTTTCAAACTGACTTTAACGTACAAAATGTCGTTAAGTTAGAAGAAAACTACCGCTCACACAGCAACATTCTAGATTCAGCAAACGCTATTATTTCCAACAATACTAATCGTTTGGGTAAAAACTTATGGACTTCATCTGGCGCGGGCGAACCAGTACGTATTTACGATGCTTATAACGATAACGACGAAGCCGCTTTTATTTTAGATGAAGTTAAAATGCTCATCGCTGAAGGAACCTCACTTGGCGAGGTCGCACTGCTTTACCGCAGTAACGCGCAATCCCGTATTTTAGAGCAAGCTTTGTTTGCAGCAAACTTACCTTACCGTGTGTATGGTGGTTTACGCTTCTTCGAGCGTGCTGAAATTAAACACTCACTGGCTTATATGCGCTTAATTGCCAACGCCAATGATGATACGGCTCTGCTACGCGTGATTAACTTCCCTACCCGTGGCATTGGCGCACGTAGCTTAGAACAATTGCAAGGAGAAGCACGTGAGGCTGATTGCAGCTTATGGCAAGCGGCTATTAATAAAGTAGGCAACGGTACGATGGGGGCAAAAGGTGTGGCAGGCTTTGTTGCACTGATTCGCCAAATGATTGACCAAGCCTATGGTGTGAGCTTGTCTGAACTCACTGAAATTGCCATTAATCAATCTGGCCTTGTCGCGCATTATGAAAAAGATAAAGAAGGCGAAGACCGCATTGAAAACTTGAAGGAGTTAGTGACAGCAGCCGTGGCCTTTACCAACCAAGACTTTGGTAACCACAACAATGTGGATGGTGAAACCGAACAAGACTTACTGACACAATTTTTAAGCCATGCAAGTTTAGAAGCTGGCGAACACCAAGCGGTTGAAGGTAATGAAGCGCTGCAACTCATGACCGTGCATGCGTCAAAAGGATTAGAGTTTAAAGTAGTGTTCATTAGCGGCCTTGAAGAAGGCCTATGCCCGCATGAACAAAGTATGGGTGAAGCTAACGGCTTAGAAGAAGAGCGCCGCTTAATGTATGTAGCGGTGACGCGTGCAAGGCAACGCTTGTACTTGAGCCATGCGCAAAGCCGCATGCTGCACGGTAAAGTGCGTTACGGTATTCCTTCACGCTTTTTAGATGAAATTCCTGATGGGTTAGTCAAACGCCTAAACGCCAAACCTAAAGCACAAAGCAATATGTACAGTTCGCGCTCACAACCTAACTATAATGAGTTGCCTAAGCGCATGGGTAAAGTGAGTACCGAGCAAAAAGATGCTATGCCATGGAAAGTGGGCCAGCAAGTGATGCATAAGAAGTTTGGTAATGGTGTAGTAGTCAGTTATGAAGGCAACACAAACGATATGCGTGTGCAAGTGAACTTTGGTAATGAAGGCTTGAAATGGTTAGCCTTAGAATTTGCTAAGCTAGACCCGATTTAATAGGGTTTTAGTATTGGAGACCCGTGATATTTTTTAAGGTTTAAGCTACTTTAAAAATATCACGGTAGCTGGTGTATAACGTTGTCATCATCAGTGGCACAATCACACCAAGCGCTAAAAATATGACCATAAATCCAAGTGGTCCTGCCACGCTAACCAATGTCATTAACCCCATAAAAATGGCAGTAAACACAAGGCCATACATCAAAAATGGCATGGTATTTTTAAGACTTGCTTTAAAGCTCAACTTAATGGCTTCCCAAGCACTTAAATCATTCAGCGCGACTAATGTTGGTGCAAACCAATAAGCCATCAGCACTGGTACTAGTAACAGCACTGCCATTAACAATGGTGTTGAAAACGCCGCCATCTGTTCTGGTGTGACTTCACCACTGGTTGAAATTGACTCAATCATTGATTGATCTACATTTGAAAATACCAACATCATCACCATTAAAACAGCGAGCATATACATGCCGCCTAGTGAAATCAGCTGTGAAGTATTGTGCTTAAAACCGGCAAACAAATGGTTAATTTCTAACTCTCCATTTTGGTCAATCGCACGGCAGCCAAACATCATGCCTGCAGCAAACACGGGCGCAATTAAACTGCCCACAATAGGGCCAAGAAATGGAATGCTTGAAAGTGGAATGAGAATCGCAAAATAAATGACGGTTAAAATCGCCCACATAATTGGGTATGCTTTAAATAAGCGGAACCCTTGTTTCACCCACAGCACACCATTGCCCATCGGGACAACATTCACACTTGGTATATTCACTACTGGTTGCTCGCTCACTTTTTTCTCCAATCGCAATTTGTATGCGTTGCTTTTTGTTCTTTTTATCTCACCCTAAGGTGCTTATTGTGCTCTCAACATTAAAATACGTTTAAATTCATCAGGGTCTTTGGCGTGCGTCATTTCACCCGCTAACGGGAACGCTTTATCGTACAACCTTGATAGCCAGAAACGTAAGGCCGCAATGCGTAATAAACCTTGCCAATGTTCTTGCTCGGCAGCAGTGAGTGGTCTAACCGCTTGGTAAGCATTTAGTAGTGATGATAAACGCGCCTCATCAAATTCACCATTCGGTTTTACACACCAATCATTGGCAGCAATGGCAATGTCGTAAGCCAATACGTCATGGCAGGCGTAATAAAAGTCGATGAAACCACCAATATTGTCACCGTCAAACAATACGTTATCGCGGAATAAATCAGCATGAATAATACCTGTTGGCAGCTGGCTTAAATCTAAAGCCGCTTGAAATGCCATGGTTTCATTGAGTAGCGCTTTATCATCAGCACTGATATGCGGTAATACTTCAGCCGCTGCACTCACACGCCAATCAGCACCACGTTGATTTTGGTTATGCTTAGCATGTGGTGTGTTATCAAAGGTTTGGCTTGCCACGTGCATTTGGGCCAATACGCGGCCAATTTCAGCACATTGTTTTAAGTTTGGTGTATCAACATCACCACCCTTAAGGCAACTCACCATAATGGCAGGCTTGCCACTCAACATATGAAGGCTATTGCCTTTGGTGTCGGTAATTGGTTTTGGGCATGGCACATTGTGATTAGCTAAATGTGTCATTAAATCCACATAAAACGGTAATTCGTCCAAGCTATTATGCTCAAACAGCGTGAGCACATAGCGGTTATCACCTAATTGTGACTGGTTTGCATCATGTTGCACTGACTCAGCAACATGGGTGGTCACAAAGTAATTGGTATTGGTAATGCCAGCAGAGATGCCTTTAATATCAACAACCGCACCTAAATCATAATGCGTTAACCATTCGGCAAGTTGTTGTGTGTTGACTGACGTGAATACTGACATATTAAAAGTACTTAGTAATGATTAGAGTTAGTTGAAATAAAAACCACCGACAAGCGATGGTTTATAAAATTTGAAGTGGCATTTAAAATTAGAATCTGAACAATGTCCATTTAGGTATCGCTAAAGGCTCGTTTGGCCCCATCATTGTCCAACCACTGTCTTGATCTTCTTTATGCATGTAATAAGGCTTGCCATGTTTTGGCGTGACTTTCATCATATATAGCTGGCCATTCACACGATACTCTTCAACCTTTTCACCTTTACGCTCAATCACGGTAATTTCAGGTTTGGTAATATCTTCATTGGTAATCGCTGGTGGCGCAAACTCTTCCAATGTTTCAACATCAGCAGGCGCTTCGGCAGCAGCCACAGGCAATGTGCAGCTTAATAAGCCTGCAAGCAGTAATACTTGTAAAGCGTTCAAGTTTTTCTTCATGTTTCGCCCCTTTTCAATATTAAAGACAGCTACTGATTAAATGCACCATCATGTAACAATTCTATCAAACTAACGTTTGATTGGTTGTTTTGGTTACAAATAAAAACGATTCTTTTCTTCTGCTGGTGATAGTTGGAAGCCGCGCGACTCATAATGTTTAAAAATCGCCTCAACAATTTCTGCTGGGTCTTCAATAATTTGAATCAAATTCACATCTTCAGGTGAAATTGTTTTTTCTTCCACAAGCGTGGTTTTAATCCAGTCTACTAAGCCAGTCCAAAACTTAGTCCCCACTAAAATAATTGGCATTTTAATCGACTTACCGGTTTGCACTAAGGTAATGGCTTCAAACAACTCATCCATTGTGCCCATGCCGCCCGGCATTACCACATACGCACACGCGTATTTCACAAACATCACTTTACGCATAAAAAAGTGCTCAAAGGTAATGCTAATGTCTTGGTAAGGGTTACCTGTTTGCTCAAACGGCAATTGAATATTCAAACCAACACTTGGTGCTCTACCGGGAAACGCGCCTTTATTCGCTGCTTCCATAATGCCTGGCCCACCGCCTGAAATCACGCTAAAGCCTGAATCAGATAATAATCGAGCAATCTCTTCAGTCTGTTTATAATACGGGTGATCTGGTTTTGTACGTGCACTACCAAAAATAGAAACCGCAGGTGTAATTGACTTTAACTTCTCAGTGGCATTCACAAACTCGGACATAATTTCGAATGCATGCCATGATTCATGCACATCGGCACTACCATGTAATAAGTTATGTGAATCTGAATCAGGTACTTTTTTGGTTGTCATGTGGTTATTTCCTCAATCACCCAGCACTTTTGTGCTTAAATGTTCTTAAATATTAAAATACTTTAACACTACTCAATTATGAAAAAAACTTTACTACTGGTTGATGGCTCATCGTACCTTTACCGCGCATTTCACGCCATGCCTGATTTACGCAACGCCGCTAACGAACCAACAGGCGCTATTCAAGGGGTGCTTAATATGTTGCGCCGCTTGCATAAAGACTACCCTGCTGATTATAGCGCGTGTGTGTTTGATGCCAAAGGTAAAACATTCCGCGATGACATTTACCCTGAGTACAAAGCCAACCGCCCTGCCATGCCTGACGATTTGCGCCCGCAAATTGAGCCACTGCATGAGGCCATTAAAGCACTCGGCTGGCCGCTGATTATGATTGAAGGCGTTGAGGCCGATGATGTGATTGGTGCACTTGCCAAACAAGCTGAAGGTGAAGGCATGAAAACCATCATTTCCACTGGCGATAAAGATATTTCACAACTAGTGAATGAAGACATTACGGTGGTGAATACCATGCGCGATGCCTTTAGACGTACCGATGACGTATTAGATGTGGCTGGTGTTGAGAAAAAATTTGGTATTCCACCAAATTTGATTGTTGATTACCTCACGCTGATGGGTGATAAAGTGGATAACGTTCCAGGCGTTGAAAAAGTAGGCCCAAAAACAGCCGTAAAATGGCTCACTGAATACGGCACGCTTGATAATGTAATGGCCAATGCAGACAACGTAAAAGGTAAAGTCGGTGAAAACTTGCGCGCCGCATTAGAGTGGCTGCCAACTGGCCGCGAACTAGTGACCATTCGTTGTGATGTCGGCATACAAGACAACTTTGATGATTTAAAACCACAACCAGTTGATAAGCCAAAATTAGCTGAGTTATTCCAACGCTTTGAGTTCAGAAGCTGGATGCGCGAGCTAGACCATATGGAAGATGGTGAACCAAACCCAGCCAGCTTAATTGGCGATACGTTTAGTAGTAACCCACCAACCAGTGAAAATAGAGAACCAATCGTACAAGCGGCAACGGCCAATGCCAACTTGCAGCCAACTGACTTATTAACCGACGCTAAAGTGAATAATGATCGAAAATTCACGACGATATTAACCACAGAAGACTTAGACCTGTGGTTAGCGCAATTAAGCCAATCCGAATTAATGTGTTTTGATACAGAAACCACCAGCCTTAACGCGATGGAAGCCAAGATTGTTGGCATGTCATTTTCAGTGAAAGCAGGTGAAGCCGCCTACTTACCGCTGACACATGATTACTTTGATGCGCCAATTCAACTACCATTTGACGAAACACTGGCCAAAATCAAACCGATTTTAGAAAACTATGCCATTAAAAAAGTGGGACAAAACTTAAAATACGACAAACACATATTAGAAAACCACGGTATTAAGCTCAATGGTATTGCGCACGATACCTTATTACAATCCTATGTATTTGAAAGCCACCGCACCCATGGCATGGATGATTTAGCCAAGCGCCATTTAGGCCTAGAAACCATTCACTTTGTGGATGTAGCAGGCAAAGGCGCGAAGCAAGTCAGCTTCAACCAAGTCACAATCGAAACCGCCAGTGAGTATGCAGCAGAAGATGCGGACATTACCCTGCAACTGCACGACAACTTGCACCCGCAAGTGGCTAAAGATGAAAAACTCAACTTTATCTACAGTGAAATTGAAATGCCATCAATGGAATGCTTATATACCATTGAGCGTAACGGCGTATTAATTGATGCGGATATGTTGAATAAACAAAGTAATGAAATTGGCATGCGCTTGGTCGAGCTTGAAAACAAAGCCTACGAACTAGCAGGCCAGCCGTTTAACCTAGCTTCTCCTAAACAGCTGCAAGAAATTCTATTTGATAAATTAGGGATTAAGCCACTCAAGAAAACACCAAGCGGCAAACCAAGTACCAATGAAGATGTATTGCAAGAGTTAGCGCTAGACCATGCGCTGCCAAAAGTATTATTAGAGTATCGCGGCTTAGCCAAACTCAAATCAACGTACACCGACAAATTACCAAAAATGATCAACCCGCAAACGGGCCGTGTACACACCAGCTATAACCAAGCGGTGGCCATTACTGGCCGTTTAGCTAGTTCTGACCCTAATTTACAAAACATTCCTGTGCGTTCAGCGGAAGGCCGCCGTATTCGTGAAGCGTTTATTGCACCAGCAGGCAGCCATATTATTTCAGCCGATTACTCACAAATTGAGCTACGTATTATGGCCCACTTGTCGCAAGATAAAGGCATGTTAGACGCTTTTGCCAACAATGAAGATATTCACCGCGCCACCGCTGCTGAAATTTTCGGCATTGAACGCGATGCAGTCGATAACGAACAACGCCGCTATGCCAAAGTGATTAACTTCGGCCTAATTTACGGCATGAGTGCCTTTGGCCTTGCGCAAAACTTGAACATTTCACGTAGTGCTGCTGCCAGTTATATCGAGCGTTACTTTGCCCGTTACCAAGGTGTGAAAACCTATATGGCAAACACCCGCGTCGTCGCAAAAGAACAAGGCTATGTAGAAACCTACTTTGGCCGCCGCTTATGGGTACCAGAAATCAACAGCGCCAACGGCACCCGCCGCGCAGGCGCTGAACGTGCAGCGATTAATGCGCCGATGCAAGGCACAGCCGCTGACTTAATTAAACTCGCCATGATTGCCGTACAGAACTGGTTAACAAGCGAAGGCTTACAAACCAAAATGATCATGCAGGTACACGATGAATTGATATTGGAAGTCCCTGATGGTGAGCTGGAACTGGTTAAGGCTAAATTGCCAGAATTGATGCAGAATGTGGCTAAGTTAGATGTGCCGTTATTGGCTGAGATGGGGGTTAGTAATAATTGGGAAGGGGCGCATTAGCCTAACCATTAGGCAGGCGCTATGCACAAAATAGATTTTCCACTACGCATGTACCTGTTCGGGGGTAGCCCGAAAGCTAGTGTCTTTCTTTTAACTGCCTGAAAAGAAAGGCACCAAATAAAACGGCACCCTACTACCATGGCCTACGGCTACCTTGCGTTGCTCAATTTAATTGGCAGTAAATGGAAACTCGGCAATGAATTGCCTCAAACAGCCATTCACTGAAATCCCCAATCAAAACACCGCTACTCAGCATGATAGAAAGGGAATTTACGCGCAACATGAAACGTATTTAATTGAGACTCAAAACACTTCAAATACCACTGGTTTTAAAATCCCCTTTGTTCCGCGCCGAGCAGCGCAAGGTTCATGGGGAATTCGGTGATCGGCTGTTTGAGCGATAGCGAGTTTCCGATTACCGCCCATGAAACTGAGCAGCACAGGAAATAAGCGAGATGGGGTAGCCTTTCTCAATCGACTTAGTGCTTCAGCACTTAGCGAGATTGGGGATGCCCCTTGCGGGTATTCTTTGGTTTCTTTCTTTTGGCTACGCAAAAGAAAGACACTCGCTGAAAGGCGAAAAGCACCCCCCCTAATAATACTGTTGAATCTCAAATAACCTAACGGTTATCGATCCCCAAACATATCCCCTAGCCCACCAAGTACAGACCCTTCCCCTTTGCTATTACTCGGCCCTGCTGCTTGCAACACACGGTTAGCTAAGCGTGAGAATGGCAAGCTTTGCAAATACACCGTACCAGTGCCGCGCAAGGTCGCTAGGAATAAACCCTCACCACCCAACACCATGGATTTTAAATTGCCAGCGCGCTCAATATCGTATTCAATGCCGGTGGTAAACGCAGCAATACAACCTGTGTCTACGCGTAACACTTCATTATTCAATTCACGCTTAATCAACGTTCCGCCAACATGAATAAAGGCCATGCCATCGCCTTTAAGTTGTTGCAAAATAAAGCCTTCACCACCAAAGAAGCCTGCGCCTAACCGCTTCTGAAAAGAGATCGAAACCTCTGTACCCAGTGCAGCACAAAGAAATGCATCTTTTTGGCAAATGAGTGTTTGGCCCATTTTTGCCATGTCAATCGGGATAATTTTACCGGGGTAAGGCGCTGAAAAAGCGACTCGCTTTTTACCTTGGCCGCTATTGGTGAAATGCGTCATAAAGATAGACTCACCTGTGAGCATACGCTTACCCACTTTTAATAGTGAATCGAGTATGCCGGCCTCTGGTTTTGAGCCATCGCCCATTTTCGCTTCAAAACTAATGCCGTCTTCCATATAGTTCATGGCCCCCGCTTCTGCAATCACGGTTTCCGCAGGGTCAAGTTCAACCTCGACGATCTGCATATCATCCCCGATGATTTCATAATCTACTTCATGACATTTCATTTTGTTAGCTCCCAATCTCTGGCTATAAAGAAACTGATACTATCATCAAATTAATGGGTCTCGCTGGATTCAATGGTTAAACATCTGCCCTTCTATTGTCAGGTTTTGCTAATAAAAGATGGACATCGCCTAAGGCGCGCTCTTCAAAACCACCTTCGCAATAGCATAGGTAAAAGTCCCACATTTTAATAAATTCTTCTGAGTAACCTAGTGCACGCACTGCTTCAATATTGATAAAGAAGTTTTCACGCCATAGTCGCAAAGTGGCGGCGTAATGCAGTCCAATATCTTCAAGGTGAAAGAGGCGCATATCACTATGGTTCGTAATACTGTTAAGCATCGCAGTCACAGACGGAATGTTTGAACCTGGGAAAATATAGCGTTGAATAAAGTCGACCGATTTAATGGCGCTTTCATAACGTTGGTCAGCAATGGTAATGGCTTGAATGAGTGCTAGGCCATCAGGTTTAAGTAGTTGGCTGAGTGTTTTAAAGTAAGTATCGTAATATTGGTGGCCAACCGCTTCAACCATTTCAATTGACACTAATTTGTCGTACTCGCCGGTTAAATCACGATAGTCATTAAACAATAAAGTGATTTGATCTTGCAGACCTTGGGCTTCAACTGCTGCTTTAGCATAGTCAAATTGTTGTTGTGAAATGGTGGTAGTAGTGACTTTACACCCATAGTGCGTAGCGGCATAAATCGCAAAGCCACCCCAACCCGTACCAATTTCTACCACATGGTCGGTTGGTTTTAGGTCTAATTTATCGCAAATGGTTTTAAGTTTTAGCTCAGAGCCGGCTTGTAGTGAAATAGCCTCATCACTGAATTTAGCCGATGAATACATCATGGTTGGGTCTAAAAACAAGGCGAAAAAGTCATTACCTAAATCATAATGCGCGGCGATATTTTTACGGCTACCTTCAACGGTATTACTGTTTAACCAATGCATGGCTTTCATGGTGGGTTTGGTTACCCATTCGTAACCACCTTCTAAACTATCCATCACGCTTTGGTTAACCGCCATGAGTCGAATCACATCGGTTAGGTTGGCAGTGGTCCAATAGCCCAACATATAAGCCTCACCAGCGCCTATACTGCCGCCAAAGGCAACTTCACCGTAAAAGCGTGCATCATGCACGTGAATAGTGGCATTAATGGCACTTTCACTTACTTTGCCAAACTGGTTATCTGCTTCGCCATCAATAATGGTCAGTGAGCCAACTTGTAAGCCAGCTAAGCGCTTAAGCATTTGGGTTTTGGCGTAGTTGGCCACCCACTGGCTACGACTTTTGGTTTTTAAGCTTTTGGTTAAGTGCGTTTGTTGTGTATTCACGGGCTGATTGGTTGTCATTGTGTTGAGTTTATTCAGTTTAATTAATGGTTTTGTAGACGCGAGTGTTTCACTTAGCGTTCGGGTAAAACGGTACCCGTTTTATCCATAGTAATAATGCATGCCAGTAAATAGCAGCGACTACTTTTAGTGTCATGAATGGGTATGTTAGTAATGTTTGATTGAGTGTGCGCTGGCTAATGGGCTCACGATTTAACTTAAGTGTGGCATTAAACATTTGCGCCCCTTGCTTAATATTTTTCATATGAATAAAGCGGGCGTCATCTTCGGTTTTAAATAACCATTCGTAATGAATGTCCATTGGCATAAAAGGCGAGACATGGAATTCTTTTTCAAATGCAAACCGTTCTATTTTATTTTCGCAATGATGCACATAGGCATAATCTTCACCCCAAGGGGTATTGGTAATATGGCTGACGATGGTTTGTAACGTGACGCCATCATTTGCATAGCAATAGTAAAAACTGACGGGGTTAAAACAGTAACCAAAATACCGCATATTGGTCAGCAATCGAATAGGCCCAGTAATGTTTTGGCCTGTCTTATTTTTGACTAATTGCGTAATTTCACTCTTTAACGATTTGGTTGGATCACCGTAATAGTCTTCACGTTTAAAACTGGCAATGCTGGATTTTAAGTAACGCCAGCCTTTAAAGCCATCAAATAAGGTCGGCAATTCATCAAGGTCTAAATACATCATAAATACTTTGTATTGAAACCCATGCTTCTTCGGCAAGAAGCGCTGGTGTATCACTGTACCAGTGAAAATACTACTGGCTAACATCACCGTCTGCCGCAAAATGTTTAAGCGCAGCTAAGGCACTCACCACACCATCTTCATGAAAGCCATTGCCCCAGTAGGCACCAGCAAAAGCCGTTCGGTTCTTTCCGCTAATATCAGCATGTCGGGCTTGCGCCTTTGCACCTTCAATGGTGTATAAGGGGTGCATATAAGTCAGTCGTTTAATCACTTTGGCTGGGTCTATGTTTTTAGTATGGTTAAGCGTTACTAATAGGGGTTCAACCGATTCAATATTTTGCAAAATATTCATGTTGTAAGTGACTTGCACCTGATTACTTTGTTGCGTTGTCACGTGGTAATTCCAAGCAGCCCATGCCAGTTTTCGCTTAGGCATTAACTTTTCATCATGGTGCAAATACACGGTATTTTCTTGATACGGAATGGCACTTAATACGGTCTGCTCATCCGTCGTTGCGCCTTCACCCAACATCGCCAAAGCTTGATCACTATGGCAAGCAAAAAATACGTAGTCGTACGTCTCAGCCGTGCCATTCACTGGTTTCACAGTGACCTTATTTTCAGTGCGGGTCACACGCTCAATGGGTGTATTCAATTTGATGTTTGATTTAAAGCTAGCGGTTAGTTTTTCCACATAACGCGCAGAACCATTTTTGATCGTGCGCCATTGCGGCCGATCGTTCACTGACAACATACCATGGTGGTGAAAAAAGCGAATAAAAAATCGGGCAGGAAAATCTAACATTTGTGCCGCATCGGTAGACCAAATTGCAGCGCCCATCGGCACAATATAATGATTAATAAACTGTTGGCTATAAGCACCTTGTCGCAAATAGTCACCTAATTTCATTTCATCACCCGCACTCAGTAACGCGAGTGACGCTTTATTAAAGCGTAAAATATCTTTAATCATGCGATAAAAACTAGGTTTAAATAAATTGCGCCTTTGGGAAAATAAACTATTCAGTGTGGTGCCGTTATATTCAAGGCCAGAGGCTTCATCATGCACACTAAAGCTCATATCACTGTTTTGCCACTCAACACCCACTTCGTTTAATAGCGCAATGAAGTGAGGGTAGGTACGGTCATTAAAGACAATAAAGCCAGTATCTACCTGATGGGTTTTGCCTAACAATTCAACCTGATGCGTGTGGGTATGCCCACCAATATAGCTATTCGCTTCATATACGGTAATGTCGTGTGCTTTATTTAGCGTGTGAGCAAGCGTATTGCCTGCAATACCACTGCCGATAATGGCTATTTTCATATGTATAGCGTTCTTTTAATGTTTATGATTGAGTGTCATGCATGGCGCGTACTTTTTTGGGTATGACGCGTAAGTTCCAAATAATGCCCAGTGCTGACAATACTTTTAAACCATAGTAGGTAAAATCAATTTCCCACCAATAAAAGCCCTGCTTAGCTGCACTTGGGTAATGGTGGTGGTTGTTATGCCAGCCCTCCCCTAAGGTGATCAAAGCAATGAATAAGTTATTGCGACTTTCGTCACTGGTTTTATAACGACGCCCACCCCAAACATGCGCCAGTGAATTAACCGTGAAGGTTGCGTGATATAAGGCAACGGTTGAAATCACAAACCCCCATACCAATAACTGCCATCCGTTCGTTTCTAAATGCATGGCATGCTTGGCAAGCAGTTCACCTGCTATAAAAATGGTAATGGCAAATAAAATGGGAATTAAGCTATCGAAGCGATCTAAAAACCTTAATTCTGGATACCTTGCAAGCTCTTTCACATTTTGAAATTTAGTCGCAAAGTTTTCACTCGCTAAAAACCAACCGATATGACTCCAAAAAAAACCATGTTGTACGGGTGAGTGCGCATCTTCACTTTGGTCAGAATGGCGATGGTGATCTCGATGATGCGCCGCCCACCACAATGGCCCACGTTGCACAGCGGTTGCACCAATCATGGCAAAAATAAATTGGCCTACGCGTGAAGTTTGAAAGGATTTATGTGAAAAATAACGATGATAAAAAGCAGTAATCGCGAACATCCGAATAGCATATAAAGACAATGCAAACACCACTGCAAACCAACTCCAGCCTACCCAGATCACTGTAAAGCAAGCAATGTGCAGCAGCACAAAAGGAATCACCCGCCAATAATCAATATGGTACGGCTGAGTAGATTGCTCCGTTTGCGCATTATCAAACCAACTTAATACTGTTTTAATCATGTGATGGCGCCACCTTCCATGATTGTGGCACTTTACGCATTTTTGACACGTCATAACCTAACGCTCGCGTGAGATTTAGCATTGCATCATATTGGGCATCGGTTATTTGCGGGGTGCGTGCCATTAACCAGACATAATCACGCGCATTTCTAGCGATAATGGTGTGTTGGTAGTCATCATCTAAATAAGCGATGCGGTAATCCGCTTTAATTGGCCATAAAAATTGCATCCCCCAAATGGCATTGCCAGTATTAGGCTTTACAAACCCTTTAGGTTCATAGGTTTTCAACGGCCCATCAAAGCCGCCCTTGTAGTAAGTAAAGGTGGTGGCAATGGTGCCGTCATCATTTAATTGGTAATTTTCAATGGCGTTATAAGCTTGCGTTTCAATAAAAGTTGGTATGGCGGCAATGACATACCAATCGCCCATAAAGCGGTCGATGTTGACTTGGTTAACTGGTTTAATCGCTTTCATTGTTGCTCCTGTACAAGCCGTTAACATTGCCAGCATGGTTATTACACATAATCGCTTCATCATCACACTGCCTTTTAATTGTTAAGCCGATAAAATATTTCATACCCTTCTGGGGTCGTTGATTTCAATTGCAGCCAATCATCATGATTGTCATACCACACCTCGATATTGAGTTTCTGCTTGCCTGCTAATGCACCTAAAATCGCATAATGTTTCGCTTTAATTGGGCGGCCTTTAACCGTGACCACTTCAGCATCCATTGCTGTGATTGAGACATCTAAATATTCTGCATTTTGTGGGTTTAATAATTGCGTTTGTTTTAATATGGCAGGGTTCCAATAAGCAAATGTCATCGTGCATGCTGGTAACTGCTGCTTGGTTTTGTTGTATTCAACCAAAAAATTATTGTCTTGCTTCATGCCGTTGACTTTAAATTGGTCACTATTTTCTGTGGTGTCTGCTTTCAAACGTATCAAGCAATTTTCACCCCACTGCTCGATTGCTGTGTGGTGATATTCATAGGCATTGATAAATAGCACTTTCACTAAAAAATCTGCTTGGCTGGTTAACCTATTGTTTTCAAGCTTAAATGTGTGCGTACCAATATCTTTATCATCTAAAAACACATCAAATGCCCACTCTTTTGCTTGCAAGCCTGTCGTCATAAACACTAAAAAAACACTGAGTATTAACTTAGTCATCTTTTCTTGGCCCGGGTATAAATGCATTGGTTTGCTTCATATATTGCGCATAGGCTGGGCGACGATTAACAATGGTACTTTCAAGCAAGCTAACGCCACTAATTTTTAATAATAGTAAGGTCATTAATAGCGGCGAAACAATCGCCCACCAAGCACCCGTGGCTAGTGCAAACAAAAAGAAGCCCCACCATACACAACACTCGCCAAAATAATTAGGGTGGCGCGTGTATCGCCACAAGCCCGTGTCTAATACTTTGCCTTTATTTTCAGGGTTGGCTTTGAATTGAGTGAGTTGCCAATCAGCAATGGATTCCCACACTAAACCAAACACCACAACGCCAGCTGCAATTAAATCCATAGTTGAAAGTGTCGCTTGGCTTTGTATGGCTGCAAATAAAACAATCGTCACCACCCAAGCCAACACTGCTTGAAAACCGAAGATGATATAGAGGCTTTTAATGGAGAAGTGTGGCTGATTATTTTGCCTGATCACTTCATAACGTTCATCTTCATGCCCACCATTTCGCCAAGTAATATAAGTGGCTAAACGCACAATCCAAAGGCTCAGCAGTACCAACACCATATAAGCGCGAATGCTCAATGGCTGAGTTAGATAAGCAACCGTTACACCAGCCAATAAAAAGAATAAGCTCCACATCGTGTCAACATGGCTGACTTTTTTTCTGAATAAGCTAATTAACCAGCCCAGTAATGCAAATGCCAACATCACATATAAACTATCAAAGTAAAGTGACCAATTAAGCATTGGCATACCCATCAAATTGTTTTGAAAATTCAATTAATGCCAACATTGCAAAGCCCCAAAATAACCCTAATATGACATAGTTAAGTAGCATGGGCGGGATATGAATAGCGCCTAATTTTTCTGCGGCAACGTAAGCTAAAGGGCCACCAATCAAACCAAACAAAAATGCGGTGACTTTTTGATTTCTTAACCAACGCATACTCACATTTAAAGTACTACTAAAACTCATCCACAGTCCGATAATCCACACTGGCACAATAGCAACAGACCATCCATTGGATGCATACTCAACAATATGGTTATTTAATAGCATTTGATCAACAAAACTGCCTAATAAGCAGGCAAGCAAAATAAGCTTTAACGCTTGTTTGGGAAAAGGTGCGTAATACACTTGCCCGAGCACAATGGCTAACACCACCAAACATGCTAACCAAGGTTGGTTATTTGCCGCACCTAACACACAAGAAAACCAACCGACCTGAAATAATACATAGTTCAAAATGATGTGTTTAGTACGCATTATTTTTTCTCAAACAAATAGTGACTTACCCACCACTCTTGGCCATTGTGGTAACCAAACAACTCAGCACATGCCATGTAAAACATGCGCCAGCGATTGCGCCATATTTCCACATTGTCATCACCATAAACAAGCGCCAACACTTTAGTCATTTGTTCTTTTTTGGCATCCATATTTTCAAGCCATGCATTCGCTGTTTTTTCATAATGCGACCCATCCCAGCGCCAGCGATTAATCAGCGTTAAATCATCTTGAAAATAAAGGGGTAAGTCATCACTAGGCATCATGCCACCACTAAAGAAGTATTGGCTCATCCAATCATCGTCATCCAGCACTTCAAATAAATACGGCGTATTACGATGGACAAATATATGCTTAAAGAATTTACCTTTTGGTTTTAACCAACTGGCTACTTTTGCATACAGCACTTGGTAATTACGCATATGCTCAAACATTTCGACTGATATCACCCGATCATAAGTCTCTGGTGCATTAAAATCATTCATATCTGCTGTGATGATATTTAAATTAGTCAAACCTCTTGCTTTGGCTTGCCCCAAAATATATTCACGCTGTGAATTTGAGTTTGAAACACCGGTAATTTGGGCGTTAGGATAATGCTTAGCCATCCAAAGTGAGAGTGAGCCCCAACCACAACCTAACTCTAAAATAGCTTGGCCATCTTTAAGGTCAGCATGACTACAGGTTTTTTGTAACGCTAGTACTTCAGCTTCATCTAGTGTTTGGGTATCAGGTGCCCAATAACAACTACTATATTTACGTCGCCCACCTAAACAATAGTGATAAAGCGCTTCATCAACCTCGTAGTGTTGCTCATTGGCTTTTTCGGGTAATGGCGCAATATCAGATTCATTCATATCTGCAATAAACTGCATTAACTTATCTGATCCAACTTCACAATCAGCTGCGTTGATATCTTTTAAACGGACTTTTAGTAAATTGCGAATGCCTAATCGGATAATGCTATCTGGTAAGAAACCACGTTCAACGAGTTTGATTTTGAGGTTGGATTCCGCCATTCTTTGTATACTCTTCGGTAAGTTATCTGTATGGCAATTATAAGTTTAAATAGTTCTAAAAAAGAACAAATAATGATAATTATTTCATTTCAATCACGATGAGATGCAAGGTTGATAGTGAGGAAAGCGATGGCAACCAAAGGATATCGCTTATTGGGTGATTTTTTTCGAAGATTTGAATCTGATTAATAGGCACGGAGCGCGCCTATTAGGTTGTGTACCGGTGATGCTTAAAACGTTTAAATGAAAATAACGCTTTAAGCATTATGAATGTAAGGGTTTGTGTGTGCTTAAGCGATTTTTGTTGAAGTCGTTGTCCAGATATAAAAGCCTTCACCAGTGTTAAACACATCTTGCTGGCCTTCTTCGTCATCTGAAGCAAAGTGGCTTGGTGAATGTTGTAATTGTGTGTTTAGTTCTGCACTCATTCCAGTATTGGCAAACAGGCCAAGTAAGAAAGAAAACATCACTAACAACATCACTTTCATTAGAATTCTTGTAGACATAAACACCTCAACTAAAACGACTGATTGAACAGGTGTTCATATTAATATTGCGTCTAAATCCTCACAATAGCCCGTATGGACCAATTCTTTTAGGTTTAACTAAATTTCCCACGGTTAGCTTGCATTAACATCCAAATACCGATGATCACCATTGGTAAACTGAGCCACTGGCCCATACTTAAACCCATTGAAAGTAAGCCTAAAAATCCATCTGGTTCACGTGTATATTCGACAATGAATCTAAAGCTGCCGTAACCAATCAAGAATAAACCTGAAATAGCACCAGTGGCTCTTGGCTTGGCTGAGTAAATCCAAAGTAGTAAGAATAGTGCAATGCCTTCTAATGCAAATTCATAAAGTTGAGATGGGTGGCGTGGTAGTTGATCAACATGCGGGAATACCATGCCAAAGTCACCTTTGGTGACGCGGCCCCATAACTCACCATTTAAAAAATTACCCATGCGCCCCGCCCCTAAACCAATTGGTACTAATGGCGCAACGAAATCCATGACTTTTAACCATGGCTGTGGATATTTACGGGTAAAGAAAAACATGGCAACTAATACCCCTAAAAAGCCACCATGAAAACTCATTCCACCTTGCCATACATGAAATATTTCTAATGGGTGTGAAAGGAAGTAGCTTGGCTGGTAAAACAGCACATAACCCAAACGCCCCCCTAGCACGACACCCATAGCGCCATAAAAAAGCGCATCATCGAGCATTTCATCGGTCCAGCCGTGCCATTTACGATGGTTAATTTGCCACTTACCTAAGCCTAAAAAAGCTAAAAAACCGACCACATACATCAGGCCATACCAATGAATAGCAATGGGACCAAGCTGTAAGGCGACAGGGTCTATCGTAGGGTGAACAAACATCATGAGTGGCACTTCAAAATATATAAAAAATCAATTCTAACCGCTTATTTTTATGCCTGCATGTCTTTTTTCAATTTAGTCATTATGTAAAGCTGGTGTTAATGATCGGTAAAAAAGTTGTCAAATCAGTGAAAATGTCGGTTAAATCACTAAAATTGCTTAGCTACTTAAGGTCAGCTAGTTTAAAATGTGGTTTACTGAAATTAATAGAGTATTACTAACTATGCCTGTCTATCGTTCCCGTACTACCACTCAAGGTCGCAACATGGCTGGTGCTCGCGCTTTATGGCGTGCAACTGGTATGAAAGATGGTGACTTTGAAAAACCAATTATTGCCATTGCCAACTCATTTACACAGTTTGTGCCTGGCCATGTACATTTAAAAGATTTAGGACAACTCGTCGCGCGTGAAATTGAACGCGCTGGTGGTGTGGCAAAAGAGTTTAATACTATTGCTGTTGATGATGGTATTGCCATGGGCCATAGCGGTATGCTTTATAGCTTACCTAGTCGTGATCTTATTGCAGACAGTGTTGAATACATGGTGAATGCGCATTGTGCCGATGCCATTGTATGTATTTCAAACTGCGACAAAATTACCCCGGGCATGTTGATGGCGGCGCTACGCTTGAACATCCCAGTGATATTCGTTTCAGGTGGCCCAATGGAAGCGGGTAAAGTTAATTGGAATGGTACAACCTCTAAATTAGACTTAGTCGACGCGATGGTTGCTGCGGCTGATAGTAAAGTCAGTGATGCAGAAGCCGCTGAAATTGAACGTGAAGCCTGCCCAACCTGTGGTTCATGTTCAGGTATGTTTACCGCTAACTCAATGAACTGCTTAACCGAAGCATTAGGCTTAAGCTTACCGGGTAATGGTTCAGCACTAGCAACGCACGGTGCACGTAAGGAATTATTCTTAAGAGCAGGCCGTACCATTGTGGAAATTGCAAAACGCCACTATGAGCAAGACGATTACAGCGTATTACCACGTAACGTCGCTAATATTAAAGCCTTTGAAAATGCCATGGCATTAGATGTGTCAATGGGTGGCTCTACTAATACTGTATTGCACTTACTTGCAGCGGCGCATGAAGCTGAGATTGACTTCAAAATGTCCAACATTGACGAGATTTCACGCAAAGTCCCTTGCTTAAGTAAAGTAGCACCCGCGACGAATAAATACCACATGGAAGATGTGCACCGCGCTGGTGGCGTGATGGGTATTTTAGGTGAGCTAGACCGCGCTGGTGTGATTCACCGTGATACACCAACCGTACACAGCCCAACCATGGGAGATGCCCTTGACCACTGGGATGTGATGGTCACTAAAGATGAAGAAGTTAAAAAGTTCTACCGCTCAGCACCCGGCGGCATTAGAACAACCATCGCCTTCTCACAAAGCATGCTATACCCTGAGTTAGATGTTGACCGTGCTGAAGGTTGTATTAGAGATTTAGCCCACGCTTACTCACTTGACGGTGGCTTAGCCGTATTGTTCGGCAACATTGCGCTAGATGGCTGTATTGTTAAAACTGCTGGTGTGGATGAAAGTATTTTAAAATTCACCGGTCGTGCACGCATTTTTGAAAGCCAAGATTCATCTGTTGAAGCCATTCTTGGGAATGAAATTGTGGCTGGTGATGTTGTGATTATTCGCTACGAAGGCCCACGTGGTGGTCCTGGCATGCAAGAGATGTTGTATCCAACGTCATACTTGAAGTCGCAAGGGTTAGGTAAGGAATGTGCCTTGCTCACTGATGGCCGATTCTCTGGCGGTACATCTGGTTTAAGTATTGGCCATGCCTCACCAGAAGCAGCTGAAGGCGGCGCGATTGGTTTAGTTGAAGAAGGCGATACGATTGAAATTGATATTCCTAACCGTACAATCAACCTAGCGATTAGCGATGAAGCCTTAGCCCAACGCAGTGTAGCGATGGATGCAAAAGGTAAAGCCGCTTGGAAGCCAGTGAGCCGTGAGCGTTACATTTCACCGGCATTACGTGCTTACGCAGCGATGAGTACTAGTGCTGCTAAAGGTGCAGTGCGTGATGTTGACCAAATAGAGAAATAAATTAGCCCAGAAAACTGCTATATAACAAGAATAAAATGAGATGGCTTAATCAATAACGAATTTAAATTTAAAGCCTAGGTAATTATGACAAAAGAAGATAAATCAGTAGAAAGTAAGCATCCATCATCACATGTCCCAGAAGACGACATGCGCTTTACTAAAGATGAAAATGGTCTCGATTACATTGAGATCGAAAACCGTTTTGCAACCGCAAAAATCGCATTGCAAGGTGGCCATGTCATGCATTGGCAGCCTAAGCATACTAAAGAACCTGTTTTATGGGTTTCAGATAAATCACGCTACGAAGTAGGTCGTTCTATCCGCGGTGGTATTCCACTATGCTGGCCATGGTTTGGTGCGCACCCAACTGACAGCAGCTTATGTATGCACGGCTTTGCACGTGTCACACCATTTAAAGTGATTGATGTTGGCCAAAATCCTAATGGCTACACCCGCGTGATTTTAGAAATGACGCAAACTGAAAATGCACAGCGTCAGCTTTCATACCGTTACACATTGGTCCTTACCATTGAAATCGGTGAAACATTGTCACTCAAGCTTTCAACGACCAACCGCGCAAGACAACCATTCTTTATGGGTGAAGCATTCCATACTTACTTCCAAATTGGTGATATTAGTAAAGTCAAAATCACTGGTTTAGACGATGCTGAATACGCGGATAAACTATTTGATTATTGGCGTGAAAAGCAAACAGGCTCTATTCGCTTCAACCAAGAATTTGATCGTGTGTATGTGAGTACAGAAGCGCCAGTGACCATTCACGATGATGAATTAAACCGCAAAATTAATATCGTTAAAAAAGGTAGCCAATCAACTGTTATTTGGACACCATGGGAAAGAAAAGCACGCCAAATTATTGACATGCCTGAAGGTGATGGCTGGCGCCAAATGATCTGTGTTGAAACAGCCAATGCGATGGAAAACCTAGTGATGATTAACCCTGGTTATACGCACGTACTAGCGGTCACTTACACCGTAGAAGATAATTAAAGCGCTCTCTTATAAATAAGCTGCTAAAAGGTGTCAACCCAATCAGGCTCTTTAACGTTAATTAACTACTAGCAAATTTTGTTAATGCAACGTGTTAAACAACCTATTTTTAGGTATTATGTTGAGTTGCATATCCTATGCACTAAGTAGTAACGTAACAAAAGTTTAATCTGAGGAGATACCATGAAAGCATTACTATTAGCAATATTCGCTGCTAGTTCTATGTTAGTAGCAGCGCAAGCTAATGCCGATGCAAAAGCATCACAAGCATTGGCACAAAAGAGTGGCTGTTTAGCTTGTCACAGTATCGATAAAAAAGTATTAGGCCCAGCATTTAAAGATGCGGCTGCAAAGTACAAAGGTGATAAAGGCGCTGAGGCAAGGTTAATCGCAAAGGTTAAAGCCGGCGGTAGTGGCGTTTGGGGCCCTATGCCGATGCCAGCTAATAGCCCACAAGTTAAAGATGCTGACATTAAAACGATTGTTCAGTGGGTCTTATCTCTATAATCTAATGAGATAATAAAACATAAAAAAGCCAGCTCAAAAAGCTGGCTTTTTTGTTTTTAAATGCTTTACGCAAACACACCAAACAAGTATAAAAATATGACCGTAATCGCAATTGGCGCAATAATCTTATTGGCAAACTTCCAGCATTCAAAGCCAAAACCGTTAATACCTAATTCATCAATCACATCCTGCTTGCGCATCACATAACCTGCAAATAGTGCCATTAGCAAACCACCAAGCGGTAGCATAATCGTTGAGGTTAACTTATCCAATGCATCAAATATACCTAAACCAAAGGCAAGCTTCACGTCGCTCCACACATTAAACGACAACGTGACACTCACGCCTATTAACCAAATAAGTAAGCCTAAAATAATACTTGCTTGTTTTCGACTCAACTTTGTACGTTCAACCACGTAGGCCACTGCTGGCTCGACTAGTGAGATAGATGATGTCCAAGCAGCAAATGCCACTAACACAAAAAACAATGTGGCAAAAAGGTTGCCTGCAGGCATAGCGCCTAGTGCAATCGGTAATGTTTGAAAGATTAACCCCGGCCCAGCATTGGGCGCTAATTGATTAGCAAAGACCAACGAATAAATAGCTAAGCCAGTGAGTAAACCTAATACTGTATCAAGCAAAGCAATAAAGGCGGTAGTTTGTACAATAGATACATCACGCGTGAGATATGAGCCATAAACCATGACCGACCCCATACCAAGGCTTAGTGTAAAGAAAGCATGGCCTAATGCTGACAATACCGCTGTTGGCGTAATTTTTGTAAAGTCAGGTGAGAACATAAAGTTAACCGCTGCCGACATATTACCGACTGATATACTATAACCAAGCAAGATCAATAAGGTGACGAATAGTAGTGGGATCAAAATATTATTGGCTTTTTCTAAACCCGCATTCACGCCGCGCGCTACCACGCTCATGGCCAGCACTAAGAAAATGGTATGCCACATTAGCAAAGTTTTAGGCTGTGCTAGTAACGTATCAAAATTAGCAGCGGCTTGCTCAGCAGTAATATGAGTAAACGTATTTTGTGCCGCGGCGCTCACATAACTGAGTACCCAGCCGCCAACGACACTGTAGAAGCCTAAAATTAATACGCCAGCCAACATACCCATGCCACCAATCCAACGCCAGTGTGGGCTGGCACCAGCCTCTTTAGCTAACGATTTCATACTGCTTAGCGGGTTCTGCTTCCCACGCCTACCCAACATAATTTCAGTCATCATGAGCGGCATGGCGACTAATAATATGCAGGCAATAAAGATGAGTACAAATGCACTGCCACCATTGACGCCTATCATATAAGGGAGCTTCCAAATATTGCCTAAGCCAATCGCCGAGCCTGCTGTTGCCAGCATAAACGTCCAACGGCTAGTCCAAGCACCTCTATTCATTTGAGACATATCATTTATCCTATGACTTTTTTACTATTCGCATTCAGTGCTTTTCAGCAAAGTAGCGCTCAGTTTCTGACTTAATGACTTTAGATAACAATAATAAGCCGATTAAGTTAGGGATCGCCATCATACCGTTCATTAGGTCTGAAAAATTCCAGACAAACTCTAAACTCACTACAGCACCAACCATGACACTAACCGTAAATAACACACGGTAAATACCAATCATTTTATTGCCGAATAAATACTCAATGGCTTTTTCACCATAGTAGTTCCAACCAATGAGCGTTGAAAATGCAAATAATGCAGTTGCAATGGCGACGATCACACCACCCGTTTCACCCAAAGTTTCAGCCACACTAGCACTGGTTAAGGTGCCTGCACTTACGCCTTCGGTCCATCCATTAGCCGTCAGAATCACCAATGCTGTCATCGTACAAACAAAGATGGTATCAATAAAGGTTTGCGTCATACTCACTAATGCTTGTTTAACTGGGTCACTCGTACGCGCTGCTGCAGCAGCAATCGGTGCAGAGCCTAAACCAGATTCATTAGAAAATACACCGCGAGCAATCCCAAATCGCATGGCGGCAGCAATGGTTGCACCAGCAAAGCCACCTGTGGCAGCACTTGGGTTAAATGCATGATGAAAAATCAAACCAAAAGCAGCGGGGATTTCACTCATATTTAACGCAAGCACATAAAAACAAGTGCCTACATATAACACAATCATGGCTGGAACTAGTGTTGAAGTAAACTTACCAATGGAGCGAATGCCCCCTAATATGACCAAACCAGTTAATACGCTAAACACAATACCAGTGGTGACAACCGATACGCCAAAGGTGGATTCAATAATTTTTGCAGCAGCGTTTGCTTGCGTCATATTGCCAATCCCAAATGCGGCACAGGCAGTAAAAAAAGCGAATAATGCGCCTAACCATGGTAAGCCTGCGCCTTTACTAATATAGTACATCGGCCCGCCACGCATACCGTTCTCACCCTTTTCACGGTACTTAACCGCTAGTACCGCTTCGCTATATTTAGTGGCCATGCCCACTAAACCAGTCACCCACATCCAAAATACTGCACCTGGCCCACCTAATGTAATAGCGGTTGCCACACCCACAATATTACCAATACCGACTGTCGCGGCTAATGCCGTCATCAACGCAGCAAACTGGCTAATGTCCCCTTCTGCATGTTCATCTTTTGTCCAAATTAGCTTAATGGCATGTGGCAGTGCGCGAAATTGCAAACCTTTGAGAATAATGGTGAGGTAAAGACCAGTACCCACCAAGAAAGTGAGCATGATTGGGCCCCAGACCCATGATGATAATGTAGATACGAGCTGTTCGATTGACTGCATAAATCCCCCTATAACTAGTGATTATAGCGAGTTTTACGCAAACAACACTAGCATTGCGGTTTTATGAATTTTTGATGGTATGTTTATGACAAGAAATGTTGTTTCAATACGGCTGTCATATAGCCATGATCAATGGCGCCAGCACTCTCACGAATACTATGCATCGCCCACATTGGGTTACCCACATCAACCGTTGCCATGCCTAATTGCGCTGCAACTGTTGGGCCAATGGTACTACCACAACCTAAATCCGTACGGTGTGCATATTCTTGATATGGGACATCTGCTTTTTCACATAACTGTATAAAACGTGCCGCTGTATCTGCATTGGTACTGTAACGTTGATTGGCATTGGTTTTAATCACTGGGCCTTTATTCACCGTCACATGATGATTAGGCTCATAAGCCGAAGGGTGATTTGGATGATACGCATGCGACATATCAGCACTGATAAAGAAACTATTGGCAAAACCACGTAAGCGGTCTTCATCACTGGTTTTCGTCGCACTACAAATACGTGTAATGACATCAAGCATAAAGCTACCGCTTGCACCCGTTGCACTCTCACTACCGACTTCTTCATGGTCAAACAACGCGCAAATACTGGTTGATGCTGGTTTTTCGATCGCTGTTAATGCTTCAATCGCCGCATGGCATGATGCTAAGTTATCTAACTGACCATTCGCAATAAATTCTTGGTTTGCGCCCCATAGTGACCCCTTTTGCATGTCATAGACATTCAAGTCCCAAGTGATAATGTCTTCAGGGTTAATAGCCAGTGGTTTTGCTAATGCTTGCGTGAGTTGTTGATGGGCTTCGGCAGTATCAGCAGCAAAACCAAAAATGAGTGGCAACTGCGTTTGTTTATTTAATAACAAGCCTTTGCTATTCACATCACGATTCATATGAATCGCAAGGTTAGGTAAGCGTACGACTGATTCAGTAAGGCAAACAGAGTGAGATTCAACACCGCCCCCTGCTTTTTTCACCATTACTCGACCTGCTAGACTTAAATCACGATCCGTAAAGGTCGCAATAATAGGCCCGCCATACACTTCAACACCAAGCTGGGCAATGCCATTAGTTGCATGTGCTGCTTTGGGTTTTAAGCGTAATCCTGGTGAATCAGTGTGCGCACCGACTATTTTAAAACCACTCGTCGCAATTGGTTGTTCACCTAATACAAAAGCAATGACTGAAGCACCATCACGCACGATGAAATATTTGCCACCTTTTTTGAACTGCCAAGGCTGGTCTTCTAATAGTTGTTTAAATCCATTGGCTTTTAAATCAGCGGTAACGGTAGAAACGGCATGCCAAGGGCTTGGACTGGCATCAATAAAATCTAGTAATGCTTGTGCTTCTTTTTTAGTTTCTACTGATATGGTCATGTCGTTTCCTATGATGCTTGGCTATTGAACCTACTGCTTAGGCCCAGTCTTTATCGATCAAAAAGTCTGTATAGAGTTTCGCTTCGTCACTGCCTGCTTCTGGCTTCCAGTCATAACGCCATTTCACAATTGGTGGCATTGAAAGCAATATAGACTCTGTACGTCCATTGGACTGCAAACCAAATAATGTCCCGCGATCAAACACTAAGTTAAATTCAACGTAGCGCCCACGACGATAGGCTTGAAAATCACGCTCACGCTCACCATAAGGTGTGTCTTTACGTCGCTGTACAATCGGTAGATAAGCTTGTGTTAACGCATCGCCAATCGCACGCTGCATGGCAAAACTTTGTTCAAAACCAAACGCATGGAAGTCGTCAAAAAACACCCCACCAATACCGCGTGGTTCATTACGGTGTTTTAAGAAAAAGTATTCGTCACAGGTTTTTTTGAATTTTGGATAAAGATCATCACCAAATGGTGCGAGTGCTTCTTTATTTGTACGGTGGAAGTGAACACAATCATCTTCAAACCCATAATAAGGGGTGAGATCCATGCCGCCACCAAACCACCAAATATCTTCTTCGTCTGCATTTTGTGCTTTGGCAATAAAAAAGCGGACATTCATATGCACCGTTGGCACATAAGGGTTATGTGGGTGAAACACTAATGAAACGCCCATGGCCTCCCAAGGTCTGCCTGCTGCTTCTGGGTGTGCCACACTCGCCGCTGGTGGTAATTTCTTACCCAACACATGTGAGAAACCAACGCCAGCCCGCTCAAACACATTTCCACCTTCTAACATGCATGAATTACCGCCGCCACCCTCAGGACGCTGCCAGCCATCATGTAAAAAGGTTTTTCCATCCACCATTTCAACCGCTTCAATAATGCGTGCTTGCAAACCTTGCAAGTAGTCGTAAACAGCTTTTGTATTAATCGCGGTCATTTAAATGGTTAGCCTTTAATGGCACGGTAGCCAATATCCGTGCGATGCTGTGCACCGTCAAAATTAATTTCTTGCAACATTTTATAGGCTTGTTGCTGGGCATATTTAACCGTTTCACCAAGCGCAGTCACACATAACACGCGGCCACCGCTAGTGACTACTTTGCCGTCCACAAGCTTAGTGCCTGCATGGAAGACATAAGCATCCTCTTGCACCGTGTCTAAACCCGTAATTTCATCGCCTAATTTAGGTTTAGCTGGGTAATTTTCACTCGCCATCACCACACCTAATGCAAAACGGTGATCCCACTCAGTGTCAGCTTTATCTAAAGTGCCATTCACAGCATGATTCACTAACGTATAAAAATCAGACTTTAAGCGCATGAAAATAGGTTGCGTTTCTGGGTCACCCATACGGCAGTTAAACTCTAATGTTTTAATCGATCCATCAGGATTAATCATTAAACCAGCATATAGAAAACCAGTGAATGGCATGCCATCTTTGGCCATGCCTTCAATGGTTGGCGTAATAATTTCACGCATGGCTTTGGCATGAATTTCCGGTGTGACACATGGTGCTGGTGAGTAAGCGCCCATGCCGCCCGTGTTCGGACCTTCATCGCCATTGAGTAAGCGTTTATGGTCTTGGCTAGTCGCGAGTGGCAGAATATTTTCGCCATCGACCATCACCATAAAACTGGCTTCTTCACCGGTTAAGAACTCCTCAATTACCACGCGTGAACCCGCATCGCCCATTGAGTTATCAGCTAGCATGGCGTCAATCGCGTCATGCGCTTCTTGCAATGTCATCGCCACAACAACGCCTTTACCCGCAGCTAAACCATCAGCTTTAATGACAATTGGTGCCCCTTGTTGGTCCACATAGTCGTGTGCTGGTTTAACCTCTGAGAATGTTTCATAGGCAGCGGTAGGAATGCCATGGCGAATCATAAACGCTTTAGAGAAATCTTTTGATGACTCTAATTGCGCTGCCGCTTGCGTTGGGCCAAATATTTTTAAGCCGGCTGCGCGAAAGGCATCTACAACACCTTCACTTAACGGTGCTTCAGGGCCAACCACTGTAACGGCTATTTTGTCAGATTTTGCAAAAGCAACCAGCGCTTCAATGTCTGTGATGGCCACATTTTCCATATCAGGGTTTATTGCTGTACCTGCATTTCCTGGTGCCACAAATACACGGCTTACCTGACTGCTTTGTGTCATTTTCCATGCAAGCGTATGCTCACGACCACCAGAACCAATTACCAATACTTTCATTTCTAATCTCCTAGTTGGCAGTGAATTAATGACGGAAATGGCGAATGCCAGTCAATACCATGGCAATGCCACGCTCATCCGCTGCGGCAATCACTTCATCGTCACGCATACTGCCACCTGGGTGAATCACACAACTAGCACCCGCATCAGCTAACACATCTAAACCATCACGGAATGGGAAGAATGCATCAGAGGCAACCACTGAACCTTGCAAGCTAAGGCCTGCATTTTCAGCTTTAATCGCTGCAATTTTAGTACTATCAATACGGCTCATTTGGCCAGCACCAACACCTAATGTCATGCCACCGCCACAGAATACAATCGCGTTTGATTTCACGTATTTCGCTACGTTCCATGCAAATAATAGGTCTTGCATTTGCTCTGGTGTTGGTTGTTTTTTAGTCACGACTTTTAAATCAGCCAGCTGCATTTCATGAATGTCAGATGTTTGCACTAAGATGCCTGAACCCACACGTTTTGATTCATGTGAGTTACGGCCTTGCTCCCAAGCTGTGTCGCCACCTTTTGGCAATTCAATTTTAAGCACACGCACATTCTTTTTAGCACTTAAAATCTCAACCGCTTCAGGGCTGTAACTTGGTGCAATTAACACTTCCACAAATTGTTTTGATACGGCTTCAGCAGCGGCTGCATCAACAGGGGTATTAAAAGCAATAATGCCGCCAAAAGCTGATGTTGAATCTGTTTGCAATGCTTTTTGATACGCTTCTAAAGATGTTCCACCTAATGCAACACCACATGGGTTTGCATGTTTTACAATCACACACGCTGTTGTGTCGAAACTTTTCACCGCTTCCCATGCGGCATCCGCATCGGCAATATTGTTATAGCTGAGTTCTTTACCTTGTAACTGTTCTGAAGTAACTAATGCGCCCGGTGCCGGGTTAATGTCACGGTAGAACGCAGCACTTTGATGTGGGTTTTCACCGTAACGTAAGTCTTGTACTTTGACAAAACGGCTATTCATTTGGTTAGGGTATTCAAGGCGTGTACCATCGGCTTGGTAGCTTGATAAGTAATCACTAATCGCCGCATCGTAATTACTAATACGATTAAACGCAGACACTGATAATGCAAATTGTGTGGCTTGGCTTAATGCGCCATCCGTGCTTTGCAACTCTCTTGATACGTCGGCATATTGCTCAGCATCGGTTAGCACAGCAACGTCTTTCCAGTTTTTAGCGGCTGATCGCACCATGGTTGGGCCACCAATGTCGATATTTTCAATCGCATCTTCCAGTGTGCAATCAGGTTTTGCAACCGTTGCTTCAAACGGGTACAAGTTCACAATCACCATATCGATATTTGGAATGTCTTGCGCTTGCATCGCACTCACGTGCTCAGGCAAATCACGACGACCTAAAATACCACCGTGTACTTTAGGGTGCAGCGTTTTCACGCGGCCATCTAACATTTCAGGGAAGCCAGTGTAATCACTTACCTCAATCACAGGAATGTTATTGTCTTTAAAAAGTTTTGCTGTTCCGCCAGTTGAAAGCAACTCAATGCCTAATGATGTTAATGTTTTTGCAAACTCAACAATACCGGTTTTGTCAGAAACACTAATCAGCGCGCGTTTAATTTTTGCCATAGTTTTATTTTAGTAATGAATTTAATTGAAAGAGAATAACGTGTCAGCGGTTTTAGAAATTAATCTAAATTATATTGCTGTATTTTTTTACGAAGCGTATTGCGGTTTAAGCCTAAGATTTCAGCCGCTTTACTTTGATTACCAGCCGCATAGGTCATGATGTATTCAAGCATTGGCTTTTCAATACTAGCAAGCACCATGTTATATACCGCATGTGGCGGTTCACCTTCGAGGTCTTTGAAATATTGGTCTAGTGAGGATTTCACACAAATTGCTAGGTCGTTGTTTGCTTGATCACCTTGATGCATCTACGCCACCTTTAGTACTAATGAGTTATCGGAATTTTTCTTATTATCATCAACCACATCGTACTGCAAGCGGTTATCTCGGGCTTTTAAATGTGCAAAAAAGTCATCAATGGCGCCAAGCTGCTCATCAATGGTTTGCAGTGTATTCATATGATGCCTAAAGCCAGCTGAGTCTTTTAGGCCTTTTGTGTACCAAGAAATGTGCTTACGCCCGATCCGTAAACCACTTAAGTCACCATAAAAACCATATAAGTCCTGCAAGTGCTCAACCATTACCGCATGAATTTCAGTCACTTCTGGCGGTGGTAAGTGCTCGCCAGTTTTAAGGTAATGATCAATTTCACGGAAAATCCAAGGTCTACCTTGTGCCGCGCGGCCAATCATCACGGCATCAGCCCCTGTGTAATCTAATACAAATTTTGCTTTTTCAGGTGTCGTAATATCACCATTGGCAATCAACGGGATATTAATGGCCTGTTTAACAGCAGCAATCGTGTCGTACTCAGCATCGCCTTTGTAAAGGCAAGCACGTGTTCGGCCATGCATCGCAAGCGCTTGAATACCAATGTCTTCAGCCATTCTTGCAATCGCAATCGCATTGCGGTTATCTTTATCCCAGCCTGTTCTAATTTTTAGCGTCACGGGCACATCGACTGCTGCTACTACTGCTTTTAAAATTTGTGAAACCAGTGGCTCATCTTTTAATAAAGCAGAGCCAGCCATCACATTACAAATCTTTTTCGCAGGGCAACCCATATTGATATCAATAATCTGCGCGCCATTATCCACATTATGCTTAGCGGCTTCTGCCATTAATAGCGGATCAGAACCGGCAATTTGCACTGAAATTGGATCTACTTCGCCTTCATGGTTCGCACGGCGTTTTGTTTTTTCACTGCCGTATAGTAATGAGTTTGATGTGACCATTTCAGACACAGCAAGCCCTGCCCCCATCTTTTTACAAAGTTGACGGAAAGGACGATCTGTTACGCCAGCCATGGGCGCAACTACTAAATTATTTTTTAATACGTGAGAACCAATTTGCATAGCTTAAGAATACGCTCCAATTTGAACGTTTTTCATCTGTAATACAGGGTTGCCTATTTTATACGCAATTACCCTTTGAGAAAACCAAAACTTACACTTTTACGCTTATAATCTGCCTACTAGCATCCTATAAGCGGCTAACAAGTCATAACCATGCAAAATCCATCACAAAAACAGGTCGCATTCGCCAGTTTAATTGGCACGGCTATTGAGTTTTACGACTTTTACATTTATGCCATGGCTGCCGCACTCGTCATTGGTCAAGTTTACTTTCCAAGTAGCGACCCAACGGCACAATCACTTAGTGCGCTAGTGAGCTTTGGCATTGCTTTTATTGCAAGGCCGGTTGGCGCCATTTTATTTGGCCATATTGGTGATAAATTTGGACGAAAAGTCACATTATCAGCATCACTCATGCTCATGGGCGGCGCGACATTAATGATTGGCCTATTACCGGGCTATGCGAGTATCGGCATTGCCGCACCGATATTGCTCTGCCTATTACGTTTTGCGCAAGGCTTAGGCCTTGGAGGTGAATGGGGCGGCGCAGCATTACTAGCAACAGAACACGCGCCTGAAGGTAAACGTGGTTGGTACGGTATGTTTCCGCAACTGGGCCCAAGCGTTGGCTTTTTAGTCGCGACACTGACCTTTTTAGGCTTAAGTGTTTGGCTAACCGATGCACAATTTGAAGCATGGGGATGGCGCATCCCATTTATTGCCAGTGCCGCGTTAATGGTCGTTGGCTTATATGTACGCTTTAAACTCACCGAAACGCCAGCGTTTGTCAAAGCAGTGTCTGAAAAATCCACACATAAGCTACCAATCAAATCACTTTTAAAACACCACTTAAAACCTGTGTTACTCGGTAGCTTAGCGATCGTCATTTGTTACCACTTATTTTATACCGCCACCGTTTTTTGCCTAAGTTATGGCACAAAAGCACTAAACATCACCCGCCCAGACTTTTTAATCATGCTTTGTATTGCTGTGATTGGCATGATGATCGCCACGCCATTATGTGGCAACTTGGCTGACAAATTTGGTCGTCGCCCAGTCTTACTCACTAGCGGACTATTTGCCTTAGCGCTTGGCTTTGCATTACCACTCATGATGAGCGGCGGCATTATCTCAATCAGCCTATTTTTGTTTTTCGCACTATTTTTAATGGGCGCCACTTATGCGCCTTTAGGCGCTTTTTTACCAGAGCAATTCCCAGCAGCAGTGCGTTACACTGGTGCGGGCCTAAGCTACCAATTAGGTGGCATTTTAGGCGCATCATTTGCCCCGGTCATTTCGCAATGGTTGGTTGACCAAGGTGGCTTGCAATGGGTTGGCTATTATATGAGTGGCGCAGCATTAGTGAGCATACTGGCGGTATTCTTGATGAAAGAAACTAAAAACGTAGCGGTATAAGCTTAGCAATCAACCCATGGGAAGCCTAAATTAGTAACTTCCCGTTTAAGCTCTGCCATTCCGACTTTCACCGCTGCTTCAGTGCCTTTTAAACCAAGCTCGGTTGTCCGTCGTTGGTTTGTCCTTGGTAAGCTAAACAATTGAATGGCTGTGTGCTTGGCAAGGATTGCATTCATCAAATCTATTAAGTCACTTTCACCCGCCTCAGTCACTAAGATTGATTGCTCAACATAATCAACCGTATGAAATAAGTGCGAATAGTAAGTATCCAACACCCACTCCACCATTGGGTGGCCCATTTCAGGAAAACCCGGTACAAAATAATGCTCGTTGATGCTAAAACCTGAAACACGATTCACCGGGTTCGGTATTAAATCTGCACCTTTTGGAAAGTCCGCCATTAGTACACGTTTGTGATTAGCTATAACGCCATACTGGGCTTCAATTTCAGCCACCGCACCCGAATGGCGTTCAATAGGTACACTAGCCGCATCTGCCGCACACTGGCGCGTAAAATCATCTGGCGTTGCGCCGATGCCACCAAAACTAAAGACAATATCACCGCGTTGCATGCTGGCCTGCAATAAACTAGTAATTTGCTCCGGCACATCCCCTAAAAAATGCGCCCAACTCAACGGCAAGCCACGCGCTTTTAAGAGTGCAATGACTTTATTCAAGTGCGCATCCTGACGCTTACCAGAAAGGATTTCATCACCAATAATATATAGACCGATACTTTTCAATTTTTTACCTTACGTTTCACGCAAAATTCACATTACACCTGTAAATTAGTCAGGTGTAATTTAGCTGTCGTTAAATGATTTGCATAACCGATGTTGAAGTTTCAACACATCGTGTGACTTTCGGACAATTCAACCGTCAAAAAGTTAGAAAATCATCTTAATTAATGCAGTTTTAGGCTTTATTACAATGGACTTTGGGTGGCACATTATTTGCATAACTAATCATACAAATACTTTATAAACCGTACGCTATTTAATTGAGACAAAAGCATGAAAGATTTATTCGCTAACTTTTTTGAGAAAAAAACTGATTTAACTTACGTTTTTGCAGCCTATCATCCAATCGAAATCAAGAATGCAGCCAATGCCGATACCTATACGGTGCATTTATTAAAGGCTGAAAATCAATTTGATGAAATGTCGATTGATAACATTTACCAGTCTTTATAATTCATTCGTTATTTAGCAACACCGTTTAATACCGGTCCACTTTTTATCCTGCCACTGCTTAAAGAAGGCGGCACGGTCTAACGGTGCTGCGTCTTCTTCGGCATGATGCTGGGCAAAGTGTTTTAAATATTGTTCGTAGGCATCATCGCCAGATAATCTACGAACAGCTTTCCACACTAATTTAAGTTTTTCAATCATCGACTATCCAATCTGCGTTTTCACATAAGGGGCTTCAGAACTAGGCAGTACTGGTTTTGACTGACTCACGCGCCACACTTTATGCAACATATCAACCAACACTACCCAAAGAATCGTCACAAAGAAAACGGTTAAGTAAGCATCTAAGTGTAAATTGAAAATAATATCTGGTGCAACCAATGCTTTTTCTACAGACAACGTACCGGCCGCCAAGCCATCCGCTAGATGATTAGCCGATGCGAAGAAGCCCACACGAATATCTTCACTAAATAGTTTTTGCCATGCAGCGGTTGTTGTAATAATCATTAACCAAGCCAGTGGCAAGCCAGTGACCCAGACATATTTTAACTTACCTGATTTAGCAATAATGCCCGTACCCACACATAAGGCAATGGCAGCTAGCAATTGGTTCGCAATACCAAATAGTGGCCATAAAATATTCACGCCGCCATTTGGGTCAATCACCCCAATATATAAAAAGTATCCCCAACCAGCCACCACCAATGCGCTGGTGAAAATAACGGATGGCATGTATGACGTTTTACCGAGCGTCGGCCAAATATTGCCCAACATATCTTGCAGCATAAAGCGGCCGACACGCGTACCAGCGTCTAAAGTAGTGAGAATAAAGATCGCCTCGAACATAATGGCAAAGTGATACCAAAGCGCTAATAAACCTTTACCAAAGGCATTACCAAAAATACTAGCCATACCAACCGCTAAACTAGGTGCGCCGCCTGTACGTGCAAACAAAGTGCTCTCGCCCATGTCTTTTGCTAGTTGGTTCATTTGCTCAACAGTCACCGCAAAACCCCAGCGATTAATGGTTGCTACTGCATCAACCGCATTGGTACCGACCACACCCGCAGGGCTATTAATGGCAAAGAAAACACCCGGTTCTAATACCGTTGCCGCAATCATCGCCATAATGGCTACGAAACTTTCAAGCAACATACCACCGTAACCAATCATGCGAATATCACGCTCGTTAGTGAGTAGCTTCGGCGTTGTACCGGATGAAATCAACGCATGGAAACCTGAAATAGCGCCACACGCAATAGTAATAAACACAAATGGGAACAAGCTGCCGCCAAAAATAGGGCCAGTACCATCGGTAAACTGCGTGAGTGCTGGCATTTTCACATCTGGCTGAATAATGACAATCGCCACCGCCAGTAAAATAACCGTACCCAACTTCATAAACGTTGATAAGTAATCGCGTGGTGCTAATAATAACCAAACAGGCATCACTGCCGCTGCAAACCCATAAGCAATCACAGCGTAAGCGAGCGATAAACCACCATGGTCAAAGTAACCGCGCAAGGTTGGGCTTTCATCAATCCAACCACCCGCCGCAACCGCTAATAATAGTAAAGCGACACCAATCAATGACGCTTCTAACACTTTACCCGGACGAATATTACGCATGTATAAACCAATAAACATGGCAATAGGCAGTGTTGCCGCCACGGTTGAAGTGGCCCAAGGGCTATGCTTCATGGCATTCACAACGACTAACCCTAATACGGCAATCAAAATAATCATGATAAAGAAAGTACCGATGAGTGCGGCTGCACCACCAATAGGGCCAATTTCATCACGTGCCATTTGGCCTAAACTACGGGCATTTCGACGGGTTGAGAAAAATAGCGTGACCATGTCTTGCACGGCACCACCTAACACAGCACCAATTAAAATCCACAATGTACCCGGCAAATAACCAAACTGTGCGGCTAAGGTTGGGCCAACCAAAGGGCCGGGGCCAGCAATCGCGGCAAAGTGATGACCGAATACCACCCAACGATTAGTTGGAATAAAGTCACTACCGTTATTTAACCGCTCAGCTGGTGTGGCGCGTGTTTGATCAATCGTTAAGACTTCTGCTGCAATCCATGCTGCATAAAAGCGATAACCAATCGCATAGACACAAGCTGCAGCCGTAATAAACCACATGGCACTAATCTGCTCACCACGATTTAGCGCAATCGCACTGACGGCAGAAACGCCTAATACAAAGACAACCGCCCACAAAATGCTTTGTAACGCTTTAGGTATTTTAATCATGATAAATATTATTATTGTTTAATTGAATTAATATGAGTATAAAACAGACTAAGCAATAGATAAAACCATTCCACTATATAAAGTAATCGACACCAGACATGCAAACCACGCCTACCGAACCAAAGCCAAAAAAATCCATTAAGCCACTGGCAAATATTTGGCCTTTTTTGCGCCCTTACCGATTTCGCGTGCTGCTTGCGTTTGTTTTATTGTGCTTAGGCTCAGCAACATTATTACTGGTGCCACTGGCCTTTCGAGACTTAATCGATTTTGGTTTTATCACGCAACCCAATCTTGCTGGCAGTCAGACAGGTCTAATTGGCGCACTGAGTTTGAATGGTCACTTTTTAGTCATGTTCGCGCTGGCTGTTTTTTGGGCGCTGATGATTGCCTCACGTTATTACACGGTTTCATGGATAGGTGAACGCGCCACGGCTGATTTAAGGTCTGCCGTTTACGCAAAAGTGATGAAGCAGTCCCCACAATTTTTTGAAACCACCCAAACCGGTGAAGTGCTCTCACGATTAACTGGGGACACTACACTGATTCAAACCGTTGTCGGCAGTTCTATCTCCATGGGATTACGTAGTTTATTCCAATTTATTGGTGGCATGATCATGCTGGCCGTCACTAATTTTTACTTATTTTCACTCAATATCGGCTTGATGATCTTATTGATTTTCCCAATTATCTTAATTGGCCGTTCAGTCAAAAAACTATCGCGCGAATCACAAGACCGGATTGCTGATAGTTCAGCCATGGCAGGCGAAATACTCAACGCCATTCCAACGGTACAATCATTCACGCAAGAAAATAGTGAAATTTCACGCTTTAGCAAAAGCGCCGATGTGAGTTTTTTCACGGCGATTAAACGCGTCAAAGTACGCGCGATGATGACGATGTTAATGGTCTCAGCCGTATTAGGCACCATTATTTTTGTGCTTTGGATTGGCGCCAAACAAGTCAGTGATGGCAGTATGACTGGCGGTGAGTTAGCGTCATTTGTTTTATATGCCATGATGGTGGCAGGTGCGGTTGGTACCATGGCGCAAGTATGGGGTGATGTGATGCGCGCCGCTGGTGCAACAGAACGATTGATGGAGTTACTCCATGCTGAATCCAAAATTCAGGATAGTGAACACGCGCAAACAACCGCTGTATTAGATGAAGCCGCGATTGACCTTAACAACGTTAGCTTCAACTACCCTTCACGCCCACAAGTGAAAGCCTTAGATAATGTGACGTTAAATATTAGTGCAGGCGAAACCATTGCGCTAGTTGGTCCTTCAGGCGCAGGCAAAACAACGCTATTTCAATGTTTACTCCGCTTTTATGAAATTGATCAAGGCGACATTCAAATCAACAAGCAATCCATTAAAGACTTAAGCTTAGAAAGCCTACGCCAAAATATCGCCATGGTGCCGCAAGATGCGGTGATCTTTTCAGCCAATGCCTTAGAAAACATTCGCTACGGCAACCCGAACGCCTCCGATGAGGAGGTGTTAGTCGCCGCAAAAGCCGCGCAAGTCGATGAGTTTGTGCAACAACTGCCAGAAAAATATCAAACCTTTTTAGGGGAACGTGGCACGCGACTCTCTGGCGGGCAACGCCAGCGTATTGCCATTGCGCGTGCTATTTTAAAAAATGCACCCATTTTATTATTAGATGAAGCAACCAGTGCTTTAGATGCTGAATCTGAAATATTAGTACAGCAAGGCCTCAATGCCGCCATGGAAGGCCGCACCACATTAATGATTGCGCATCGATTAAGTACAGTGCAAAAAGCGAACCGTATTGTGGTGATGGAGCAAGGCAAGATTGTTGAAATTGGCACCCCAGCACAATTACGTGATCAAGATGGTCTATATGCAAGACTGGCGAACTTACAATTGATATAGCTTGCATCATCGTCATGGGTTCTCGCACCATTATGATGCAATTAATTTAAGCATTAACCTACCCATGCACTTACATCGCACTATTGATGCGCGCAATAACCATGAATGCACAGTGCGCGGTGCAGTCATTCATGGTTTGGCTTAATATTTGCTTTCGTATGTTTATCGTATTCAATAAACCCTCAATCCATGGCTATTACCGCTGAACAAGTCATTCTGACAGCAAAACAACTTAAAATTGATGAGCTTAATCGGCTAGCATCAAGCACTTTTTTTGTTGAAGTCATTAGTAATTTAATTCATAGCTTACAAGCAGAACGTGGCGCCAGCAGCCTATACCTTGCATCAACTGGCCAACGCTTTAAAACCAACAAAGCCAACATTATTAAAGAGTCGCAATTACTCGAAGCAAGGTTTCGAGACTTGCTGTCTACCCGACTGACAGAAAAAAGCTATAAAAACACCAAACTACTTTCATTAGAGGCATGGGTGTTATTAGGTCTTGAAGATTTAGCGATTTTAAGAAAAAGTATTCACGCGTTTGAATTATCCCCTGCAGACTCGATTCAAGCCTATGGCAGACTGATTTCCGGTCTTATTTCACTGATTTTTGATTTAGCCGATACGATTATTGACCCACGTATTTCTAACCTACTGGTCGCATTATTTAATTTAATTCAAGGGAAAGAGTTAGCCGGGCAAGAACGGGCCGCGGGTTCTATTGCTTTTGCATCAGGCGCAATTGATACACCTTATTTGCAAAAAATTACTCATTTAATTGAACACCAAGCACGTTTATTTGAAGTCTTTTGTGATTTTGCAGAACAACCGCTCATCAACAAATGGAATGCCGTTGAATCATCAGAGGCAGCAGCAGAATTACACACATTAAGGGCACAGCTCACCTCTACAACCGAAACACACACTTTAGATAACAACCTCAGCGAACGCTGGTTTAACAATTGCAGTGACCGCCTCACTGATATGTGGGCAATTGAGTGTGACCTCATCCATCGCATTAAAGAATATGCTTCATTAATTACCAATGAAGCGGAAACCGATTTAAAAAATGTGAAAGGTTTAATTGATTCATTACGTCAAAACCCACCCACAAACATCAATTTATCTGACCGCTTCTTTGACCCAGATATTCCTGTTGAATTAGCATTTAGCTTTGTGCCATCAGACCTTAAAAATAACCACCCAAAATCAATGTTAGATGTACTGCAGTTACAGTCAAAACGACTCGCAGATATGGAGCATGAACTTGAGAATGCGCGCAAAGCGCTCAGTGACAGAAAAACCATTGAAAAAGCGAAGGGTTTACTCATGTCCCGATTTGAACTCTCTGAAGATGATGCTTATAAGCGCATGCGTTCTACCGCAATGGAGCAAAACAAAAAAATGTTTGATGTGGCACAAACAGTCATTTCTATTAGTAAAGTTTTCTAAGGCACGGCAGTCACAGTCACGGCACTAGCGCTGCCGCCAATACCGCCTTTATGTGAGGCTTTAATGCTTATTAACTGATTAAGCAAAAGCTTGCCCAGCATGCATTTAAAAAATGCAATGCATGCTTCATGACATGACTTTCACACAGCGTAAACCGTAAAAATGGCATCGCGACACAATCCTTTCATACGTTCCATTGAAGTGCACTTTGCAACATTTATGTGCAAATTAGGCTCTAAAACGGCTCCAAATTCATGAAATAAACGACAAAAACACCTTAATTTGTACATAAAAGCAACATTGGCATACCTATTGCTTTATCTTAATTATAGGTTTACCAATGGCGGTAAATCGAAAAAATTGTATTTGAGTAAGTTGAACAAGTATTAAACAGACAAAGGCGTCTATCTCAGTATTTGCATAAATACTGGCATAGGCGCTTTTTGCATTTTCAAGCCACCTATAAATTAAGGATATGACAATGAGTGACAAGAAGGAAGTAAAAACGACTAGTAAAGAAGCAGCACCTAGCACATTGGATCGCAGGGGATTTTTGAAGGTTTCTAGCATGTCTGCAGCGGCAGCACTAGTTGCAGGTGTTGCACCAGGGTTACGTAATAATGCTTGGGCTGGTGGCTCTGATGGCTTAGAGAAAACAAAACTGACCTTCGGCATTATTCCACTAACTGATTGCGCGCCACTCGTCATTGCGAAAGAAAAAGGCTTCTTCAAAAAACATGGCCTAGATGTAACGGTTTCTAAAGAGTCTTCTTGGGCAAACATTCGCGATAAAGTATCCGTTGGCGGTTTAGATGGCGCACATATGTTGGCAGGTATGCCAATTGCAGCAACGTTAGGCGTTGGCGCTAAAAAACAAGCAACCGTGACAGCGTTCTCAATGGATTTAAATGGTAATGGTATTACCGTTTCAAACGCGCTTTACAAACGTATGGTTGAAGCTGAGCCTGAAGCGATGAAAGCACCACGCCCTACCACCGCACGCGCATTGAAAAAAGTCATCGACGCTGATAAAAAAGCGGGTAAAGAGCCAATGACATTTGCAATGGTGTTCCCTGTTTCTACGCATAACTACGAGCTACGTTATTGGATGGCTTCAGCGGGTATTGACCCTGACCAAGATGTGCGTCTGATCGTAATTCCACCACCACAAATGGTTGCAAACCTTAAATCAAACAACATCGTTGGCTACTGTGTAGGTGAGCCTTGGAACCAACGTGCGGTTGAAATGGGTATTGGTAAATCAATCACCACTAACTACGAAATTTGGAACAACAACCCAGAAAAAGTATTTGGTGTGACTAAAGAGTGGGCTGACAAAAACCCAGGTTCACACAAAGCAGCGGTTAAAGCCTTAATCGAAGCTTCTGTATGGATGGATAAACCTGAAAACCGTAAAGAAGTCGTGAAGATTATTTCTAAAAAATCTTACGTTAACGCACCAACTTCTGTAGTTGATAACTCAATGACGGGTACTTGGACATACGACAAAAAAGAAGGCCCAGTACCATTTGCCGACTTTAACGTATTCCACCGTTATGCAGCAACATTCCCATGGCAATCACATGCGGTTTGGTTCCTGACACAAATGGCGCGCTGGGGTCAGCTTAAAGAAGCGATTGACTTCAAAAAAGTGGCTGAGTCAGTGTATCTACCAGACTTTTACCGTGAAGCGGCCAAAGAAGTTGGCGTGGCTTACCCAACCATTAACTACAAAACTGAAGGCGATCATACGAAGCCTTACACGCTTAAAGAAGCATCAACGCCAATTGAAATGGGCCCAGATGCATTCTTTGATGGCTTGAAGTTTGACCCAGCAAAACCAGTGGAATATTTAAAACAGTTCCCAATGAACAATATGAAAGTGTCATTAGAAGCGTTTGCCAAGTTAAACAAATAGTTAAGAAGCAATTGTATTAAAAATGCTGTAAGTACTTGTAATTTGAGTACGTACAGCCTCTCAAGGCGTCAGTCAAGAGATCACACAATCGACTGCCACCCCACCTGAAGTAGAAGTAAAGGTTAAAACAATATGTTAAAACAATTAGAAAATATTGACTGGAGTGAAGCCTCCGCTGAGCTCATTAAAACAACGCTATCCATTATTGTCAGCATGGGCGTATTAGTCGCCATATGGACATTTGTCGCAAGCGTTACCCCAGATTTTCCTGGTCCAGCAGTGACTTGGGAAGAAGCAAAAGTCTTGTTTGAAGACCCATTCTACGACAATGGCCCTAATGACATGGGCATTGGCTGGAATGTTTACTACTCATTACAACGTGTTGCCGTTGGCTTTGGCTTGGCTGCACTCATCGGTATTCCAATGGGATTTTTAGTTGGTCGCTTTAGTACGGTTAACCGCATTGCTAATCCAATTATCACATTACTGCGCCCAGTGTCACCATTAGCTTGGTTACCAATTGGTTTATTTGTTTTTGAAGCAGCAGACCCTTCTGCAATTTGGGTGATCTTTATTTGCTCGATCTGGCCAATGATTTTAAACACCGCTGAAGGTGTACGTAATGTTCCTACAGATTATTTAAATGTGGCAAAAGTCTTGAATTTATCAGAATGGGAAATTGCTAAAAAAATTCTTTTTCCCGCTTCATTGCCGCATATCTTAACGGGCGTAAAACTCGCTGTCGGTACCGCTTGGTTAGTGATTGTGGCGGCAGAAATGCTCACCGGTGGTGTTGGTATTGGTTTCTGGGTATGGGATGAATGGAACAACCTCAAAATTGAATCAATCATTATTGCAATATTCATCATTGGTATTGTCGGCTTATTACTAGAACAAATTCTAGTGTTTATCGCTAGCAGATTTGCTTACGAGAAGGATTAAATCATGGCATCAAATAAAGAACAACCATACGTACAGTTTCAAAATATTCAAATGGCGTTTAATACCAAACGCGGCAAGTTTATTGCCCTACAGGATATTAATTTAGACATTAACTCAGGTGAGTTTATCTCAGTGATTGGTCACTCAGGCTGCGGTAAATCAACTGTTATGAACTTAATCGCGGGTCTATTAGAGGCGACAGACGGCGTGTTGTTGGTGGATGGTCGTGAAATTAACGGTCCAGGTGCTGACCGAGCTGTGGTGTTTCAAAACCATTCGTTATTGCCATGGATGACTTGCTATGAAAACGTATTCTTAGCGGTTAACCAAGTATTCAAAGCAAAAGAAACACCTGAGAAGTTAAAAAAACGGACAGACGATGCACTTGCCTTAGTGGGCTTAACACCATCAACACATAAATATCCGCATGAAATATCAGGCGGTATGAAGCAACGTGTGGGTATTGCCCGTGCATTAGCCATGGAACCTAAAGTCTTATTAATGGATGAGCCATTTGGCGCACTCGATGCCCTCACCCGCGCTAACTTGCAAGACGAACTCATGAAGATCTGTGCCAATACTGGCACTACCGCACTCATGGTGACGCATGACGTAGATGAGGCCGTTTTATTATCTGACCGCATCGTGATGATGACCAACGGCCCAGCCGCCACCATTGGCGAAGTGTTAGACGTTAATTTAGCGCGCCCGAGAGCACGTCTTGAATTAGCCGAAGATTCTGAATACCACCGCATTCGCAGTGAAGTGTTGAAGTTTTTATACCAACGACACGCACACAAAGAAGCAGCATAATTTTTTGAAATCACAAACCGGGAGTTTTACAATGCAATTGAAAAATAAACTATTAACCATGGCAATCCTAAGCACTTTATCAGTGCAAACCATGGCCGCTGAAACCACACAAGCAGCCTCTTTAGGTGAAGCACTGACTGAAGGTAAGGTATCGGGCATGATTCGTCTACGTTACGAATATGTTGATCAAGATTCAAAAGATGTTGATGCGACGGCCTTAACCTACCGCGCATTAATTGGTTATGAAACTAAACCTTTAAATGGTTTTAGCGTGAATACTCAAGTCTACGGTGTAGGCGCACCAATCGATGACTATAACGATCGCAACAAAAATACGACTGATCCTGATAAAGCCAAATACCCTGTGATTGCTGACCCAGAAGATATTGACTTCCATCAAGCTTACATTCAATGGGCGAACAAAAGCAATAAAGTGAAAATTGGTCGTCAAAACATGTTTTTAGATAACTGGCGCTTTATTGGTGACGTGCGTTTCCGTCAAAACTGGGCAGTCTTTAATGGTATTTCATATGTGAATACCAGCCTGCCTAAAACAACAGTTACCTTAGCGCATTTCACAAAACTTAAAACGGTGACGACTAAACTAGTCGATATTGAAACCAGTATTGCTAATGTCGGCTATCAAGTGACGCCAACCACAAAAGCCACGGGTTATGCTTATCTGCATGAGAATAAAGATGCGGCAGCTACATCTATTCAAACCTACGGCTTCCGCTTAGATGGAAAAGAAAAAATCAATGATAAATTTTCTGCACTATTCACTGGTGAATATGCAGTACAAGATGATTATGCTGATGCCGATGATATTGATAACGACTACTACTTTGTTAGTGCTGGTTTAGGCTTTGGTGGCTGGGGTTTCCGGATTAACCAAGAAATGTTGTCTGCAGCCGATAACGGCTCTACAAGGGGGTTCCAAACACCACTGGGTACGAATCACTTATTTACTGGTTGGGCTGACTTATTCTTAAGTACACCAAATGCAACTGGTATTAAAGATACATTCGTGACGGCGGTTGGTATGTTTAAAGGCGCTAAAATTAAAGCGGCTTACCACATGATTGATGCTGATGAGAGCAATGCCTCTGGTGATGATGAGTACGGTACTGAGTTTGACTTAGGCGTTTACTACAAATTTAAGAAAAACGTGATTGGCTCATTTGAATATGCCAACTTTAAGCAAGAAGATAAAAGCTTAGGTAAAGGTGATATTGAGAAGTTCTGGGTCACTGGTATTTATAAATTTTAATCGTATTAGCAGCTAATAAAAATGCACCAAGTTGGGATTGCCAACTTGGTGCATAGCACTTAATTAGAGCTATTTCTAAAATGAATAAACATAAGTCATTGATTTTAAAAATATCTTTTACGGCATGCAAATTGCTTATTAATAGAACATAAGAATAATTAGTATAAATAGGTACACAAGATGGAAAAAATGAAATTAGTCGTTGTTGGTAATGGTATGGCTGGTATGCGTGTCGTTGAAGAACTACTCAAAATCTCTCCAGATTTATATGACATCACAGTCTTTGGAGATGAACCTTACCCAAACTACAACCGCATTATGTTGTCTCCTGTGTTGGCAAACGAGCAAACGATTGATGACATCATCTTAAACACCCGTGAATGGTATGCAGAAAATGACATCACGCTTCATACCGATGCTTACATCAACAATATTGACCGCGCAAAACGCATTGTCACATCGGAAAGCGGCATTACGGCTGAATATGACCGTCTACTAATCGCAACCGGCTCCAAACCATTTATGCCACCTATTCCAGGCAATGATTTAGAAGGCGTGCTTGGCTATCGTGATATTAAAGACACCAACGACATGATCGATGCGGCAAAAAAATATAAGCACGCCGTTGTGATTGGTGGTGGTTTACTCGGTTTAGAGGCTGCTAATGGCCTTGCCATTCAAGGCATGGATGTGACCGTTATTCACCGTAATGAATGGTTACTTGAAAAGCAACTTGATAGAACAGCAGGCATTATGCTGCAAAAATCGTTAGAAGAAAAAGGCCTTAAGATTCATTTAAAAACCAATACAGAAACCATTATTGGTAATGATGAAGGTCGCGTTAAAAGCATTAAATTTAAAGAAGGTTTTGAGCTTCCTGCTGATTTAGTCGTATTTGGTGTGGGTATTCGCCCTAATTACGCTTTAGCTGAGTCAGCGGGCATTCATTGCGACAAAGGTATTGTCGTGAACGACACCATGCAAACATTTGACCCGCGTGTTTACTCTGTAGGTGAATGTGTGAATCACCGCGGTATTTCATACGGTTTAGTGGCGCCTTTATTTGAAATGGCTAAAGTCTGTGCAACCCACTTAGCCAACTTTGGTATTGGTGCCTATAAAGGCTCTGTGACATCAACCAAATTAAAAGTCACTGGCATTGATTTATTCTCAGCTGGCGACTTCACTGGCGGTGATGAATCAGAAGAAATTGTGATGCACGATGCCGTTGGTGGCGTGTACAAAAAACTCGTCATCCAAGATGACAAAATTATCGGTGCAGTACTTTATGGCGATACGGCCGATGGCTCTTGGTATTTCCAAATGCTACGTGATGGCAAACTGATTAATGAAATCCGTGACCATCTCATGTTTGGTCAAAGCGCGATTGGTAATGCTGGCCACCAAGGCCAAGACCTTGCGGCCGACATGCCAGACGAAATGGAAGTGTGTGGTTGTAACGGTGTTTGTAAAGGCACGATTGTTAATGCGATTCAGGCCGATGGTTTATTCACGCTGGATGATGTCAAAAAACAAACTAAAGCCGGCTCTAGCTGCGGTAGCTGTACTGGTTTAGTCGAACAGATTCTGGCCTCTACATTAGGCGGTGGTTATGCACCACCTGCTACCGACAAAGCCATTTGTGGTTGTACTGACTTAAGCCATGAGCAAGTGCGTGAAGAAGTGCGCACCAAGAAGTACTTAACCATTCCAGATGCAACAAAAGGCATGGAGTGGAGCACGCCAAACGGTTGTGCTACTTGTCGACCTGCATTGAATTATTACCTGATTTCAACATGGCCACATGAAGCAACGGATGACCCACAATCTCGTTTTATTAATGAGCGTGTGCATGCCAATATTCAAAAAGACGGTACTTACTCAGTAGTGCCGCGTATGTATGGTGGTGTGACCAATGCTAACCAGCTACGTAAAATTGCTGATGTAGCCGATAAATATCAAGTACCAATGGTGAAAATGACAGGCGGTCAACGGATCGATTTACTTGGTATTAAAAAAGAAGACCTACCCAACGTATGGGCGGATTTAGACATGCCTTCTGGTTACGCCTACTCTAAAGGTATTCGTACCGTTAAAACTTGTGTTGGTTCTGAGTTCTGTCGATTTGGTACACAAAACTCTACACAATTGGGCATTGATATTGAAAAAGCATTTGACCATATGTGGGCACCACATAAAGTGAAGTTTGCGGTATCGGCCTGTCCTCGTAACTGTGCTGAATCTGGCATTAAAGATGTAGGGATTATTGGGGTTGATTCTGGTTGGGAAATGTATGTTGGCGGTAACGGCGGCATTAAAACAGAAGCTGGGCAATTCTTATGCAAAGTCAAAACAGCAGAAGAAGTACTTGAGTATTCTGGTGCCTTTATCCAAATTTACCGTGAAGAAGCACGTTATTTAGACCGTACGGTGCACTGGATAGAGCGTGTTGGGTTAGACTACGTTAAACAGCGCGTGCTAGAAGATGCAGAAGGTCGTAAAGCTGCTTTTGATCGCCTACTCTACGCGCTACAAGGATCAGTAGAACCTTGGGCAGAGCGTGCGAATAACCGCGATAAATATAAAGAGTTTGAAACGATTGAAATCTAAAAATCCTTCATTTCAACGCACCATTTAAATTATTAGTATTGGAAGTAAAGCATGGCTTGGAAAAAAGTTTGCCCCCTTGAAGACATTACCCCACTGGGCTCACGTGTTGTCCGCGCTGACGACCGTGAGATTGGTGTTTTTCGTACAGATGACGACCGAGTGTTTGCCATCAACAATTTATGCCCACATAAAAAAGGGCCTTTATCACAAGGCATTGTACATGGCGACAAGGTGACTTGCCCGCTACACAACTGGAAAATCAGCTTGGAAACGGGTAAAGCAGATGAGCCAGATGAAGGTGAAACGACTTGCTACCCAACTAAGATTGAAGATGGTATTGTATTTTTGGATGTATAAAAGCTTAAGTTAGCACCAAAAACACATGGAACAGCAACAATACAACTACAATAAAAAAGTCAGCGACCCTTTGAATAACGAACAAGCTATCACCATCCATCCCCGCACACGTGAAATTAAAAGCACCTGTTGTTACTGTGGGGTTGGCTGTGGCGTCATTATCTCCACCCAAAAAGATAAAATTGTTGGCGTGAAAGGCGATCCTGATCACCCTGCCAACTTTGGTCGCTTATGTACCAAAGGCTCAACACTACACCTCACTGCCAAACTTGATGCGCGCGCACTTTACCCAGAAATGCGCACCAACCGCAATGCGCCGCGTGAACGTGTTTCGTGGGATACCTCACTGGATTATGTCGTTGATCAATTTGCTGACATCATTCAAGAACACGGGCCTGATGCAGTGGCCTTTTATATCTCAGGCCAGTTACTCACTGAAGATTATTACGTCTTCAATAAGTTAGCCAAAGGCTTAATCGGCACCAATAATGTGGATACTAACTCGCGCCTTTGCATGAGTTCAGCGGTTACTGGCTACAAACTAACATTAGGTGCAGATGCGCCACCAGCTTGTTATGAGGATATTGACCATACCGAATGCTTATTTATCGCTGGTAGTAATACCGCTTTTGCACACCCTATTATTTTCCGCCGTATTGAAGATGCAAAAGCTAAAAACCCGAACATGAAAATTGTCGTGGTTGATCCGCGCAAAACGGATACCGCACAATTTGCAGATTTACACCTACCGATTTTACCGGGTACCGATGTGGCGTTATTCAATGGTATGTTGCACGTCATGCTATGGGAAGGCTTAATTGATCATGATTATATTAAGCAACATACTGAAGACTTCGCCAAACTAAAAGATACGGTTCGCGAATACACACCAAAAATGGTGGCTGACATTTGCGGCCTAAAAGAACAAGACATTATTCAAGCCGCTAAGTGGTTTGGGGCTGGTCCATCATTATCAATGTATTGCATGGGCTTAAACCAGTCGATTCACGGTTCTGAAAAAAATGCGGCATTAATCAACTTACACTTAGCCACAGGTCAAATTGGCAAACCAGGTGCTGGCCCTTTTTCACTTACAGGCCAACCCAACGCCATGGGCGGGCGTGAAGTGGGCGGCATGGCTAACTTATTATCAGGTCACCGTGATTTAGCCAATGCAGATGATCGCGCTGAAGTGGCAACACTATGGGGCATTGATGACGTCCCAGCGACACCCGGCAAAACAGCGGTTGAATTATTTGATGCCATTAAAAGTGGTGAAGTAAAAGCAGTATGGATTGCTTGTACTAACCCCGCGCATTCAATGCCAGATTTGAACAATGTATTGGAAGCGTTAAATACGGCTGAATTAGTGGTGCTGCAAGATGCTTTTAATAATACCGATAGTAACCAGTATGCCGATGTCATTTTTCCAGCTTCAACTTGGGGTGAAAAAGAAGGTACTGTCACGAATTCTGAACGTCGTATTACCCGTTTACAATCTGCTGCACCTAATCCAGGTGAAGCACGTCACGACTGGGAAACCGTTGTCGACTTTGCACAGCGCTTAGAAAAGAAACTGGGTAAAACCCATGCCATGTTTGATTACCCAACGACTGAAAGTATTTTTAACGAACACCGTGAAACCACACGTGGCCGTGATTTAGACATCACAGGCATCAGCTACGACATGCTAGAAACCAGCGGCCCACAACAATGGCCACTTGTTGAAGGTGAGTCGGCAGGTAAAACACGGCTTTATACAGATGGCGTTTTTGCAACCGCTAACGGTAAAGCCAAATTTTATAGCGCCACCTATAAACCGACATCAGATAAAACCAGTGCGCGTTACCCGCTACACCTACTCACAGGCCGCTTGCGTGACCAATGGCATGGCATGAGTCGCACAGGCACGATTGCCTTACTCTATAACCATGTTGAAGCACCAGTGTTATCCATGAACACACGTGACATGGAGCGCCGTCAATTAGTTGAAGGTGACATTGTTAAGATCAGCAATGCTCGTGGAAACTTAACAGTCGGTGTTGCACCTTCAGATGAATTAAAGCCATCAGAAACCTTTATGCCAATGCATTGGGGTAGTCAGTTTATGAGTGGCCTAGGTGTTAATGCATTAATGCCAGCTGACTTCGACCCAAAATCAAAACAACCTGAGCTAAAACACACGGCTATTAAAATTGAGAAGCTTGATCTGCCATGGAAAATGACGGTGATGCGCAACTTTAGCGACCTGGCTTTAATAGAAAAAGTGCGAAAACTATTGCCAACTTTTGAGTATGCGACCTGTGGTTTATATGGTCGTGAAAATGGCATGGTCGTGTTCACCGCAGCCCATACAGAAAAGCCTAGCGACGAAGTGATCGCTCACTTAGACTCACTATTAGGCATGGTAGAAGGTGCGCCTATGCTTAATTATGACGATGTAAAACGCGGTATTAGTAAACGTATTTTAGTTGAAGATGGGCATGTGACTGGCGTACGTTTAATTGGCGAAACGCTCGCCACTGACTGGCTAAAACAAGTGATGCAAGAAGGTGAATTTACTGATGAATTAAGGCGTTGGGCATTGGCACCTTTAAGTGCACCGCCATCTGGCATCAAAACACGCGGTAACATTATCTGTAATTGTTATGACGTTTCAGAAAATGAAATCATTGAAATCTGTGAAATGGGTGCTGACTTACAAACCTTACAAGCTAAGCTTAAATGCGGTACAGAATGCGGCTCTTGTGTGCCAGAGTTAAAACGCTTGGTAAGCAAGCATAGTACGTTAAACCAATCGCCTTCAATCAACTAACACTTGCTTGCGCTTAATCCAATTACAAACGTTAACGCTACAACAAACCTAGCTCTGCGAATGAGCACATTTGATTACCTGCCACAATAAAGTGATCAAGCACACGCACATCAATCACGGCTAATGCTTCTTTTAGCTTTGTTGTTATGGCCTTATCAGCATTGCTAGGCTCAGCGATGCCTGTTGGGTGATTATGCGCAAGCATCACCGCAGCTGCATTGTGATGCAAAGCGCGCTGTAACACTTCACGCGGGTACACGCTGGTTTGCGTTAAGCTGCCTTCAAACAGCGTTTCACTGTCGATGATACGATTCTGCGTATCCACGAATAGCACCATAAACACTTCACGCGTTAAGTGCCCAAGTGTCAGGCTTAAGTAATTGCGTACTTTTTCTGGCGAACTTAAATGGTCACCGACTTGCATCTCTTCATTTAAGGCACGGCGACTCATTTCAAACACGGCCTGCAACTGGCAAAATTTACTTTCTCCCATGCCATGTACATCACTAATGGCGTTGATATCGGCATCAAAAATACCATTTAGGCTACCAAACGTAGTCAGTAAGTCCCGTGATAAATCGACGGCACTTTTCCCTTTGACGCCAACGCGCAGAAATATAGCCAACAATTCGGCATCAGATAATGACCCAACGCCACTTTGCAATAACTTCTCACGCGGCCTTTCACCTTCTGGCCAATCAGTAATCGCCATTATTGTATCCACCCAATCTCTTTGGCAGTTTTTTCACCAATGATTGTCTGTTGCAAACTAGCTGGTATTTTTGCTGTTGTTTTGGTCACAGGCACTCGGCCGCCCATTAACTCTGCATAGCGTTGTGGATACAGTGGTTTTTTGTTTGGTTCAGCAAACCCATCAGGGTACTGAGGCAGGGTATTTTCTAAATTATATTTATCGGTCGCTTTAACGGTATGCAATAATTCATGCGCCAGAATGACCATGTTTTTTTGATGATACATGCGACTACCAAAAACATTAATGCGCCCAATACGACCTTTATTAAGCGCTGTTGAATGACTTAACCGAGGGTTAGTTTTAGGGTCGTAATATAAAAGGTACAACTTAATATTTGGCTTGATGTTAAATGGTTGATTATTCACCCAGCCGTAATAGCGAAACTTCAAGCTCCATAACATCACATCCACTAAGTTGCCTTCGATTGGTGGCGCTGGCGGAATTTCAATAATTTCTTCACCCAATTGAATTTCAACGGGCCTACGCAGGCCAACACCGTAGCGCTCACCTTCACTGGCGAAAAAATCAGTCACGGGCTCAAAGTCTTCAATATGCAAGCTTTTGATGTATTGCGCCACTTCAGCACTGCCATCCGCATTAATCGGAAAGACTGCAACGTAAAAGTTCTTACGCCAGTCTAATTCCGCCTCTTCCTGCCATGTTTGCTGAATGACCGTGAGTAAACCGACCACTAATATTAAGACTCTGATTAACTTCCACATAAACTAACCTAATTGTTTTAGGCATCATAACAAGCTTGCTTATGTGTTTATCTAACGATCACATGATCAAATCTTCACTATCTTGTGGCTTTATATCCAACCAATTTCTTTGGCTGTTTTATAACCAATAATTGTTTCAGCTAAATTCTCAGGCATTTGTGCTTCATCAATCGCAATGGGTAAGCGGCCACCCATTAATTCTGTATAGCGTTGTGGGTACAGTGGTGTCTTTTTCGGCTCTGCAAATCCATCAGGGAAGCTAGGCATGTTGTTATCCATATCATACTTATCTGAAGCTTTTAAGGTATGCAGTAACTCGTGTGCAATCACCACTAAGTTTTTTTGATGATAGAAACGCTCACCATACACATTAATTCGCCCAATACGGCCTTTTTCAAGTGCCGTAGAAAAACCTAAACTAGGATTGGTTTCAGGGTCGTGGTAGACCAAGTACAACTTAATATCAGGCTCAACTTCAGTACTTGGTGCAAACATCCATGAATAAAACCTAAAGCCCACACTCCATAACATCACTTGCGCAGTACTGTCTGGATTTGGCGGAGCTGGCGGTGCAAAAGCAATACTGTCACCTAACATGACCTCAATTGGCCGACCTAACCCTAAGTTATATTCTTGTGCTTGCTTCGAGAAAAAGGTGGTTATTTCTTCAAAATCCTCATCTTTAAGTGATTTAATGTGAGCGTTCACTTCTGCATGTGCTGGCGTTCTACTGCGTTCTGCATTAATAGGGTACACAGCAACGTAGAATTTTTTCTGCCAGCCCAAGTCCATACTTTCAGCATAACTTTGCTGCACGGCTTTGACGAGAATCATCATCAATATTATTATTCTAATTGCCTTCCACATCACGCATTTACCTTGTTAAATTCTTCAGATAAATCCTATCAATCTATGTTTAAGTCAGATATGGCCCTATTGGCTTTAGGCGTAGCCCATATGGCACAACATTGGGCCAAAGTAGACAAAACATCCCTATTAAACACAGTTTCATATAAAATATTGGAATGACTTCACACAATAAGACACCACGTAAAATCGTCCTTGGCATTACCGGCGGTATCGCCGCTTACAAAGCGGCTGAACTGGTAGGCTTATTGGTTAAACAAAATATTGAAGTGCAAGTGGTCATGACTGAAGCCGCATGCCAATTCATCACACCAGTGACGATGCAAGCGTTGTCAGGCAACCCTGTACATACCAATATGTGGGATAGTCAGTCAGGTGGCGGCATGCCGCATATAGACTTAACACGTGATGCAGACGCGGTATTAATTGCCCCAGCCAGTGCAGACTTTATTGCCAAATTAATTCATGGACAGGCGGATGATCTACTTTCAACCTTATGCTTAGCCAGAGATTGCACACTACTCGTGGCACCAGCGATGAATAAGCAAATGTGGGATAACCCTTCTACCCAAAGAAATATTGCCCAAGCTAAGCTTGATAACATTACTGTGCTAGGCCCTGGTAGTGGTGAGCAAGCTTGTGGTGAAATAGGCTTTGGCCGCATGCTTGAGCCTGAAGAAATTACTGCATTAGTAACCGCTCACTTTACGCCTAAACTACTGAAAAATAAAAATATTATGGTGACAGCTGGCGCAACGATGGAAATGATCGACCCTGTCCGTGGTATTACGAATATTAGTAGTGGCAAGATGGGCTATGCTATTTCACAAGTCGCAAGTGATATGGGTGCTAATGTGACGTTAGTATCTGGCATTAGTGCACTTGAAGCACCTAGTAACCTTACCTATAGGCAAGCCAACAGCGCTGACGCGATGTATCAAACGGTGATGCAACACATTGGCGAACAAGATGTGTTTATCTCTGTTGCTGCGGTATCTGATTATTCGCCAACAGAACCAAGCCAACAAAAAATCAAAAAAAATGCTTCTAGCCTGTCAATCACACTTAAAAAGAATCAAGATATACTAGCAAAGGTTGCCTCATTACCGGCAGCACCTTTTTGTGTCGGTTTTGCCGCAGAAACTGAAAACCTGATTGAGTACGCTAGCAAGAAGCGAATTGCTAAGAATATTCCAATGATCGTTGCAAACCTAGTGAGTGAAAGTATGGGAAAAGATAATACGCAAGTCACAATCATTGATGATAATGGCACTCATCGGCTAGAAGCCGCAGATAAAACCGTGATTGCAGCAGCAATATTAGCGTTTGTTGAAAAAAAATTACGATAATTCTTCGGACTTAAATATTAAATATTACTGAAAGAGTTGAAATGAGCTTAATTGTTGACCTAAAAATTTTAGACCCAAGATTGAATGCACAAATGCCTGCCTATGGCACACCAGGTTCTGCTGGCTTAGATTTACGTGCTTGTACAGAAGCGACAATGACGATCGCTCCTAACGAAACCATATTAATCCCAACGGGTATGGCCATTCATTTAGATAATGCCTATTATGCTGCATTAATATTACCGCGTTCAGGATTAGGCCATAAACAAGGCATCGTACTAGGTAACTTAGTGGGTTTGATTGATTCAGACTATCAGGGTCAATTAATGGTCTCATGTTGGAACCGCAGTGAAACCCCATTTACATTAGAGCCAATGGCACGTATTGCACAACTCGTGATCGTACCAGTGATGCAGGCTGAGTTTCATTTAGTCGATGATTTTGATGAAACAGTGCGCGGCGAAGGTGGCTTTGGTAGTACTGGTAAGCATTAAAACAACAAAATTAAATTAATTATGGCAATTACGCAAATTTTACTTGAGTTGTGAGTAGGATTTGTACTACAATAGCCGTCTTTCTAAAAAAGTGTAATATAACGGAGAAAATCCATGGCACGTGTATGTCAGGTAACAGGCAAAAAGCCGATGGTGGGTAACAATGTTTCTCACGCACATAACAAAACAAGACGTCGTTTCTTACCAAATTTACAAAACCGTAAATTTTGGGTTGAGAGCGAGAATCGTTGGGTAAGCTTACGCATTTCTAATGCAGCTTTACGTACAATCGATAAAAAAGGTATTGATACCGTTTTAGCTGATTTACGTGCTAACGGCCAAAAGATTTAAGGTCTGATTTTTCAGCCTAACTAAGGATAATTAATCATGCGTGAAAAGATAAAATTAGAGTCAAGTGCTGGTACTGGTCACTTCTACACCACTACTAAGAACAAACGTACAATGCCAGAAAAGATGGAAATTAAAAAATTCGATCCAGTGGCACGTAAACACGTTCTATATAAAGAAACAAAATTAAAATAAGTCATTATTATAATCATAAAAAAGCCTGCTTAATGCAGGCTTTTTTATTATCTATCGTTATTTATATTGATAGCTAACTCAAAGTAACAGTTACCATCAAAGTAAGAATATAGTCGCAATACCTAAGAATATAAAGAAACCACCGCTATCAGTCACAGCCGTGATTAATACGCTCGACCCTACCGCAGGGTCCCTTCCCATTTTATTCATGACGAGCGGGATGATAACGCCCATTAACGCCGCCAACAATAGGTTTAACGTCATCGCAACCATCATCACAACCCCTAATGGAAAGCTGCCGTAGAAAAGATAGGCAATTAAACCAAGGACACTACCCCAAAATAAACCATTAAGTAGCGCAACACCTAACTCCTTACCAAGCAATGCATTCATATTGTGTGAAGAAACCTGGCCGAGCGCTAAACCACGCACGATCATCGTAGTCGTTTGGTTACCAGAGTTACCGCCGATACCAGCCACAATCGGCATCAGTGCAGCCAGCGCTACAATCTTCTCAATAGACCCCTCAAACAACCCAATGACACGTGAAGCTAAAATGGCAGTCATTAAATTAATCGCTAACCAAGCCCACCTATTTTGAACAGACTTCCAAATGGATGAGAAAAAATCCTCTTCTTCGCGTAAACCAGCCATAAGCAGCATGTCGCCTTCGGCCTCTTCACGAATATAATCCATCACAGCATCAACAGTCACCCTACCAATTAAATTATTGTCATCATCAACAATTGGGGCAGTCACTAAGTCATAACGCTCAAATGCTTTGGCAACTTCATCTGCATCATCAGTCGCGTGAAATATAACTGCATCTTCAGCCATTACATCAGATACCTTTGCCTGAAGCTCATTCACTACGAGTCGTTTAAGTGGCAATACACCTTGCAAAACATTATGGCGATCTACGACAAACAATTTATCAGTTTGCTCTGGTAATTCTTCTAAACGGCGCATGTAACGCAATACAACCTCTAGGGTAATATCCTCACGAATAGTGGCTGTTTCATAATCCATAATGGCACCAACAACATCGTCAGAATAGGCTAGTGTAGATTGTAGTCGCGCTCTATTCTGGGCATCTAAGGTATCTAATAGGTCATTGAATACGTCTTTAGGTAAATCTGGAGCTAGATCAGCAATCTCATCCGTATCAAGTAATTCAGCAGCAGCTAGCAACTCGTCTGAGTCCATATCTGAGATTAATGTTTGACGAACCGCATCAGAAACTTCTAATAAAATCTCACCATCGCGTTCAGACTTAACCAAGTCCCATACGTCAAAACGATCTTCAAGCGGCAACGCTTCTAAAATATAAGCAATGTCTGCGTTATGAAGATCATCTAACTTTTGTTTTAACTCAATGACATTTTGATTGTGTACGAGATTACGCACCAACGGTTGATCAGGATCTTGCTTATCTGACAATTCAACCAATAGTTTATGCTTTTCTAACAACGATAAAATTTGCTGCAAACTGTCATGCAGGTTTTCTTGGGACTTATCAGAATATTCAAACCTAGCTGTCATAAAACACTTCTCATCATGAAACTTCGATACAATTAAAATATGAGGCTACTTACACATATTATGGTGCTATTTAGCAATAACAGAAACTAATTTATAAAAAATTTAAATGAACATTCAATTACTAGGCACAAGTGGCTGCCATTTATGTGACGAAGCTGAGCATATTGTTGCAAGGGCGCTAAAAGGTCACAATATTGAACAAGTAGAAAATAATGATTATCAACTAATCGACATTATGGACAATGATGCGCTTTACGATGAATACCAACTCACTATTCCAACGATAATCATTACCAACAATCAAAATAACATAAAACTTCTCTGGCCATTTACTTTGGAAGAAGTTTTGCACGCATTTTCCATCGCAACAAATAGATAAAAAAAATGCCAGCTATTAGCTGGCATTTTCTTATAATACTTATTACTTACTCTGCAACAACTTCTTCAGCAGGTTCTGGACGGTCTACCAATTCAACAAAAGCCATTGGAGCGTTATCACCATCACGGAAACCACATTTAAGTACACGAACATAACCACCTGGACGTGTTTCGTAACGAGGGCCTAACTCACCAAAAAGTTTAATTACCATATCACGGTCACGTAAACGGTTAAAAGCAATACGCTTGTTAGCCAATGTTGAGTTTTTGCTCAATGTGATCAATGGTTCAACATATTTACGAAGCTCTTTCGCTTTTGGTAATGTTGTTTTAATGACTTCATGCTTCAACAAAGAAGCTGTCATATTACGAAACATAGCCTTACGATGGCTACTAGTACGATTTAATTTACGATTGCTATTACCGTGACGCATAGTAATTCCTTAATATTCATTAGCAAAATTAGTGAAATACTAATTAAGCTTTCTCAAGGCCAACAGGTGGCCAATTTTCTAGTTTCATACCTAAAGTTAAACCACGTGTTGCAAGTACATCTTTAATTTCATTTAATGACTTACGACCCAAGTTAGGCGCTTTTAATAATTCATTTTCTGAACGCTGAATTAAATCACCGATGTAGAAAATATTTTCCGCTTTCAAGCAGTTTGCTGATCTTACTGTTAACTCTAAATCATCTACTGGACGTAATAAGATAGGATCAACTTGAGGAACTTCTGCTTCTTCTTCTTCAGTTGGAGCACCCTCTAAATCTGCAAATACTGATAGTTGACCCATTAAGATACGCGCTGAATCACGAATAGCTTGTTCAGGATCAATAATACCGTTTGTTTCAACATCCATAATTAACTTATCAAGGTCAGTACGCTGTTCAACACGTGCACTTTCAACTTGGTAACTTACTTTGTTAATAGGACTAAATGAAGCATCAACCATGATGAAGCCTAAAATACGATCTTCTTCATTTGATTTTTGGCGAACAGGAACAGGTTGATAACCACGGCCCATTTGCACTTTGACTTCTAAGCTAAGTTTGCCACCTTTAGTCACATGTGCGATGACATGTTCAGGGTTAACAATCTCAGCATCATGACCAGCATCAAAATCACCAGCAGTCACAACACCATCTGATGTTTTACTTAAAGTAAGAATCGTTTCTGACTTTGTATTTAACTTTAATGCTACACCTTTAAGGTTAAGTAAGATGTCTACAACATCTTCTTGAACACCTTCAAGTGTTGAATATTCATGAACCACGCCATCAATTTTCACTTCAGTAATTGCGTAACCTGGGATTGATGATAACAATACACGGCGTAAAGCATTACCTAACGTATAACCAAAGCCACGTTCCATTGGCTCTAGTGTTACACGTGCGCGTAATGGAGATAAAACCTCAACATCAACCACACGTGGTTTTAAATAATCGGTAGGACTGTTTTGCATAGTGATACCTTTAATATTATAAATATTGCTCTATTAAATAAAGCCTGATTAAAATGCTAATTAACTTAAGTTAATTATTTTGAGTAAAGCTCAACAATTAATGACTCATTAATTGTAGGCGGTAGCTCATCACGTTGAGGCTGGGCTTTATATGTACCCTTAAGACCCTTAACGTCCACTTCAATCCACTCAGGGAAACCACGTTGCTCAGCTGCTTCAAGTGCGCCTTTAATACGTAATTGTGTTTTAGATGCTTCTGCAACACTTACTACATCACCAGGTCTAACTTGGTATGAAGGAATATTCACACGCTTACCGTTAACCATAATGCTGTTGTGCTTAACAATTTGACGTGACTCAGTACGTGAACCACCTAAACCCATTCTGTAAGTAACGTTATCTAAACGTGACTCAAGCAGTTGTAATAGGTTTTCACCTGTTACACCTTTACGACGGTCAGCTTCTGCGTAGTAGCTACGGAATTGCTTTTCTAAGATGCCATAGATACGACGTACTTTTTGCTTCTCACGTAGTTGAACACCATAGTCAGAAAGTCTTTGATTACGACGTTGACCGTGTTGCCCAGGTGGGAAGTTACGTTTTTCGATAGCACATTTGTCTGTAAAACATTTTTCAGCTTTAAGGAAAAGCTTTTCGCCTTCACGACGACACTGACGACATTTAGGGTCTAAATTTCTAGCCAAGGTATTCTCCTGATTCTCTTCTAAAGCGAGCTTACGCTCGGCTTAAATACTTGTGTGACACATTGTCACTTAAATTCTACGTTTTTTAGGTGGACGGCAACCGTTATGTGGTACAGGTGTGACGTCAGTAATACTTGTAATTTTAAAGCCAGCTGCATTAAGTGCACGGACAGCAGACTCACGGCCTGGTCCAGGACCTTTAATACGAACTTCTAAGTTCTTAACACCATTTTCTTGTGCAGATTTACCTGCAACTTCTGCTGCAACCTGAGCAGCAAAAGGTGTACTTTTACGTGAACCTTTAAAGCCTTGACCACCAGAAGTTGCCCATGACAAAGCATTACCTTGACGGTCAGTAATTGTAATAATGGTGTTATTAAAAGAAGCATGCACATGAGCGATGCCCTCTGCAATATTCTTTTTAACTTTTTTTCTAACACGTACATTAGCTTTTGCCATTTTGTACTTTCCTTACTTAAAATCGAACTTATTGTTAACTACTAAAAATACACTAGGTAAATATTACTTACCTTGTTTAATAGGCTTAATAGGGCCTTTACGTGTACGTGCGTTTGTTTTAGTGCGTTGACCACGAACTGGTAAGCCTCTACGGTGACGAACACCACGGTAACAGCCAAGATCCATCAAACGCTTGATATTCATTGATACTTCGCGGCGTAAATCACCTTCAACTCTAAATTTACCCACTTCATCACGAAGCTTCTCAACATCATCATCATTTAAATCTTTGATTTTTGTTGTTGTTGTTACACCAGCAGCTGCACAGATTTGCTGTGCAGTAATGCGGCCAATACCAAAAATTGCAGTCAATGCAATATCAGTGTGTTTGTTGTTTGGGATGTTTACCCCAGCAATACGCGCCATACCTTACTCCAAAATATTAAGCAATACTATTAGCAGTGACTTTTGAAAGCCGACAATTCTAACAGTTTACCCATCAATTATCAATAAACAATTAACCTTGTCTTTGTTTATGTCTAGGGTCAGCACAAATAACTCGTACTACACCACGACGACGTACAACTTTACAATGACGACATAAAGGTTTAACAGATGCTCGTACTCTCATTACCAACTCCAATACTTCAATAACAATTTATAAAATAAACTACGTAAACCACTGGTAGTTTTAACTAACTATTTAGGCTTTTTCTTACCTTTAAAGTTAGCCTTTTCTAGCAAACCATCATATTGATTAGACATCAAATGAGATTGCACTTGAACCATAAAGTCCATTGTTACCACTACAATAATGAGTAGTGATGTTCCACCAAAATAAAATGGTGTATTAAATTTCAAAATCAAGAATTCAGGTAGTAAACAAACCAGTGTGATATATGCTGCACCAATTAATGTTAAACGCCCCATGATGCGATCAATATACTTTGCAGTTTGATCACCTGGTCTAATACCAGGAATAAATGCACCGCTCTTCTTCAAGTTATCAGCTGTATCTTTAGGATTAAACTGCAAAGCAGTATAAAAGAAACAGAAGAATACAATGGCTGATGCAAACAACAGAATGTATATAGGCTGACCAGGTGACAATGCACTTGAAATATCTTTCAGCCAGTAAGTACTTTCATTGCTGCCAAACCAACCTGCTAAAGTAGCAGGGAATAAAATAATACTTGATGCAAAAATCGGTGGAATAACGCCAGCCATATTAAGCTTTAAAGGTAAGTGAGTCGTTTGACCACCGTACACTTTGTTACCCACTTGTCTTTTTGCATAGTTTACTGTTAGTTTTCTTTGTCCACGTTCAACAAATACAACCAATGCAGTCACTAATACTGTTGCAATTAACAAGAAGAATGCTAGCGGTATACTAAATGCACCAGTACTCACCATTTCTGCTGTTGAGCTTAATGCACTAGGTAAACCAGCCACAATGCCTGCAAAAATGATAATTGAAATACCGTTACCAATACCACGCTCTGTAATTTGCTCACCCAACCACATTAAGAACATTGTTCCACATACTAATGTGATGACTGCTGTAATTCTAAAAATCATACCAGGGTCTAATACAAGCCCTTGCTGACCTTCTAATGCGATTGCAATACCAAGTGCTTGGAATGTTGCCAGACCGACTGTCGCATAACGCGTCCACTTGGTAATCGTTTTTCTACCGGCTTCACCTTCTTTTTTAAGCTGTTCAAGCTTAGGTGAAACTGCTGTCATTAACTGCATAATAATCGATGCAGAAATGTAAGGCATAATGCCTAAAGCAAAAACAGTAAACCTTGACAATGCACCGCCAGAGAACATATTAAACATACCTAATATGCCACCACTTTGCGATTCAAATAGCTTAGCCAATACAACAGGATCAATACCTGGCACTGGAATATGTGCGCCTAGTCGATAAACGACTAATGCACCTAGAACAAAAAATAGACGACTCTTAAGTTCGCCCATTTTTGACGCCTGCTTTAATAAACTATCTTGTGCCAAAATTTACTCTTTTATTATGCTTCTAAAATTTCGCCACCAGCTGCTTCAATAGCAGCACGTGCACCTTTAGTTAATAACAGACCTTTAACCTTATATTTACCTGCAACATCACCAGATAAGAAGATTTTAGCGCTAGTAACTGTACCTGAAACAACATTTGCTGCTTTAAGTGCAAGCAGATCAATCACGTCATTAGGAATTAAAGATAATTCACTAGTACGAACATGTGCAGTTTTAGCTTTTGTTAACGATTTAAAACCACGTTTAGGTAAACGACGTTGGATCGGCATTTGACCGCCTTCAAAACCAACTCTAATGCTACCACCAGTACGTGATTTTTGACCTTTATGACCGCGACCACATGTTTTACCAAAGCCTGAGCCAATACCACGGCCAACTCTACGTGATTCTTTATTTGCGCCCTCTGCAGGCTTGATTGTATTTAAATGCATTTTACTTCCAGTCTATAATTGAGATAGGCTTAATTACTTACGAATGCCGCCATCAAGTTCATCACATAACTTTTCAAAAGCTTCATATTGAGCAGAAGCCAGTAAAGCAGCTTGCTGTGGCCATGTACCTGGGTTAGCCATTGAATAACGTGATCCTGCTTCTTTCAATAGTGCTTGAAGCGTTTCAACTTTAGCATCAGCTAAATTTTGGAACGTTACAATACCAGCATTAGTGAAGATTTCACAGATTTTTGGGCCAATGCCCTCAACCTTAGTTAAGTCTTCAGCACCTGCTTTATTTAAGTATTTCTTAGGAATTGCTGAATCAGTCGCTTTTGCTGCTGGTTTAGCTTTTTTAGCAACTGCTTTCTTAGCAGGTGCTGTTCCTTCAGTTACTTTAAGCATGAATGAAATTGCATTGATCATACCTCTGATAGCAGGGGTATCTTGAACAGTAACAGTATGGTGCATACGACGTAAGCCTAAGCCTTTAACTGTTGCTCTATGCGCTTCAAGACGACCAATTGTACTTTTGATTAAAGTAACATTTATTGTATTTGCAGTAGCCATGATTAACCTCTAATTTCTTCGATTGATTTGCCACGCTTAGCAGCAACTTCAGATGGCGTATTCATTGATTGAAGGCCATTCAATGTTGCACGTACTAAGTTATATGGGTTCGGTGAACCAATACATTTAGCAACAACATTTGTTACACCCATCACTTCAAAAATAGCACGCATAGCACCACCAGCAATAATACCTGTACCATCTGGCGCAGGTTGAATTAAGACTTTTGATGCACCATGAATACCAATCACTGAGTGATGTAAAGTACCATTAGTTAAATTAACTTTAACCATTTCACGGCGAGCTTCGTCCATTGCTTTTTGTACGGCAGTTGGCACTTCACGCGCTTTACCTTTACCCATACCAACAGCGCCGTCTCCGTCACCTACGACAGTTAATGCTGCAAAACTCATGATACGACCACCTTTAACCGTTTTACTTACACGATTAACTGAAATCATTTTTTCACGCAAACCATCAGTTTGCTGCCCTTGCTGTTCCATTTCTCTAGCCATTATTTACTCCGTCAGCAAACCAATTAGAATGTTAAGCCGTTTTCACGCGCTGCATCAGCAAGCGCCTTAATACGGCCATGATATTTATAACCAGAACGATCAAAAGCAACTGATGTAACACCTGCTTTTTGTGCTTTCTCAGCAATAAGCTTACCAACTAGTGTTGCAGCTTCAAGATTGCCACCATTCTTCAGATCTTTACGAACACTCGCTTCAGCTGTTGATGCACTAACCACTACAGTATCACCAGATTCTGCAATAATTTGTGCATAAATATGTTGATTAGTACGGTTTACAGTTAAGCGAGTCTTTTTATGCTCTGCAATTTTGGCACGAGTTTTACGTGCACGGCGCAGGCGATTATTAACGTTGTTCATTTTTAAGCCTTATTTCTTCTTGGTTTCTTTAATAACAACAACTTCATCTGAATAACGAACACCTTTACCCTTGTAAGGCTCTGGTGGACGATATGCACGAATTGTTGCTGCGATTTGACCAACTACTTGTTTATCTACACCAGTAATTTCAACTTCAGTAGGTGTTGCAGTTTTCACTGTAATACCTTCTGGCATGTTTACGCTAACTGGGTGTGAGAAACCTAATTCTAAATTTAGCACCTGACCTTGAGCTGCCGCTTTATAACCAACACCAATAAGTGATAGTTTTTTAGAAAATCCAACAGAAACACCTTGCACCATATTAGCTACTAAAGCACGTAATGTACCTGACATAGCTCTTGAATGCTTTTCAGAACTCGTTGCAGCAAAAGTGATTGTTTCACCCTCTTGCTTTAATGCAACTGCTGAAGTTAATGGGTGAGTCATTTTTCCAAGCGGACCACTTACATTAATCTCATTTGGATTAAGTGTGATTTCAACTTTTTCTGGGATGGCGACTGGGTTATTAGCAACACGTGACATTTGCTTCTCCTTAAGCCACTATGCAAAGCAACTCACCACCGATACCGGCAGCTTGAGCTTTACGATCTGTCATTACGCCTTTAGAAGTAGACATAATTGTCACTCCAAGACCATTCATTACCTTAGGAATCTCTTGACTACCTTTATAAACACGTAGACCAGGTGTACTGATACGTTTGATAGTTTCGATTACTGGGCTACCTGCATAATATTTCAGGTTAATCGTTAATGTTGGCTTACCATCATTAGCGTTAACTGCAAAATCTTCTACATAACCTTCATCTTTAAGTACGCTAGCAATAGCTGACTTAACTTTTGAAGAAGGCATTGATACATCCGCTTTATTGACCATCTGTGCATTTCTAATGCGTGTCAACATATCGGCAATCGGATCACTCATACTCATTGTTATTTCTCCTATTACCAGCTAGCTTTAGTAACACCTGGCACTTCACCAGACATCATTAATTCACGCAGTTTAATACGACCAAGACCGAACTTACTAAATACACCACGAGGGCGACCAGTAATCGCACAGCGACTACGCAATCTAATCGGGCTAGCGTTTCTTGGTAAAGATTGGAATTTCATACGTGCTTCATGACGCTCTTCCGGAGTAGCTGTTGCGTCTTTCATGATTGCTTTTAAAGCTTCACGCTTAGCAGCATATTTTTTTACGACAGCGCTTCTTTTTACTTCACGCTGTACCATACAAGTTTTAGCCATGTCTTATCCTCTGAAAGGAAAACTGAATAACGTTAGCAAAGCTTTTGCTTCAGCGTCAGTTTTTGCAGTTGTCGTAATAGTAATATTCATACCACGAAGTTGATCAATTTTATCGTAATCAATTTCAGGAAAAATGATTTGTTCTGTAATACCCATGTTGTAGTTACCACGACCATCAAATGATTTTGGTGAGATACCACGGAAATCACGAATACGAGGCATTGCAACAGTAACGAAACGGTCTAAGAACTCATACATGCGTTCACGACGTAATGTTACTTTACAACCAACAGGATAGTCATCACGAATTTTAAATGAAGCCACAGATTTTTTAGCTTTAGTTACAATTGCTTTTTGACCAGCAATCTTCTCCATATCACCAACTGCATGTTCCATTACCTTTTTATCAGCAACAGCTTCACCCACACCCATATTAAGTGTGATTTTTTCAATACGTGGTACTTGCATGATTGATTTATAACCAAACTGCTCTACCATCGATTTAACTACTTCTTCTTTATAAAAATCTTTTAAGCGCGCCATATATGATCCTATGCGTCAACTGCTTCGCCATTAGATTTATAAACGCGAATTTTACGTCCATCTTCTAATGACTTAAAGCCTACGCGATCACCTTTTTGGGTCGCGCTGTTAAATAGAGCAATGTTAGAAATATCTAACGGCATTTCTTTAGAAATGATACCGCCAGTTATCCCTTTCATTGGATTTGGTTTTGCATGTTTCTTAGCAAGGTTTAAACCCTCAACAATCACATGACCAGAATCAAGAATAGAAGTAATCGTGCCAGTTTTACCTTTATCTTTACCTGTATTGATGATCACTTGATCACCTGTTTTGATTTTATTCATTTCGACTCCTACAGAACTTCAGGTGCTAATGAAACAATTTTCATGAATTTTTCAGTACGTAACTCACGAGTTACTGGGCCGAAAATACGTGTTCCAATTGGCTCTAGCTTAGGGTTTAGTAAAACTGCGGCATTAGCATCAAATTTAATTAATGCGCCGTCAGGTCTACGAACACCTTTAGCAGTACGCACAACAACAGCGCTATAAACTTCGCCCTTTTTTACACGTCCGCGAGGAGCAGCATCTTTAATTGTTACTTTAATGATATCGCCAATACCTGCGTAGCGACGTTTAGAGCCACCAAGCACTTTGATGCATTGCACAGAGCGCGCACCAGTATTGTCGGCTACTTCTAACCGAGATTGCATTTGAATCATGAGAAAATCTCCAACTTAATCCGTTAAACCAACACCGGCCGCAATAACTATAAAGTTAAATCGGCCGATAGACCCGGTCAGTATTGGGGCGGGAGCTATATGGCTAATTGAATTAGCCGCCCACCAAAAGTCCAACATTGTATATACTAAATAACTATTAATCAATCATTATTTCAATGATTGATTAATATATTTCTTAACTACGACTTAAGCTTGTTCTACAACCCAAGCTTTAGTTTTTGAAAGTGGGTGACTCTCTACGATTGTCACCAAATCACCTTCTTTACAGCTATTAGTTTCATCATGAGCATGAAACTTTTTAGAACGACGAATAACTTTACCGATTAATGGATGCTTAACTTTACGCTCCACCATCACAGTTACTGTCTTATCCATTTTATCGCTTGTAACGCGACCAAATAGTTTACGCACTACTTTAGTTTGTTCAGTCATCATTATGCCTGTTTCGCCTTTTCAGCTAGTACAAGTTTAACGCGTGCTACATCTTTGCGTACTTTACCTAACTGATCTACTTGTGTTAATTGCTGAGTAGCTACTTGCATGCGAAGAGAGAATTGCGCACGGCGCAATTCGATCAACTCAGCATTAAGCTCTTCAACAGACTTTGCTCTTAAATCGGCTGCTTTCATATTCGCTTTTCCTTAACTACCGATTTGGCGCGTCATGAAGGTTGTTTCAACTGGTAGCTTAGCAGCTGCCAATTTAAACGCTTCACGTGCAAGCTCTTCACTTACACCGTCCATCTCGTATAACATTTTACCCGGCTTGATTTGCGCGACAAAGAATTCAACACTACCTTTACCTTTACCCATACGCACTTCAGCTGGCTTTTTAGAAATTGGCTGATCAGGAAACACACGAATCCATACACGACCACCACGTTTAATGTGGCGAGTCATCACTCTACGTGCTGCCTCAATTTGACGTGACGTTAAACGACCACGACCAATTGCTTTTAATCCAAAATCACCAAAACTTACTTTATTACCTGTCGTTGCAATGCCTTTATTACGGCCTTTTTGCATTTTACGATATTTTTGTCTAGACGGTTGTAGCATCTTTAGCCCTCGGCTTTCTTACTTTTTTTTCTGGTTCAGCTGGTTTCTGGATTGCTCCTAATGGTTGATTACCATCAAAGATCTCGCCCTTAAATACCCACACTTTAATACCAATAATACCGTAGGTAGTAAGCGCTTCAGCAACACCATAATCAATATCAGCTCTCAATGTATGTAAAGGTACTCTACCTTCACGATACCACTCAGTACGTGCAATCTCGATACCGTTCAAACGACCTGAACTCATGATCTTAATACCTTGAGCACCAAGTCTCATGGCATTTTGCATTGCACGCTTCATTGCTCTACGGAACATCACACGTTTTTCTAATTGCTGAGCAATAGATTGTGCAATTAATGAAGCATCAATTTCTGGCTTACGTACTTCTTCAATATTCAAATGAACTGGAATGTTCATTAAACCTTGAAGTGCAGTACGTAAAGATTCAATATCTTCACCTTTTTTACCGATAACAACACCTGGACGAGCACTGTAAATCGTAATTTTCGCATTTTTAGCTGGGCGCTCGATAAGCACACGACTAACTGCTGCATTTGCTAATTTTTTCTTCAAAAACTTACGCACTTGAATGTCGCTTTGCAACATCTCAGGGAAGTTCTTAGTATTGGCATACCAACGTGATGACCAGTTTTTTTGGACACTCAAGCGGAAACCAATTGGATGAATTTTCTGACCCATATATATCCCCTTAGTTACCGACAGTCACATGAATGTGACAAGTTGGCTTAAGAATTCTACCAGCGCGGCCTTTTGCACGTGGACGAATACGTTTTAGAACAATACCTTTATCAACGAAAATCGTAGTGATTTTTAGCTCGTCAACATCAGCCCCATTGTTGTGCTCAGCATTTGCAATCGCAGATTCAACAACTTTCTTGATAATTCCAGCACCCTTTTTAGGTGTGAAATTTAAAATATTTAGTGCATGGTCTACTTTCTTACCACGAACAAGATCAGCAACTAATCTAGCTTTTTGTGGAGAGAGATGTACACCTTTCAGAATTGCAGAAACTTCCATCATCAACCCCTATCTCTTAGCTTTTTTATCAGCCAAATGACCTTTGAATGTACGAGTTAACGCAAATTCACCGAGCTTATGACCAACCATGTTTTCAGAAATCAACACAGGAACGTGTTGTCTACCATTATGAACTGCAATAGTAAGACCGATAAAATCTGGGAAAATTGTAGAACGACGAGACCAAGTCTTAATAGGCTTACGATCTCTATTGGCTGCAGCAGCCTCTACTTTTTTTGCCAAATGACCATCAATAAATGGACCTTTTTTAAGTGAACGTGCCATATTTTACCTTACGCCTCTCGGACGACGACTAATTCGCATATTGTCTGTACGTTTAACATTACGCGTACGGAAACCTTTAGTTTGCGTACCCCATGGACTTACTGGATTCATACCAGCTGCCGTTTTACCTTCACCACCACCGTGAGGGTGATCTACCGGGTTCATCACCACACCGCGAACGGTTGGGCGAACACCACGCCAGCGCATTGCACCAGCTTTACCGATTGAACGTAGTGAATGCTCTTCGTTACCAACTTCACCTAATGTTGCTTTACAGTCAACGTGTACACGACGAACTTCGCCTGAACGTAAACGTAACTGAGCGTATGAACCTTCACGCGCTAACAACATCACTGAAACACCAGCTGAACGTGCAATTTGCGCGCCTTTGCCAGGTTGAAGTTCGATACAATGAATCGTACTACCCACTGGGATATTACGTAAAGGCATTGCATTACCCACTCTAATTGGCGCTTCTGAACCACTGATCAATTGATCACCAGCTTTAACACCACGAGGCGCAATAATGTAACGACGCTCACCATCAGCATAACAAAGCAAAGCAATGTGTGCTGTACGGTTTGGATCATACTCAATACGTTCTACTTTTGCAGGGATCGCATCTTTATTTCTACGGAAATCAATAATACGATAATGCTGCTTATGACCACCACCTTGGTGACGCGTTGTAATGCGACCATGGTGATTACGTCCAGCATGTCTACTTTGACTTTCTAGTAGCGGTGCATGTGGCTTACCTTTATGTATACCTTCTGTTACTACTTTAACTAATGCCATCTCATTTCTCCTTATTCAGCTGCTGCGAAGTTAATTTCTTGACCTGGCTTCAATGTTACATAAGCCTTTTTCCAGTCGTTACGCTTACCTAAAGTACGGCCAGCACGTTTTACTTTACCTTGCACGTTGATCGTTGCAACTTTTGATACTTCAACCTTAAATACAAGCTCAACAGCTGCTTTAATTTCTGGTTTAGTTGCATCAGTACGAACAATAAATGCGATTTGCTGATTTTTGTCAGCGATGTATGTTGCTTTCTCAGTAATTTGAGGCGCTAAGATAACTTGTAACAAGCGATCTTGAGTCTTAGTAATAGCGGTCATCATGCTAGCATCTCCTCAAGTTTTTTAACTGCAGCGGTTGTTACCACAACTTTTTTAAATCCAACTAAACTCACTGGATCAGCAAATTGCGCTTCAACAACCAACACATCTTTAAGGTTACGTGAAGCTAGATATAGGTTTTCATCAAATGCTTCAGCAATAACTAGTGTCGTTTCATTCAGACCCATTGCTTTAAGCTTTTCTGATAATGCCTTAGTTTTTGGAGACTCAACTGCAAAGTCTTCTACAACAACTAATCTATCTTGACGAACCAATTCAGAAAGAATTGTTTGCATACCAGCACGGTATGCTTTTTTATTCACTTTTTGAGAGAAATTATCTTTTGGTGAACTAGGGAACGCACGTCCACCCCCACGCCAGATCGGACTAGAAGTCATACCAGCACGCGCATTACCTGTACCTTTTTGAGCATACGGTTTTTTCGTTGAGTGGTTAACTGTGTCGCGACCCTTTTGAGCACGGGTTGCAGTACGAGCGTTTGCCATATAAGCAACGACTAGTTGATGCACCAATGACTCGTTAAAGTCTCTAGCAAAGATCTCATCAGAAGCAGAAACGCCTGACTTAGCTACTTTACCGTTTTTATCTTGAAGTTTAAGTTCCATTATTTAGAACCTCCCTGCGCTTGTTTTGCTTGGGCTTTAACTGCAGGACGTACAACAACATCTCCGCCTTTAGACCCAGGGATAGCACCTTTGATTAACAGAAGATTACGTGCAACATCAACACGAACGATCTCAAGGTTTTGTGTGGTTACTTTAACCGCACCCAATTGACCAGGCATACGTTTACCAGGGAAAATACGCCCCGGATCTTGTGCCATACCTGTTGAACCAGGCTTGTTATGTGCTTTAGAGTTACCATGGGATGCACGGTTAGAACTAAAGTGATGACGTTTAATAGCACCTGCAAAACCCTTACCAAGAGAAGTACCAGTTACGTCAACAATTTGACCTTCTTGGAACAACTCAACGCTAATTTCAGCGCCGGCAGTATAGTTTGCAATTTCTTCTGCAGTCAGTGGAAATTCTTGAACACCAGATCCAGCGGCAACGCCAGATTTAGCAAAGTGACCAGCCTGTGCTTTAGTAACACGACTAGCGCGACGCTCACCAAAAGTTACTTGAAGGCCATTATAGCCATCACTTTCGGTCGTCTTAATTTGTGCCACACGGTTTGGTTTAACTTCTAACACAGTTACCGGAATGCTTGCGCCTTCCTCGGTAAATACGCGAGTCATACCAACCTTGCGACCAATAAGCCCTAAGCTCATGATCAAATCCTTATTATTAAATTGAAAAGTTGATTACAATTGACCAACTTCTATTGAAGAGGGCGAATTATACCTAACCCTCATTTTTTTTCAACTACTAATTAGCTTTTTAAAGCTTAATCTCTACATCAACACCAGCTGGAAGATCTAACTTCATCAGCGCATCTACTGTTTTATCTGTTGGATCAACAATATCCATCAAACGTAAATGTGTACGAATCTCAAATTGGTCACGTGAAGTTTTGTTGACGTGAGGTGAACGTAGAATATCAAAACGCTCTTTACGTGTTGGCAAAGGAATTGGACCTTTAACAACAGCACCAGTACGCTTAGCTGTTTCTACGATTTCTTGAGCTGATTGATCAATCAAACGATAATCAAAAGCTTTAAGACGAATTCTAATTTTTTGTGCTGACATGTTTACTACCTTTTTATGTACTACATTAAAGAGCAAAACGGCAGAGTTAACTCTGCCGTTCAATTAAATACTAACAACTACTTATGCAATCACCTTAGCAACAACACCAGCACCAACAGTACGACCACCTTCACGAATAGCAAAGCGTAAGCCTTCTTCCATCGCGATTGGAGCAATTAGCTCTACAGTGATTGATACGTTATCACCTGGCATTACCAT
>JAWUXH010000039.1:0-24605 GCA_034111445.1 Methylophilaceae bacterium | reverse complement strand
TCGGCTAATAATACGCACGACTAAACCTTCGTTTCACTATCCCATATTTGCTGATAAACCGCTTCTAGGGCAGCTGTAAATGCTGGAGTGTTAAATAAGATTGAATCAGCTTTATTGGTAATGAGTTTATCGGTAGTTTCATCTAACAAGTCAGGATTGCTCGCATAGGCAATGGCTTTGGCTTCATAAGCCTCCATTGAAGGCATGATGAGCTCCGCTAGATCAACCGCTTTGAGTAAGCTGCCTGCCACGCGCGATGCAAATGTATTGCCTTCAATTGTCAATACGGGCACATCCATCCATAACGCATCACTGCAGGTGGTGTGAGCGTTGTAGGGTTGCGTATCTAAAAATAAATCTGCGTGACAGTGTCGCGCTAAGTGGTCGGCAATGGCAACACGCGGCGCAAAAATGATGCGTTCCGGCATGATGTCTTGCGCCGCCGCAATGCTGATTAGGTTTTTTGTGGCAGTTGCATTGCAAGCTAATAGCCAAAGGACGCTATTAGGCGTTGCTTTTAAAATGCGTAACCAAGCTGAAAATATTTCAGGCGTTATTTTAAAGCTTTGGTTAAATGAGCAGAATACAAAAGCACCTTCAGGTAAGTGGCATGCTGCGCGCGCAGGCCGTTTGCTAATCGGCCGTTTTCTATCATTGGGTTGGTAACAAGGTAAATAGGCTAGCTTCTCAGCGTAGTGCTCAGCCTCTGTTGCAGGTGTTATATAGGCGTCCGTGAGTAAGTAATCAAATAACGACTTTTCTTTAGCGGTATAACCCATTGTGCCAGCAAATCCTAGCCAACTCATGTGAATGGTGGCTGGACGTAAAGCCATGATGCCGCTGCGACTGGTTTGCGTGAAGCCCGTGAGGTCGACTAATATATCAATGCCATCCGCGTTAATTTTTTTAGCAGCATCTATTTCTGATAATTGGCGAATGTCATTGAATTGATCAAAGGCCTTCTCTAAGCGGTTACGTTCTTTTGAATGATCATGCGTACCAAACGAGTAGCCAATCACTTCAAATGCTGAGCGGTCATGTAACTCAATCAGTTCAGTGATTAAGAAGGCCAAGGGGTGTAGGCGGAAGTCAGCAGATAAATAGCCGATTTTCAGTTTTTTGGTTGTTGTCTGAGATTGTTCAAAAGCGAGCGTTGCTTGCATTGCAATGAGTGGCTTGAATCGATTTTCAATCCAATTGTTGGCGCAAGCTAACTGTTCTTGTGGTGTGGTGTTCGGCATGGCCAAAAATGCAAACGGGGATACTTGTGCGGTTGGATTGGCTTTTACCCACGCTTTAACCGATTGTATTTCTGCTGTTAACCCAGCCCAATCGCAAGTATGTTGTTTTTGGTGTATTAAGTGTACTTTTGCATGATGTAGGTTCGGGTTTAGCACTAAAGCGTGTTCATAGCTTACAATCGCTTTATCCAATAGGCCTAATTCACGTTGCACATTGCCTAAGTTGTTATGGGTATCTGCATCTGTTGGATTCAGCTTAATGGCTGTTTCAAAGTGTTGGGCTGCTTGTTTAGTCTTACCTAGCTCACGCTCTGCGTTAGCAAGGTTGTAAAATAAATTGCTATCTTGGTCGTTAAATTGAATCGCTTCAGCAAAGCTAGCCTCTGCTTGTCTGTGGTTGCCTAGGCTCGCTGCTTGATTACCTAATTGAGATAAGGCGTGGCTGAGAGCGTCGCGAATCTGTTGGTGCTCAGTTTGGTAAGGCTTATACGCGCGGAGTAATCTTCTGTAATAACCAGCAGCTTCTTCAAAGCGTCTTAATTCCATCATTAAGTTGGCAATGTTGAGTTGCACATCTAAATCTTTAGGGCTCAATAGTAACGCTTGCTGATAGGCCGTTAACGCATCTTCAAGCGCACCATTGGCCTTGAGGGTTAAGCCGTAATTGTTTAAAAAGTTGATATTGCGCGGTTCAATGACAAGCGCTTGTTTAATGCTAGCAACAGCCTTGACTAACTGATTACTTTGGTAGTAGACAATGCCTAGTAAGTGTAGGCTGTCTGCATGTTTGGGGTTTGATTGTAGGCACTGCTGTAAGTGGCTAGCGGCTTTATCTAATTGCCCAGCTTGGTAGTAATCAATGGCTGCTGTGTATAAGGTTTGTGACATGTTGTGATTTTAACGTGAAATGGATTAATTGTGCTCACGCGTGTGAACAAGCAACCGTTTTAGCCAGCTTTTTCAACCCAAGTGATCGCAAGTGAAAACGATTAGGGTTTAAATGGGCTAATAAAAGAGGCGTGGTTTCCGCATCAGTATCGTCACAAATCATCTCAGCTAATAGTGTTGCAGTAAATGGGGCACTAATCAGGCCGTGGCTACCATGTGCAATATTCACATATAAACCTTTCATCCATGGGAGTTGAGACGGTGTTGCACTTGGTCTGGGTGGAGCGGCATGAATAGTGTTTGCATTTAATAGTTCACCCACCATTGGTAGGCGGTCTTGAGAGACGCACCTAAATGCCGTGCGGCCACCAATAACTTTAGTTGCTAGTGCGTCATGAAGTGACTGTGAAATGACTTTAACCTTAGCTAAATTGGCTAGGTGGTCTTGTTGCGTTACCGCCGTATTCATATCATCTGTTTGAAAGGTTGCCCCTATTGAGTGAACACCATCAACTGCTGGGCTAAGGTAGCCATCACTACAGATAATGGTGTTAAGTGGTGCGCTGGAAGGCGTTGCGCTCACTTGTGTCAGTTGTCCGCGGACAGGTGTGGTTTTTAGGTGGGCTGTTAGACCGAATTGTGCCGCATCATTGGCATTTGCAATTACAACGCTATCGAATGCTATTGTTTGCTGATTGGATGAGATTAAGTAGTGATCATTTTGCGCTACGATATTATTAACGCCTGATATCGTTTGGCAATCGATATTGGGGTGGTGAATGAGTGCTTCGCAAACGGCCTGCGGTTTTATCCAAGCGGCTTGTGGAAAATATAAGGCAGGGTGTTGGCATGTTAACCCTGCAATGGCGCTGGCTTCTGTATTAGACACAAAATAACCAATACTTGTATCTAGGGCGGCACTCACTTTTTCTATTCTAGCTAATTCACGTGCATTAAAGCCAAGCTGCAACATGCCGCATTGTTTGAATGTATTGTCACCTAGCCCTAGTGATTGGTATAAGGCTAACGTGTGCTGGTAGGCGGCTAATGCAAAGTGGCTTTCAATATTGTCTCCACTTAATCTGGGGTAGAGCATGCCGATTGGGTTGCCTGAAGCTGCTGATGCGATTTTTGTTGCTTGTTCAAATAGGGTGACTTTAATGCCGCGCGTCGCAAGTGCATAGGCTGTGCTGCAGCCAGCAATGCCAGCACCAATAATCGCAACCAGTTTTGTCGGCTTGTTAGTTTTGATCATTGCGCGCCAGTATCGTTAAGCTGTCCAATTAACATTTCACGTTTTTTACCAAAGCCTGGGTGTTTGTTCACTTTAAAGCCAGCTTCTTTAAGACCGCGTTTAACGATACCAGCACAGGTGAATGTTGAGAAGGTTGTATGTGTATGGGAAAGCCTTGCCATATTGCTAAATAAAGCAGCATTCCACATGCCTGGATTTTTTGAAGGTGCAAAGCCATCTAAAAACCAAGCGTCAGCCTGTTCTTTAATGTCACCTATGCATTGGTTAATGTCGTTTAGGTAAAGCGTTAGCTGAATATTTGGCATCGGTTCGATAGTGATCGTCTGTGGGTAACTGTTTAGATCAATTGTTGCGTAGGCCTTAGTGAGGGTCTCACTAAGGGGTGCTAAGCTAGGCCATGCGGCCAACGCTTGTGTGAGTTGTTCTGCACTTAAGGGATATTTCTCTATACTAATAAAGTGAAGTTTTGCATTGTTGGGTGCGGTTGTTTGCCATAAGGCCACTGCACTTAAAAAATTCAACCCGGTACCAAACCCCGTTTCAATAATGGTGAATGCTTTCAGGTCTGATTCAAGCCATCGCGCTGGCAATCGGTTTGCCGCAAGGAAAACGTATTCGGTTTCTAAGAGCCCATTATCGGTAGAGAAGTAGACATCATCAAATTGATTAGAATATGGTTGCTGTGCCTGCCAGCTAATATCGGCAGTGTGCGAGGTAGGCATGTTTATACTTTTGGTTTCCAAGGAAATAGTGGGTTAGTCTTGCGTCTATATTCGCTATAAGCGGCAGCATTGTTAATCGTATTGTGCTCTCTACTGCATTGCGACATTAATAGCGTGACTAATAGCGGGGAGATAATACTCCACCACGCACCGGCTGCGTAGGCAATACAGTAAAAGCCCCACCAAACACAGCATTCACCAAAGTAGTTAGGGTGGCGGCAATACTGCCAAAGCCCATTAGTCAGCACTTTACCTTGATTGGATGGGTTAGCTTTGAATTGATGTAACTGCCAATCTGCAGAGCTTTGTAGTAATAGGCCAAATACTACAATGGCAACGCCGAGATGATCTAAATGATTAAGAGGTGTTGCTGATTGGATGCCACCAAAAAGTGTCATAGTGATAGACCAAGCAAGAATAGCGTGTAAACCGAAAACTAAGTAGAGGCTTGAAAACCAAAAGAATGGCGCTTGGCTCTGCCTTAATGCCGCATGGCGGTGATCTTCTGGCTTACCCCAAAAGCGTACAGTTTGGTAAGCGCTAGCGCGTATTGCCCAAATTGTAACGAGGGTGATGATAATGATATTGCGGGCATGCAGGTCGAAAAAGAATAGACTATAGCTGTAAGCTGCCATACCAATGAATAAGCTCCACATGCTATGGATGTGATTCACATTGTTGCGAGCCAAGCTGAGAATCCAGCCAGCTAAAGCAAAGAAGACAATCGATATGAGTCCCGATAAATAAATTGGCCAATGAATCATGCTTAATGTCATTTGAGTGTAATAAAAGGCAGTTTATATGAATAATAGTATGAAATAGCGCATTAAATTGTTTTAATTTAATTGTTCAATTATGAAACATGTTGTTAGAATGTAAATATTGGTAACTAATTAACTTTGGGCATCAAGCGGTTTTTTGCAGTACTTTTATTGAGATGGGCGTATTTAGATAGGCGATTTAATAACAATTAAACAAAAAAACAAATTTTGAATCCACCAAGCATACAAACAGTACTTACTAATCTTATATCACTCACAAATGAGCGTGACGTATATGAACTTGAGCTTTTACTAGCGCAGTCATTGCATGATTTAATTCAGCCGCTCAATAATAGCGCTGATAAGTCAGTCGTTGTATATCGTGCTGTGAATGTGAATAAGAAAAAGTTTAACTCAGTCGTGATTGGTAATGAGAAGGAAGAGAAGCCTTTAACGAGTGAGTTAAAGCAATCATTAGCAGATTGTTTTGAAACTGGCGAGTTCTTATCACTTCAGGCTGATGATGATTCAGAGTTGAACCTATACCCACTTAAAAATTCAAATAACCGTACTGTGGCTATTATTGCCATTCAAGCTAATATCAACGATACGCAATTACACGATACTATTTCAATGTTATTGCAGATTCACCAGAATTTTGCCGGTTTAATTAATGATAACGAGCACGATACGTTAACGGGATTATTAAACCGTAAAACCTTTGAAGCAAAAGTGAATAAAGTATTTGAAAAAATGCTGATTTCTGCCAAGCGTCAAGACGATAAGAAAAATACCATGCACTACCTGGCTTTGTTTGATATTGATCACTTCAAGGCGATTAATGACGAGTATGGCCATTTAGTGGGTGATGAAGTGTTGCGAGAGTTATCGCAACTCATGAAAGAAACATTCCGTGATAAAGACTTATTATTCCGCTATGGTGGGGAAGAGTTTTTAGGTGTATTTGAATGTGCACAAGCACAAAATATTATGCAATTACTCGAACGCTTTAGGAAAAAAGTCAGCAACTATGACTTTACTGAAGTGGGTAAAGTAACCATTAGTATTGGCTATACAGAAGTATTTACCTATGACAACTCATCCCAAGTAGTGAGTCGTGCCGATCAGGCGCTTTATTACGCAAAAGAAAATGGCCGAAATGTCACATGGCATTTTGAAAAGCTTATTGAAGATGGTTTGCTATTAGAGGCAAAGGAAGAAGTTAGCCTCGCACTATAAACTGGATTTATTCTTAATCTAGTTCTTAATACCGCTTTGTTTGACATGATGTGATTATATGTTGTTTGCATAGGGTATACAAACCTGTATACTTTTAATCAAATAATCTTAAGATTACGTTGAAAGAGGCGGGTAAAATGAAATTCTATTCACATAAGTACTCAGTATTTTTTGTTTTCGCACTCATGTTGTTTGGTGGGTTATTGTCCGCTTGTTCAAGCGCCACTAATCAAACAAGTAACCTATCTGCCGATGAGGCTGCAGTCGCATCCACTAATGAATGGCCAAGCTTTGGGCGCGATTACACCAATCAGCGCATGGCTAACCTGATTCAAATTAATCAAGATAATGTAAATGAGTTGGCCGTTGCTTGGCACTATAAAAGTGGTGTTGTTGCCAGCTTCCAATCCACACCAATCGTTGCGGGTGGTGTTATGTACCTTTCACTCCCTTACAATCATGTTGTTGCGCTTGATGCTAAAACAGGTGATGAGTTGTGGCGCTATACGCATGAAAAACGCCCTAATTGGAAAGCTTGTTGTGGTCCTGCTAATAGAGGTGTGGCCGTGAGTGAGGGTAAGGTATTCATGGGGACGTTGGATGCAAGGTTAATTGCGCTTGATGCAGCAAGTGGTAAAATTGTATGGGATATCGATGTAGCAGACGATACCGCACTAACAGAAGACGTTAGCTCGCTAAGCCAGTCAGATGATAAAAGTCAGAAAAAAGCTTATGGCGGTACTGGTGTTGGGGTTGCGATGGCACCAGTGGTTTATAAAGGCAAAGTGATTGTTGGTATTACGGGTGTTGGCTATGGCTTGCATTTAGATGAGCCAACTAAAGAAGCGCCATTAGGTGCTGTTGTTGGGGTTGATGGCCGTTATGGTCGCCCAGGCTTCTTAGCTGCCTACGATGTTGACACAGGTAAGCGCCTTTGGCATTTCGATACGATTCCCGATGAGGGGTGGGAGGGTGACTTTGCTGAAACCACTTCTGATGGCGTTTCTTTAAATCGAGATATTGATCAAGAAAAGAATACGCTTAAAGCGAATCATGATGCATGGCGATTTGGCGGTGGGTCAGCTTGGACCACGCCAGCCATTGATGTAGCAACCGATACCTTGTTCTTCGGTACTGGTAATCCCTCACCACAAATGAATGATATTTCAAGGCCGGGAGATAACCTCTATACCGTTTCATTAGTGGCACTTGATGTAAAAACTGGCCAATTAAAGTGGCATTATCAACAAGTGCCGCATGATGTGTGGGGCTACGATGTGGCAAGCCCGCCAGTGTTGTTTAACCTGATGCGCGAAGGTAAAGCGATTCCAGTGGTAGGCCAGGCCGGTAAAACCGGTTGGTATTACGTGAATGATCGCGTAACAGGTGAATTGCTCCTTAAGTCAGATGCTTTTGTGCCACAAAAAAACTTATTCGCAAAAGCAACAGCCACTGGCACGGTGTTGTACCCGGGTATTTTGGGTGGCTCTAATTGGAGTCCGAGTGCAGTTGATGAAGTGAATCAATTAAGTTACGTAGCGGGTATACATTCCCCGATTAAATATACTTTGGTTGAAGAGTCTGCCAGTAATGGTAAAAAAGCCATTCGCTATGCTGCTTCAGAGCCAACAAAGGACCCACGATGGGGAACGCTGTCAGCAATTGATTTAAGTAATGGCAGTATTCGTTGGCAAGTAAAGACTGCTGAACCTTTATTGGGCGGCGTACTGCTGACCGATGCTGGTTTAGTCTTTACTGGTGAGGGGGATGGACACTTCAATGCTTACAATAGTGCCAGTGGTGAGTTGTTGTGGCAGGCTGATGTCGATGCTGGGGTCAATGCGCCACCAATTACTTATGCAGTGGATGGTGAGCAGTATGTTGCAGTGGCTGCGGGAGGTAACTCAATATTTGGGTTTACCGCAGGCGATAATGTGTTGGTGTATAAGTTACCAAGACACTAAATCGTGGTATTGATGTGTGTTGTGATTATTGTTTCGATTTTATTTTTAAAAATAAAACAACAGAAGCGAGTATTAACGTGATGATGTTAGCAATAATGATTGGCCAGCTAGTAATCATCAGGCCGTAGATTAGCCAAAAGAATACGCCTAAGCTGAAAAGGCTGTACATCGGCAGTGAGATGCCAGACAAGTCTCTCGTGCTCCATGAGTGGTGCGCTTGCGGTATGAATGCAAGTGTTGTTAAGCAGGCGGCAATAAAGCCAATCACTTCAGTGAGTACCATGTGTGCTTTTCTTCCCTTTAAATAATTTCATTTGGTAGTGTCAAAAAAAATGACCCTAAAAGGGTCATTTTTCGTATCTAAAAGATACCTAAGATATTAAGCTTTTTGGATGTTTGAAGCTTGTTTACCTTTAGGACCTTCTGTAATGTCAAAACTTACACGATCATTTTCTTTTAAGCTTTTGTAACCGCTGTCAACAATTGCTGAGAAATGAGCGAATAAATCGTCTCCACCTTCGTCAGGAGTAATAAATCCAAAACCTTTTGAATCATTAAACCATTTAACTAAACCTGTAGCCATATTATATTCCATACTTTAAAAATGGGAGGCACCCGAAAAGATTGGGTTTTTTAAAATAATTAGTCTTACAACGTAACAATATTAAACATCCAAACACCGAACCTACTTTTTACGGGGTATTGGCAGGCATGTCAAGCGTTAAAGGTATTTAATGGGTAAATAGTTAATATTTGTTGTAAATTAGGTGAATTTACTAGGATTCCTGGCGGAATGGTTCAATTTCCTTATGTGGAATTGATTGTAGTGCTTGCGAGTGTTATAATAGTAGGGATACGTTTTGTTGCGCAGAATGGAATTAATGCACTAGTAAATTAAATATTTGTTTGCTGTTTTCTTAAATTCCTATAAGGCAATGTATATATAGATAATTTTGGAGAGATAAGTTTGGCAAAAGAAGAATTAATTGAAATGAGTGGCGTGGTTGATGAAATCCTACCGGATTCACGCTACCGTGTAACGTTAGATAATGGTCACAGTTTAGTGGCTTACACTGGCGGTAAAATGAAAAAGAATCATATTAGAATTTTAGCAGGTGATAAAGTAACTTTAGAGTTATCACCTTATGATATTAATAATGGTCGTATTACTTTCAGACACATTGAAAATAACGGCCATACATTTACACCGAGAAAACGCTATTAATTAAGTGTTGACGGTTTAAATTAAAAAAAGCGCTCTTGTTTGAGCGCTTTTTTTATGGCTTTAAAATATTAAGCTGGTTTGTCTTTGATGAACGATTTGTGGTGCGGCATTTAAGCTGCCTCATTGATCATTTTTATTTTGTGGCGCCATTCTTACAATTTTTATCTTCAATCTCAAGTGTTAAAGCCAATGACCCAATCAGTGATTGATCGCCATTGTTCTAAATCTTGCTTAACCGTTGTTTCGCGCATATCAAAAATGCTTAAACCAAGTTCAGCAGCGGTTGCATAAACTTGAGCATTTCTAATATGGGTCAGAATCGGAAAGCCTGTTGTTTCCATATATTCGTTTAAGCTGCTGGCAGCATTGGTTCTACTATTCACACGCATACCAACTAGCGCTACAAATGTTTTCTCTTTACGTACTGCTTTTTCTTCAACCAAAATATCTAAAAAATTTTGTGTTGCACCACGATCAAATGCGGATGGTTGCAGCGGTACAATAATGCAGTCTGCTAACTTCACTGACTCTTTAAGCTTTTCGTTCCGAATGCCAGCAGGCGAGTCAATGACTAACCAATCTAACTTCTTAGCTCTATCAAGCTTACTGTTAACATCAATTTTTCCAACATTGGCTGGCCTGCGTTTAATCCAGTGGGTTGATGATTTCTGGCGGTCAAGGTCAGCAATTGCAACGGTATTACCAATTGATGCTAAATAGCCGGCAAGATTAGTTGCAAGCGTGGTTTTGCCGCAACCCCCTTTAGTATTTGCAATTAAAACGCTTTTCATTTTATTGTTTCGCTTGTTGATCTTGTATTGTTAATAATCATACGACAAATTTAATTATTTAGTCACTGTTACACCTTAAATAATGACAAGATTTACGAGAACATTTTGACTTTGTTAGCTCCAAACTGTAAAAAATTGATTGTAGTGAGGGTTGGTTGCACAAAATATAAGGAAATGGCGGTACGGTGTTAATCTATACCTGATAACAATGACAGAAAAAAAGGAAGTTTTTTGTATAAAATAATCTGGTTGTTTGTATTGCTATTGGGAGCTTTAAGCACTCAAGTATTAGGCGGGGAGAGTGTACGTAGTGAAGCTGGACGCGTTGCGATTCTTTATGATGATCTACTCTTGTTGCATCAAACGGGTGCTGGTCACCCAGAGCGGCCTGAAAGATTAGCATCTGTTGTTCAGCACTTGCGTGCCGACTATGGTGGCGCCAAACAATTATATTGGCCATCATTTAAGCAAGCATCATTGAGCGCCTTGCGAAGGGTACATTCCGCAGACTATTTAAGTTTGGTTGAACAAGAAGTCAGTTTGGTAAAGCAAGGCGTTGCGGTGTTAAGTACTGGCGATACGGTTATTTCAACTAAAACCAATGCCGTTGCAAAACTAGCGGCTGGCGCCGCAATAGCCGGGGTGGATGAGGTGATGACTGGCCATGCGACGGCGGCCTTTGCACTAGTTAGGCCGCCCGGCCATCATGCAACTACTTCACGTGGGATGGGCTTTTGTGTGTACAACAACGTAGCCGTTTCCGCGAAATATTTGCAACAAAAATATGGCATTAAGCGGATATTAATTGTTGATTTTGATGTGCACCACGGCAATGGTACGCAGGATATTTTTTATGAGGATGAATCGGTCTATTATTTCAGTGCACACCAAAGTCCACTTTATCCTGGAACCGGCACAAGAAATGAAGTAGGGAGTGGAAAGGGCGCTGGCACAACGTTAAATGTACCAGTGCCAGCAGGTGCGGATGAGCGCGTCATTTTAAAAGCGATGAATGCGCAATTAATGCCAGCCATGAAAACCTTCAAGCCTGAATTTATATTAGTCTCTGCTGGTTTTGACTCTCATGCAGGTGACTTGCTGGGTGGCCTTAACTATAGTCATGCAGGCTATGGGGCTATTACAAAGGCGTTGTTAACCATTGCCCAGCCGCATGGTAATAATCGCATTGTGTATGTGCTTGAAGGCGGTTACGTGCCTGATAACATTAAATATTCAGTTGCTAGCATTTTAGATGCACTACTAGCAACCAAGCCTTAGCATTATTTAAAAGGTGAGTGCTCGTGCATTTTTTCAATAAAAGCATCGGTCCGCTTTAAGCAAATCATGAGTACAAATGGCGCAAGTAGGTAAAACGCGCCACCTAGGGCAACTGATGATGAATTCCATAATCCGTGCAAGATAACAGCCAGTATCATCAATGGGAAACCGTTAAAGTACACAAAATTCTTCTGTTGCATATACGCTCTAGATAGATACATGCCCCAAATGGCGGCTGTTGCCATGTGTAAGGGGACTGCAAATATTAATCGCGGGAATACGATCAAATCACCAAACTGCTCTGCATATAAAATATTTTCAAATAATGAGAAGCCCAAACCAACTGCAATGGCGTAAATGATGCCGTCGACTGGTTCATTTACCTGTTTGTTATTGCGGATGAGCAAAAAGGCGACTGTGTATTTACATATTTCTTCAATAAAAGCAGAAGGCATAAATAAAACTAATACACTGCTTAATGCAATGTCACCATTGCTAGCTAGTACCTCGCTAAATTTTAAATCACTTAAACTATTCCAGTAGCCGTTACCTAGGCTGGCAAAAAATGTACTTGCCGCACCGCCAATAATCAATACATATAGTAGAGAGTGCATTGGCTCAGGTTCATACTTATCTCTTTTACGCAAAAACATCAGCCAAAAGTAGGAGCCTAAAATGGTGGCAATTAAGCCAATGGGCAGGTCACTATCAACATCAAACATGGTTTTTTCTCATTTTAATTATTATTGGACATATTTTTCTAGCGAAATTAATCACTTACAGGCATTCCTAATTATGGCGTTTATGCGTAAAATGTCTAGCAATTAAAAATACACAAAAATCGTCTTTAGGAAGCATATTTTGTCACAATCATTAGTATTATCACAACGTATTCAAGCAATTAAAGAATCGCCAACACTCGCTATTACTGCAAAAGCAGGTAAATATAAGGCTGAAGGTCGCCCAATTATTGGACTAGCGGCCGGTGAACCAGACTTTGATACCCCACAACATATCAAAGATGCAGCTAAAAAAGCCATTGATGATGGTTTTACCAAATACACACCAGTGACAGGTATTCCTGGCCTTAAAAAAGCCATTATCAATAAGTTTAAAGTAGATAACGGCTTTGACTATGCAATGAATGAAGTGATTGTAGGGGTAGGTGGTAAGCAAACCATTTTCAACCTTTGCCTAGCCGTGCTCGATAAAGGCGATGAAGTGATTGTGCCTGCCCCATATTGGGTATCGTACGCCGATATTGCCTTGGTGGCAGAAGCAACACCAATCATTGTGCAATGCGGGATTGAGCAGGGCTTTAAAATTACACCAGCACAATTGGAAGCGGCGATTACGCCAAAAACAAAAGTGTTTATGATTAACTCACCTTCAAACCCAACAGGTGCAGTGTATACATTAGCTGAATTAAAAGCCTTAGGTGAAGTGTTGCTTAAGCACCCAAAAGTGATCGTAGCCACAGATGATATGTACGAACACGTGAACTTAACGGGTGAAAAGTTTTATAACATTCTAAACGCAACACCAGCGCTTAAAGATCGTTGCATTGTGCTTAATGGTGTTTCAAAAGCTTACTCAATGACAGGTTGGCGTATTGGTTATGCTGCTGGCCCTGCTAATATTATTAAGGCCATGGGTATATTGCAATCGCAATCAACCAGTAACCCAACCTCTATTTCACAAGTGGCTGCACAAGCGGCGCTTGAAGGCCCGCAAGAATGTATTACCCCAATGGTAACAGCCTTTAAAGCGCGCCACCAATATGTGGTTGATCGTTTCAATAGCATGCCAGGTTTAAGTTGCTTAATGGCTGGCGGCGCATTCTATGCATTCCCTGATGCGCGTGGTGCAATTAAAGCACTTTTTGAGGCAGGCACCATTACAGCAGCCAACGACATGGCACTAGCAGAATACTTGCTAGAGCAGTTTGATGTAGCGGTAGTGCCGGGTTCAGCCTTTGGTGCTGAAGGTTATTTCAGAGTTTCATTTGCCACATCAATGGAAAATCTAGAGTCTGCTTTAGACCGCATTCAAAAGGCACTTTCATAAAAATAATAAAATTGTCATTTTTATGAAAAAAGGTGTTGACCTCGTGCGCTCAAATACGTAATATCTCGACTTCACCAATTCCTCAATAGCTCAGTTGGTAGAGCAATGGACTGTTAATCCATGTGTCCCTGGTTCGAGCCCAGGTTGAGGAGCCAAACATATACAAAAGTGGGCACTCTATGAGTGTCCTTTTTTGTTTCTGCAATAGCAGTTGCTAAAGCGTTATAACTACCTGTTATCGTTGCAACCTTACCCTCGATCTTAATTTCCTTAATTAACAGCTTCAAATAGTCCTTTGCAAAGCGTGAGTTTGTATCTAATAACTTTGTTGTAATGGCTTTAGTGAATGCCGCAATATTCTTAGGTTTGAGTAAATCAGTAGGCATTTGTTTTGCACGTTTTAAGCCTGCAATTTCTAGCAGTACTTCTTGCCGTCTTGCTTGTATCTTATGCGCGCGTTCTTGTAGTGTTTCATCCATTGGTAAGAAACCTTTCTCAACAGCTTCATACAGTCTTTCAGACCTCAACTTGAGAGATTCCAGTTCTTTCTGTAATGGCTTGAGGCGCGATGATTGATTAGCTTGTGAAGTATGGTAGTGTTTACGCATTTCAGCCATCATTGTGCAAATACGTTCAGGCGTAAAAAACTTGTCTATAAGAGTGGAAATTACAGTGGTATCAAGTTTTTGCATCAGTATGGATTTAGGTTTACACAAGTCTGCACATTTGCTAATGCGCGTGTTGCACTTGTAATAACAATACTTGCCACATGACGTACGTGAAAATGAGTACATCGAAATGTTGTAGCTCTATTTAACTATTGCATTAAAAACATTTGGCTGCACTGAATTATTAGTGTTAAATGGTAGTTAGGGTGGGGAGCTATGTATTGATAAATCACTCTTGGCTACGGCTTCCAGCTAATACTAATGGGAAATTTGCCGCCGAAAATAAAATTGCTCAAGTTTGGGTTGAAACAGGGTATCTAAAGCATCTAATTTATGGTGCATATATAATTTTAAAAGGAACATTAATGGAGTATTTTCATGAAGGTAATCGCAAGTTGCAAGATGAGTTCGGCACACGCCCTTTAGCTGATCGCTTAGAAGAAGGTATTATTCAACCAGTTCTTTCATTAGAAGATACAGCATTCATTGAAGCAAGAAATATGTTTTTTCTTGCAACTGTTGATGATAAAGGTCAAGCGAATTGTTCCTATAAAGGAGGGGAGGTTGGATTGGTTAAGGTCCTAGATGAAACAACCTTAGCATTCCCCATCTATGATGGTAATGGAATGTTTATGTCAGCTGGGAATGTATTAGTTAATGGAGAAGTCGGTTTGCTATTCATCGATTTTGAGCGCCAAGCTCGTGTTCGTGTAAATGGTAAAGCTAGCATTACTAAAGAGGATCCATTACTGTCAAATTGGGAAGGTGCCACTGTCATTATTAGGGTTGCAATACGTGAAACATTTCCTAACTGTCCACGATATATTCACAAAATGGAGCTAATTGAAGAATCTAAATTCGTTCCTAAAAAAACTTGTAAAACACCAGATCCAGAATGGAAAAAACTGGAAATAGTATCTGACGTATTGCCTAAGCAAGACCAACATTTGTCAGGAAACGGTCAGGATATACTCGGAGCAATCAATAGAGACTGATTAATAAATTTATCATCACAAAACTTTATTTGATTAAATTAGTTTAAATGAAAAATAAGCAACCTAAGATTTATAGCTATTAGTTAATTGGGACAGGCTGAATATTTAATAACATGTTTCCGTATAACCAAATAACAACTAGTTTAACCATTAGTGTTCAGTGCTTTATTTGCACTAGAATAAATATTAATTCAATTTCTAGCGTGACGATTTTGACGGTTTAATACGATACTTGGAGAGTCAGGGCGAGCACAAATCATATTAAATTAGTTGATATTTGAAACTGTTAATCCATGTGTCCCTGGTTCGAGCCCAGGTTGAGGAGCCAAGACACTTAAAAAGGGTACTCGTTAAGAGTACCCTTTTTTGTTATTTAGTTTTAAGTGCTTTCCAACCTTTTTTATATAAACACACTACCAAGCCCCTAGTGACCTCCTTAGTTTCATAGTTTGGTTTGTGTGCCTCACCTAGTTCAGCTACGCATGCATTAGTTTGTGCTTCGAGCATGGATGCTGATGAACCAAACTTCCACCAAGAGCTTACTTTGTAGATGGTTAGCGGATCTTTAGCCGTTTGTTTTGCTACTGGTTTAGTAGCAACATTTGCTTTACTAGCTGTACTTTCTGTCTCTGTTTGTGCTGGTGTTTTAGTGTCGTTTATAGACTCTTTTTCAGATTTGGTGTTTTGAGAAACTTCTTCTTTTTTGACCATTACAAAAGCACTATTTTCATTTGCTTCGGTTGAGCGGTTATCAGTGGGTTTGATGACGGCAAACAACTCTAAGTCATCTAGCTGACTGACATTCCAACCATTGTTTTCTAGGCATAGTGCAATGTCTTCTTGTTTTTCTAACCCTTGCCCTTTACAGGTGCTTTTAGCCGCGGCTAAATCCCTTGGGGTCGCCCCACGTTTGTACGATAACTCACCACCACAACTGGCTAGCAATAGGCTGATGATGCCCAGTGAAAAAATGCGTTTCATGTTATTCACTCCTTGTTTGTATATTCCATAGTCAGAAGTTATCACATGTCGTTTCAAACCTCGCTAAGCAGGGGTACGCAATTTGACGTATAGGCGAGTGCGGGCCTGATCGCTAATCTAGCAACTGTTAACTCAATTGTTGTATTTAGCAGTAAGTGAATCTAAGTAGTTTTGTTTAATTAATAAGGAGCAGGGAAATGACATTCAAACTTAAAAATAGCATGATGATGTTTGCAGTGGCGTCAGCACTAGCGGCACCATTAGCGAATGCTGGTGGCACCATTACATTTGGCGAGGACAAATCTATTAGTGTGGGTTTTGGTATGATCGCGGGCTATAGCTCAGTCGAAGATGGTGCTGACAACGGTGATGACCGTTCAAGTGATTTTAGTTTAGGCAGTACCCGTTTGTATTTATCTGGCTCTATGAATAAATACATCAAAGGCATGGTTAATACTGAGAAAACAGGGACCGGTGGTAGTTGGGAAGTGATTGATGCTAATGTGCAAATCCAAGTAACGCCTCAGGTTGCAATTTGGGCTGGTCGTTTCTTACCACCTAGTGATCGTGCAAACATGGCAGTCCCTTACTACTCAATGGGTGGTGGCTACTGGGCTAACATTGCATCGCGTTATGGTTGGAACGGCGGCACGATTGGTCGTGATGAAGGTGTCGCGCTTGTTTCTAGCTTGATGGACGACCATTTAGCGATTTCATTTGGTGCGTTTGAAGGTAATAATATTTTTAGGTTTAGTGGTGTAGATGCCCAATCAGAAGGCAGCGATGCAGCTAAAGCGCTAGGTGCTGATGATGACTTAATGTATGCCGGTCGTGTTCAGTATGACTTTTGGGACGCAGAGCCTGGCTACTACGGTACTGGTAACTATTTTGGTGCTAAAGATATCTTAGCGATTGGTGTTTCTGCGAAGCAAAAAGGTGATGGTTCGATTAGTGCAACGGCAGTCGGAGATTATACAAATGTGAGTGTTGATTTCTTAATGGAAAAAAAGAATGTCGGCGCAGGCACCTTATCACTTGAAGCAGCTTACTATGATTACGATACTGATGATGTGTTCTTAGCTGAACAGGGTGATGCTTATGCTGTCGGTTTGGGTTATTTACTTAACTCATCAATGGGTTGGGGTAAGTTAATGCCATTTGTGCGTTACCAAGCATTTGATGCGGATAATAACGTTGAAACCAAGAAAGTTGAGGTTGGTGCTAACTACATTATCGCGCCATATAACGCACTCATTACAGCCGCTTATTCAGATACTAAAGTAGATGGTGGTACAGACTCAAATGCATTTAATCTGACGATGCAGTTCCAGTTTTAAGTAGTAATGTTTGACTCCAAAGTTTGACCTTTATAGGCACCTACTATTGTGATTATGTAGGTGCCTTTTTTTGTCTAAATTAACGATATTTGCGTGCGGGAATGGATGCTTCACGCACGCAGTATTATTTAACGGCCAGTTTATTGGCCACCAACCATTCTATGGACTTGGCAAACCAACTGACCTACTGAAAATTCATCAGTGCCTTGTTCTATTGTAGTGAATGCTGTTTGTGGCGGGGTAGTTGAGACTTGTTTATCTTGAGTGTTGAAAAAAGTGGTGGATGACACCTTATACAGCGGCTTGTTGCAGTTAAATTGTGTGCGTTTAACGTGATACGCATAGGTAACCTTGCTTGCCCCTTGATTCAGTGCCTGTGCGTCATTAAAACGTGTTTTGGTGATGATGTAAGGGTAACCGTCAGCCGTATTGTATGAGTCAAGGTCCACCTGAATTTCATAGTTCGGTTTGGTGATGATCGATGTCCAATCCTCCGCTAAACCATTGATTGATGTGCTGATTAATAGTGCTGCTAATGTGAGTTGTTTTATACCCATTTTAAGTGCTCTCTTGCATGCGAAATTACATGCTTAAAAATTAGCATACATTTCAAGCAACGTTTCATAAATCATATACGCACTTTGACGTATTTCAATCAGACCCCCAACACCATAATCTATCAACATTGAAAAACGCTTTGTATGTTTCAGTATTTCAAATGCAAAGGTTTGACATATGAGAAGCAGCACTTTCTATAAAGTATTTAAACAAAATTTGTGTAGGGGAAACTGATGAAAACACTCGTTAAGTTAGATTTAGACAAGAAGCCTTGGGAGCAAGAGGGGCAGATTCATAATCGTTGGCATCCTGATATTCCAATGATCGCAATGGTGAAACCTGGTGATGAGTTCCGTGTGGAATGTATGGACTGGACTGGCGGCCAAATTGGCAACAACGATAGCGCTGATGATGTGCGTGATGTCGATTTAACACAAGTGCATTACTTAAGTGGCCCAATCGGTGTTGAAGGCGCTGAGCCGGGCGATTTGATGGTAGTTGAGATTTTAGACGTTGGTACGTTTGAAGAAAGCCAATGGGGCTTTAACGGTATTTTTGCAAAAGAAAATGGCGGTGGATTTTTAGATGAGCATTACCCAGAAGCACGTAAATCGATTTGGGATTTTCACGGTATTTACACAACATCACGCCACATACCAGATGTGAAGTTTGCCGGCATTATGCACCCGGGTTTAATCGGTTGCCTACCATCTAAAGAGTTATTAGAAACATGGAATGAACGTGAAACAGGTTTGATCGCGACTGAGCCTGATCGTGTACCACCATTAGCTTGCCCACCAGAGGTTAAATCTGCGGTAGTAGGTAAATTAACAGGTGAAGCGGCAGAAAGAGCAAAAGCCGAAGGCGCACGGACTGTACCACCACGTGAGCACGGTGGTAACTGTGACATTAAGAACTTAACCAAAGGCTCTACCGTTTACTTCCCGGTGTATGTGAAAGATGGTGGCCTTTCAATGGGTGACCTTCACTTTTCACAAGGCGATGGTGAAATCACTTTCTGTGGTGCGATTGAAATGGCTGGCTACTTAGATATTAAAGTCAGCCTCATTAAAGATGGTATGAAGAAATATGGCGTTAAAAACCCAATCTTTAAGCCAAGTGTCCTCACACCAACTTACAAAGATTATGTGATTTTTGAAGGTATTTCAGTGGATGAGCATGGCAAGCAACATTATATGGATGTCACCGTTGCGTATCGTCAAGCTTGTTTAAATGCCATTGAATACCTCAAGAAATTTGGCTACACCGGCGCACAAGCCTTATCCATTTTAGGAACCGCACCAGTAGAAGGTCATATCAGCGGGGTAGTGGATATTCCAAATGCTTGCGCAACCTTATGGCTGCCTTCTGAAATATTTAGTTTTGATATTAATCCTAACGCTGATGGGCCACAGATTATGGTGACGCCAGGTGTTGATACAGCCAAAACCAGTAGTTAAGGAGAACCAAGATGCCATTGTATGAATATGAGTGTGAATCGTGTGGGGTGTTTACTTCGCTACGCAAAATGAGTGAGTCCCATTTATCAGCGAATTGCGATGCGTGTGGTGAGGTAAGTGAGCGCATTTTATCTGCACCGACGTTGGCTGTGATGGCCAAGACTGACCGCATTGCTTATGAACGTAATGAGAAGTCGGCGCATGCGCCTAACTTCAAAACACGGTCGAGTTGTGGTTGCTCAGGCGCACACACATGCAATTCAAACGGGGGCGGCAAAATGGATGCCAAAACGGGGCACCCCGCTTTGCAAATGCACACTAAAAAGACCGCAAGGCCTTGGATGTTATCGCATTAAGAATTGAGTTGTAGTTTTAAAGAGTAGTAATGAGTTTTTTTTGTTTTTTTAATTAAGGAGATAGGTAATGAGTAACTCAAATAGACGTGGATTTATGAAAGTGGGCGGTGCATTAGTCACTTCACTTTTAGCGGCTGGTATCTTGTCTACCAGTGCAATTGCAGCAGATACATCAACTGCAAAAGTGATGACAACTGGTCTAGCAGTCACAGATAAAGAAGTCACAGTGGGTATCTTGCACTCAGCCACCGGTACGATGGCGATTAGTGAAACAGGTTCAATTCAAGCTGAGAAATTAGCGATTGAGCAAATTAATGCCATGGGCGGTATTTTGGGTCGTAAGATTAAAGTGATTCAAGAAGATGGCGCCTCTGACTGGCCAACGTTTGCTGAAAAGGCAAAAAAACTACTCGTGAGAGACAAAGTGGCTGCGGTAATGGGCTGCTGGACATCTGCTTCACGTAAAGCGGCTTTACCTGTTTTCGAAAAAGAAAACGGACTATTGTTTTACCCAACTTTCTACGAGGGTTTAGAGCAATCTAAAAACGTATTCTATACAGGTCAAGAGGCTACACAGCAGATTCTTGCTGGTTTAGATTGGATCGCTAAAGAGAAACAAGCGAAAAAATTCTACCTAATCGGTTCTGATTACATCTGGCCTCGTACGGCAATGAAAATTGCGCGTAAGCATATTGAGCGCAACCTAAAAGGTAAGGTGGTTGGTGAAGAGTACATCGCTTTAGGTGACACACAATTTGGTTCAGTGATTAACAAAATCAAACTTAAGCGTCCTGATGTGATTTACGCAGCGATTGTTGGTGGTTCTAACGTGGCTTGGTTTAAACAACTAAACGCGGCTGGTTTGAACTCTAAAAAACAAACCATGTTAACCATTTCAGTGACTGAAGATGAAGTGCTTGGTATTGGTGGTGAAAACTTAGAAGGCTTCTACTCAGCCATGAAATATTTCCAATCTCAAACAAATCCTGAAAATTTAAAATTTGTTGCAGCGTTTAAAAAACGTTGGGGTAAAGATGCGGTGATTGGTGATGTAACACAAGCGGCGTATTTAGGCCCTTGGTTATACAAAGCAGCGGTTGAGCGTGCAGGTAGTTTTGATGTCGATAAAGTACAAGCAGCATTACCTGGCTATGTGATGAAAAATGCACCAGAAGGCCCGGTGACTGTTGAGGAAAATCATCACTTAACGACTAAGTTACGTATTGGTAAATGGAAAAAAGATGGACAAGTTGACGTGGTTTATACGTCTGAGTACATCAAACCTGATCCATTCCCAAAAGGTTATCAGTAGTTGATTGTTAGCGTTAGCAGCCTTGACTGCTAACGCGATTAGCAAACTAAATTTCAAACCAATTTAGTTTGCTTTTCTAAAGCTGTTCAATACACATAACACTTAAGTAGTTGTTTTAGAAAAGCAGATAAGTTTGATTCGATTTTAATGTAAAAGGAGGTCCTGTATGTTTGGTTATTCAATGGCAGATTTGGGCAATATTATGGTCATGCAAGGCTTTTCCGGCCTCAGCATGTTCGCAGTATTGTTACTAATGGCACTGGGTTTGGCGGTTATTTTTGGTCAAATGGGTGTGATTAACATGGCGCATGGTGAGTTTATGACCATTGGCGCGTATACCACTGTGTTGCTATCAAAGTTTGCAACAACGCATGGTTTTGTCGACTCGTATTTTATATTCGCGATTATTCTTTCATTCATGATTGCATTCGTCATTGGATACATTGTCGAGTATGTGATGATCCGGCACCTCTACCATCGACCACTCGATACGCTGTTAGCGACATGGGGATTAAGTCTAGTCATGCAGCAAATATTCCCTTCAAGCTTCGGTGCAAAAGAAGTGAGTGCAGACCTACCAGATTGGTTATTAGGGGCATTCTCAGTCACAGAGTTTATTGATATTCCAATTAACGGTGTGTTCGTATTGTTCTTATCAACACTCGTCACCTTCCTTGTTTACCTCTTTATGTTTAAGTCGAATCATGGCTTGAAACTGCGCGCGACTGTTCAAAATCGCACACTGGCTGGTGCGGTAGGTATTAATACTAAAAAAGTGGATCGCATGACTTACGCATTAGGTTGCGGTATTGCAGGGATTGCTGGTGCGGCGTTTACCACTATTGCTTCAACTGGCCCAACCAGTGGCTCACTCTATATCGTGGATAGTTTCATGGTTGTGGTGTTCGGTGGTGCAGGTAGCTTAATCGGTACGATTGCTTCAGCGTTCGGTATTGCACAAGCGCAATCAATCCTACAGTTCTTCATGAGTAGTTCAATGGGCAAGGTAACAACCTTACTAGTCATCGTCGGTATCTTGATGATGAAACCAGAAGGTCTGTTCGCTTCAAAACTGCGTAAGTAAGCATTAAGTAACGGTTTAGCAATATTTTAAGGAGATAGTGATATGAACACACTCGCAAGTAGATTATTAGGCGGCAAGAAGGGGGCATTAGGACTTGCTGTCCTTGCGCTGCTGATCTTGGTCATCATGCCGCTGGGGTTAGACATCTTTCGTTTAAACCTAGCGGGTAAATACTTAACCTATGCCTTTGTGGCAGTGAGTTTGGTGTTGTTATGGGGTAATGGCGGTATTTTAAGTTTAGGGCAAGGGATATTCTTTGGCCTTGGCGGTTATGCCATGGCGATGTTTATGAAGATCGAAGCATCCGATCCCATTTCCACTAAAATTCAAACCACGCCGGGCATTCCAGACTTTATGGATTGGAATCAAATTACAGAGTTGCCACTCATGTGGCTCCCCTTTCAAAGCTTGCCCTTGACCATTATTGCGATATTTGTAGTGCCAGCATTTTTTGCTTACTTTATTGGTTATGCGATGTTTAAGCGCCGTGTAGGCGGTGTGTACTTCGCGATTATTACGCAAGCCATTGCCTTAATCTTAACCATTTTAATTGTCGGTCAACAAGGTTATACGGGCGGTGTGAATGGGATTACTGATTTGAAAACAGTATGGGGTTGGGATACACGTGAGGATAGTGCGCAATATATTCTTTACTTCCTCAATGCATTCTTATTGTTCGGTGTGATTATGGTTTCACGCTATGTGTTGTCTAGTAAGTTTGGCATGGTGTTATTAGCCATGCGTGATAAAGAAGAACGCGTACGGTTCTCAGGCTACGATGTTTCAAACTATAAAATCTTTATCTTTGTATTAGCGGCGATGATCTCAGCGATTGGTGGCGCGATGTTCACCTTGCAAGTTGGATTTATGTCAGCTTCATTCATCGGCATTGTCCCATCGATTGAAATGGTGATTTTCTGTGCAGTGGGTGGCCGTGCATCATTAATCGGTGCGGTGTATGGCACCTTATTTGTGAACTATGGAAAAACCTTCTTCTCAGAGTCGTTCCCTGAATTATGGTTGTTCTTTATGGGTGGTTTATTTATCACAGTGGTGATGTTCTTCCCAGACGGTATTGCTGGTGTTTACGAAAAATGGTCTAAGAAAATACCATTCTTAAATAAATTTAATGAGCCAGATGACAAGCCAGCAACAGTGGAAGGAGCATAACCATGAGTGCAAAAAAAGACATAGTGTTAGCGGTAGAAGACTTAACCGTATCCTTTGATGGCTTCAAAGCAGTCGATAGCCTCAATATGTATATCGAAGAAAATGAGTTGCGCGTGGTAATTGGCCCTAACGGCGCGGGTAAAACCACCGTACTGGATTTGATTTGCGGTAAAACCAAATCTACTGAAGGCACGATTAAATTTATGGACAAAGAGTTAACCGCCATGGCAGAGCATGAAATTGTGCGTGCTGGCGTGGGCCGTAAATTTCAAACACCATCAATTTATGAAAACTTAACCGTCGACCAAAACTTGGAAATGTCATACCCGCAAGGGCGTAACGTGTTTAAAGCCTTGTTCTTTAAACGCACGAAAGCAGTAGATGACCAAGTGATGAAAATTGCTGGTGAAATTATGCTGACAGACTTTTTAGACATGGAAGCCGCACTACTGAGTCACGGCCAAAAACAATGGTTAGAAATTGGCATGCTACTCATGCAAAACCCCAAATTATTGATGTTAGATGAGCCAGTGGCGGGGATGAGTGCGAAAGAGCGTGATCAAACGGCTGAATTGTTACGGATAATCTCAAGCAATCGCTCTGTACTGGTGATTGAACACGACATGGAATTTGTGAAAAAGATTGCAGATAAAGTGACAGTGTTACATCAGGGTAAGATTTTGGCTGAAGGCACAATGGATGCAGTACAAGCCAATAAAGATGTGATTGAAGTGTATTTAGGCCATTAATTGAGGAGATGACAAGATGATTGAAATCGAAAATCTAGAAGTGAGTTATGGCCAAAGTCAAGTAATACACGGCCTTAACTTTAGCGCAAGAAAAAATGAAACACTAGCCATTATGGGCCGCAACGGCATGGGTAAAACAACCTTGTTTAAATCCCTCATGGGTATTTTGCCTAGTACATCCACTAAAGCCACTATTGATGGTGAAAGTGTACAAGGCGATGAAAGCCATAGCCGCGTGATGAAAGGCTTGGCTTACGTGCCGCAGGGCAGAATGATATTCCCGGGCATGACGGTGGAAGAGAATATTAAAACGGGTTTGAGTAACGCGAAATTTAATGAGATACCTGAAGATATTTATGCGCTTTTCCCTGTGCTATTTGAAATGAAACACCGTAAGGGCGGTAACTTGTCTGGCGGGCAACAGCAGCAATTAGCCATTGCCCGTGCTTTGGTGACTAACCCTAAAGTCTTACTGCTTGATGAGCCAACCGAAGGGATTCAGCC
>JAWUXH010000038.1:0-8746 GCA_034111445.1 Methylophilaceae bacterium | reverse complement strand
CCAGAAGCCACTGACCTTTTCACCATCTTGATTAATAATCGTACGCCAGCCATTAAGCGTATCTAACTTAACCCAAGCCGCGACTGTATAACTTTCTGTTGTATCTATTAATGCTGGTGCACTTGGTGCACCACTGGCATTACTACCATTAAACTGCCCTGCAGCCCCTACTTTTCCTGCAGTCCATGTCACATTATTCAATTGCAATGTTTGGTCAAAACCTGAGCTGTCGATGGTTGTATTACCAGTATTTTCATTAAAATTCCACGCACCTATTTGCGCTGGGTCTTCTTCTTTATCTGACCCAAGTTGGGCAACGTAGTCAACAATATTGGCTAAATCTACTGGGCTAATATAGTTCGCTTCGCTAGGGGCATTTAAATTCAAACTATTATTACTGTGTGCTTGTATCGCGGCAGTAATATTGCTGGCACTGCCGTCATGCAAGTAAGGGGCTGTTGCCCACACACCGCGTAATGTTGGCACATCAATACCAGTCAGTGCGCCACTTAAACGCTGACCACTGCTCGGTTTGATCGTGCCAATATCTTTCAGGGTAGAAGCATTCAAACTATTTGTCAGCTTCACACCACTATGGCAACTAACACATTGATTATTAAATAGCGTATTACCTAGTTGCGCATTATTAGTCAGCGTACTGTCTGGATTACGATTTGGGTTTTTAGCAAAAGTATTGAGTGATGTTACATACGTAGCTAAACTATCTAACGCTGGACTAATGCCTGCTTTTGCATCACCTAATGGTTCGCTTCGCGTGCCGGCATTAAAGTCAGCGTCTGCCATCAGCCCTGTTCCACCCGCAAGCGCGCGAATTTGTTTTTCAAAATCTTGTACTTCATCAAAGTTGGCAGACCAGTGTAAGAAACCATGCCCCATCCCTGAACGACCTCGCAAATCAATCGTGTTACGCAAGCCTTCACCAAAACCGGTCATATCCCACACACGGCCATCATGCCCACCATCGTTATGACAAGAGGCACAACTCATATAACTATCTTTGGCTAAACGCGGATCTTTTGCATCATAGAAAAACTGTTTACCAATCACGACATTCGCAGGCAGTTTCTCTGTTGCAACAGTAAAGATAATATTTGAAAAGTTGGTCTTCAATAAACCTTGTTGTGTCAGTGGGGTTAAGTCATACACACTGACACTTCTATCCATAAATTCTTGCACATATAGTGTATTGCCGTCGTTTGAAATACTTAAGCCTTGCGGGGCACGCCCTACATCAATGCGAAATAACTCAAATCCTGTGATTGCATTCACGACTGCCACTTCACGGCTTGTTTCAAGTGCCACAAATAAATACACGCCACTTGGATGATAAAGTGCGGCTGAGGCAACACTTGCATTATCAAAATCAACACGCTTCACGTAGCTTTCTTCAAGCGTCTCCATACTGATATTTGAGCTAATGGCACGCACTGTATTTTGAAAATCTAAATTTAGGTCTGGGTTTAAATTATTACGTAATACACCACGCTTAATATTATCTTGCTTAGATGGCACCCATGCGGTTGTACCATCTGGTGAAATAGCCGGTGAAGCAAGGTAATTTGGAATGCCTCTACCCTGTGTTTCTGCATCTGTTTTATTACTATGTTGCAAAATAGTTGTTTTAACAACCGTCATAGTCGCTGGGTTAAATACCACTATTTCAGCACCATTGGTTGGTGCCACATCAACGACTGCTGTTGACTCCCCTGGCAATGGTGGCGTAATAAAGCGAGATACTAATAAAGTAGCAAGGTCTGCACTTGCCGCCAAATGTCGTGCATGCAACCCCACATCAATGCTGGCAATTTGTGCCCCTGTTGTAGCGTTTAATTTGAGTAAATGGCCTGTTGCTTCCAGCACAACAAATACACTGTTTCCATCAGGTGAAAATATGATGCCATGCGGCTGAGAAGCCCGTGGCAATGCGACGGTTTGAGCAATGGTTAATGTGGCTGGGTTAATGATTGAAATTGTGGCTGATTTTTTATTGCTTACCCATACTCTGCCATGAGGCCCGATAGCAATATTACGTGGAGATTCATCCACATCAATGTTTGAGATTAATGCTTTACTGTCAGCATCAATTACACTTACTGAATCATTATCAGGGTTCACTACCCAGATTCGATCTGACCCAGTACTCACTGTTTCCAAAACAATAGCACTCGAAGTCGTTGGCTTCAATGTGGTTTTAGTTGTGGCTACCGCTTGTAAAAATGTTCGGAATGAGATCAGGTCATCAGCATCTTTTGCACGTAACGTCACCATATAAAGACCGGGTTCTGCGTAAACATGCGTGATATCAGGGGTTTCAGAAAATACTGTATCTGGTGTGCCATCGCCAAAGTTCCAACTATAGGTTATATCTGGTTGCGCTGCCAACGTAAAGTTAGCTACCCCACCTGCATTGATAATTGGCGCATTAATCTGATCGGTAATTTCTACTGGCGTATAAGGCTCAGTTGGTACACTAGGTGGCACAACATCTTGTCCAATAGCAATCACTACGCCTAATGATGGTACGCCGCTAGCATTTAAAGCCACTAGTTGATAATAGCCAGGTGGTGCCGTATTCGCATTAGGTGTTGTTGTCGTTAAGCGGTTACTAAGTTGGGTAAATGTTAAGGGTATGCGCCGTTGGCCTGGGTTAAATGCATGTGTCGCATTACTTAATCGTATCAGTACTAAATCTGATACCGTTTCACTTGAAATCATATCGAGCTGCATAGTTCCACTGTGTGAGTGAGATAACCCACTAATCGCATTAATCACAGGGCGGCTTGCTAACTGCGTGACATCATTTACATTTTCGAATAAATAAGGCGGATAATAAATTTCCGCATTTTTATTTAACACTGGCCCTGGCGTTCCACCGCCAGTGGACAAAATAACGCCATTTGGTAATAAAGAAGTAATCGAATGATAAAAGCGTGCTTTAGTTGCATTTGCACCCAATTGCCAAGCACCTGGCGCATCATTTAACCCTTCCGTCCAAATTTCAGCAGTTAATACATTGAAATCATTAATGATATTACCTTGGTTGTCCGCTTCATAAAGGTCATTGCCTTTACCTGTTCCACCTGTGACAACGACTTGTCCATTAGCCAACACGATTGAACTACCAAATCGCCTAGGGTAGGTCATGAGAGGCTCTTCAGATTTAATTGGCGTGAACTCATTAATATCAATTTTTGTTGCCATATTACTAGCTGGCAATCCATCTGCTGCATGTCCACCATTTCCACCTACTTGCAAGATTTTCCCTGGCGCATACATGACAGCAGTACTAAGTGGCCCAACATTAACAGGGTTGAATTGACTATAAGGTGGTTTAAATTGGCCTGCATCAATAATTTCACCATTACCATTATTGCCATTCACATCTAAGTACCACATGCGATCAGAAGAAATACCAAATACAAGCCCATTTGGAGCAACCCAAGCTCGTGGATAAGACGTACGTAAATAATCTGGCCCAAAGGCTAAGCGACTATTATCAGCAATCGTACTACCATTGCCTCTAACGCCTAATAATGACCGCCACTCATACTCGCCAGCACTAGCATTAAACTCATAAATCTCAGGGGTTTCTGAAGCTAGGTCAAGTGCCGAATCAGGATCATTCGCTAATGCAGATTCGGTATCCTGATACATGCCACCCATGATTAATGCACGCCCATCTGGTAATTTAAGCATGGTCGAATACCAGCGCGGCTGCGTCATAATACTGGCTGGCAGACTCATCTGGTTTACGCTTGGGTTTAATAATGCCGTCGCGGTACCTTCATCCTTACCTCCTGCAATTAATATACTGCCGTCATTTAAGTATACTGAGGATGAGCAAAAGGAATTAGGCTGTGCTGCCCTAAAAGTGGTCGTATGACTATTGACTTCAAACCCTAAACTTGGATCCCATATATCCAAAGTGCGTCCATTTTGAGAAGCGCCATCTACCGGAGTACCAAACGTTAATACACGTCCATCAGGCAGTACATTGACATGCAAGCCATTCATAGGCCAGTCATAAACTGGTGACCACATCCCTTTAGTGGCTGCATCTGCCGGAATGGTCAGATTTTCCATCATTGGGTCTGGCTTGGTGAGTACCTGTACCCAAGTATTTGGCGTCACAACGGCAGCTTGTGCTGAAGAGACCACATTGCTGTTTATCAGCAATGTGTAAAACACATAGACAAACGTAACCATACTTAATAGTAGGGCTGTACTTAATCTAACATTTTTAAGGTTTTGCTGTTTCAAAAAATAATTTCCAACACTTCAACTAAACATTCATTAATATTTACGGTAAAAAGGTGTAAAAATTTAACGGTTATTGGTACAAACTATCCAATTGAAGGAGTTCTTTTGAAACGCGCGAGACATCAAGTGGGCTACCTGAATAACGCTGCATTAAGCGCCCCTTAGGGTCAATGAGCCAAATATTGGTCGAATGGTCATTTGGTTTTTTGGCATTTTTAGCTTGTTCAGGATGGCCGAATAAGCGTAAACGGCTGATCAGTGCTTGGGTGCTATCGAAGTCACCTGTCAGAAATGTCCAAGCATTGGTTTCAATATGCATGCGTTTTGCAAAAGCTGTTAATACGGTTGGCGTGTCATGCATTGGGTCTAAGGAAACTGAAACAAAATGGACTTTTGCTTTTAACGCTGGTGAAAGCGATTGCTTCACCTTATTCAAAGCTTTAATTTGCACAGGGCAAACATTTGAGCATTGGGTGAAAATGAAATGAAACAACACCATTTTATCTTCAAGCATTGCGCTTGAAAATGGCTTGCCATGTTGGTCTACAAATTGCGCGTTGTGAAATGGATAATAAAAACTCGTTTTATCCACACCACTTTGAGCGCTAAGTGGCATGAATGCCAGTATCAACACCAGTAAACTTCTGTGTACTAATTGCATGATCGTGTTACTCCAAGGTCCATCGATATAGAGGCTTATCTCTCAATATCGACATTGGCAGTTTATTGCTGCCAATGATTAAATTACGTTTAAATAATATTAATGCTTCGGAGGGTCAATCAAACCCTTAAATACGGTGTGCTTTTAGGCCTACTTAATAAGTGTTAAGTTTCGAGTTTATGTAAATAATCATTCAGTGAATCTACGACTTTAGCACAATTTTCTTTTACAAATTTACTGGGCTGTTTTAAGTCTGGCACAACAACAACATTTAGACCTGCAGCAATGGCAGCGCGCGCACCAGGTTCACTGTCTTCAAATGCAATACACTCTTCCAGAGTATACGCTAGACCAACCCCTAACCTTTTCATTGCAAGCTGGTACACATCTGGCGCTGGCTTGCCATGTTCAACTTCATGTCCACTAGTAATAGCGGCAAAATAATCAATCACGCCAACGGCTGTTAATCGTTCTTGAATATGGCTAATCGGTGACGAAGAAGCAACACCACAGATAATACCATTGGCTTTATAGTGTTTTAATAATGCTAAAGCGCCTGTTTTTAGTGGGAAAGCATTGCCATCACTATCCATACTCGCATTAATCGACTGCATCACATGTTGAAAGTTTTCTTCGCTTCCTAATTGCTGCGTCATCACCCGCGTTGCATCCGGCCAAGCTCGGCCAATCAATTCAATATATTCTGCTGGTGTATAGGTAATGCCAATTTCTTTCGCGGCATCAATACACGCTTGCATAATCAAACGTTCAGAGTCGATGAGCAAGCCATCCATATCGAAAATTGCTACTTTAATCACAGATTACCTTAAACGGATAAAAAAGCAGACTGTAGCACAATTGCACGAAGACATAATGACAGCCTTATTTTCGACAACAAAAAAGCCCAGTGATAACACTGGGCTTTAAATAGCAAATTAGTTTTGCTGATGTTTTGATTACTTGTTCATTACGTACATTGTAACTTCAAAGCCAAAACGCATTTCAGTAGCTGCTGGTGTAGTCCACATAATAAATCTCCTTTAAGTTGTCAAACATCAAATGATGTAAATCTATAACTTAAATAATACCGCTTTGTTTCAAAACAACCCTGATGTTGTCACGTAATATCACCTCATGATTTTACGTAAATCTTGATTCAAATAGGCAAAACAACCGGTTTACGCCTTAATTTGTAAATAAACATGTCATGTTAGTACATTAGTACCGTTTTTTTAACTGAATCGTTTTGCCTAGCGGCAGTTTACCTATAAAATTTATTGGTAATCTTAAAAAGTCACCGACTCCCCCGCATGCATTCTTTACGAGAACTTTTATCTTCGATCAAAACAGCGCGTTTAGCTGATTTCGACGCTTGGCACGGCCGCATTATTGTCTGGATTGCCGCCGCGACTGCTGGCTTAGTCGTTGTCATGTTTGCCAGAGCAACTGAACATGCCATTGACTTCTTTTTTTCCTATCAACAGCTTTACTGGTGGTTACCGCTATTGGTTACGCCACTTGCTGCCATTGGCATCGTATGGATGACCAATAAATGGTTTAAAGGCGCTGCTGGTAGTGGCATTCCACAAACCATTGCAGCCCTTAATACCCAAGGTGACCACTTTCGCCTACCAACCTTAGTTAGCTTTAAAATTGCTATTGGCAAAATCGTATTCGGTGTTGCAGGTTTAGCGGCAGGTTTTTCAGCCGGTAGAGAAGGCCCTTCTGTGCAAATTGGTGCCAGTATCATGCATGCTTTTAGGCATTTCTTACCAAAAAACTTTACGGTAGACCCTAAACATTTAATTCTAGCAGGTGGTGCTGCGGGTATTTCTGCCGCTTTTAATACCCCATTAGCAGGGATTGTATTTGCCATTGAAGAGTTAGGCCGTCGCTTTGAACAAAAAACCAGTGGTGTGATTATCTCTGCCATCGTCCTTTCTGGTTTAGTGTCTATTTCATTACAAGGTAACTACACTTATTTTGGCCACTTATCTGTTGGGCTCATTACGGGCAACATCGCATACCCTGTGATTCTATGTGGTTTTCTATGTGGTGTTGCTGGTGGTATTTTCAGTCGCACACTCATCTCATCAAGCAAGTATTCATTAAACGGTAAGGTCGGAAAACTCAGAAAATTACACCCATTATACTGGGCTGGATTTTGCGGTTTAATGGTTGCATTACTAGGGGTTGCTAGTGACGGTACGATTCATGGATCCGGTTACATTTACGCAAAAGAGATTCTCCATGGCACAGGCGATGACACACTTTTATATGCGCCTCTCAAATATTTAGCGACTATCTTCACTTATTTAAGTGGTATTCCAGGTGGTATTTTTGCACCATCACTTTCCATTGGCGCAGGTATTGCCAATGACCTCATGCCCGTTTTTAGCAACTTCCAAACCTCGGCTATTTGCGCATTGTGCATGGCTGGCTTTTTAGCTGGTGTCACGCAAGCGCCATTAACTTCGTTTATCATTGTGATGGAAATGATTGATGGCCATGAAATGGTGATTAGCTTAATGGCGGTGACCATGATCGCTTCAATTGTTTCAAGGTTATTTAGTCAACCGCTGTACATGACATTAGCAGACAACCAAGTTTCAAAACAAACTTAAACTGGTTGACGTCAGGTAGATTGATTAATCTTTCAATGGGAAATACTAGGCAATTGATTGGTTTTGATGGTAAAGAAATTACTTAGTAGCTAAACCAAACTTATTTAGGTTACGATTCAATCGCAGCTAAGCGCGCCTTAAAGACAGCATCTTTAATTTGTAACGGGGTTTCACATTGTTTAGCGATTGTGCCAGCATCAATGCTCAGTGCTTTTTCTAATGCGGCCAAGATTATTTTAGGCTCATTAAACACGACATGTGCATAGTTTTTACGGCCACGGATATCAGCCTCACAAGCATCAAAAAATGCCTGTAATCGTGTTGGTTGCCGGAACGCATCAAGGTCATATAAAAACTGTAATAAGGTCGATGATCGCAGGACAGGTACTTGATGCATTTTGCCATGGTACTTAGCCACTATTTTAGCTAATACTTTACAATCATTAGGTACTTTTAAACGTTTAACGACATCTTGAAGTAAGTGAACACTTCGTTCCTCATGCCCAGTATGTCTTGGCAATATATCTTTTGGTGTCGTGCCTTTTCCGAAATCATGCGTCAACGCAGCAAAGCGCACAGGTAGCGAGAACTGCTGGCTAGCAGCATAATCCATCACCATCATCATATGCACGCCGGTATCAACCTCTGGATGATATTTAGCCGTTTGTGGCACACCCCATAAGCAATCTAACTCCGGCAGTATTTTTTGCAATGCGCCACATGCACGCAACACATCAAACATGCGTGAAGGCTTATCTTCCATCAACCCTTTTGATAACTCTTGCCACACGCGCTCAGGCAATAATGCATCTACTTCACCACTGGCCACCATTTGTTGCATTAAGGCATTGGTTTCGTCGGCGACTGTAAAGTCAGCAAAGCGTGCCGCAAACCGTGCAACACGTAAGATGCGTACAGGGTCTTCAGCAAAAGCCTCACTCACATGACGAAAAGTTTTCTTAGTGATATCCGCTTGACCGTTATAGGGGTCAATATATTGGCCTTGGTCATCTTTTGCGATGGCATTGATTGTTAAGTCTCGGCGTGCGAGATCTTCTTCTAAAGTCACATCAGGCGCGGCATGCACAGCAAAGCCTGTATAACCTTTACTGGTTTTACGCTCAGTTCTAGCTAGCGCATATTCTTCATGGGTATTGGGATGTAAAAATACAGGAAAGTC
>JAWUXH010000037.1:0-23029 GCA_034111445.1 Methylophilaceae bacterium | reverse complement strand
TGGTATTTTAAGCAACTTCGCACAAGCACATCCCGATCAAGCGAAACCACTCAATGAGGCCAACTTGCAATTACAAGCTGTTGCTGTTATCCATGGGCTACAAGACGAAAAAGCGAAAGGGCCAGTTGAGTTGGGGGGACTCATACAAGCGGTTAAAGCAAATAACGAAGGCATATGGCAAACCAAGATCGAATTAGAGGTTTCAAAGAACTGGCGTAAAGTCAATATTAAAAACAATGAATCCGTACCCATCGCATTGATTATAAACGAATTAATAACGAATGCGACAAAGTATCAAACCGAAGAAAACAGTGTGCAAATAAAATTAGATTTAGAATACAGCGGTATCGATAATCAAGTTAATAAAAATGATAAAGTCATTGTCGCCATCAGCAACCGCGGCGAATTTACGGATCAACCAGAGAATAGTTTGTCTGCAATGAGTGCTCAATTTGGCTTGGGACTAGTGGATTCACTCATGCCAAAAAATGGTGCTAGTAAAGACTGTATAACTGTTAATGGTAGGGTCTGTGTGACTTTGAGTTTCTGGTATCCAGTCGTCACGTTGATGTAAACAAACTATTAATCGAGCCTAAAGCGATTGTTCTTAATAATTACTTAATTAATCTTTAGGTTGCTCATCAGGAAAAGTAGTGATCCCCGGGAAACTATCATGCCCAAAAAAACGTTAACATCATCAAATTTATAATTGCCATAAAATGAAGTATTAGTATGTGTGTTTTCATATAAAAACACTTCTGCAAATGCAGGCGTTCCAACAGTTAGGATGATTAATAGAATTAAGAATATTTTTTAGGTTAAACAATGGCTTATAAGGCTCGCTAAGCTATGCGATTGCCTTTTGTTAATTTAACTATTTCATAACCATGCGAATGCATAACCATCGAAATTTAAGCTAGCTTTTGTATTTAGTTCGTAAGAAATTCTGACACTAATGCGATAAATGCTTGCGGTTGCTCTGCATGCACCCAGTGTGCTGTTGGTAAGCTTGTAAATTGTGCTTGGGTGAAGTGGGTTTTAATGTGTGCAATATCAGCATCAGTCACGTAATCACTTTGTTCACCGCGGATAAATAAACATGGTTTTTCATAAGTTATATGCTCAGCCATCGCTTGTTGTAGGGCAGGGTAGTTGGCTTTTAATGCAGTTAAGTTAATGCGCCATTGTAATGCCCCATTGAGTTTGACCAAATTCATTAATAAGAATTGGCGCACCATGGTTTGTTTAATGGTGCTACTTAAGGCTTTATCGGCTTCACTGCGGGAGTTAACGGTTGTGAGGTCTAACGCTAACATCGCATCAATCAAATGCGTGTGTTCATCAGCATAAGCACGCATCGCCATATCCACAATAATGAGTTGATCAACGCGCTCAGGATATTGCATGGCAAACTGCATGACGACTTTCCCGCCTAATGAGTGGCCGAGTAAATGTATTTTATTTAAGTTAAGCGCTTCGCATAATGTGCGTAAGTCATCAGCCATGTCTTCATAGGTTTGCGATTCACTGTGTGGCGATTTGCCATGATTACGTAAGTCAACACTAATGACTTGATGCGTTTGGGAAAAGTGTTTGGCAACATTGCCCCAATTGTCGCTGGCGCCAAATAAACCGTGAAGAAGCACTAAGGGTTGGCCTTGGCCAATACTCTGATAATGTAATTGCATAAAGATGGTTCGCAGAAGGTGACTTGGATGTTAAATTGAGTTGAATACGATAGCTTAATATGCGCTACCCAGCAATCATGCATCATATAGATTTAAGTATTCACACGCTATAAAATAAAGATAGATTGATATCGGTATCTACCCATGCAGATTAAGGGGGATTTCAGAATGGAAAGTGAGCTTAATTTATAGCTTTAATTTACATTGTAATACTCAAGCTTTTATAGTTTAATGCCTCTTTGAAAATCGTGTTTTAACATTGAAGTGATACGTTGTGTAGCTGCTTTAATTGTGTGATTCACACATAATAGTTGGTTGAGTGTATGATATTCCTAGTAAAGCAGTTTATTCTTTGCCGTTGTACCTTTAATGTTAGGGGACTATCGTGGTAAATGAACACTTACAACTACTTTCTGATAATTTGGTTCAAGTGATTAATCATGTTGATGATGCAATCTACATTAAATCATTAGATGGTACTTATCTATACGCAAATGCGCGTGCCGCCGCATTAATAGGTAAACCGGTCGCCCGGATTGTCGGCAGTAAAGACGCGGACTTGTTCCCACCTGATAACCTAAAATCAATTGTAGAAATTGACGCGCAAGTGCTCACAAAGCAAGCGTCGATTAGTACCGAAACAAAATATACTGAAAAAAGCAAAGGTAGGGGTAAGCCTAAAGATCTTTGGATTCACACCTTAATTTCGCCTACTTTTTCAGATGCAAAAGAACTAACTGGTTTAGTCGGTATTTCAAGAGATATTACCGAGCAAAAACAGTTAACGCAAAAACTACAAACCTATTCAGAAGAAATAGACATCATTCTACAAAATTCGAGTGATGCGATTTACCGTAAAGACTTGCTTGGCTCCTATGTTTTTATTAATAACGCAGGCGCTAAAATGCTGAAGCTGACACCTGAAGAGGTGATTGGTAAAACTGATAGTGAGTTGTTTGGTAACCAAATAACCAAGCGCATTCGTCAAACTGATCGTGAAGTGATTAGTACTGAAATGCCGCAGACATTAACTACCCAATATACTGATGAAAAAGGAGACCTTTGGTTTAATGTTTCAGTCAGTCCAGCACATGACGCTAGAAGGAATACGGTTGGGGTTGTGGGCGTCTCTAAAAATATCACCGATATTAAAATGCTCGAAATGGCTTTGCGTGAGAAAAACGAACAGCTCTTTACGATTCTGGAAAGTTCAGAAGATGCTATTTTTGCAAAAGATTTACAAGGTGTTTATTTATTTGTAAATAAAGCCTGTGAAACTTATATTGGAAAAGCATCCAGTGACATTATTGGTAGAACTGATGAAGAGATTTTTGGAGAAGAGGTAGCTGAAGCGATCTGCGCACTTGATCGAAAAGTGATGAGTACAAGGCGATCAGAAACGAGTGAAGAGTGTTTTGGGCCTAAAAATCAAGAGGTCTGGTATCAAGCTACCATTTCTCCTGCGTTCTCATCACAAGGTAATTTAGTAGGTGTGATTGGTGTTTCAAGAAACATGACAGAGTATCGCCGTACCCAGCAAGAGTTATGGAATAGTGAAGCAAGATACCATTCTCTTTATCATGATACACCTGCTATTTTCCTGACATTGGATGTGGTTGGTAACGTGGTGGAAATTAACGCTTATGGCGCGCAGAAATTGGGCTACAGCATTGATGAGCTGAAAAACACATCAATTTATAAAATCATTCCAGCAGAAGATAAAAATGCATTTCGTAGGCACTTGCAAACAGTGCTAGATAACCCAGGTACTTTATATCAAGCTGAAAGGCGGTATATTTCAAAAGAAGGCAATATTATTTGGGGTAAAGATTTTGCACGGGTTGTGTTTGACCAGGATGGTAACCCGAGTATTCCAGTGTTATCTGAAGACTTAACAGCAGCAAAAGAACTAACGGCCGAAATTAGTTTCCGAGATACGCATGATGCGCTGACAGGCTTAGTTAACCGTAATACATTCGAAGACGCGCTCGAAAGCGCGATTCAAACAGCGCGTAACCAGTACCTTACCCATAGTTTATGTATCTTAAAGCTAGATAACCTTAAATTGGTGAATGATACTTTAGGCTCAAAAGCGGCAGATGCGTTATTGACGGAAATAGGCTTATTGGTCAAAGATATTAGTAGAGAGCGCGATATTGTCTCACGCCTAGAAGGTGCTGAGTTTGCCGTGCTGATGCAAAATACCACCGCACCAGAAGCCGAAAATAGAATGGAAGCGTTGCTTGAACGCATTAAAGACTACCACTTCTCATTTAATGATAAGCCTTTCTTAGTGTCAGCAAACGTCGGTGTATTTATTGTTGATCAAGTTGTCACGCATACGGTGTATGCCATGACGCGTGCAGCTAATGCATTATTGTCCGCCAAAAGCTTAGGTAAAAATAGACTGTTTTTCTATGATGAGTCTGGCATGGGTGTGCAAACACGCCACCAAGAATTAGGCACCATTGCGGATATTAATTACGCCTTAGTGAATGATCATTTTGTGTTGCATGCGCAACAAATAGCACCATTAGGTAATGCTGATTTAAAACCTTCCTATGAGATTCTAACGCGTATGTTAGACAGAGAAGATAAAATGGTGCCCCCTGATTTATTTATCCCAGTACTAGAGCAAAATCAGTTGGCACATGAGTTGGACGACTGGGTGATTTTAAATACGTTTAAATGGCTTACCTACAATCGGGAAGTGTTAGATAAAGTCGGCCACTTCTCAATAAACTTATCAGGTCAGTCAATATCGAATGATGAGTTGTTAGATAAAATTCGCTATTACTTTATTGAATATGATATTCCGCACGATAAAATTTGTTTTGAAGTGACTGAGACAGCAACCATTAGCGCACTAACAAAAGCGCTGCACTTCCTAACAACACTAAGAGACCTTGGCTGCTTAATCTCGTTAGATGATTTTGGCGCCGGGTTGTCATCATTCCGGTACCTGCAAGAGTTGCCGATTGATTATGTGAAAATTGATGGTGCTTTTATTAAACATATTGATACCAATATGGCCGATTATAAGTTGGCAGAAGGCATGCATAATTTAGTGCATCAAATGGGTATGAAGACAGTTGCAGAGTATGTTGAAAACGATGAAATACTCAAACGACTTAATGAGATGGGTGTTGAGTTTGCACAGGGCTACTTTATTGGTAGGCCTGCACCGATTGATGAAATTAAGTCAGCCTTAAAATAAATTTTTTGACAACCGTGTTGGTTTCACCATTAGGTGGCGGAGTCAGTGAAATACTTGGATTAAGGTTTTTTTTTATATTGCCGATAACGATTCATAGACAAGCTTTAGATAATTAAAGGAATTAATATGAACGTAGGCAGCGCAAGTAGTATCGCCAGTATGGCAACAAGCCTTTCAAACCAACGTGTTAATGACAGCGTGGATGTTGCAGTGATGAATATCGCTAAAGACAATGCAAAAGCACAGGGTCAGGCAGTCATGCAGTTGATTGATTCTGTACCAAAACCACAGGGTAGTCTTGGTCATAATATTAATGTAAGAGCTTAAGAATTGATCGTTTTGAAGTTTGATCGTTACGCTTCTTAAATGGCAGTACCCTACCTAAAAAAGTGATTTCACGTTAGCCAACGTACCGTTTAACTGTGCGCCTAGGTTGCGTTGATTTACTTTCATCTAACAGCTAAAACCCTCAAGCCAATAGGCTTTCTAAGCTTTGCTTACCGGGGTATGTAACTAGTACAAAGTTAGTTATACGCCCATACCAAACAAACATTACTTAGCATGACATTGATTACAACAAGTATCACAACCATTGATTTGGTAGTCTGGCCATCGCATTGCAGCCTCTGCAACTGCACCAAAACAGTTAGTGTGGTTTCCTAATATTGCTTGATCTACAACTTCTGGCATATGGGAGCATGCAAAATCGCTGTTATGGATTTCATGCGAGCAATTTTTTTGCGCATGCTTATTCATGATGAAATTTGGCATACCAACTCTCCTTGTGTTGAATAAAGCATAGTGTTTAGTGTGCCTAATGGTATTTAAATAACGGTAAATTTTCAGGTCATTTAACATTATTCTTCAAAGTGACTACCTAGATAAGAGACTAAATATCATGTGAATAATGCGTAGTCGATGACAATATTTGTGAATTTAAATTAAATTGATGTTGCTGTAAAGAATTATTTACCATTCAGTAAATAATGATGACAATTGTATTGGTTAGGCGGTTGTTCTATTTTGTGACAGGCTTCAGACGTATATCACCAACGATAGCGACTTCTTTGGTGATCTATGTGTGTATATTGGTCGTAGGTAGTATGGCGTTAAGACTGACCAATTACTTTTAACACTAATTGTTTAGTTAAGCGCTCACCCTTAACTGCAATGAGATAAGCAATGATTGTTAAAATGGCAATTGGGATTAATGGCAGTAAAGGCGTTGGTAACCAACTCAAATGTGGCTCAAATTGTATAATCATGGAGATCATTGCGCTTTCATGAGTTAAGTAAAATGGGTAACTAATAAAACCAAAAAATAATAATATTTTAGCGCGTAAAATATTTTGAATTAACTCAACTCTAAGGCTCATTGCAAACAATAATGAGGCGCACATTGCCGCAATAATTGGCCCTTTATCGTATGAAAATAAGTATTGATTCACAAAAATAGCACTTAAGCCTGCAAGGGCTAAAGCCGTATAGAAATAAGCTTGACGCTGTGTTTGATGAAATAGATAGAACATTGCCCCAGCTGAAAACCAACCAAAGTAATTAAGTGCAAATTGTTCACATACCAGATACATTATATTGATTAATCCGCTATCTACGTGGTTGTGAAAATAGGTGACTACAACAGCGCTAATAAAGATTAACGTTAGGCTAGGTACTAAGTACTTTCTACCCATGAAAAAGTAAATCAAGCCTGCGGCTATATAAAATTTAAACTCAACATATAGCGACCAGAATACGCCTTCTAGCTTGGGTATTTCAGTGCCTAATAGTCCGCTCCACCAACCCACTTTCATGAAAGTTAGTCCTGGAATTAAGCTTAAATAGCTTACTTCACCAAGTGGGCGTGCGTTGAGTATGAATGTAGAGGCGTAAATTAGGACAGATGCCAATAACATGGCAGGAAAAAGCCTTAACCAACGTTTATATAAATACAGCCGAAAATTATCTGTTTTGTCCAATGACATGAAAATGACAAAGCCTGATATCAAGAAGAATAACTCAACACCAATCCAACCTAATTTAAATAAAGCGAAATCTTGGTAAGTATCACCATAAGGGACTAGTTCAGGCCATCTTGAAAAGGCATGGAAACCTAGGACAAGCAGAATTGCAAGCCCACGTAGGCCATCTAAATAGTCGATTCTTTTCATATGAAACAGTGTTAATTGGTTGAGTAAGTTAAAGTCGAATTGATTAAATGACACAGTCACTTCAATTTTACTGTTTATATTAAGTCAATGGGGCTGGGTACCATTGCTAGAAGAGAAGAGCAGAAGCAGTGTTGATTTTTTAATGTAATTATTTTGATATTAATTCGACCACTTTGGATGCGACTAATAAAACGCTATACTTCGCCTGCCTCATGTTTGTGGGCTTAAGTAAAACACTAAAAAGAATTCATTATTATGATGGCAAAAGCCCATATGATCGTCGGCGCAACCTCTTGGGCGGTCTATCATCATTACGCACCACCATTTTCAGATGCGACCTTATTGCAAATTGGTACATTAATGACTGCTTGCGCCTTTGCCGCGCTATTGCCAGATGTTGATCACCCAAGTTCAACCTTAGGTCAATTGATTTCCCCTGTTTCAAAACTTATTAGTATGATGTTTGGTCATCGTGGTTTTACCCATTCGTTACTGGCATTATTTGGTGTGATTTATGTGCTTGGTTACATGGCGCCAGAAGCTACGGTAGTGGCTGATGTGATTGATGCTGTTGCGAATAAGTCAGACCCAATGCAAAACCATGACCTTTGGATTACTGTGATTAGCATTGGGTATTTATCGCACTTGTTAGGGGATGTGATCACCCCAGCAGGGCTACCCTTGCTTTATCCGTTTAAAAAACGTTTTACCACACCCTATACGATTAAAGCAGGCGGCCCAGGTGAAGGTGTTGTTGTGTTGACCTATGGTTTATTTGCGGCCGCGTTATATACCAAGTGGCATGTGCATTTATATCAGCATGTAATGACCTTAGTACCATAAGGCTTGATACAATCAACGTATGTATTACAACAACCAACCGCCCAAATTAATTGATTGCCGTGAACATGGTGCGGCATCAGGGTCTGAACTTTTTATTGTAGAAGGTGACTCAGCCTCCCAAGCGGTTGCTAAGCAGCGTGATGGGCGATTGCAAGCGGTGTTACCTATGCAAGGTAAGCCCATGAACGCTTTACATGTCTCTCAAGAAAAATTACAAGACAATGTACTTTACGCGGCATTAATTCAAGCCATTGGTGCGGGTGTTGGTGAAAAGCTGAATATTACACAACGACGATACCAGCGCATCCTTTTAATGATGGATCCAGATGCTGATGGCATTCATTGTGGGGCATTAATGACCTTGTTCTTTTACCAATGGATGCGGCCATTGCTTGAAGCGGGTGCCATCTATTTAGTACGACCACCGGTCGGCCAGCGCACACATCTGACGACACAAGCGATTGAGTATGCGTACACTGTGCCTAATTTCCGAAAAATGCTGACGCATGCAGATGCTGAACAATACGACAACATGAAATATCGTGGTTTAGCTGGTATTCCACAACAGAGTTTAGAAGTGTGTTGCATTAACCGAGAGACCAGGCGAGAGATTGTATTAAGAGAAAAAGATGCAAAGATGGCGATGGATGTTTTTGCATAAAATATTAGTTTGATTTGAGCGGTTTGATTAATATCAAACACAAGCATAAAACTGGAAAAAGGTAGCGATATGGCAATTTCACAAGCAGGTATTTTTAACAGTGATGCTTCGACGCACCATCATTATCTTGAGTTCACTGTAAAAGACGGTGTTGGGGCTGCTGTACTTAAAAATCAGCTAGGCTTAGTGCGTAAGCTTGAACATGGACAGCTCGTCATGGCATTCGGTCCAAATTGTTGGCAGGCTATGCAACCTAATGTTCCCATGAGTGGTTTAACTAATTTTGAATCGATAGAAGGATTAAAAGGCCACCGCTGTACTAGTACACAGCAAGACTTGCTATTTTGGTTGCATTGTCCAACTGAGCGAGGCCATAGCTATAATTTTGATAATGCGTTACACATCATTGCTAGCTTAGAAGGTATTGCTGATTTAACGTTAGAAATTCAAGGTGTTAAGTATCACGACAGTCGCGATTTAACAGGCTTTATCGATGGGACAGCTAACCCGAAGGATGAACATCAATACTTAGCGACTTTGATTCCAGACGGCGCAGTTGGGGAAAAGGGTAGTTATGTACTGACACAAAAGTGGGTACATAATTTAAATGCTTTTAATACGCTACCACAGCATAAGCAAGAACAAGTCATTGGAAGAACAAAACCGGACAGTATTGAGCTTGAAGGGGTTGCCATGCCTAACAACTCACATGTGAGTCGCACAGATGCCAAATTAGATGGAAAAGCGGCAAAAGTGTATCGCCGCAGTACACCATTTGGCAATAGTCAGGAAAAGGGACTTTATTTCGTTAGCTTTGCGAACCAGCAAGCGCGCCATCAAATTCAACTTGATCGCATGTTTGGCGTCACAGGTGATGGTATATATGATCGCTTATTAGATTTTAGCAACGCCAAAACAAGCTCTTATTGGTTTGCGCCCAGTCAAACAGCGCTTGACGCATTACTCGTTGATTAATTGAGAAGGGCTTGAAGGGAATTAGTGCTTGACTTATTATGTTGATATCAACATAATAAGGGCATGGATAATCATTCAATCAACATAAAACAAGCAATTCATGTCAGTCAAACGTGCTTATGTTTGCAGTTGCAAAAGGCTGCGCGAAAGGTGGCCCGGTCGTTTGATGATGCCTTTCGTGATATTGATTTATCACATGGGCAATTTTCATTACTCATGATGTTAATGCAACCAACACCACCTAATGTTGGTGGCTTAGCAGATGCATTAGCAATGGATAGAACCACATTAACAGCGAATCTAAAGCCGTTACAACGCAATGGTTTTATTACTGTGTTTCCTGATCCAAAAGACGGGCGAGGTAAATGCATCAAGCTCACTGAAAGTGGTGAGGCATTATTGGCAATGGCATTGCCTAAGTGGGAGTACGTGCAACAACAATTAACGGAAAATTTAACAGCAGGTACGTTAAATAGTGGTCAAGCATCACAGTTAATGGCGCAACTGAAACAAGTCGCCAAGTAATACCGATAGCGCCATCAATGTTATAGATCAATTGCGGCGCTTTATTTTAACTTATATAGGTTGATATCAACTTAATTAAAAGGATTGATCATGCTACACGTAGAGAATTTTAAACGAACAAGCTTCAATATTGGTTTGGCAGTCACATTATGGGGAGGGGTTATTACTTATCTAGCGATGCAAGGCGTATTAGTCAGTTTGAGTAAGCGGCAATTAGCGTTAGTGTTATTAGTAACGCTGGTGGTACCCAGTATGATTTATTTTAAGTCCACTAGCTTTAAAGCGTGGGCGCAAAAAATGGGCATTAAGACTCTTACAACTTTTCATGTATTGCGTATGCCTGCGGCACTATTCTTTTTTTACTATGGATTAAAAGGGGAGTTGCCAACGCTATTTTGGATGGTGGCAGGCATTGGTGATTTTATAGCCGGGGCGATTGCTTTATATGTGGTCACACGGCCGAAAGCCACAATGGCGCAATACCACTTTTTCCATACATTTGGCTTAATTGACTTTATCTGTGCAGTTGGCACGGGCCTAACCTTTTCATTAATATTAGCGAACCCATTAATGGATACGATTGCGGTATTACCCGTGGCATGGATTCCATTTTTTGGCGTAGGTCTATCAGGCACTATTCATATGATTGCATTTCATATGATGCGCACTGGCACGGCAACAATAAGTCATTAGTTATAATTGGGTTTTCTACCCATCGTGGCAGATAAAATTTCAGACTTCAATATCGAATAACGTCATCAAAACTGAAATGCGTTGGGTGCCTCATTCAACATTTGATTTAAGGATTCATGATGAAAAAGAAATGTCATATGATGATGCACATACATTAATGCTTGGTATTGGTGGGTAGGTTTAAGCAGATTTTTAGAGATGATCATGAGTCACGACATAAAACAAAACCCGCCTAAGCAGGTTTTGTTTTAGCACTTAAAGTTATCTGCGTTATGAGCAAATAAGCTTACTCAATACCTAATAACTCAACTTCAAAGATCAATGTTGCGTCTGGGCCAATAGCAGCGCCACTACCGTTAGCACCATAAGCTAACTCTGAAGGAATTGCTAGTTCAAATTTATCACCAACGTTCATGATTTGCAGTGCTTCAACCCAACCAAGAATCACACCTGTTACTGGGAATACAGCTGGCTCACCACGGTCATAAGAGCTATCAAATACAGTACCGTCAATTAATGATCCTTTGTAATGGACTTTAACCGTATCAGTGGCTTGTGGTTTTGGGCCATCGCCAGCGACTAACGATTTATATTGTAGGCCAGTGTCTGTTGTGACAACACCTTCTTTTTTAGCATTTTCAGCTAAGTAAGCAGTGCCTTCAGCTTGGTTAGCCGCAGCTTTTTCAGCGCCAGCAGCCATTTGTTTCTCTTGATTCATTTTTTGAATTTCTTCAACAGCAGCGCGTTTATCATCTTCGGACAAACGTGACTCATTGCCATTGTTAACATCGTTAACTGCAAGTACTAATGCGTCAGCATCTAACTCAAGTCCATCATTTTTAAGTTGATACGCCATGTTTTCACCAACAATGTAGCTTAAACGCTGGCTTAAGGTTTCTAGTTTTGTTTCATTTGCCATCTTAATATTTTCTTTCGTAGTTAAGGATTTAGAGATTACTGATCAATTTTTGTGTGCACATTATAACGCTTCTAGTGAATGTCTGTTTTAAACACTATTTATTTATGGTGAAACAATCACAAAATAAGAGTAGTAAAGCTTAATATAAATAAGCACTTATTTAGTGCTGAAATGTTATCACGCACCTTAATAAACTAGGCGCACTGGAATGTGAACTTACAAGTGTTAAATATTATTGATTGAAATCAATTGTTTAATATGATTTTTTAGCATGGCATGTGAATTGCTTATAGGTAATTGTATTTTAAATTAATTACAAATAAGGGGTAGTCTATGTCATATCTTGAACCAGGAGAATTTGCCACAAAAATGGTAGATGCTGGTGAGCAAAAAATCTTTATGTCAACTAAAGATACAATCGTGCGCGCATTTATGGCGGGTGCTATTTTAGCGCTCGCTGCATTTTTTGCGATTACGGTTGCGGTTAAAACGGGTATGCCACTCGTTGGGGCATTGCTATTTCCAGTCGGCTTTATTATGTTGTACTTGATGAAGTTTGATTTGCTCACAGGTGTATTTACATTAGTACCACTGGCACTGCTTGATAAACGCCCAGGCTGTACAACGAGCGGTTTGATGCGTAACTGGGGCTTAGTGTTCTTAGGCAACCTTGGCGGCGCATTAACGGTTGCATTGATGGCATCATTTATTTTAACGTACGGTTATCAAGGTGATGGTGGTGCTTTAGCGGCTAAAGTCGGTAGTATTGGTGAAGCGCGTACTTTAGGCTATAAAGAGTATGGTCTTGGTGGCTGGTTTACTATTTTCATCCGCGGTATGCTATGTAACTGGATGGTATCAATGGGTGTTGTTGGCGCAATGATTTCAACCTCAGCTACAGCTAAAATGATGGCGATGTGGATGCCAATCATGCTCTTCTTCTTTATGGGTTTTGAGCATTCAATTGTGAATATGTTCTTGTTCCCATTCTCAATGATTATGGGTGGAGACTTTACGCTTGCTGATTACTTAATCTGGAATGAGATACCAACAGCATTAGGTAATTTAGCCGGTGGCTTCTTATTTGTTGGGCTACCATTATATTGGACACATGTTAGAACGAATCCAGAGCGGAAAATTTCTTAATCAATAAGATTAAAGGATAAGCCCCGCACTTGTGTGGGGCTTTTTTTATGCATAAAAAATTATCAGTTAGTATTGGCCAATATTCCTCAGCGGGCGTTAAAAAAATCAATCAAGATTTTCATGGCGTGTTGATGCCTGAAGAGCCGCAATTAACCACCAAAGGCATTGCAATTGCATTGGCTGATGGCATTAGCAGTAGTGATGTGAGTCAAGAGGCAAGCCAAGCCGCTGTCACGGGGTTTTTAGGTGACTATTACTCTACGTCTGATGCATGGTCTGTGAAACAATCCGCAACGCGCGTGATTACCGCCATGAATGCTTGGCTATACGCCAAAACGCAAAGCGGGGCAGGTCGCTTTAATAAAGACAAAGGCTATATTTGTACCTTCAGTGCCATGGTGCTGAAGTCTAATACTGCGCATTTATTTCACAGTGGTGATACCCGTATTTATCGCTTAGATGGCAAAAGCTTAGAGCAACTGACGCAAGACCACCGCACCATTATTTCAGCTGAAGAGAGTTACCTCTCACGTGCCTTAGGGATTGGCAATTTTATTGATCTTGATTATAAACAAGTGACATTAAATGAAGGCGATTTTTTTGTGCTTGCAACCGATGGGGTATATGAATTTTTAACTGAGCAACAAATGAGTAGCGCCATGACAAATGACGAATTTGATTTGGATAGCGCTGCGCAAACATTAGTCGAATCCGCCTTGCAGGCTGGTAGTGATGATAATTTGACGGTACAGCTGGTGCGTATTGATGCATTGCCACGACAGAATATTGATGAATTACACCAACAAGCCATTGAATTACCACCAGCACCAAAACTCAGTGCACGGATGCTATTTGATGGATATCGTATTGTGAGGGAAATCTATATCAGTAGCCGTAGCCATGTGTTTCTCGCTGAAGATCTCGATACAGGGCAGCAAGTCGTACTGAAGCTACCCTCGACTGAGCTTCAAAAAGATGAAGAGTATCTTGAAAATATGTTGATGGAAGACTGGATTGCTCAGCGTATCGACAATGCCCATGTGCTAAAAGCCATACCGCCAGTGCGCAAACGTGCTTATTTATATACAGTGACTGAATATATTGAGGGTAAAAATCTCGCACAATGGATGATTGATCACCCATCACCAGATTTAGAAAGCGTACGCAATATTGTTGAGCAAATTGCGAAAGGCTTACAAGCTTTTCACCGACAAGAAATGGTGCATCAAGACTTACGGCCAAACAATATTATGATCGATGCGAATGGTACGGTGAAAATCATCGATTTTGGCGCAACCAAAGTGGCTGGTATCACTGAAATCAAATCAAAAAATGAGGGCATTGTTGGCACGGCGCAATTTACTGCCCCAGAGTATTTTGTGGGTAAATTGGGAACGAGCCAGTCTGATATTTTCTCTTTAGGGGTGATGGCCTATCAAATGCTATCGGGTAAATTACCTTATGGTAATGCCGTGTCAAACACCAAAACAGAACGTGATCAAAACAATCTGATTTATCGCTCTTTAGTGATTGATCAACATAGCATCCCAGGCTGGGCGGATTACGCGATTAAAAAAGCCACGAATGTTAACCCATTAAAACGTTATGAAGCAGTATCGGAATTTGTGTATGATTTGCGGCATCCCAATAGTGAATACTTGGGCCGTAAAAAACCACCACTGATTGAGCGCAACCCTGTATTGTTTTGGCAGTGCACGGCAGTGGTATTGCTGCTGGTTGTGATTGTGCAAGCGTTTTTATATCACCATTAAAACCGCACCAGTTTAAGGCGGTGCGGCAGGTGCGGTGCACGCAATGATGCATGGCTTAAGTGAGGTTAATGGCCAGAACCATTACAGCTAGCCATATTGCGGTGTGCTACCAAGACTTATAAGCTAAGAACTTACCATTCATCGTGACTTTTACGCGGTCGCCTTTAGGGTCTTCCACCTTGTCTACATCCATTGTGAAGTCAATCGCACTCATAATGCCATCACCAAATTTTTCATGAATAATGGATTTAAGCGGCATGCCATACACCTGCATAATTTCGTAAAAACGGTAAACCAGTGGGTCTGTCGGTACTACAGGGCCTAAGCCTTTAGTCGGGTAGGCTACCAATGATGCAGCGATGTCAGCCTCCAAACCAAGCGCTTCACACAGTTTATCTGCTTCATCCTTAGCGATACTGGCTTGATCATATACCAATGCAGCCACCCATACTTCATTTTTACCTACTAAAGCACCTAGGTCGGCAAAACTCATGCCTTTACTTTCTTTTGCTGCTAATAATATCTGTGTGACTTCTTCAGCTGTCTTCATGTTTCGGCTCCTTCAAGCATCATTGTTGGTTAATATTCTTTTTTTAACACTAAGTATTTAAATGCAAGTTGTATGCCAGCTTGAAAGGAGGGGCTATAGGTGTTTGAAATGCAAAAAGCCCTGCAATAGCGCAGGGCTTTTTGATAACAACTAGATTAATTCAGATAATGATTAACCAATTGACTTAAAACGATTCATCATGATTTTAAAACCACATAATGCCACTTTAGCAAAGTTACCATCCATGTGTTTGAATTGTTTTTTAAGCGGTTTTTTAACAGTCCAAGTGCCTTTGTAACCATTAGGGAAAACTACTAAGTCACCTGCTTTAAAGGTAGTCACTGGGCCACCATCTTCAGGCTTCATTTCACATTCGCCTTCTAAAATAAGCGCAGTTTCAGTCGTCACGAACGCCCATGGAAAAGAAGAAACTTCCTTCTCCCATGTTGGCCAGTAAGCGGTGCCTAATTTTTTTAATTCAGCTTCACTAGGGTTGCTGGTTACGGTAATTGCTTTCATGTTAATTCCTATTTATAAGTGTAGTGCCCAGAACCTAAAACATTTGGGATGTGCAATGATAAATTGTTGCAGCGTTTTTGCCTAATTTATAAGCGAAAGGGTGCGCTGATAACGGTAAACTTAATTGATTTTACGGTCTCAATTGTTTATTGTGGCTGCATTCAACAACTGCTTGGCTAACTGAGACACCTAAATGAACTATACCGAATTACCACAGTGGCCAAAAACCTACCCAGAAACTAACGCAAGCGGCACCCTTAAATTGAATAACACCGACTTTATTGTGACAGAGCTACCGCTGGCATTGCCGTCAGGGGAGGGTGAGCATATTTGGCTGCATGTGAAAAAAGATGGTGCCAATACAGCCTTTGTCGCCGGCTGCATTGCGGAGTATGCAGGGGTGAAAGAAAATGATGTTGGCTATGCGGGTTTAAAAGACCGTTACGCGGTGACAGAGCAGTGGTTTAGTATTTATTTACCAAAAGGCGAAACGCCAGACTTTTTACAATTAACCCATGACGAGTTCACCGTATTATCGCAAAAACGCCATGTGAAAAAATTACGCCGTGGGGATTTAATCGGTAATCATTTTGCTATTATCTTGCGTGATGTCACAGGTGATAACGCGCTGGTGGAAGCGAATCTTCAACAGGTTCAACAACATGGCGCACCAAATTATTTTGGCCCACAACGTTTCGGCCATGATGGTGGCAATGTCGAGCAAGGCCGCTTAATGGTGGCGCGTGAGATTCGCGTACGCCAACAAAAATTAAAAGGCCTCTATTTATCAGCTGTGCGTTCTTATGTGTTTAATGAAATATTAGCTGAGCGCATTAACAATGGCCTATGGAGTAAAACACTCGAGGGCGACGTGTTAGATGATGCCGGTATGCCAACGGGTGCACTATGGGGCCGTGGCCGGGTCAATACAGCAGAAGCAGCGGGTGAAATAGAAAATGCCATTGCTAAAAAACATGCGCCGTTATGTGAAGGCATGGAACATGCAGGCTTATCGCAAGACCGTAGAGCGTTAGCCGCCATCCCTAAAGACATGACATGGGAGTGGCTAGACGACACTCAATTGCAGATCACATTCTCATTAGCCGCAGGTTATTATGCTACATCTGTATTGCGTGAAATATTAGATGCAAAAGAGCCAGACCGCTATCAATCAACAGCAGCTTAATTGATAGCGGACGGCGTAATCATTAGGCCAATCAATTTGGGCTAAATTTGGTGATTTAAACTTTCTGGCCCAAATACCTCACGGTGAATTTGGCTTCCATCAACGCCAATGGCAAGCAAACTTTTGCGTTGTTCATCCATAAAGGCTTGTGGTCCACAAAGATAATAAACGGTTTCTTTATCGGCTGTTTGGCATAGCGTTTTTAAGTCCATGCGACCTTTAATGGTATCTGCATGTCCGTCTGATACTTCACCTAAAAACAATTTAACGGTTAAGGCTGCCATATTGTTTTTAGCGGCTGTTATTTCGTCTGCATGCGATATATGGCTTGCCGATTTAGCCGTATGCGCAAATAACACTTTCCTGCTTGGGTTTGTATCTGCAATGCTGTGCAGCATAGAGAGCATCGGCGTAATACCAACGCCAGCAGAAATCAAGGCAATGGGCGTTTTTGCATCAATATCAGCGGTAAAGTTTCCATATGGGTGGCTTACATCAATCTCACTCCCGACTTCAAGGTGTGCATGTAACCAGTTAGACACGGTGCCCGCAGGTTTGCTAGCGTCAGCTTGTTCACCTTTAACTGTAATGCGGTAAGTGTCTTTTTTAGGGGAGTCAGATAAGCTGTATTGACGTATTTGTTGCAGCTTAAGGGATTCGATGAATACGGAAACGCTGACATACTGGCCCGCTTTAAAAGTGGGCAATGGCTGATTATTTTTTGCGGATAAGGTATAAGAAACCACATGTTCAGACTGCTTCTGCTTGTCAGTCACAATGAGCTTCATCCGTTCACCTGGCGCATGTTGATTCGTCTGATACAAGCGATGCTCCGCCTCGATTAATGCGTCGGCTAGCAAACCGTATGCTTCAACCCATGCAGCCAATAACTCAGGTGTTGCTTGGTCACCCAGTACCTCTTTAATCGCACCAATTAAATGTTGCCCCACAATTGGGTAATGCTCAGCTTTAATGCCCACAGACACATGCTTATGCACAATGCGTTCAATCACAGCGGCTAACGCGGCTGCATTTTCAATATTGGCCGCATAGGCAAACACGGCTGAAGCTAACGACTGCTGTTGAGAGCCATTGGCTTGGTTGCCCGCATTAAATAGATTTTTTAATTCAGGGTGTGCCAAAAATAGATTTTTATAAAACGCCGTAGTAATGGTTAAACCGTGCTCTCTTAGTACAGGCACGCTGGCATCAATATAGGGTTTAGAAGTGGCTGATAACATGATTATTTCCTTTAAGTTTCATATTATATGAAACAATTTAATGTTTAAAAAACACGCCAATGCGTGCTTAGGTGAGGGATATGTTTAGTGCTCGTCGTTCCAATTATTGGCTTGCATAATTCCTTTGTAGTGAAATCACAACTGACTGTGTTCTATCATCCGCAATATCTTGCAGTGAGTATTTGTTCATTTCATCATAAAAATGATTCAGTCCAGCATCTAAAGCTTCTTTTAAGCGGCAGCGGCCTTTTAATATGCAGGGAGGGGTGTTGCAGTTAACCAGTGATTTACTGTTCTCAAGCTCTTTAATGACGTTGCCCAATTTTAATTGGCTAGGGTTTGCATTTAATTTAAGCCCACCAGTTCTGCCACGCGTAGCGGTGATCAAGGCCAACTTATTTAAGCGCGTCACAATTTTAACTAAGTGACTTCTTGGCACATTAAATTGCTGTGCAATTTCACTAATCGTAATAGGCGTACTTCTGGTTTCTTGCGTTAAATACATCAAGACGCGTAAGCTTAAATCGGTAAACTTATTGAGTTGCATCAGTTTAGTGTATATATGTTTCATATTAAATGCAACTTTAAAGGAGAGGGTTTTATTTAATCGCTAGTTAATTGCAAAGATAAGCCAAGGTAGATTTATGAATATGGTTTAGTGGCTTATAATCATCAGTAATGGAAGCGCACAAAATACCTGATAACTTGTTGCAATCGATCTTTGATCAAATAGAGGCACGTACACCCAAAGTACGCGTGACCTATGCACTGATAGCGATTAATGTGCTGGTGTTTCTCGTTATGCTCACGCAGGGTGCAGGGCTTTTACACTCACCTAACGATATTCAGCTTAATTGGGGCGCTAACTTTGGCCCAGCCACGCAAGATGGGCAGTGGTGGCGCTTAGGTTCTGCTATTTTTTTACACTTTGGCGCGATGCATTTATTGCTCAATAGCATTGCATTATGGGATGTCGGTAAACTCACCGAGCGCATGTTTGGCCCTTGGCGCTTACTGGGTATTTATCTCATTGCTGGGTTGTTTGGCAATATATTGTCACTCGATATACAAGGTAATGAAGCTGTATCTGGCGGGGCATCGGGTGCCATATTTGGCTTGTATGGCGCACTGCTAATCTTTTTATGGCGTGAGCGTGATTTTATTGATCGACGCGAATTTAAATGGTTATTTGGTGGGGCAGTTGGTTTTTCAATACTCACCATTACCTTAGGCTTTGTCATGCCAGGTATAGATAACGCTGCGCATATTGGTGGCTTTATTGCGGGTATTGTAGCCAGTATTATTTTTGCACGGCCCATTAATGCCAGAGCCATGCCCATGCGTTTTTCAATCGGGGCAGCCGTTGTTGTACTGTTAGCCTCAACAGCCTTACTCGCCAACTTACCAGCGCCAAAATACAAATGGAGTGACGAGCTATTATTACGTGCAGTGATTGGTGGGGTCGTGTTTGAAAATCAAGCGATTAATCGCAGCTGGCTAAACCTGCAGAATGAACAAAATCAGGGTGACTTATCTTTTGAGGACTTAGCTGGAAAAATTGAAACGGATATTACTGAACCTTATGAAGGCAGCTTTGAAAAACTATCACAACTGCCTAAAGACCCTAACTTACCGTCAGCTAAAACACTGGAGTATTGGTTGGAATTGACGCAAGCGAAAAAGAATAAATCTGAAGCATTAGTCGAGGATTTAAGAAAGCAAAATCAATAGAGATGACAGCCGGTTTATTTTGTCATTTCCACTGTTCTGCCGTTAAGCGGTTGGTTGTATCGGTAGTTATTAATTGGCATTAGTTTATTTAATACATTCACTTGGGCTAACGAAACAGTGATTGGCTCTTTAAAAACAAACCACTGAACCCCTTCCGAACAAGGTGGCGTAGTTAATGACCCCGTGTAATGGTAATAACCTTTATTGTTTGGCAAGTTAAGGTTGAGGTTAAAAGCCTTATCAATGTTTTTTGTTTCACCTTTTTGCAAGGGCAAGTAACTCTCTAAAAAAGCAAATGGCGCACTGGTGATGCCTTCAATCGCCATCACAGCCAAAACAAGGTAAGCGCCTTTACTGCTTTGGTGCACCATGTGAATCGCTAATGGATACCTAACACCATCGATTGTATGCTCTGCAGGTTCGTGAAAATGAATCTGTTTTAAAGCATATTCATCACCTTGGTAATTAACATAATCACCAGCTTCAAAATCATACTGAATAGAGTGACCATTATTAATCACATCATGAATTTTTGTGCTTGAAGCATATTGAATATCTAACGCGGTTAAGTTTGCATTAACCACGGTATCGATCGTTAAAATATTGATCGGCGATTGATGCTCACCGCCGCACTCAGAGTCTTTTTCAATCTCAGCCCAATGCTCTGGGCCTGTTTCACCGTGATAACTCCAATGTGTTTTTGTTTGCTGTGATTTAATATGATTGACTGTGTTTTGCTGATGCATTGTGCAAGATGCTAATGTGAACACAAGCAGTACAATAAGGGGGCTTAAGTTGGTCAATTTTTTCATATATTGTTTTGCTCAATAATGTTTATTTGGCGGTTTAATGCTGACGACAATATTGCACGCATCAATCAATGCAATACAATTGTACTAAATTGATACTGGGCTTATGTAGTGAAAAAAACGTTATTAACATGTTTAATGAAAAGAGGCTGGTTGTAACGCGTATATTATTCTATCAGCCATATGGGCCATTTAACAAAATCACTAAGGCGAGTAAAGTAAGCCTTTACCTACAATGAAAATGACTGGAACAGTGATGAAGCTTTTAGCTAAAACAATGCGTTATGCTTTACCTATTGTGGCATTATTATTGGTTAGCCAACCCACCTTGGCATGCTCGCCAGTGCCAGGTTCAAAGCCAGCGACCGTTTTTGAACGCACACAAGCAGCCAGATTAGTGTTTGAAGGCACTGTGATTGCGGTTAATGATGGCAATGTGACAGTTAAAATCAAACAATATATTAAAGGTCATGGGGCAAAAGAAGTCTCTATACAAGGTTTTAATACCCACTCTTGCTCAGATTTCCTTGGTGTTGGCGATAGCCGTATATTTTATGCCGAATACATTGGAAAATCATTATTGCTAAAAGCCGTATATGACGGTTCATTTGGTTCAACAAATAGTATTGATTCGTTAAATATACGTGAAGCAACAGCAGCAACTTATACCGCCAATGTGAATAAGCAGCTTAATATCAATATCCCTAAAGCGCAATGGGAGTCACGTGATGGCATCTTAGATATTTGGGTTAACCTAAATTACATAGGTTTGAAGGATGGTATTCACACATGGCAACTTAAAAACTATGGTGAACAATAAATGCATTAGCTACATTAAATGTAGCCAGTAATGCCATCAGCGCGCTGACTACTTGCAATTAGCCACTTTAAATGTAGACCATTTAAGGTGACTAATTGCAAATTTTCTTGATTGCTAAATGATCACGACGTTATCTAGCGTCAACATGCTGTAAAATCTAGGTATTCACTTTAGCGTTAATTATTTATACCAAGGATTTTGAATGTCGAAAATTATTTACACCAAAGTTGACGAGTCTCCTGCTTCAGCAACTTACTCTTTGTTACCTATTATTCGCAGCTTTACGCAGCATGGCGATATTGAAATTGAAATCCGTGATATTTCCTTGGCGGCTAGAATTTTGGCTATTTTTCCTGATCACCTGTCAGATGAGCAAAAAATGCCAGACCACCTCAGTGAGCTAGGTGCGTTAACGCAAGATCCTAATACCAATATTATTAAGTTGCCTAATATTTCAGCTTCAATCCCACAGCTTAAAGCCGCGATTGCCGAGTTAAAAGTCAAAGGCTACAAGGTGCCAGAATACAATGGCAACCCACAAAATGAAGCAGAGCAAGCCATTAAAGACCGCTATGCCAAAGTGCTTGGCTCAGCAGTGAACCCTGTGTTGCGTGAAGGTAACTCAGACCGTCGTGCACCAGCAGCGGTTAAAAACTACGCTAAAAAAAACCCACACTTTATGGGTGCGTGGGATGCAAACTCACCAACTGACGTCGCACATATGGCGGCAGATGATTTTTATGGCAGTGAACTGTCAGTGACATCAGAAAATGCAGACGATTACAAAGTAAGCTTTGTGGATGTCAACGGCGAAAAAACCATATTAAAAGCATCGATTCCTGTGCTGGCGGGTGAAGTGATTGATGCCACACGTATGAAAGCCAGTAGCCTAAAAACGTTTTATGCTGATGCGATTGCCAGAGCGAAAAAAGAAAACGTATTACTATCACTCCACTTAAAAGCCACCATGATGAAAGTGTCAGACCCAATCATGTTTGGTTTTGCCGTGAGAGAATATTTCAAAATCTTAATCGAAAAACACGCAGCCTTATTTGCAGAATTAGGTGTTAACTTCAATAATGGTTTGGGCGATTTATATAGCCGCTTAGCCGATGTAGATCCAGCGGTAAAATCCGCAGTAGAAGCTGACATTGCTGCTGTGTATTCAGCACAGCCAGACCTAGCCATGGTCGATTCTGATAAAGGCATTACTAACTTGCACGTACCATCAGATGTGATTATTGATGCATCCATGCCAGCCATGATTCGTGCAGGCGGTAAAATGTGGGATAAAAACGGCAAGCAACGCGATACCCTAGCGATGATTCCAGACCGTTGCTATGCAGGTGTTTATAAAACCACTGTTGATGATTGCCGAAAAAATGGCGCACTTGACCCAGTGACCATGGGTACGGTACCAAATGTTGGTTTAATGGCGAAAAAAGCCGAAGAGTATGGCTCGCACGATAAAACATTCCAAGTCGTCGCAACAGGTAAAATTGTGGTGACTAATAAGAGCAATGCAACCGTGTTTGAATTTGCTGTAGATCAAGGCGATATTTTCCG
>JAWUXH010000036.1:0-8795 GCA_034111445.1 Methylophilaceae bacterium | reverse complement strand
CACTTTGACTATCACCCAATAATTCACCAGCACCACGAATTTCTAAATCATGCATGGCTAAGTGAAAACCAGCGCCAAGGTCTTCCATTAATTGAATAGCATCTAAGCGTTTTTTGGCTTGCGGCGTAATTTTACGATCTGGTTCTGTGAGTAAATAAGCATAGGCCTGATGATGTGAACGACCCACACGACCACGGAGTTGATGCATTTGCGCTAAGCCGAACTTATCCGCTTTGTTGAGAATGATCGTATTGGCGGTTGGTACATCAATGCCTGTTTCAATAATGGTCGTACAAAGCAGTAAGTTGTAATGTTGATTGTAAAAATCGCGCATCACATGCTCTAATTCACGCTCCCGAAGTTGACCATGGGCAACGGCGATACGTGCATCTGGGATAATTTTTTCTAATTTCTCACGCATTGAGTGAATGGTGTCAACTTCATTATGTAAGAAGTAAACCTGACCGCCACGTTTAAATTCACGGGTAGCGGCTTCACGGATAATGCCTTCAGAGTAATCGGTATGGAACGTTTTAATGCTTAAACGTTTTTGTGGTGGGGTAGAGATAATCGAGAACTCTCTTAAACCCTCCATGGCCATACTTAATGTTCTAGGGATTGGCGTCGCTGTGAGCGTCAATACATCCACTTCTGCACGCAAGGCTTTCAGTTGTTCTTTTTGGCGCACACCAAAACGATGCTCTTCATCCATGATGACTAAACCAAGGTTTTTAAAGGGCACGTCTTTTTGGATGAGACGGTGTGTGCCAATGATAATATCAATTTGACCGTCTTCTAAACCTTCTAGTGCTATGCGTTGCTCTTTGGCTGTTCTAAAGCGTGAAATTTCCGCAATTTTTATTGGCCATTCTGCAAAGCGGTCTATAAAGTTTTTGTAGTGTTGTTCAGCCAGTAGGGTGGTTGGGACTAAAATAGCCACTTGACGTCCGCCCATCACAGCCACAAACGCAGCGCGTAATGCGACTTCTGTTTTACCAAAGCCAACGTCACCACAAATTAAGCGGTCCATTGGGCGGCCAGATTGCATGTCTTTAATGACATTTTCAATCGCTTCTAGTTGGTCTTCAGTTTCTTCAAATGGGAAGCCATCTACAAAGCTATCGTAATCTTTTAAGCTTAACGTGAAGGCATGGCCTTTACGTGAAGCGCGCTGTGCGTATAAATTGAGTAGCTCAGCCGCAGTATCACGAATTTGTTTCAGGGCTTTTTTCTTCGCTTTTTCCCAGTTACCGCTACCGAGTCGATGTAATGGCGCTGACTCAGGTGGGCCACCAGAATAACGGGAGATTAAGAATAGTTGTGATACAGGCACGTATAGTTTGTCATCACCAGCGTACTCTAATAGCAATAGTTCAGTTTCGCCTTCACCAAAGTCTAAGTTCATTAAGCCTTTGTAGCGGCCAACACCGTGTTGCTCATGCACCACTGGATCATCCATACGTAGCTCAGATAAATCTTTGAGCATGCCTTCAGTATTGCGGACTTTTTCTTTTTCACGCCTGCGTTTTTGACGTACTGTTGCAGCATAAAGCTCGGCTTCAGTAATGATGGCGATTGGATTATTCTTAGCATCTGTTTCAAATAGCGCGCCGTGGTGTAAAGGGGAAACACTTAAGGATAATTTTTCTTTTGTTTGGTTAAAATCATCCCAAGTTTCAATTAGTGCTGGGGTTAGGCCATGGTCAGTAAATAACTGCATCATGGTTTCACGGCGGCCTAAGCTCTCAGCCGTAATGAGCACTTTGCCTTTGTAATCTTTTAAAAATGCTTGTAACTTATGTAGCGGTGCTTCGGCGCGACGCTCAACATCTAATGCTGGTAAGCCAGTTTTGTTGTTTTTGGCATTGAGTGAAATTCTTGTAAAGTCGTGACAACTCTTAAAGAAATCCTCAGCTTTAATAAGTACATCTTCTGGCGGTAATATTGGCCGAACATGATCATGTGCCAAACTGCGATAACGCGCATGCGCTTCACGCCAAAAATTTTGCGCACTCATGTCTAAATCACCATGTAGGCAAAGTATGGCATCTGCTGGTAAGTAGTCTATGAGTGTGGCTGTTTCTTCAAAGAAAAGCGGTAAGTACCATTCAATTCCGCCAGAGGCGATGCCTTTGCTGACATCTTTATAGATTTTTGCACGTTGTGGGTCGCCTTCGAACCACTCTCTAAATTTAGTTCTAAATTGAGCAATGCCTTTTTCATCTAACGGAAATTCACGCGCTGGCAGTAAACGAATTTCAGGTACTGGGTAAAGGCTACGTTGTGTATCAACATCAAACGTTCGGATCGATTCAATTTCATTGTCGAATAAATCAATGCGGTAAGGTAGGGCAGAACCCATTGGGAATAGGTCTACCAAGCCGCCACGCATACTATATTCGCCATGGCTTAATACTTGCGTGACATGGTGGTAACCGGCCTCTGCGCACTGTAAGCGTAATGCTTCTGTATCTAACGTTTGCCCTTTTTTAAGCATAAACGTATTAGCGCTTAAGTAAGCCTTTGGGCTTAACTGAATCAGGGCTGTTGAAAGCGGCACAATAATGACATCACATTCATTTTGGGCAATCTGGTAAAGCGTTGTTAGACGCTCTGAAATCAAATCAGGATGTGGTGAGAACTGGTCGTACGGCAGTGTTTCCCAGTCTGGCAGTAAATGCACGCTTAAGTCGGGAGAGAAGTATGGGATTTCCTCCAGTAAACGTTGCGCATCAAATCCATTAGCCGTAATAATCACTAAGGCTTTTTCTTTAGATTTTAATTGCAGGCCAAGGTTTGCAAGGCTTAAGCCATCTTCACCTTTATGCTCAAGTTCAAAGCGTTCCAATTGCCCTTTTTTAGGGATGGGCAGTTTTTTTTGCGTCATGTGTTCGTTTTTGATGCGTTGATGTAAGGCAAGATTATAACGGTTGTGGTGTAACAACCGTTATCGTATTTATGCATTTTTGCTGATTATCTTAGGCAATGCCTGCAATATTTATTGACTAAGCAGTACCACCAACGGTTAGTCCATCAATTTTCAAGGTTGGTTGGCCAACGCCAACTGGTACGCTTTGACCTTCTTTACCGCAAGTACCTACACCAGAGTCTAGCGCCATGTCATTACCGACCATTGACACATGTTTTACTACTTCCGGGCCACTACCAATGAGTGTTGCGCCTTTCACTGGGTAAGTGATTTTCCCGTCTTCAATCATATAAGCTTCTGCCGCACTAAAGACGAATTTCCCACTGGTAATATCCACTTGCCCACCACCAAAGTTGGCAGCATACAAGCCATTTTTAACAGACTTAATAATTTCTTCAGGTGGGCGGTTGCCGTTAAGCATATAAGTATTAGTCATGCGCGGCATTGGAATATGTGCGTAACTTTCACGGCGGCCATTGCCTGTTAATGGCATATTCATTAAACGGGCATTTAAACTGTCTTGAATATAGCCACGTAAAATGCCATCTTCAATTAAAGTCGTATTCTGTGTTTGGTTGCCTTCATCATCCATGCTCAGTGAGCCGCGACGATTTTCAATCGTGCCATCATCAACCACGGTAATGCCTTTAGCCGCGACTTGTTCACCAATCATATTACTAAAGGCTGAGCTGCCCTTACGGTTAAAGTCGCCCTCTAAACCATGGCCAATGGCTTCATGTAATAAAATGCCTGGCCAACCATTACCAAGCACAACCGTCATGCTGCCAGCTGGCGCAGGGCGTGCATCTAAATTCACTAATGCTTGATGTACGGCTTTTTCAGCATAGCTATGTAATACTTCATCGGTAAAGTAGCTGTAGTCGAATCGACCGCCACCACCAGCTGAACCTTGTTCGCGGCGGCCATTGCTTTCAGCAATGACGTTAATGCCTAAGCGTACTAAAGGGCGTACATCTGCGGCCATTACGCCATCATGGCGTGCGACCATCACGACTTCATACTCACCTGCAATAGAAGCAGTGACTTGCGTAATGCGCGAGTCAACTTTTCTAGCGAAGCCTTCTAAACGTTCTAATAGTTTGACTTTTGCATCAGCTGAAAGGGATGCGATTGGGTCGTTAGGGACATAAAGGTTGGGTGTTTCACGCGCAATAATTGAGCGGCCCACTTGCTCATTACCAGTGCTAGCAATGGCTTTGGTGGCTTTTGCTGCTTCTTGCAATGCCGTTAACGTAATGTCGTCAGAGTAAGCAAAGGCTGTTTTTTCACCACTCACTGCACGTACGCCTACGCCTTGGTCAATTGAAAAGTTACCCGATTTTACTTGGCCTTCTTCAAGCCCCCAGCTTTCACTGCGGCTGTATTGAAAATATAGGTCAGCATAATCAATCTTGTGCGTCATCATGTCGCCCAGTACACTTTGAATTTGTGACACTTCCAAACTGGCTGGTACCAGAAGGGTAGATTGTGCTGTTTCGAAATGGCCTGTTAATAAGCTTGCTTCTGGTTTCATGGTGACTCTTTAATGTAAATGTTTGATGATGACTATAGCATCTTAGTGTTTGTGCTTTGTCATTATATTCATATGCGGTTTGAAAGTGTTATAGCGTACGGTGCGATAAGGCGGGTAGGCTTTTACGAATATTGTCACGATATTTTGGATTAATGTTCGCTATTACAACACCTGAACCACGCGGCAATCGATCTAACACAACGCCCCACGGGTCAACGATCATACTGTTGCCATGTGTCTCACGGCCTGATACATGGTAACCACCTTGTGCTGGCGCAATTAAATAACATAGGTTTTCAATTGCACGTGCGCGGATGAGTGTTTCCCAATGGGCTTTACCGGTCGTATCAGTAAAGGCTGAAGGGACCACAATAATGTCCACTTCGCCCATGGCGCGATATAGCTCAGGGAAACGCAAGTCATAGCAAATCGATAAGCCAATTTTACCAAAAGGTGTATCAATTACCTCAACACTGTTGCCCGGTGTGATGGTGTCTTCTTCCTTGTAAACTTCATTACCAAGGTCTAATCCAAATAAATGAATTTTGTCGTAACGGCCGACTTGTTTGCCTTTGTGGTCATACACTAAGCAACTATTGTAAATCTTATTTTTTTCTGGTGATTGTAATGGTACCGAGCCAGCAATCACCCATATGCCATGCGCTTTGGCAATTTGACTGATGAACGATTGAATAGGGCCTTGACCAGCTTCCTCGCTGACTTCAACTTTATCGTGGTCATTTAAACCCATAATGGCAAAGTATTCAGGTAATACCACTAATTGTGCGCCTTGTGAAGCCGCGCTATCAATCAGGCGTTTAGCTTCATTTAAATTGCCTGTGACATGCGTGCCCGAGGCCATTTGAATGGCCGCCACTTTTAATAAACTTGTTTTTGTTGAATTATCCAAATCTTTGCCTGTGCTTGTTAATGGTTGATTACGTGTTATTGAATGACATTGCTGATGCTGTTTGGCGCTTCCTCGTCGGATTTAACTTCGACAGGTTTATCCCATGTGCCTACAATTTCATATTGGGTTGATATGATTTTGTTTAAAGGGTCTTTTAATACTTTTTGGGCGAGAAAAGCAACAGCACCAGCCAGTGGGCCGCCAGCTAAGGCCGCTAATGACAAAGTATCGCTAATTTGAGGCAGCACTTTTACAAATAAGTGCTGCGTTTCTGCCTTTAAGTTTGTTTCGCCTTTAATTTCAACATCCGCGGCTGGGCCAGCCATTTTGAAATTATCCGTGCGCATAATGCCGTTTTTAATCGCAATGCGTGATTTAATCTTATCAAACGCAAAACCGTTGCTAAACAAATCTCTAAAGTCTAATGTTAGTCTTCTAGGCAAGCTCTGTAAACTCACTAAGCCTAGCAAGCGACCAACGCCAGGTTTAACTTTTAAAATTTCACCCTTACGAATATCAAATTTCAATTGGCCATTAAGTGCAAGCGCATCAAACTCATGAGGGCTGCCTGCCCAGTTAATTTGACCTTTTAAATCGCCTTTCCCGCGTGCGAGTGTGCCCGGGTATCCCAGCCTGTCTAGCGTTTTACCAAGGTTATCAATGTCCCAATCAATATCCAACTGAGTCGTTGGGTTTTGATCGATATCTTTCCATAATCCTTTTGCACTTAAAGTGCTATCTGGGTTGATGAGTTTTAATTTCTCAATCATCCAACTATCATTATTAGGGCTTGCTGCTAGCTCAAGTGCGCCGACGTTCTTACCTTTGAAAATAAAGCTTTTTGAATTGATGGTAATGGCAGGGTAGTTCTCGTTTTTTTGTGCTGCACTTTCATCAACTGGCTTGGTATATAAAGGATTAGTATCAACGGCAATAGGGGCTTTTTCTGGCAAACTTAGATGGGTTAGGTTAGCAATGAGTTGCCCATTACCTTGATCTTTCCAATGTAAATCACCTGTTAACTCTTTGCTACTGATAATCGCTAAAAAGCCATTTTCTTTCAGCGCTCTATCAACAGTAACATTGTTTAAACGCCTTTTGAAAATATCGAGTTGATTAACTTCTAACTTCAAATGATTAAGCTGCAATTGGGCCGTTTTATCATCAGCGGGCAATAGGTCTTTGATTGCATCTTGCCAGGCATCCACATTGGTATAATCTAAATTACCTGTTAGGTTGATGCCAGTAGTAATTGCAGGTTTGTTTGAAAATGGGTTGCTAATACCATTAGTGTTACGTTCGTCAAAATGTAAGTTAACGGTTTCCATGACGGTTTTGTCATTTGAGCGCTTGCTTAGTATTTCTGCAGTGAACAACTGACCGATATGAAAGTTCATGGTGTCCGTTGTTGGCGTTTGGATTTTTTCAATCAATAAATTGAGCGGTTCTTCAGCGGGTTTATTGAATGGGGCGGGCATATAAGAAGTCACACCCGTGAGGTTTGACCTAAGTGTCATATTCACATTCGGTTTTTTGACTAAAATATTGCCTGTTAATGGACTAGTGCCACTGAGGTAATGCTCCGGGTTGTTAACAAAGTGCTTTAATAGCGCGTTATTGACGCGGCCTTCAACATCAATACTGATTGATTTATCTTGACCTGAAGTGAGATCAACAACGATAGGGGTGTCGAAAGCAGTTGCATTGACCTGATTTGCGTTGAGGCTAGCTTGTGTAAAATCTAAGCGCCCATTAATGTCTTTAATCTCTGGGATGATCGCGCTAGCCATCATGGCATCTGTAAACTGATACGCTCCTTTAATTTGCGTGTCTGCTGCATGTTTAAGTGGAATGTCTAATGTTAGATTTAATGCCCCTTGACCCGCAGTTGTTAAATTGTCAGTAAAACCTTGTGTGACTTTTGAAACAGGGCTTTGATTGATAAATAATATGCCTGCGCGCACTGGGCCACGCGTTACCCCTGACACGTTAAGCATAGGGTCGGGTGAGCGTAATGCTGGAATGGTAATGGTCGCTTGGTCAATATGATTGCCCAGAATGTCGCCGGAACTATTGCTGAGTACCATACGGTTGCCTTCAAAGAGCATATCTAACTGAATATTTTGAATGTTAGGCCAGTTGTTGCCGTAATGAACTTCTCCATTATTAACCTTGCTCGTAATTCTAAACAAACCTTTTTTCAAGTCTAATGCATTGTTTTCATCCATATATGGAAAGTCACTTAATCGTCCTTTAAGTGTTAGGTTTACAGCTTCACCCGTACCCGCGATAAAAGCATTGTCTAGCCAATGCAGGGTGCGTTCACTTAAAAATGTAGGGAAGTAGTAATGTGCCGCAGGGACTTGTACGTTTGAAAATGCGCCTGTTAGGTCAATAGTAGGGTGCGGTATGCCAAGTAATAAAGAACCATTGAGGGTGCCGTTCAAATGTGGATTATTAATGCTAACCTTATTTAAAGTAATCTTCTTTTGATTTTTTTTAATCGACCAAGCAATAGTGCCCTTAATAGAATTGTTTGGGATCACTTGCCTTAATACTTTTTCAAAATTAAGTGAGGCATTGTTGGTGTTAAGTGTGACAGTGCCACCTTTATGCGTTGCATTTAAAGACCCTGCTAGGTTCTGAAAGCCGGGCACTTTTTGGTAGGCAGTTAGCGCTAGGTTTTTAAAAGTAGATGTAACGTTAAGTGATGTTGTTTTACTGGCATTACCTTCCCATGCAATCGTTAAGTTTTCTAACTGACCTTTAGGAGATAATTTGGTGAGCGTTTCAAGCCCATCAGGTTTGATCGGAAATGCATCCAAAATGCTGTCAATACGGGTTAAATTAAGCGCTTTTAACTTAAACACTACATTTTGATTATTAACACCTTCACCCGTTTTTTTTGTATAAGTGGCGTTTACTTTATTGAGGACTAAATCTTTTTGCTTAAGGTCCACATTTTCTAAATTTAACGATACTTGGTCTACATTATGACGCCAAGTCAGTTTGCCTTTAAGTTGGTCAAAGTTCAGTGCCTTCTGTTTCGCGTTAAGTTTGAACTTGATCTTGCTTAAGTCTAGAAAAGCAAGAGCCTTTTGTGCTTTTAAATGATCAAAATCAAGGTGCAGGGTTGCATCCCCCTTAGCTGATTGCACTTGAATTGGGTAATCTAACCATGCTTTAAAGTCTGGGATATGCGCATCTGTTAATCGGATTGATAAGTCCCCATACCAATCTTTAAGTTTACTGACATCACCACCAAAAAACTCTGACATCAATTTGATTGGCTGTTTAGTGCCGATTGATGGTGTTGCCGTTATGGCTAAACGGTGCTGTTTAAATAAGCTTTTCCAAGTGGGGCTTAATAAGTCTAAATCGAGTTTATTTAAGCTTAGCGGCGGGGCGTCACGCATTTCGTC
>JAWUXH010000035.1:0-31983 GCA_034111445.1 Methylophilaceae bacterium | reverse complement strand
AAGCCATTTAAATTAGATGAAGTACGTGAGGCACTATCAGCGATTGGAGCTAACGGTTTAACCGTGACTGAGGTTAAAGGATTTGGTCGTCAAAAAGGCCATACTGAGCTATACCGTGGTGCTGAATACGTGGTTGATTTTCTACCAAAAATTAAACTTGAATTGGTCATTTCAGATGAAATGTCTGAAGCGGTGATTGATGCGATTGTGAAGACTGCACATACGGGTAAAATTGGCGATGGTAAAATCTTCGTGACGGCGATTGAAGAAGTGATTCGCATTAGAACAGGTGAGACAGGCGCTGCTGCTGTTTAAGTAGCCAGTTGTTTGACTGAAAACATAAAAGCCTGATAGGTCACTATCAGGCTTTTATTTTGTCTTGCACTTTTACTACTGCTTACGCATAGACTTTAATTAATAACCAAGCCATCTAGCGCCTTGGTAGAAAACAAAACTAATCACCCAAGCAAGCCCCAGTGACCAAACAATGGATAGCCACATATACGCACTGCTTTTGGCTTCATTTTTTAAGGTCACAATCGTAGATAAACATGGTGTGTAAACCAGCGTGAATAGCATAAAGCTCATGGCTTGCACCCAATCAATTTGGGTGGCCATTTGCGCCATTAATGCATCACCTTGCAAACCATAAATAACCGCTAATGCACCAACCACAATTTCTTTAGCCACAAAGCCAAAAATCAACGCAATGGCCAAGTAACTATTAATGCCTAGTGGGTCTAAGAATGGCGCAAACAACTGACCAATTTGGCCAGCATAAGTATCAAGGCTAGCTGGCGCTGCCGTTGATGGGAAGTTAGTCATAAACCAAACTAATACCACCCCAATAATAATGAATTTACTCGCGCGGGTTAAAAAGTGCTTAACCTCTAACCAGCCGCGTACGAATATTTGGCGTGGCGTCGGGAAGCGATAAGGCGGCAACTCAAGCACAAAAGGCTCAGTGTTTTTATACTTCCCTTGGAATAGCAATGCCGTAATGAACATGGTCGCAAAACTCATCACATATAAACTAAACAGCACAAAGGGTGCTTGTTGTGCTGTGAATAGCGCGGTGATCATAAAGATAAACACCTGTAAGCGCGCAGAGCACAATGAAAGTGGAATGACTAGCATAGTGAGTAAGCGCATGGCGCGTGAGCGCATCACGCGCGTACCCATGAGGGCAGGTACGTTGCAACCAAAGCCCATTAACATCATCACAAAACCGCGGCCGTCTAAGCCCATTTTAGCCATCAGTGCATCCATTAAAAATGCCGCGCGGGATAAATAACCACTGTCTTCCACCATCGACATGACTAAAAAGAAAAGAATAATGATCGGGATAAAGGCCGCTACCGTCGCAATGCCGTTATAAATACCATCAAGCATTAAGCCACTTAACCAGCTCGGCGCATTGGCAAACAGTGGGTCAAGCGCGGTGGTGCGAATGGTCTCTAGCAACCAAGCCAAACCATCTTGAAATGGTGCACCCACGGTGAATATAATTTGAAATAATACAAACATCGCCGCAAAGAAAATCGGCAAGCCGAACCAAGGGTGCAATAACACCTTATCAATTTTATCGGTAATGCTTTCACTTAACGTGGCTGGAATATTTACATGGGCTTTAATTAAATTGTCGACGTCCTTTTGTTCAATCTGCTGATCTGCTGTTAATGCTTGTTGAATCGATTCTGGCTTGCTTGCCTCAGTATTGGCATTAATCAACATCGCCGCTTTGTCTTTTACCTTTTGTAAACCATCACCATACTTAGCGCTCATTGAAATAGTGGGTATCGCTAACGCTTTACCAAGTGACTCAGTATTAATGGTTACGCCAGCTTTGTTTGCCTCATCTACCATGTTGAGTGTGAGTAGGGCAGGCATGTCGAGTTTCTTGAGCTGTAGAGTGAGTGGTAGTTGGCGGTCAATCTGTGAGCTGTTAAGCACGATAATGACTAGGTCAATGGCGTTGTGCGTGATGAAGTGCCTAACGACTTGCTCATCCTCTGAGTAACCATGTAAATCATAAATACCGGGTAAATCGACTAACTCAACAATATGACCACCAAGCAAGACTTTCGCACTCATTAAATCAACGGTAATACCAGGCCAGTTACCCACACGTGCTGACGCACCACTCATGCGGTTGAAAAAAGTAGACTTTCCGGTGTTGGGCATGCCAATGAGAGCAATTCGTTTCATAGTTCGCTTCAGAATATTATTGGGTAGGTTTGAAGAATGGCTAGGCTTGTTGGATGTGAATACTTTTGGCTTCACGTTTGCGCAAAATCACATCCGTTGTGCCAAGGCGCACATGTAGGGGCCCGTTGAATATACCGCGCCGAATAATGCTTAACTGTTTGCCGACACGGAATCCTAAAGCAGACAAACGGTGAAACAATGCCTCATCTACTTCAAGTGCAGTAATGGTTGCATTTTGCCCTGTTGAAAGTGTGTCGAGTGATTGCATAAGCTTAACGTTATTTGTAAATGATAATTATTCTTATTATCGCACAAATGTATTAGGTGGGAAAAGCTTTATGTCAGGGGCAATGGTTGCTTAAATCTTGTGGCTGGGTTATCCAAATGGTAATGAATACTAGGGGTGATCGGTATAGGCGAATGGGTAACCGTATAATGATCGTTATGCTGAGTGTGTATTAAATGGTTACCAATCGAATATAATTTAAAGCATCATCATGAAAAAAATTAACAATGAAATTATTTTAGTACGGGGTCTGCCCGGCAGTGGTAAATCCACTTATGCAAAGGGGATGGCTGGATATACCCATTTAGAGGCCGATATGTATTTCGAAGTGGGTGGCGAGTATGTGTACGATCAGTCCAAAATCAATGCGGCACACAATTGGTGTGTTGAATCTGCCAGAAAAGCATTAGCGCAAGGGCAGAATGTTGTTGTATCGAATACGTTTATTAAGTTGTGGGAGTTGAAAAAGTACATTAACTTAGGTTACCCGTTTAGCATTATCGAAATGACTGGCACTTGGCCGAATGTGCATGGCGTACCAGCTGAAGTAGTAAGTAGAATGCAACAGGCTTGGCAAAAAGCCCCAAGTGATTGGGATGTCAGTACGCAATAGTGGCGCTAAAACAGCTTTGGGTATTACCTAGTGGTAGGCTAATGATTTTACTGAGGTGCTATTCATGAAGAGTAATAGGGTTGATTTTTAGCTTTAATGTAATATAAATACATCAACAAGCAACAAGCTTGTTAACCAAATCACTCAAGGAGAAATATTATGTGGACAACACCAGCAGCAACAGAAATGCGTTTCGGCTTTGAAGTAACAATGTATGTAATGAACAAATAATTGTTACATTGCTAGGAATACCAAAGGGAGCTTATGGCTCCCTTTTTTATTGCCTGCTGCTAATAAAATATCCAATACAGGCTTGCGTTAATCTTATTAGTTTTCAAACTCGGTAAACCTATATTAATTACTTCCCACTAATATTTCTATGCGGGTCATCGTCTAGTTGTAAAATCAAAAACACAAAAAAAGCAATCAAGAAAAATGTAAACATAAGGTATACATGACGATTTTTCTCCCCTAAATATCTATTTTTTTGTTGCTCGTAACTCAGAATTAACTTTCCACTCACTTCCAGCTGCAAAAGCTTGTTTACTCTTTTCCAACCAAGTATTTTTTCTTGGTAAAACCAAACTTTTGCAGGTTTATTTGCATAAGCATGGCGGTCAATTTTACTAATACACCCCTTATTTAGTTGCGTAGTAAAATTACAAGAAAATTTCATGATCTTCTTATCGACTTTCAACATTAAGGAAGGCCCTGTGCGACCAGTTGGAATACCCTTGAAATGCTCGTAAAGCAAACCCTCACTAACTTTTCCTTGATCAAAATCAGGTATTCTCATTGTTAGAACTTCATAGTCACCAAAGCTTAGTAATCCAAAAATAGCAACAAGCCATAATGTTGTTTTTTTTGATCTTGTATTTATTAAGTGTAAAAGTAATTTCAACCTTCAACCTCCATCGCACCATTATTGCTTCAAACAATGAAGCCCAGTGATATTTCCCTAAAGCTGACTAATATTATCTTTAAAGATTAAAAAAGGCGCTTCCGCAAGCGCCTTTTTTAAGTCATGCAGTAATGATTACTTAGTAATCGTTACTTTTGCTTTACTACGTAATGCACCCAGTTTTTTCTCTAGCTGCATTTGTTGCAATTTCTTCTTTAAATTTGGTTTTAGTTTGTCGTACGGTTGTGGCGTTGCTTTACGCGTATCGTCAATTTTAATCACGTGCCAGCCAAATTGTGTTTGCACTGGTGCTTTTGAAACCGTACCTTTTTTCACTTTAGCCGCTGCTTCACTAAATGGTTTAACCATTGTAGTTGGTGAGAACCATTCTAAGTTACCACCTTTGTTTTTATTACTTTGGTCTAGTGAGTGGGCTTTTGCTAGTTTTGCAAAGTCACCGCCTTTAGCTAGTTTAGCAATAATGTCTTTTGCCTCACCTTCAGTTTTAACTAAAATATGACGGCCTTTGTATTCTTTGGCGCCATACGCTGTTGTATATTTTTTATACTCAGCTTTCATTGCTGAATCTGAAATAGGGTTCTTTTTCATGAAGTCTTGCAGGTAAGCCGATGTTAATAGCTCACGACGTGCCAGTGCTTCACGAGTGATGAAGTCTGCCTTTTTATCAAGACCAAGTTTTGTTGCTTCTTGTGCAACAATTTCAGAATCAATTAATTTATTGGTAATGGCTTTTTTAACATTATCATTAATTTTTTGACCATTGGCTTTTGCGTCTTTTGCAATGTAGTCATAGATTGATTGCTTAATGGCTTTGCCATTGACTGTTGCAAGGTTGCTATCTGCCATGGCTGCTGGTGCAAAGGCTAGCGTTGCGACAGTGAGTACATTAATTAAGGTATTAGAAATTTTCATTAAGTTTCCTTTTGTTTGAAAAGTATTGCTTTTAAGTCTTATTGTGAACCATTTGCTTGAATGCTTAATGCATGAACGCGTGTTGGGATTAAATCATTGACTAGATCATAGATCATTCGATGTCTGGCCAATTGAGTAAGTTCATTAAATTTTTCACTGCTGATTGTCAGTTTAAAGTGGCCGCCGCCGCCGTTACCTTTATGGCCAGCATGGAGGGCACTTTCATCTTCTATATTAAGTGTGATTGGCTTGAGCACTTGCAGCCTAGCGGTGATTTCTTCTATTAATGTCATTAAAATTATTTCGGTAAAGATTTTTTAAATGGTTTAACTACAACGTTTGCATACACGCCTGCGATGACATAGGGGTCATTTTTAGCCCATGCTTCTGCTTCAAATAGGCTGTCAAACTCAGCAATAATTAAACTGCCTGTAAAGCCGGCTTCACCTGGCTCCGTGCTATCAATAGCAGGGTAAGGCCCAGCTAGTAATAGTTTGCCGGCATCTTGCAGTGTTGTTAAGCGGGCAATGTGTTCAGGGCGCGCTTTGAGTCTGTTTTCTAAGCTGTTTGGGACATCTTCAGCGTTAATGGCGTACCACATTTATTCTTCATCCTTTGGTAAGTATTTAGCTAACATGAGTGTTTGGGCAATAATAAACACGAACATAATGCCCGTAATGCCAAACAATTTAAAGTTAACCCAAAAATCTTGGGTGTAATTAAAAGCAACATATAAGTTAACCACACCGAGTATGGCAAATAAGCCTGCCCATGCCATATTGAGTTTGCCCCAAATGTTATCTGGCAAGGTGATTTGTTTTTCCATTATGTTGCGCATGAGGTTCTTTTTGAAAATGAATTGTGAACCTAGCAACACCACTGAAAATAACCAGTACAGTACGGTTGGCTTCCACTGGATAAAAGTAGGGTCTTTTAAAAATAAGGTTGCACTACCAAATACAGTAATGAGCACACCACTGATGATAAGCATTTTTTCAACCTTGCCATGGCGAATTTTGGCGTAGATGATTTGTGCAATCGTCGCGGCCATTGCAACCCCAGTAGCGACATAAATGTCGAAAAACTTAAAGGCAATAAAAAATAGGATGATCGGAAATAGGTCGAACAAAAACTTCATGGTGATTCCAAAAATAGTTTGATGATAACTAACAGTGAGTGTTGTCGTTTAACTTTACATTTGTAAATTAAATATAAAATTGACGTTCAATCACTTACGAAATCATATATTGTATAGATATTGGGTCGCTATTGCGCATTTCAAGCCCGTTTTTTGCTTTACTAAATCTTTATACTTATAATGTTGCCTCAAATGCACCATTTCACTGTTAAACAATAAGAGCTTATGTCACAAACCATTGATCTACACTGCCACTCAAATGTATCTGACGGCCTATTAACGCCCGAAGAATTAGTACTCAATGCACACCGTTGTGGTGTGAAAGTGCTGGCACTCACTGACCATGATGATTTGGGTGGGTTGTAAATTGCACGTGGTGTGGCTGAAGCGCATGATATTCATTTTATTGATGGGGTTGAAATATCAGTCACTTGGAAAAAGCGCACCTTACATATTGTCGGTTTAAAAGTGGACCCTGATAATGAAACGCTGAAAACGGTACTAGCGCAAGTACGCTTAGACCGTGAAGTGCGTGCCAAACAAATTGCTGAAGATTTAGCACGCGCTGGCATTCATGGGTCTTATGAAGCAGCAAAGGCTTTTGCTGGTGAAGATGCCGTACTAACCCGTATGCACTTCGCCCACTTTTTAATTGAAGAAGGCCATGCTAAAAACCGCAAGGCTTGTTTTAAAAAATTCTTAGTCAAAGGTAAGCCCGGCTTTGTTGATCATCAATGGATGTCGTTAGAGCAGGCGGTTAAATTGATTAAGTTAGCTGGCGGCACGGCAGTGATTGCGCATCCTGCCCGTTATGATTTAGGTATGTTGAATACAATGGCCTTAATGAACCAGTTTAAAGAGTTTGGTGGTGAAGCGATTGAAGTGGTCACCGGTAGCCATGCGCCACCTGACTTTGTTAAATATGCCAAAGTGGCTGAGAACTATAAGTTAAAAGCTTCAAGAGGGTCTGACTTTCACGGGAAAGGTGTTAGCTTTATGGAGATGGGTCGCTTGCCAGCCTTACCAAGTAGTTGTGTACCTGTATGGCAAGACTGGCCTGAAGTGCATGCAAAATTACAACAAGCTGAGGCTGCTGCCAGCCTGTAATTCAAGGTATGAAAAGTGTGAATTCATTTAGACTCTAATCTACTATGTCACTTTTTTTACAACTCCATACACAAAACCCGCAAGCGCGCTTAATTACACAAGCGGCAGATATCTTGCGCCAAGGTGGTGTCATTGTTTACCCCACAGATTCTGGCTACGCATTGGGCTGTATGCTTGGCCAATTCGACGCGCAGCAACGCATACGCCAAATTAGGCAAGTGGGTAAGGACCATCTTTTTAGTATGGTGTGTAAAAACCTCACTGAAATTAGCACCTATGCGGTGGTGAGTAATAGTCAATTTCGCTTACTTAAAGCCAATACCCCCGGGCCATATACGTTTGTATTAAAAGCCTCACGCGAAGTGCCGCGCAAATTAAACAATAAGCGTAATACCATTGGTATTCGCGTACCTGACTACACGGTGATTCAAGCCTTGCTAGAGGAACTTGATGTACCTTTACTCAATATGAGTTTGAATGCTGAAGCATTGGATCATAATGATGATGATGGTTTGATTAGTGAAGGCTGGGAAATTCAAGAAAAAATTGCCCATGCTGTCGACTTAATTATTGATGTGGGCAGTTGCCCGTTTGCACAAACCACTATTATTGATTTAACCGCAGAAGTACCAGCGCTTATTCGTGCTGGGATTGGTGATTTATCCGCTTTTGGCTTAGATCACGAAGACTAGCTTTTTTGTTAGTAGGTGCATTTAAGTGATCACGCTTAAATAGTGAATACGATTAAGTTACTTAATAGTCGTAATATCGACTAAAATACTAATCATAAAAATGAATCAAGAAAAGAAATGAGCCTAGTATGGAATTAACAGTAATACAGAAAATTGCGATTTATGCGATTCCGGTGATTTTTGCGATTACCGTGCATGAAGCAGCGCACGGTTATGCGGCAAAGTATTTCGGTGATTTAACGGCCGATAAAGCAGGGCGTATTACCTTAAACCCTTTAAAACATATTGATTTGGTCGGCACCATTTTACTGCCAGCCATGAGTATTTTCTTAGGCGGTATTTTATTTGGTTATGCTAAACCAGTGCCTGTGAATTTTGGTCGGTTAAAGAATCCTAAAAAAGATATGTTGTGGGTGGCTGCTGCAGGGCCAGCGGCTAATTTAGTGATGGCAATTTTTTGGATATTAGTCCTTAAATTTGCTGCTGCAATGCCTGAATCTTTAATTATGCCACTCACGCTCATGTGTGAAGCGGGTATTGGCATCAACATTGTGTTGATGGTGCTTAATTTACTGCCACTACCACCGTTAGATGGCGGCCGTATTGCAGTGAGCTTATTGCCACGAGATTTAGCAATGAAGTTTGCAAAAATAGAAAAGTATGGGTTTTTCATCTTAATCGGCCTGTTAATGACAGGTGCATTAGGGGTTATTTTAAGTCCTCTTATTGGCTTGGTTTATGGTTTTCTTGGCTTCTTTTTTGGCTAAGGTGTTGCACTGATTTATAATATAAATATAAATATAAATATAAAAAATAATGATTAAAAAAGGGTTTTTGTAAATGGCAATCGAACGTGTGTTATCGGGGATGCGTCCAACAGGACAGTTACACTTAGGGCATTACAATGGTGTATTGAAAAATTGGATTCGCATGCAGCATGAGCATGAGTGCTTATTCTTTGCCGCCGATTGGCATGCATTAACCACCCATTACGATACCCCTGAAGTCATCGAACAAAGTGTGTGGGATATGGTGATTGATTGGCTAGCCGCGGGCGTTGACCCAGCCAATGCAACGATCTTTATTCAATCACGTGTGCCAGAGCATGCAGAGTTACATACTTTATTAAGCATGATTACACCGCTAAGCTGGTTAGAGCGCGTGCCAACTTATAAAGATCAGCAAGAAAAACTCACTAATAAAGACTTATCAACCTATGGTTTCTTAGGTTACCCACTATTACAAAGTGCTGATATTCTCATTTATAAAGCCACCCAAGTGCCAGTGGGTGAAGATCAAGTGCCACATATCGAGTTTACGCGTGAAGTAGCACGCCGTTTTAATCATCTATACGGTAAAGAAGCGGGCTTTGAAGAAAAAGCTGTTGCTGCCATTAAAAAGTTGGGTTCTAAACGTGGCTCACTTTACAAAGACATGCGTAATGCTTACCAACAAAGTGGTGATGATGCGGCATTAGATTCAGCGCGCGCACTGATTGAAGACCAGCAAGGCATGAGTATTGGCGATAAAGAACGTTTGCTTGGCTACTTAGAAGGTGGCGGGAAAATGATTTTAGTAGAGCCAGAGTATAAACTCACACCAGCATCAAAAATGCCTGGTTTAGATGGCCAAAAAATGTCTAAGTCATATAACAACACTATTTCACTACGTGAAGATGTTGATACCGTGGCTAAAAAAGTCAAAACCATGCCAACTGACCCAGCACGTGTCCGTCGTACTGACCCGGGTGACCCAGCGAAATGCCCAGTATGGCAATTACATGAAATTTACTCAGACAAATCAACGCAAGACTGGGTGCAAAATGGTTGTAAAAATGCTGAGATTGGTTGTATTCAATGTAAAGGCCCAGTGATTGATGGCATTGTGGCGGAACTAAAGCCAATGCAAGAGCGCGCAAAGCAGTACATTGAAGACCCTACTTTGGTGAAAAATGTGATTGCTGAAGGCAATGAAAAAGCCCGTAAGCTAGCGCGTGAAACCATGCGTGATGTACGTGATGCAATGGGCCTAAACTACAACTAGCCATGGCTGAGACCATCGCACTGATTAAAGGGGAAGCGTTTGATACGCTGCCAAAAGACCTTTACATACCACCAGATGCGATGGAGGTGTATTTAGAGTCATTTGAAGGCCCGTTGGATTTGTTGTTGTATTTAATTCGCCAGCATAATATTGATATTCTCGATATTCCAATGGCTGACTTAACTCGTCAGTATATGGGTTATGTCGAAAAAATGCAGAAGGTGAAGTTGGAGTTAGCAGCTGACTATTTATTAATGTCTGCCATGCTGATTGAAATTAAATCACGCATGATGCTACCAAAACCCACTGAAGTTGAGTCGGAAGAAGATCCAAGGGCTGAATTGGTCCGCCGCTTAATGGAGTACGAAGCGATTAAAGTCGCGGCAGAACGCTTAGATGAAATGCCTAAAGTAGGTGAACAGCTCAGTGTTGCCCATGCTTATTACGAGCATATTGCTGAGAAAATACTGCCAGAAGTGAGTATGGATGATTTGGCAGATGCTTGGCGCAACATTTTAAAGCGTGCGAGCCATTTTCAACATCATAAAGTGGCAAAGGCTGAATTGTCAGTGCGAGAGCATATGAGCCAAATTCTACGCCGCTTAAAAACAGATTCATTAGTTGAGTTTTCAGATTTATTTAATATTGAAACAGATGGCTTACCAAAATTAGTGGTTAATTTTTTAGCCATATTAGAATTAGCTAAAGAAGGCTTACTACGCATTACACAGCAAGAAGCGTTTTCACGTATTTACGTGCAATTAAAACCGCGGGATGATGCCGAGGAAGTGATCATCAAAGCCTCAGATAATATTAACTACAGTTAACAAGTCAAAGACCATTACGATGAGTGACTCAACCAATATAGCCCATTTGAAACGTGTACTTGAAGCAGCCTTACTGACTTCAAGTAACCCCATGAGTTTAGATAACATGCAAAAGTTATTTATTGAGCGCATGGATAGAACCACACTGCGTATGTTGCTTGATGAGCTAAAGCAAGATTGGGCGAGTGGCACAATGGAGCTAGTGCAAGTGGCCAGTGGTTACCGCTTTCAAGCGCGTGATGAATTTACTGTTTACTTATCAAGGCTAAGCCCTGAAAAACAAGTGAAGTATTCACGCGCCGTATTAGAAACGCTAGCGATTGTGGCTTATAAGCAACCCGTGACCCGTGGTGATATTGAAGAGATTCGCGGCGTTGCGGTAAGTACGAATGTGATGCGCCAATTGCAAGAGCGTGAATGGGTCGATGTGGTCGGGCAGCGTGAGGTGCCAGGCAGGCCCTCTTTATACGCGACCACTAAACATTTTTTAGATGACTTTAACTTGCGCACGCTTGAAGAGTTGCCAGCAATGGAAGACTTTACCCAAGAGCAAATAGCGTTTCAGCTTAACTCATAAGCCGTTTACTTGTAACAACACGCTTCAAGAGTTGTGTTAATTTGTAAGTAACACTGTCTAAAATCTAATCTACCCGCTTTTTGCTGTAAAATTCCTTTTTGACCTTAACAGTACATTCATTCTTATGGCACGTCCCTTTAAAACCCAGCGCGACCCACAACGTATTGCACGCCAAACAAGGCCTGCAACGCCTAAGACGTTAGACGGGGAAGAAGCGCAGCAGCTACCAACCCAACGCTTACATAAATTATTAGCGATGGCTGGGTTTGGTTCGCGCCGTGATATGGAAGCCTTGATTGATACAGGCCGTGTCACTGTCAATGGTAAAACAGCTACACAAGGCATTGGTGTCACGCAATATGATGTTGTGCGAATTGATAGCCGCCCAGTGCATTTACCATTTGAAGCTGAAATGCCAGAAGTGCTGCTTTATCACAAGCCAGAAGGTGAAATTGTGAGTAAAGATGACCCTGATGGTCGTGACTCAGTATTCGATAAATTACCTAAACTCAAAACGGGTAAATGGATCTCTATTGGCCGTTTAGATATGAATACCTGTGGCTTGTTGATCTTTACTACGTCAGGTGAGCTGGCCAACTTCTTTATGCATCCGCGTTATGAAGTAGAGCGTGAATATGCGGTGAGGGTGTTTGGTGAGTTAACGGATGGTCAAATGGACCAGTTGCGTGAGGGTATTGAGTTGGATGATGGCCCTGCCAGTTTTGATCGTATTGTGGCGCAAGGTGGTGAAGGTTCTAACCATTGGTACCAAGTGACATTGCGTGAAGGCCGTAATCGCGAAGTGCGTCGTTTATTTGAAGCATTCCAAATGCCGGTGAGCCGCTTGATGCGTGTGCGATTTGGCCCGGTTGAATTACCATCACGCGTGAAGCGTGGCCAAATGTTAAAGCTAGAGCAAAAAGATATTGTGAAGTTGCTTGAATGGGCTGGCATGCCAATCCCAAGAAGACCAATGAAGCAGTTAACGCAGCGTGAAAAATTAAAAGCAACGGCAGTATTTATGCCTAAAGTGCGTAAGCAACGTCCTAACATTTTGGACAAAAAACCGGTTGAAGGTGAAGCAACGGCTGAACCTTATGCAAAACGCAACCCTAGATCAAGTAATAACCCGAATGCGAAGAAATCTACGGTACGTAAAACACCTTCTCGCAAACCAGTGAAAAGACGCATTAGAGATGCGAGCGATATTCCTAAAGCGGACGCACCCAAAAAACGTGGTCGTCGATAGATTGTTACAATTAAATAGATAGTAAGTAATAAAAAAGGCTAGCAACATTGCTAGCCTTTTTTACGTTTAAATATTAACGATTAAGCGTCAATTTTAAGACGCCATAATGAAGTCACTTCAGCTTTTCTAGCTGCGTGTAATGGGTCTCGCGAATCAAATACTTTCTTATGGTTCGCTTTTGTATCTACTTTTTCAAGAATCGTCAGGCCAGCTTCTGCAATCCATTGGTTAAGTTCATCACGGCTTCTTAAGCCTAGGTGTTCAGCAAAGTCTGATAGGATTAGCCAAGCCTCGCCAGTGGCGGTTAAATGGTCTTTTAAGCCACTTAAAAAGCCTTTTAACATCTGACTCTTCTCGTCATAGACAGCAGACTCTAAAGCAGAGCTTGGTCTAGCTGGTAACCATGGCGGGTTACAGACAATTAAGTCTGCTTTGCCGTGTGATGCATCTGGAAATAAATCCGCATCGAGTACTTTGATGTTGTTTTTTAAGTTAAGGCGCTCAATGTTTTGTTCAGCACAAACACGGGCGCTGGCTGAAATATCGGTTGCCACAATATTTTTAATGCCACGGTTGCCTAAAATAATCGCGAGTACGCCAGTACCAGTACCAATATCAAAAGCGGTTTCACATGGTACTGGAATAGGGGCTTTGTCGACTAAATCTAAATACTCACCACGAATTGGTGAGAATACGCCGTAACTAGGCTTAATCGTGTCATTGAGTGATGTGACTTCCACACCATTTTTATGCCATTCATAAGCGCCAATTAAGCCTAAAATTTCACGTAATGACACAACCATGGCTTTCGTAATATTGCCGTAAGCATGCGTACAAGCCGCTTTTACATCTGGTGCGCGGCGTAAGTTGATGTGGTAACCCACATCTAACTCAATAATCAGCATGCCTAAAATGCGGGCTTTCTGTGATTGCGATTGTCTGTGAAAGTGAAACGCTTCTGTAATGTCTTTAGCCGCTTTTTTCGGTTTTTTACCTGGGCGGTCAATTCTGCGTGAAAGCGCTTGTAGAAATAATTTTGCACTTTGAAAGTCACCACGCCATAGCAATGCAGTGCCTTCACAGCAAAGCTTGTAAGCGTCATCGGCTTTCATGGTGTCGTCAGTAATTTGTACGCGCTTTGGTAATGGCGCACCATTTTCAGAGTGCCAAATGCTTTGTTTTGTTTTGCCAGCCTCAGACCATTCAAGCATGAGTGGGGTTGTATTGTTTGTAGTGTTCAAGGTTTCGCCTAAAGGTAGAGGTTGAATAAAATCAATCCAATTAACAGGATTGATTATTAAATTAATTGTTCTTTTGTCAGCATAAATACAAATTGGTTGCCTGCGTCGACTTCTAACCAATTAAACGTCATGTCAGGGTAAGCCATTTCTAATGCATCACGGTTATGGCCAATTTCAACGACGAGTAAACCACCGTCATTTAAGTATTGTGCTGCTTCTTTTAATATCGTGTGTGTATGGTCTAAACCATCATCGCCACTGCCCAGTGCTAGTTGTGGCTCAATTTGATATTCGGTTGGTAATGCGGCCATTGAAGGCGCATCGACATAAGGCGGGTTGCTGATGATTAAATCATACGTTTTGCCAGCCAGCGCACTAAACATGTCAGATTCAATGGCTGTAATTTGTTCTTCTAAACCGTAGTTTTGAATATTAATGTTGCTGACATCAATCGCATCTTTTGAAATATCGATCACGTCGATGGCTGCATTTTCAAAACTATTTGCCAGTAAAATCCCTAAACAGCCACTACCAGTGCAAATATCGGCAGCACTTTCGACCATTTCTGGATATTCAATCCACGGGCTTAAATCTTCCATGAGTAATTCAGCGATGAATGAGCGCGGAATAAGCACGCGTTCATCAACGAAAAATTTAAAGCCATGTAACCAAGCTTCTTTTAATAAGTAAGCGGTTGGTGTGTGTTTCGTCACGCGCTCTTCAATCATTTTAGCGAGTTTCTTACGTTCACTTCTGACTAATGTTGCCTCTAAAAAGTTATCGAGCGAGTCCATTGGCAAATGCAATGCACTCATCACTAACCATACGGCTTCATCGTAACTGTTATCGGTGCCATGACCATAGAAAATATCGGATGATTCAAACTCACTCACGGCAAAGCGTATCCAATCGCGGATAGTACCGAGTTCTTTAATGAGTGCTTCGTAGTTCACGATGTTTTGAGTAGCCATAATAATTTATTTAATGAGTTTTTCTAAAGTGAGTTGATAAGCGCGGGCGAGTGGTTCAAGGCAGTCAACACCGACACATTCATTGATTTGGTGAATGGTTTTATTCAGTGGACCAAATTCAACAACCTCAGTACAAATGTCGGCAATAAAACGCCCATCAGAAGTGCCGCCCGTGGTTGATAATTCAGGCTTGAGGCTGAAAGCAGATTCAATCGCTACCTCTAGTGCGTTGACTAAATCACCACGCGGCGTGATGTATGGCTGGTTGTGTTTCCATTTAAGCTCGTAATCCAAACCGTGTTTATCTAATACGTCTGTGGTTTGTTTTTGTAGTGCTTCGGCAGTGCTACCTTGGCCATTATATTCAGGGCAGTAACGGAAGTTAAATTGTATGATCACTTCACCTGGCACCACATTGTTTGCGCCAGTCCCTGCATTCATATTACTAATTTGCCAGCTGGTTGGTGGGAAGTAATCATTGCCTTCATCCCATACCGTTTCGACCATTTCTTTAATGGCAGGTGAGACTAAATGAATCGTATTTTTTACCAAATGTGGGTAAGCAATATGGCCTTGTATGCCTTTAACGATTAAATCACCCGACAACGAACCACGACGGCCATTTTTAACCATGTCACCAACGGTTTTATTACTGGTTGGCTCGCCTACAATACAGTAATCAAAATGTTCACCACGGGCTTTTAATGCCTCAACGACTTTCACTGTGCCGTGCGTCGCAATGCCTTCTTCATCAGCCGTGATCAATAAGCCAATTGAACCTTGATGGTCAGGATTTTCTGCCACAAAGGCTTCAATGCTGGTAATAAAGGCAGCTAGTGAGGCTTTCATATCCGCCGCACCGCGTGCATATAGCATGCCGTCATCTTTAATGGTTGGTATGAATGGATCTGACGCCCATTGTTCTACTGGGCCGGTTGGTACGACATCCGTATGACCTGCAAATACGAGTAATGGGCCTGATGTACCTTTACGCGCATAAAAGTTATCGACTTCACCAAATCGCATGCGCTCAATTTTAAAACCTAATGGTTCTAAGCGTGAAATCATTAAGTCTTGGCAACCTTTATCTTCAGGGGTCACTGAGTCGCGCTTGAGTAAATCAACCGTTAAATCTAATGTAGGGTTACGCATCAAATAGTGCCTCGTAAGCTGCTTCTTTAAAACCAACGTTTAAGATTTTGCCATCTTTAATGAGGATAGGACGTTTGATGACGGATGATTTAGCGATCATTAATTGTATCGCCGATGCATTGTCATTGACTGCTGCTTTTTCTTCATCGGTGAGCTTTCGCCAAGTCATACCAGCACGGTTAACTAATGTTTCCCATGATTCTTGTTCCAACCAAGTGCTTAATAGCGCTTCGGTAGGGGCTTCTTTTTTGAAGTTATGAAAAGTGTATTCAAGGCCATGATCGGTTAACCAATCACGCGCTTTTTTCACAGTATTGCAGTTTGGAATGCCAAATAAATCCATCATCAGTTAAAGCGTAGTTAATAATCCTGCCATTTTAACAGTTAAAGGGTATTGGTTGGGATTTGTAACGTAGGCGTAACAATAAAACTAAAAAGCCCAGCAACTGCTTGCTGGGCTTTTATGAGGCATTGCTATTTAAAGCATAATTTTTCGATATTTAGATGCCGCGACATAGCATTGTTAATGCCCACTTTACTACGTGCTTTTGTCTCTACTTTTTTAACGATCACTACACATTTTATTGACTAAAATGTCTTTAAAACTTATTGGTATTGTTTTTTAGCCGCTTCATAAAATGGATACATTTTTGGTGCCAGTGCTTTTAAATCAGCAATGCGGTTAGCACTTGAAGGGTGGGTGCTAAAAAATTCAGACGGTGCATTTTTTGATTGCGCACCCATTTTTTGCCATAACGTCACAGCGGCATCAGGGTTGAAGCCTGCGCGTGCTGATAGCTCTAAGCCCATTCTGTCTGATTCGCGCTCTTGTTCACGGCCATTTGGCAGTGAGAAGAATAATTGAGAACCTAAGCCTGCGCCTTGCGCTGCAACGCTACCTAAAGTGCCGCCTATCATTGAGGCTAATGCTTGTAAGCCAAATTGTTGTACATAAGCTTGCGACATGCGTTCGCGACCATGTTCACGCAGGGCATGGGCAATTTCATGCCCAATCACTGCGGCTAGCTCGTCGTCAGTGGCATTAATTTTTTCGACAATACCTGAAAGCACCATTATTTTTCCGCCTGGCATGCAATAAGCATTGAGCTGATCATTTTTCTCTACGTTGACTTCCCATTGCCATTTAGTCGCGTCTTCTCTAAAAATGCCAACGTGTTGGATGAGTCTGTTTGAAATACCTTTAATACGCTTCACCATGGCAGGGTCAGCATTTAGAGTCTTTTTCTTTTTAGCTTCGTTTAATGTTTTTGTATAAGCTTGGGCTGACATTTTGTCGACAGCGCTTGCTGGCATCATTAAGAATTGTGAGCGGGATACGCCTGATGCACTACTATTAGTTGTGGTGGCACAACCTGTGAGTTGCATCACCATAAAGCCGGTTAAGACTAGCGCTAAATTTTTAAATCGTGTTATTTGAAAGTTCATTGTTCCCCCTGAAACGTTGAATAATAATGAGACTATTTTAAAGTGTTATTTATTTGACTCTAAATAGCCCGTTACTTCTAAACCAAATCCAGCCATGCTTGGCATTTTGCGTTCAGTGGCTAGTAACTTCATTTTACCTACACCGCAATCTAATAGTATTTGCGAACCGATACCGTAAGTCCGCAGCTCTTTATTAACGCGTACTGGTTTGTCAGCATCATTGATGCGATCGATGAGGTCATCACCGTTTTCACCATGGTGTAGTAATATCATAACGCCTGAGGGGGCGTTTGCGATGACTTCCATCGCCTCTAATGTGTTCCAGCTATGCGTTTGATTGGTTTTATCCAGTAAGTCAATGATCGAAAGCGGCTCATGTACGCGTACTAAACATTCTTCATCAGGCTTAGGTTCACCTTTAATTAACGCGATATGCGTTTCTGTTGTGATGTTGTCGCGATAAGCAATTAATTTTAATTCACCGTAAGGCGTTGTAATCATGCGTTCAGCCGCGCGCTCAATAAGGCGTTCTGTTTCTGCACGGTGGTGAATCAGGTCTGCAATCGTTCCAATTTTTAAGCCATGTTCCCTTGCAAATGTGATGAGGTCAGGCAAGCGCGCCATCGTGCCATCTTCATTTAAAATTTCACAAATCACACTGGCTGGCTCTAGCCCAGCTAAGTCAGCTAAATCACAACCTGCCTCAGTATGGCCAGCACGCACTAATACGCCGCCATCCATTGCGGCAAGCGGGAAGATGTGGCCTGGGCTCACAATGTCTTCTGGCTTCGCTTGTTTTTTAACGGCCGCTAAAATGGTGCGTGCACGATCAGCCGCTGAAATACCAGTCGTCACACCTGTCGCCGCTTCAATTGAAACCGTGAAATTTGTGCCTAGGCTAGTACCATTTTTTTGTACCATTTTGCTTAAGTTGAGTTGGTGGCAACGTGCCTCGCTTAGTGTGAGGCAAATTAAGCCACGGCCATATTTAGCCATGAAGTTAATATGTTCAGCTGATGCGAATTGCCCCGCAATGACTAAGTCACCTTCATTCTCACGGTTTTCATCGTCTACTAGCACCACCATGCGGCCATGCTTAATTTCTTCAATAATCTCTGTTGCGCTGCTAATCATAATGGTCTTTTACTATCTGTTTGTACTTATTCGGAAGGGGTTTGTTGCCATTCGGTCATGCGTTCAACATAACGGGCAATTTGATCAACTTCTAAGTTGACTAAATCATTGGCTTTTAAATGTTGTAGGTTGGTGTTTTCTAGCGTGTGTGGAATTAAGTTCATGCTGAACGTATCTTTAGTCACGGTGTTGACGGTTAAGCTCACGCCGTGTACACAAATAGAGCCCTTAACTGCAATAAATTTTGAAATGGCATGTGGTGCGGTGATGTCTAATTTCCAGCATTCGCCAATATCGTCAAATGCGACTACTTGCCCAATGCCATCAACATGGCCGCTCACTAAATGCCCGCCTAAGCGATCATTCAGTCTTAATGCTTTTTCTAAATTAACGGGTTTGTCTAACGCAGTATCGGGCGTAAAACCAATGGTTTTGGAAAGGGTTTCAAGTGATACGTGCGCTTCAAAGTGATTGTCTTGCAAAGTAACCACGGTTAAACACACACCATTAACGGCAATGCTGTCGCCAATGGCAACATCATGTGTTTCTAATTGGCCACAATCAATAAGCAAGCCGACATCTTCACCTTTTGGTGTGACTTGTTTGATATGACCGACGGATTGAATAATGCCTGTAAACATGGTGTGGATTCTAACAGAATATTGCGTAGGGTTGTTTTCAATCAAGCAAGGTAAATGCATTGCTTAATACTATTCAACGGTTGATTGTGTGTGAAGAACCCAATTTAAAACGTTAAGTTCAATTAATTGTTTAATAAACTTAACTTATGGCTATGATTTTATAGACATTTATACTAATATTTGGGCTAATTATGTGCCTAAGGTCTACTTTTGATTCATTCGCTTGATAAACCAAATAATGAAACATCAAGGTTAAAGCGTCTTCAGCAACTGAATGTATTAGATTCAGCCCCTGAAGCGATGTTTAATGCTATTGCAAAATTAGCCAGTGATATTTGCGGGGTTGATATAGCAGCTATTTCATTAATTGATCATGAACGCCAATGGTTTAAGTCAGTGGTTGGTATGGATGTGATTGAAGAGATGGACCGTGACCTCTCACTTTGTAGCCAAACGATCTTGAATGATACTGTGTGGGAAATAGAAGATATTCAAAATGACACAAGGTTCGCGCACAACCCTTTAGTTAATCAACCCCCTAATATTCGGTTTTACGCTGGTGCCCCATTGGCTTTATATGGCGATCTGAATGTCGGCACTCTGTGCTTGATGGGGCTAAAGCCGCATCAGCTATCTGATTTACATAAAAAAATGCTTAAAGGTCTGGCTGAAATTGCAGCACAAGCCTTACTGGTACGTGAAGCCGCACTTAACGAACTTGATAATGAGTCTAGTAAACTTGCGGTGATTGTCCAAACCTCAGAGGATGCTATTTTAAGTAAAAGTCTTGATGACGTTGTTACGACATGGAACCCGGCTGCCACAAAATTGTTTGGTTATACGGAAGCCGAAATGGTTGGTGAATCTATCCTTCTATTAATTCCGAAAGAAAACTTGGAAGAGGAAAGGTTTTTACTGGAGCAACTTAAATATAATCTGAATATTCAGCATTATGAAACGCAGTATATGCATAAGAATGGGCGATTAATAGATGTAGCACTTTCACTATCTGGTATTAAGAATGCGCAAGGTGTAGTCGTTGAGATTTCTGAAATTATTCGCGATATTACCCTGCAAAAACAGATGCAGAAAACATTGCAGCTTGAACATGAGTTATTGCAAGTCACCATGGACTCCATTGGTGATGCTGTATTAACAACAGATCAACAGGGTAACGTGCAATATCTTAACCCAGTGGCTGAGCAATTGACTGGATGGACAAGCAAAAAAGCAGCAGGAAAGCCAGCAGCCAGAATCTTCAAGATTATTAATGAGAAAACACGTAAACCATATTTAGATCCAGTGCAAATGTGCTTAGATAAAAACAGCATGATTAGCTATGTGGATGAAATTATTTTAATGAGCATTGATGGTAATGAGTACGGCATTGATGCATCAACGTCACCTATTCGGGATGGTGATGGTAATACGATTGGCGTAGTCATGGTATTTCATGATGTTTCAGAACCGCGGAAAGTGTCACGCGAGATCGCCTATCGCGCTTCACACGATATGTTGACGGGATTAGCCAACCGTAGTGAATTTGAAACAGCCCTGAAACGCTTTGTGAATAATAGTCGTGAAGTGGATAAAATGAATTCACTGATGTTTATTGATTTAGATCGATTTAAAGCAGTCAATGATGCTTGTGGACATTCGGCTGGCGATTTGTTACTTAAAGAAGTAGCAGAGATTATGCAAAACTGTGTGCGAAGCTCAGACCTTGTTGCACGTATTGGCGGCGATTAGTTTGCGATCATATTACGTAAGTGTAGTACTGCAAAGTCGATGAATATTGCTAAAAAAATATGTAAGTCGGTGGCTGATTATCGTTTTTATGACAAAGGTAAAGTATTTGATATTGGCGCTAGTATTGGATTAGTCATTATTAATTCAAATTGGGAAAGTGAAGCCAAACTACTGCAGGCGGCTGATAGTGCTTGTTATCAAGCTAAGCATGAAGGGCGCAACCGAGTACATGTTTATTATGATGCAGACAGTACAGCGGATAGCGGACACATTGAAATTCAATGGGCGAGTAGAATTGACCAAGCTTTAGAAGAAGAGAATTTCGTCTTGTTTTGCCAGCGGATTATGCCGCTTAACGATACAGGCTTAGAGCATGCTGAAATATTAATTCGGATGCGCGATAAAACTGGTGCGCTTATCCCGCCAAGTACTTTTTTCCCAATTGCTGAGCGCTTTAAAATGGCTGTTCGTATTGATCGATGGGTGGTGAATGCTGTGTTTGAATGGATGCAGTTAAATGCAGGGTCATTAGACCATATTCAATCACTGTCAGGGAATCTATCAGGGCAATCGTTAGGTGATTTGGACTTTCATGATTATGTAACAGACTTAATCGATACGTTAGATGTCGATTGTGAAAAATTATGTTTTGAAGTCACTGAAACATCGGCCATTACCAATATTACAGATGCTAAAAAATTCATTAATGCCATGCATGCGCGTGGGGTTAAATTCTCGTTAGATGATTTTGGCAGTGGCGTATCATCCTTTGGTTACTTGAATAACCTATCAGTTGATTACTTGAAAATTGACGGCCAATTTATTACTGACTTGGTTGATAATAAAGTTGGGCAAGCTACAGTGAGGTGTATTGCTGAAGTCGCAAAAGCAACCGGTAAAAAAACCATTGCAGAGTGGGTTGATAATAAACCGGTTGAAACGATGCTAAGAAATATGGGGGTTGATTTTACTCAAGGATTTCTAAAGCATAAGCCTGCGCCTCTAGACTTTATGTTGGAAGAACACTGTAGTTACGTGTTGTAGTGACCCTACTAATGGTCATTAATATGCTCCAACCTGATGAATGATGTGCTTGTCACAGATCATCCCTGCTAAACTAGCAAGTTGAAAAAATAACCACTCAATATAAAATGTTTTCAAAATACTTTAATTATGAATTTTTCGTTGGCATGCGTTATACGCGGGCTAAACGTAAAAACCATTTCATTTCTTTCATCTCTATGACAAGCATGATTGGCATCGCGCTAGGTGTTGCTGCGCTGATTGTTGTGCTGTCTGTGATGAATGGTTTTCAAGAGGAATTGCGTACCCGTATTTTAGGCGTGGCTTCACATTTACAAATAACGGGTATGAATAACAAATTAGATGACTGGGAGTCAGTTGCTAATTATACAAATAAGCAGCCGCATGTGTTAGCGAGTGCACCTTATATATCAGCGCAAGCCATGTTGAGTTATGACCAAGGCGTGCAAGGGGCCATTATCCGCGGCATCAAACCAGCCATGGAAGATACAGTGGCTGATTTAGGTCAGCATATGAAGGCAGGGAGCTTAAGTGCTTTGCAAGCGGGTGAGTTTGGTGTTGTGTTAGGTGCAGATTTGGCATTTACCCTTGGTGCCAATTTAGGCGATAAAGTGGTTGTGATGGCGCCGCAAGGGCAATTTACACCCACAGGTGTTGTGCCGCGTTTGAAGCAGTTTACCGTTGTTGGTTTATTTCAAATTGGCATGTATGAATATGATGCTGGTTTAGCATTGATCCATATCGATGATGCCGCAAAGCTTTATCGGATGCATAATAAAGTGTCAGGCGTGCGCTTAAAGTTAGAAGACCTCTTTGAAGCACCTAATGTTGCCTATGGTCTGCAAGGTGAATTGAATCGCACATTAGAAACAGCTGGCGGTTTCTATGTCTCAGATTGGACGCAGCAGCATGCTAACTTCTTTAAGGCTGTTAAGTTAGAGAAGCGCATCATGTCGATTATTTTGGCGCTGATTGTTGCGGTTGCATCGTTTAATATTGTTTCAACACTGGTGATGGCGGTAACGGATAAACGTTCAGACATCGCCATTATGCGTACCTTTGGCGCAAGCCCAAAAAGTATCATGCAAATTTTCATGATTCAGGGGGCTTTGATCGGCATTATTGGTACCGTTATCGGGGCGGTGATTGGTATTTTAATTGCGCTTAATATTGAAACCATTATTCCATTTTTAGAAAACTTGTTCAGTGTGCAATTTTTAGCGAAAGACGTGTATTACATAAGCGACTTACCTTCAAAATTAATTTGGTCTGACGTGATCGCCATTGTTGTCCTTTCTTTTGTATTAAGTTTATTAGCAACGCTTTACCCAAGTTGGAAAGCAAGCAAGATCAACCCTGCTGAGGCACTGCGTTATGAATAATCAAGTAACCATTTTACAAAGTACAGATTTGTATAAGTCTTATGAGGGTTTGCAGGTTAATGTCTTAAACGGTATTAATTTAAAAGTGAACGTTGGTGAGCAAGTGGCTATTGTCGGCACTTCTGGGTCAGGCAAAAGTACGTTGTTGCATTTATTAGGTGGCTTAGATGTGCCGAGTAAAGGGCATGTTCAGTTGCAAGGGCAGGCACTAGCTGAGATGAATGAAACCCAAAAGGGCTTGCTGCGGAATGAAACACTTGGGTTTGTTTATCAATTTCATCATTTGCTCCCAGAGTTTACTGCGGTTGAAAATGTCGCTATGCCACTGTTTATTCGCCGTATGCCTCGCGATGAAGCATTGCGATTAGCAACGCAAACACTTGAGAAGGTGGGCTTGTCACACCGTTTGGAGCATATGCCAGGCGAGCTTTCTGGCGGAGAGCGCCAACGTGCAGCGGTGGCACGTGCTTTAGTGACTAAACCAAGGTGTATTTTGGCCGATGAGCCGACAGGCAATTTAGACCGAAGTACTGCGCATGATGTGTTTGACATGTTGTTAGAGTTAAACAAAAAAGAACAATTAAGCTTAGTAGTGGTGACCCATGATTTAGAGTTGGCAAAGCAAATGCAGCGATGCTATCAGCTAGTTGATGGGCAGTTGCAACAGGTTTAACAGGTTAACTTGCAGCGGCTCACTTTATGATTAAGCTAGTTGCTGCGTTTATATTGGGTATTTGGTGTGTGCAACGCATGCCAATATTACCCAGTATTGAATTACTTGTTATTGCTACCCTTTTTTCTACCGGTGTATTGATCTTTTATGCCAATAATCAATCTAAAATATCTACTAAGCGGAAAGTCGACTCTAATGATTTAACGAGGTTCTTTCGTAAAATCATGATGGGTATCTCAGTCTTTATATTGGGTGTTGTTTGGGCGTCTAGCTTTGCTTTATGGCGGCTTAGTGACGCGTTGCCCGTTGAGTGGGAGCGTGAAGAGGTTGTTGTCGTTGGAGTGGTAGCAGATGTGCCTGAAGTGAATCAAGCGCGTGAACGTTTTCGATTTAATGTAGAAAAAGTCATCACGCCAGAGGCCATTATCCCAAGTCATATTGGCTTAAATTTATATAAAAACACCTACTCATATCAGCGTAAGCCGTATGAAGAAGATCAAGGCTTAGCCATAGAGCAACAGTTTAATGCGGGTGAGCGCTGGCAGATTTCAGTGAAGCTGAAAAGGCCACATGGCACATTAAACCCGCATGGATTTGATTTTGGTGCTTGGGCGATGAGTGAAAACTTGCGTGCCACTGGTAGTGTGCGTATTAAATCAGGCGTGCAGAAGTTAGATGATCTGGTTTGGCAACCCAAATACTTGATCGCGCGTTTTCGAGCCACTATTAAAGTGCAAATTAAAAATGCATTAGCGAGTAAGCCCTATGCTGGTGTGATCCAAGCATTAGTCATTGGTGATGATAGTGCGATAGGTGCTCAAACTTGGCAAGTGTTGTTACGGACTGGTGTCCCCCATTTGATGAGTATTTCAGGCCTTCATATCACGATGCTTTCAGGGTTAGCATTTGGATTAATGTACGCGATTTGGCGAAGAATGCCAACATTAGTCGTACGGCTACCTGCTAGAAAGGCTGCAACGTTGGCAGGCGTTATCATTGCTTGCTTATATGCATTCATCGCCGGTTTTTCAGTGCCAACGCAGCGTACTTTTTATATGTTGATGGTGTTTGGCGCAGCGCTATGGTCGGGACGGCAATTGTCTATTGCCCAAGTGCTGGCGATTGCGCTGTTGGTTGTTGTGCTAATTGACCCGTGGGCAGTGAATGCGCCGGGCTTTTGGTTGTCGTTTGGTGCGGTTGCATTAATCAGCTTTGCATTGAATGGTAGGGTAAGTGAGCCACATTGGTTGGTGAGTGCGGTTAAAACACAATGGGCGGTGACCATTGGTATGCTGCCAATGTTGCTGATGATGTTTAATCAAGCCTCTATTATTTCACCAGTGGCAAATGCCATTGCTATTCCAGTCGTGAGCTTTATTGTGACACCATTGGCCTTGTTTGGTAGTTTTTTATCGATTGATTTTATTTTGAACCCCTCGCACATCATTTTAGATTGGTTAATGCGTGTGCTTGTTTGGCTGGATGCTCTGCCACTTTCTATGTGGCAACAGCATGCGCCGCCTACTTGGACATTGTTGCCAGCATTGCTAGGTGCGTTGATTTTGCTTCTGCCACGCGGCATCCCATTGAAAGTATTTGGTTTGGCTGCATTTACACCAATGCTGTTTATTATCCCTGCAAGACCAGCGTTGGGAGATATGAAAGTGACGGTGCTTGATGTAGGGCAAGGGTTAAGTGTGCATGTGCAAACAGCTAAACACGATTTGATCTATGACGCAGGGCCAAAATATAATCGTGAGGCAGATTCAGGCATGCGTATTATTGTGCCGCATTTGCAAGGCGAAGGCGTTAAGCAGTTGGATGGTTTGGTGATTAGTCATGATGATAATGACCATAGCGGTGGTGCGGCGAGCATTATGAGGATGATGCCAACTACTTGGCTGATGAGCTCATTTGATTATATGGGACCAAGTACACAATCAACTGAACGGTTAATTTGTACGGCGGGTAAGCAATGGGTTTGGGATGAGGTGACTTTTGATGTGATCTACCCAACGTTAACGCATGTTAGAAGTGAAAAAGTTAAAGACAATAATAAAAGTTGTGTGATTAAAGTGACCAGTGCAGCAGGTAGCCTATTGTTAACGGGTGATATTCAAAAGCCAGCTGAGCGTTACTTGTTGGAAAATGTTGAGCTGGGCATTTTAGACAGTGATGTGATGACCGTGCCACATCATGGCAGTAAAACATCTTCTTCTATTGCATTTTTAAACGCAGTTTCACCAAAAATCAGTATTGCGACGGCTGGCTATTTAAACCGATTTGGACATCCTAAACCAACCATTGTTGAGCGTTATCAAGCGCTGGAGAGTCAGATTTATCAATCAGCGGTACATGGCGCAGTCATCATTGATTTTAAGCAGCAAAGCTTAGGATCACCAAACGCGAAAGAAATTACTTTGAATACTTGGGCATCAATCTATCAGCGTTACTGGTTAGATAGTGTAAAATCTCAACCATAAACCCTTAAAAGCATCATGCGCGACTTGCTGAAAAGCGTTCAAAACGATAAAGTATCGCTCAGTTAAGTTTTATTGCAACATTTAAGTTTTATTTTAATTTATTGAAGGAAAGTTCACTGTGTGGGAAATCATTAAAGCTGCTGGATGGCCAATTTGGCCACTTATTATCGCTTCAATCATTGCGATGGCAATTATGTTTGAGCGTTTCTTTGCGTTACGTAGCAATGTTGTTTCACCAAGCAACTTATTGCCTGAAGTGCAATCTTGGTTGTCTAAAGGTGGTATTAATAGAGATACGCTAACTAGATTAGAAAAACATTCACCATTAGGCCGTGTTTTTTCTGCAGCATTAGCCAATGATAAAAGCTCACGTGAAGTCACTAAAGAGGCCATTGAAGAGTCTGGCCGCGCTGTTGCACATGATTTAGAAAAATACTTATCTACATTAGGTACGATCGCAACGGTTGCGCCGTTACTTGGTTTGTTGGGTACTGTGATTGGTATGGTAGAACTATTCGGTGCATTTACTGATACAGGTCACGATATTTCACAATTCGCACGTGGTATTTCAGTGGCTTTATACAATACTGCGGGTGGTATTGTCGTTGCAGTGCCTGCAATGATTGGTTACCGCTACTTTAAATCTAAAGTAGATGGTTTGCTAGTTGATATGGAACAACAAGCAATTAAGCTAGTTGAAATTATTCATGGTGAGAGAAAATAATTCTTTCTATTTTTTAAGATTAATCAAGGAATCATCATGAACTTTCAACGAGGTAAGCGCGACGAAGATCTGGAAATGAATCTAGTACCACTGATCGATGTGCTACTGGTGATTATTATCTTCTTGATCGTGAGTGCAACCTTTTCTAAAACAAATGAATTAGAAATAAACTTGCCAACGGCAGAAGCAAATGCAGCGCAAGAAAAACCATTGTCTATCGAGGTGGGTGTTGATGCTGAAGGTAAATTTACGGTTGACGGCAAAGTGCTTAGCGATACAACCGTTGCAACGATTAGTGCTGCACTCACAGTGGCAGTGAATGGCCGAAAAGAGCCGACCATTATTATTAATGCTGATGCGAAAAGTACGCACCAGTCGGTTGTTGATGTGATGGAAGCATCGCGTAGCGCTGGTTATACGCATATCACCTTTGCGACACAATTAGCTAGTGACTAACGTATCGTTACTGCTTTATATTAATTCTATTCACACTCTTTAAGTGGCATCATGATCAACATGGTGCCACTTATACATTTAAAGCATACCAAAACCAATAATGAGTAAACCTAGGCGTAAAAAAGAAAAAGCTGCTGAAGTAAGTAACCCTAAAGCAATCTATAAGCGATTGTTTAGCTATGCGTGGCGCTATAAGTTGGTCTTTGTTTCAGCGATTGTTTCATTAATCATTGTGGCTGTAAGTAATACGGGCTTTCTGGCTGTGATTAAGCGCGTAACTGATGAAGGCTTTGTTGAAAAAGCATCAGGCACCCAGCTTGTTCTGCCTTTAATGTTAATGGGTTTGATGGCGATTAGGGCTTTTTCAGGATTTGTTTCTACTTACACAATGCGCGTTGTTGCCCGGCGCGTAGTTGAAGACTTTCGCAAAGAAATGTTCCAAAAAATGATGATGTTGCCGGTTAGTTATTTTGATGCGCGCTCTGCTGGCGAGCTGGTTTCTAAGTTCACTTATGATGTTGAGCGCTTATCAACAACGGTCAGTCGATCATGGTTTGTATTCGTTAAAGATGTACTGACGGTAATTGGCTTAGTCGGCTATATGCTCTACCTTGACTGGCGATTAACCCTAATTTTTGCCGCAATATTGCCATTTATTGCGATGTACATCAAAAAAGTGACCCCTAAGCTAAAGTCTAATGCAAACCAAGTGCAGCAAAGTATGGGTGACATGACTAAAACAGCAGAAGAGGTGATTGCGGGGCAGAGGATTGTTAAGATATTTGGCGCACAAGAATTTGAAGGTAATCGATTTTCTAAAATAGTCAAAAATAACCGGATTATAGAGCTGCGTTTAACTAGAATCAGTGGTATCAGTAGTTTTGTTGTGGAGTTGTTTGCTTCTTTAGCATTGGCGTTAGTAATCTATTACGCAATCGGCAGCTTTACAGCAGGTGAGTTTGCGGCCTTTGTTGGTGCTTTACTAATGATGATCTCACCGTTGAAAAATATAGCCAAATCCAATGAGGCTTTCCAAACAGGTTTAGCAGCCGCACAAAGCGTTTTTGATGTAATGGATACTGAGACTGAGTTAGATGAAGGTTTAATTGAAGTTGCACGGACCAATGGTGAAATTAACTTTAATGGCGTTGGTTTGCGTTATGAAGGTGCTGAAGAATTTGCATTAAAAGATTTAAATTTTTCAATTAAACCCGGTGAGAAGGTCGCACTAGTTGGGCGTTCTGGCGGCGGTAAAACAACGCTGGTTAATTTGTTGCCACGTTTCTATGACCCGCAAATCGGCTCGATATTATTAGATGGTGTCGATATTAGACAAATGAAGCTTTCTAGTTTGCGTGAGCAATTCGCATTGGTCAGCCAAGACATTGTTTTGTTCAACGATACGGTTTTCAATAATATTGCTTATGGTGTTTTGCGGGATGTGTCAGAAGTAGAGGTGGTCAATGCGGCAAAGGCAGCCAATGCATGGGACTTTATTGAGTCATTGCCAGAAGGATTGCAGCATGAGGTAGGCGACCGAGGTGTCCGCTTATCGGGTGGGCAACGCCAAAGAATCGCTATTGCCCGCGCTATATTGAAGGATGCGCCAATACTATTGTTAGATGAAGCGACTTCAGCATTAGATACTGAATCAGAGCAGCATGTGCAAGCTGCGCTAGATGGATTAATGCAAAATCGTACAAGTATTGTGATTGCACACCGTTTAAGTACCATCGAGAATGCGGATAGAATCTTGGTGTTAGATGGTGGAAAAGTGGTTGAAAATGGCTCGCATGACGAATTAATTTCACAGGGTGCTCGCTATGCGAAACTTTATCAAACGCAATTCTCTTAATGATTGAATGATGATTAAATTTTTGTCTAACTGGTTCCCTAGCCAATGGTCAAAATGGACACCATGGCATATTATTTTGTTGCCGATTGCTTGGGTGTTTGCTGGTATTGTTAGCGTTAGGCGCTATCTTTATAAAGTCGGCGTGTTAGATAGTCATACGTTACCTGTGCCAGTCGTGGTTGTCGGTAACATCAATGTAGGAGGTGCTGGTAAAACGCCGTTAGTGATTTATTTAGTAGGGCAGCTAAAGGCGCAAGGGTTCAAACCTGGAGTGATTAGTCGCGGTTATCTTGGTGCCGCTAATACAAGTGTTTCAGTTACAAAAGAGAGTAAAGTTGGGGATGTTGGTGATGAGCCAATGCTTATTGCACAGCGTGCAAACTGCCCGGTTTTTATTGGTCGTGATCGTGTCGCAACAGCGCAAGCCTTATTAAACAATCATCCAGAATGTAATATTATGATCAGCGATGATGGTTTGCAGCATTACCGACTTGGGCGTGACTTCGAAATAGTGGTCGTTGATGGAAAAGTTGGTTTTGGTAATAAAGCAAGTTTACCAGCAGGCCCATTGAGAGAGTCTGTGAGCCGGCTTGATATTGTTGACTTGGTAGTGGTGAATGGCGCGTGGCGTGCAGTTTACCCTCTAGAGGCGTTAACTAAAGCAAATGTTGCACATATGAAGCTGAACTCTGGTGAATTCTATAATCTAATCGATAACGGGTTAGCAGGTAATGCGACTTTGTTTGCAAGTAAAACAATAACGGCTGTTGCGGGGATTGGTAATCCAAGTAGATTTTTTGAACAGTTAAAAAAAGAGGGGCTAACCTTCGAGCAGAAAGTATTTCCAGATCATCACGCGTTTAAGGCGGAAGATTTTGAATGTATCGATTCAGATGTGATCTTGATGACAGAAAAAGACGCAGTAAAGTGCCAGTCTTTTGCTAAGGCTAATTATTGGGCGCTGCCTGTTAGTGCCACACTTAGTGGCTCAATCATTACACAAATAATGAATGCATTAAAGGTGCCTAAATAGTCTTTACTATTTTAACTGAGCTAATGAAATATAAGAGGTGTAAGTATGGATGTTAAATTGTTGGAAGTATTGGTTTGCCCGGTTACAAAAGGCGCACTTAAGTTTAATCAAGAAAGTAATGAGTTGATTTCAATGTCTGCGCGATTAGCGTACCCAATCAAGGATGGCATTCCTGTGATGATGGAAGAGGAAGCGCGTAAGCTGCAAGATGATGAGTTGAGTGATTGATATGACATTTAACGTTGTGATTCCAGCCCGTTACGCCAGTACGCGGTTGCCTGGTAAGCCATTATTGGATATTGCAGGTAAGCCGATGGTGCTTTGGGTGGTAGAGCGGGCGGTACAAAGTGGTGCGCAACAAGTGATCGTCGCGACAGATGATGAACGAATTTTAAATATTGTTCAGTCACATGGCTATGAGGCTGTGATGACGAGATCAGATCATCTCAGTGGAACCGATAGAATTGCAGAAGTCGCTGAGGCACTTAATTGGCATGATGATGCAATTGTTGTGAATGTTCAGGGTGATGAGCCTTTGATCGAGCCACAAATTATTCGAGATGTAGCTGCAAGATTGACGGATGATGCAGAGGCTGTCATGTCTACCGCATGCTTTCCAATTAACCATGAGTCAGATTTTCTAAACCCAAATGTAGTTAAGGTGGTTATGAGTGAAGCGCAGAGGGCGTTGTACTTTAGTCGAGCACCTATTCCTTACCCAAGAAATCAAGTGCTAGACCAAGCAAAATCTGCTCAAATAAATGCACATCGACATATTGGTATTTATGCTTATCGTACAAGCTTCCTTAAACAATACTCTGCAATACAGCCTGCATCAATTGAAACCATTGAATCATTAGAGCAATTAAGGGTTTTGTATGCTGGTTACCAAATAAGTGTACATATTAGTAATGCGCAACCAGAAACGGGTGTAGATACCCAAGAAGACCTCGATCATGTGCGAATGGTGATGCAAAAATCCCTTTAGTCGCTGGGTTATTAAGTGACCTTAGTAAAGATATCGCTAACATGGATATATTTCAATAAAATGTCAGATAGTGCTTGCTTGAGAATCTATTCATTGCTATAGTCTCATTTCTCGGCGGTACATGAATATCTGACCACCGAATCGGACGCGGGGTGGAGCAGTCTGGCAGCTCGTCGGGCTCATAACCCGAAGGTCATAGGTTCGAATCCTGTCCCCGCAACCACAAGAATTCTGATTTAAATGTTGAATAAATTAAATGTTTAAATAAGTGTTGACACGGTGTTTAAGCCCTGTAAAATGCGCTCCTCGTTAACGCAAAGCGTTAATTGAGAGACTCGAAGAAAATGATGTAAATTATTGATTTGAGTCAGAATTGATCTTTAACAAAATGACAACTGATAAGTGTGGGTGTTTGTGAAATGAACAAGCTTGCTTAG
>JAWUXH010000034.1:0-8361 GCA_034111445.1 Methylophilaceae bacterium | reverse complement strand
AATGAAGATGGTAATTTTGACGCTCAAATTGATGCAGGAAATTTAAATGCAGTACTCGCTGGTTGTGTACCAGGCGCAGATGAAGATGATGCAGAAGAGGCTTGTAGTGGAGCATTAAATACAAGTAGCACACGTCAAAAAGGTTACGGTGTTAATGGTCAGCTTACATTTAACCAAGATTTATTTGAACTTGAGAATCAACTGATCACAGGTTTTAGTTATGATATTTCAACGATTGATTTTCAACAAGGTACGCAATTTGGCTTAGTGAATGCAACGCGTGGTGTTGATGGTATTGGTGTTGAAGGCGATGAAGCTGAAGTTGATATGCGCGGTAAGACTAAAACATGGGGCTTATTTGCAACCGATACAATGGCAGTTAATGATAAATTGAATGTGACTTTATCAGGTCGTTGGAACCGTGTGAATATCAGAAATTCAGATCAAAACAATCCATTAGGTACTTTTGAGTTTCAAGATGACTCAGGTACTTTTGAAGATGTATCACTCAGCGGTGATCATTCCTTTAATCGTTTTAATCCAGCAGTGGGTGTGACATATAATCCAGTGAAAGCATTAACGTTATACGGTACTTATAATGAGGGTATGCGTGCACCAACTTCAATGGAGTTAGGTTGTGCAAATCCAAACTTACCATGTAAGTTGCCAAACGCAATGGCTGGTGATCCACCTTTAGAAAAAGTAGTAGCTAAGACATTTGAAGTCGGTGCTCGTGGTAAATTCACAAAAGATATTCGTTGGTCTGCTGCTGCTTACCGCACAGTGAACCATGACGACATTCAATTTATTGCAACCAATGCAACAAACGGCATGGGCTACTTTGACAATATTGGTAAAACACGTCGTCAAGGTTTAGATCTTGGTCTTTCAGGTTCAATTGATAAATTCTCATGGAATGCTGGCTATAGCTTTGTGAAAGCAACCTATCAAACACCAATCGAGTTAGTGAATGAAGTTAACTCAACGGCTGTTAACGATGTAATTCAGGTTAATAAAGGCGATCGGTTAGCTAATATTCCTGAGCATGCATTGAAGTTACGTATGCAATATCAAGCGACATCTAACTGGTCAATTGGTACGACGATTAATACGTTTTCAGATGTCTATGCACGTGGCAATGAAAATAATGATCATCAAGCCAATACGGGTGATGATGATATTGTTCAAGAGTCAGGAAAAATTAGTGGCTACACCATTGTTAACTTAGATACACGTTACAAGTTTGGTAAAAGTGGATGGCAGTTGTTTGCTAAAGCTGTGAATATCTTTGATAAAGAGTACTCAACTGGCGGTATGTTAGGTGAGAACTGGTTTGAAGATGGCGCTTTTGCAGGTGAAGATGAAGCCTCACTAATGCTAATGCCTGGTGCGCCACGTGCTGGTTGGGTTGGCGTTCGTTATGAGTTTGGTGGACGTTAAGTAATAGTCGTAAAACGGCAGACTAAAGTAGTCAATAATAATCAAAATAATAGTCTTGAAAAGAGCGGTAAATGGCAATTCAGCAATCCATTGTTGGTAATCAACGTTTGAAATTACTCATTGTGGAAGATGAAGTGCTGTTTGCGCGCGCCGTAGTGCGACGTTTACAAAAAGCAGGATTTGAGTGCGAGCATGTTGAAACTGTTCAAGATGCTCGCACCATTACTAAGCAATTTATGCCAGATATCGCTTTGCTGGATATGCGCTTACCTGATGGAAATGGCTTAGATTTACTACCTGAATTTGTCAGTAAAAATATAGCAACAATCGTCATGACTGCACACGGTGAAATTAGTGATGCTGTTCATGCAATGAAAGAAGGTGCATTGGATTACCTTAAAAAACCAATAGACCTAGAAGAGCTGTTGATATCAGTTAAAAAAGCTGAAAAAAGTACACAGCAAGATAATAGTATTCACTATGCCAAGCAACGCAATGCACACTCGGTTGAGGGTGTTGAGTTCTTAGGTGATAGTCCATTAATTACCAATATTAAATCCCAAATTGAACGCATCTCACAATTAGTTGCCGATGACGTTGTGCCGCCTACTGTGATGATTCATGGTGAGACTGGTACGGGCAAAGATGTTGCCGCACGTTTTTTGCACGGCATAGGCCCTAATAAAGATAGGCCTTTTGTCCATGTCGATTGTGCATCACTGCCAGGGGACTTAATTGAAAGTGAATTGTTTGGCCATGAGAAGGGTGCCTTTACAGGCGCTGTAGAAACAAGAGCAGGCCTCATTGAGGCGGCTGAAGATGGTACATTATTCCTTGATGAGATCGGAGAATTACCTTTAGCTTTGCAAGCTAAGTTACTGAATATATTGGAAAGGCGCGTGGTTCGTCGACTTGGCTCAACCAAAGAGCGGAGTGTGCCAGCGCGGATTGTAACGGCGACTAATCGCAACTTACAAGACATGGCGGTTAAGGGTACTTTTAGGCAGGATTTGTATTACCGTTTAAATGTCATGAGCATTATATTGCCACCATTACGTGATCGTACTGGTGATGCGGTATTGTTGGCGCAGCACTTTGCATCACAAACAGCAAAACGCTATGGCATTGAAAACCCTATTTTTCTTGCAGAAGCCATTCATGTGATTGAGCAATACAATTGGCCTGGTAATATTCGTGAGTTACGTCACCAGGTAAGCCGTGCTGTTTTGCTTTGCAAGGATAGGCAAATCACCTCTCAAGACTTGTTGTTGCCAACTCAAACTAATCGTGTTGAAGAGCAGTCTCATTCTGCACCACTCACTACAGCAGTGAATGCCAATGATCGTGTGACGCTAGATCAGTCGGAAAAGGCTTTATTGATTCAAACCCTAGCTGAAACGCGCAATAATGTTTCAGAAGCAGCGCGCCGCTTAGGGATTACCCGAATGACCATGCGCTACCGCATGGCAAAGCACGATATTGCCGTCTAATTACTTGAACTTTCACTAATAATATTCAATATTTAGTGAATATTTAAGCCACACTATTTTTTAACAAATCCCAGCATGGTATGATTCAAAAGTTAACTTTTGAAAGCCAATTTATGTCCATCGGAACCCCTTTAAGCCCTAATGCAACACGCGTCATGCTACTTGGTAGTGGTGAGCTAGGCAAAGAAGTGATCATTGCATTGCAACGGTTAGGGGTTGAAACCATTGCGGTTGATCGTTATGCGCATGCGCCGGGGCACCAAGTGGCACATCGTGCATACACGATTGATATGACGGATGATGCGGTGCTCAAAGCACTGGTAGAAAAAGAGCAACCACATTTAATTGTGCCTGAAATTGAAGCGCTCAATACTGAAACGCTTGCTTCTTTCGAGGCCAATGGCATGACAGTTATTCCGACTGTTAAAGCGGTACAACTCACGATGAACCGTGAGGGGATACGTAAGTTAGCGGCTGAAGATTTAAGCCTCCCAACATCGCCTTTTGCATTTGCACGTAGTGAAGCTGAGTTGCTTGCGGTCATTGATAATGGTGTTGGCTACCCATGTTTCATTAAACCTACCATGTCTTCATCAGGTAAAGGCCAATCACGCATTACAGAAGCGTCACAAGTTAAATCTGCTTGGGATTATGCGGGTAGTGGTGGACGAGTTGACCAAGGCGTGGTGATTGCTGAAGGTCAAATTGATTTTGATTATGAAATTACATTGTTAACGGTTCGTGCAAACAATGCGCAAGGTGAAATTGAAACCTATTTCTGTGACCCAATTGGCCATGTGCAAGAAAGTGGCGATTATGTCGAAAGCTGGCAACCACAAGGCATGCGCCCAAAAGCGCTTGAGCGATCTCAAGAAATTGCAAAGGCCATTACTAGTAGTTTGGGTGGTTTAGGTTTGTTTGGTGTAGAACTGTTTATTAAAGGCGATGATGTCTGGTTTAGTGAAGTGAGCCCACGTCCGCACGATACTGGCATGGTAACGATGTGTTCACAACGTTTTAGCCAGTTTGAATTGCATGCCCGCGCCATTTTAGGTTTGCCTGTTGATGTGAGTTTACGTGAGCCAGGTGCCAGCGCCGTGATTTATGGTCAGCATGATAGCAAGCAGTTATCGTTTGAAGGGGTTGAGCAAGCATTAGCAATACCGAATACAGATTTACGCTTATTTGGTAAGCCTGAGTCATTCAAAAAGCGACGTATGGGTGTTGCACTAGGGACTGGTGAAACAGTTGAGCAAGCACGTCAGCGCGCTAAAGCCGCAGCCAACTGCATCAAGCCAACGGTAGATTAATTTTCTAAAATTATTTGAGCGTTATGCTTGTACTAGGTAAATCGCTTAGTTGCCAGTGATCAACGCCCCATTGCAGGATTTTATGCACACTTTCATGCGCTAAGCTGTTTGGAGGTGATTGGTTTAAGTAATCTAATGCTTTTACTAGCAACTGGCTTTTCTCTGACACGTCGATGGCGGTCGCTAACGTTTGTTTGCTTAACTTTTCACCATTATCATTCACGATCAGCGGTATATGCGCATACTTTGCGGTTGTTAACCCAAGCAGTTGTTGTAGATAAATTTGCCTTGGTGTTGAGTGTAATAAATCAGCCCCCCTCACCACATGTGTCACCCCTTGCTGTGCATCATCAGTCACAACGGCTAGTTGGTAGGCAAATAATTGGTCTGCACGCATCACAATAAAATCACCAATCGCTTCACTGATATTCTGTTCAATCACACCTTGTACACTATCTTCAAAACGCATTATTTGATCTGATACTTTGACACGCCAAGCCTTCGGTGAACTTTCCTTAATGGCTTTGCTTAAACAGGTTTTTGGATAAATTGCACCTTCAATTCCCTGTAGGGGTTGTCTATGCCTAATTTCTTTCCGTGAGCAAGTGCATGGGTAAGCTATGCCGCTGGCTTTTAATTGCTGTAAGAGTGATTCATAGTATTGGTTACGTCGGCTTTGATAAACTACCTCGCCATCCCATTCAAAACCATAGGCGGATAAAGTCGTTAATATGCCTTTGGCTGCACCAGTCACTTCACGCGGTTTATCTAAATCTTCCATTCTTACTAACCAGTCGCCATTGTTCGCTTTTGCATCACAATAGCTCGCTACAGCGGCTACTAATGAGCCGAAATGTAGGGGCCCTGTAGGGGATGGTGCAAAGCGGCCAATGTAAGCAGTGGTAGTCATGATTAATTTTGTTATGATGTTGGCTAATGATTAAGTAATAGGATTATAAGCAATAATGTTAAATGATATACAAGAACCAGGTAGTGACAAGCGCACTTTCTATGAATTACTTGGCGGTGAGGATGGCGGCACTGAAAACGTACGCCTATTAGTTGAGACATTTTATGACATTATGGATACTGAGCCTAAGGCCACAGAAATACGTGCTATGCACCCAGCTGACCTCACGGGTTCGCGTGAGAAATTTTTTATGTTTTTAACTGGTTGGACTGGCGGCCCTCAGTTGTACATTGAAAAATATGGACATCCACGGTTACGGATGCGTCATATGCCATTTTCAATTGATGAGTCGGCGCGTGACCAATGGATGAGCTGCATGATACAAGCCATGCACCAATTAAAATACGATGATGACTTGATGACAAGGTTGGCTGAGCAACTATATGGCGTGGCTGACTTTATGAGAAACAAATAAAAGGCCTCAATCAATGAGGCCTTGTAAAGGGGCGCTACTAAAAATAAAGTGCTTTATTTAGCGCTGGGTAGGCCACCAAGCAAAGTTGCAACCGGTGACTTCTTCTTGGAAGATGAGGCCATTGGTGCAATTTTCTTCGCTTTAGCGCCAGACGACTCATAAGGTTTATCAAACCATGGGTCGGTTGGTTTTTTTCTTTGTGGTGCGCGGCGCGTTGGTTTTTCTGATGATTGGTTGCCGCGGTTAGTGGCTGGCGTACGAGCGTTTGAATTTGTGCGAGATGATGATCTCGCAAGGGTGAAGGGCTCTTTTGTAATTTCGCGCTTAATTAATTTCTCAATTTCGGCGATATACTTTTCTTCTTCTGGGCTCACTAATGACATGGCAACGCCTAAAGCGCCAGCACGACCTGTACGACCAATGCGATGCACATAATCTTCAGGCGCACTTGGAATCTCATAGTTAATCACCATCGGTAAGTCACTAATGTCTAAACCACGTGCCGCTACATCGGTTGCGACTAAAGCGGTAATTTCACCGGCTTTAAAAGCGTCTAAAGCCTTGATTCGTTCTTGTTGTGATTTATCACCATGAATCGCATCAGCCAAAATGCCTGATTTAGGCAGGCTGCGGCTTAAACGGCTGGCTGTTATTTTCGTTTTGGTGAAAATGATCACTTGTTTCGCATCATTTTCTTTTAATAGTTGCACCAGTAAATTTTCTTTATCTGATTGTGCGACTTGATACACTTTTTGCGTCACATTCTCATTGGTGGCGTTACTACGCGCGACTTCAATGAGTTGTGGGTTTGTCAAAAACTCATCTGCTAATCTTTTGATCTCTTTTGAGAAAGTAGCAGAGAACATTAAGTTTTGACGTTGTTTGGGTAGTAAAGCTAAAATTCTTTTTAAATCAGGCATAAAGCCCATGTCTAGCATTCTATCGGCTTCATCTAGTACAAGCATTTGTACTTGGTTAAGCATGACCGTTTTTTGTTCAATGTGATCGAGTAAACGACCTGGTGTTGCGACTAATACTTCAACACCGGCTTTAAGTGACGGCGTTTGTTTTCTAATATCGGTACCACCGTAAACAACCAGTGATCTTAAATTAGTATGTTTGGCATAAGCCTTAACGCTTTCTTCTACTTGAATCGCAAGTTCACGCGTAGGCGCTAAAATTAAAGCGCGAACAGGGTGCTTCGCTGGCGAAGTCCCTGTGTTTGCTTTTGGTAATAATTTCTGCAACAGGGGTAACGCAAAGGCAGCAGTTTTACCTGTACCCGTTTGCGCACCAGCCATTAAATCACCACCAGCCAATGCAAGCGGTATTGCTTGTGCTTGAATTGGGGTAGGGGTTGTATAGCCAGACTCATTCAATGACTTCAATAGCTGAGGCGCAAGCCCCAGTGTTTCAAAAGTCGTTGTACTTTCTGTTGAATCGTTTTTATCTGTTGCAGTCATTAGTCTTTCGTTTCCAATATATTGGTGTTGCTAATTAAACAAAGCTACGTGGACGACGTGGCGCACTGTTGCCCGTGTTGTTACCAGAGTTACGTGAATCTGCATTTCTGCCACGTCCTTCAGAACGACCACCTTCATTGCGTGATTCACGACGTGGCGCGCTTGAATTGCCACCAGCGTTACGATCACGACCGCCACCTTCACGAACAAATGGTTTTTTGCCGAATGCTACGCTATCGCCAAAGCTACGGTTTTGTTCGCCGCGGCCACTGTTGTTGCGATCGCCACTAGGACGGTCACCACGAGGGCGATCACCACTTGGACGCTCACTTCTTGCACCACGGTCACCAGTAGGGCGATCACCGCGAGGACGGTCGCTAAAGTTACGGTCACCACTTGGACGATCGCCTCTAGGGCGGTCACCAGCTGGACGTTCGCTTCTAGCACCACGATCGCCAAAGCTACGATCACCACGTGGACGATCTGAATTGCCGCGATAACCGCCGCCATTACGATCACCACCGCCATTGCTACGGCCTTTATAGCCACCGCCACCAGATCTTCTTTGACCATCACGGCCACCGCGAGCAGGGCCGTCCATACGGATAGGACGTTTAGGCTCAAAGCCTTCAATCACTTCAGCTTCTAATTTATTGCCAGTGAACTGCTCAATTTTACGTAAAGTATGACGATCCATATTTGATGCAAATGAGATCGCAGTCCCTTGATTACCAGCACGACCAGTACGACCAATACGATGCACATAATCTTCAGCAAATTTTGGTAAATCGTAGTTAATCACGTGTGTAATGCCTGGTACGTCAATACCACGGGCAGCGACATCTGTTGCCACTAACACTTTAACATCGCCATGACGCAGTTTTGTTAAGGTTCTGTTACGTGCGCCTTGTGTCATGTCGCCGTGTAAAGCCGCTGTTTTATGGCCAGCAGCATACAAGTCTTCAGCTAATAAGTCAGCGTGACGTTTTGTTGAAGTAAAGATAATCGCTTGATTAACATCTTCACCAATCAGTAAATGTTCAAGCAATTTGTTTTTATGTGACATGTCGTCAACATGGTGCAAGCGTTGTGTAATGTTCTCATGCTTGGCTTGTTGGCCAGTCACTTCAACTTTTTTAGGGTCATTTAAGAACTGCTTAGCAATGCGGGCAATAGGGCCGTCAAAGGTAGCTGAGAATAATAATGTTTGACGCTCTTTAGGAAGTTGCTCGCAAATGCGCTCAATATCCGGTAAGAAGCCCATGTCTAACAT
>JAWUXH010000033.1:0-8977 GCA_034111445.1 Methylophilaceae bacterium | reverse complement strand
TGATGGCCTAGAAAATATTTGGGAGTGGTTTGATGCCAATGACAGAAGAAGAAAAGAAAGTTCTATCCCAACTGAAAAGCGGGATGACTCAAAAGCAAATAACCGAAGTGATGATGCAGCTGCCAGAACCAAGCCCTATGGAGTTGGAGAAGGCGGGCGACCAAGACAGTTCTATCATGGAACGAATGTCAGAATTGAAGAGTTCAAAGTCGGCCACATATAGATAGCTTATTGATTAGGCGCTTGATTATTCAGTATCAGGCCCAATAAACTTTTCCATATACGCTTCAGTCACCAAGCCATGCTTGATTCTGACCAGCTCACCTTTTGGGTTAAAGATAAAGGTTGTCGGCAATACACTCACCGCTTCAAATTGGGCTGTAACCGCATTATCACTCAATACAATGGGATATGACATCAACATATCATCTACATAATCAGTGACCTCTTGCACATCTTCGTAATCAAACACCACCCCAATCACCATCACATCTTTTTTGTTGCGGTTTTCATATAAGTTAATTAAGTCAGGCACTTCTTCTAAGCATGGCGGACACCATGTTGCCCAGTAATTCACTAATACCCACTTACCTTTATAGTTAGACAATTCATGCTTCACCCCTTCAAGGTCGACCACAGAAAAGTTGGCTGGCTTTGCTGCAAAGGCATGTGAAAAAGTACTAAACATAAAGAATAGTATTAACAGTAGTTTGGAAACAGTTGATTTCATAGGAAAAATAGGATTAAAATAGCATTAAAAAGTATGACAATGATATTAACGTTTCAAATAACAAATAAACATACAAAGACACCGTTGCTTATTTAATTAATAGCGCAAGCAAACCATTACACTTAAGTTGAAATGTACAGTAATTAGCGTAATAAAAAAACGCCAAACGTACGTGAGCGACACCTCACACATCTATCGCCAAACTGCGATAGTAGATTTTTGACAGTGGTTAAGCAACGGAAAAACCACAATAATAAAAGATAAAAAAATATGGCTTTGAATCTTAATATCCCTACCCTTAAAGATAAACCTTTTATCATTGCTGAAACGCGACCAGATAAAATTAGTGAGTCGCTTGAATCACTACAGTCGAACAATGCACTCGATTACTCAGCCCATTTACGCGCTGAGCTTACCGTATTAAACAGACAAAAAATGTCTGCCAACACGCGCATTCAAGCATTAAACGCTTATCGTCAGGGTTTAATTAATACCGCACACTTACTCGGCAAAGATTATAGCAATGCAACGCTACCTTTGCATGATAAAGCGAAGTTGTCGGCCAATGCCGCAGAAGGTTTATGGCAAGAACTAGGCTATGGTTATAAGTTAGCGTTAGTTGATTTACAAAATCAGTTGATCAACTTAGGTAGAAATAAAGACACCATTTTCGTCATTGAACGCGCCATGCATGCCGTGACAGAGCAAGCATTGGTTTACTTTCAAACTTACACTGCATTGCCAACCCATATTTGGGAAGACTTATACCAGCTTTACTTTTGCGCAGTTCAACTGGGTATTCAGCATGAGAGCATGTTGGAAAATGAAGTAAACGTATGGTCAAACACACAAATTCCATTTTCAATTGAAAATGCATTCAAACATGCGCTATTGATGTTTTTATCAAATCCGCAAAACTTAACGCAAAAAGAAATTCGCTTAACAGCTGAGTATCTTGCGCACCATGTACGTGATGCAGAAATCAGTGCGGTTGAACCACTTGAAGTAACCTACGGTGCATTTATTATTAGTTTAGGTGGCAATATGCCGCCTGAGCCTTACAGTAAACAGAAGGATGCACCAGACCCTCACGCAGACATTTTGCTACAGACCATTGAATTAGTGCGTGTAATTCACACAAACTTAACGGCATTACAAAATAATGAACTACCTACTGACGGCAGCGTACCTGAAGGCGCGAGTCATGAAGATTACATTCACCTCATTTCTCACCTCATTAAACACTTAGGTATTACCCCTAAACGTAAATTTAGACGCTCACAAAAATATGGTGAGCTTGAATTAGTATCGGGTATTCCTGGTGCACACTTTTTATCAGGCAAGGAAATTTCTGATGCAAGCGTTGCCTTAACCAGTAATGGTAGAGTCCTACAAGCGAGCCCGTCATCGCAAATTACGACTTCACGCTGGCAAATTTTAAATATGAGTGCCTCTGGCATTTGTATTAGACGCCACCCTACTGCTGAAAAGAATGTCAAAATTGGCAGCTTAGTTGGTATTAGAATTAAAGGTGAGCATCACTGGGCAGTGGCTGCAGTACGATGGGCAAGCTGTGGTAGCCGTGACACATTAATGATTGGTATTCAATTAATCGCGCCTTATGCACAAAGTGCAACAGCCTTTTGCGATGATTGGGACCATGATGAAATGGCATTAATCATGCCGCAATTAACCGCTAAGAAAACACAAAGATCGATCATTGTGCCGCGCGGCACTTATGAAGCAGGTAAACGAGTGCATTTAAAATGGAATGATCGAGCACACCCGATCATCATGACAAAAGTCATTGAAAGAACGCAGCAATACGAGCATGTGCAATTCAGCATGGCAAAAGCGCGTTAGTCTATTCCCTTTTAATATTTAATGAAATTCATGAATGGATTAGTGAAAATAAGCTTCACTAACGCAGTATTTTTGGTTACGATACGTATTTACAGATAACACCACAAAGCAAAGGCTTCCTTATGAGCGATAACATTACTCACTTAAATGATGCAGGTTTCGAACAAGACGTTTTACAATCAGATGTACCAGTACTAGTAGATTACTGGGCAGAATGGTGTGGTCCTTGCAAAATGATCGCCCCAATCCTTGAAGAAATTGCAACAGAATATGAAGGTCGTGTAAAAGTGGCTAAATTGAACATTGATGATAACCAACAAACACCGCCAAAATACGGTATCCGTGGTATTCCAACACTAATGCTATTTAAAAATGGTAATGTTGAGGCGACTAAAGTTGGCGCGCTATCAAAATCACAGTTAACAGCATTCATTGACAGCAACATCTAAACACATTAATCTATGGTGACGTTTGGTTAACAGTAAAAACACTCGCGAACTAAGCAAAATAGATTCAAAAAAGCGGGCATCTACTTGGTGCTCGCATTTTAAAAAATCAAATCTAAAATATCCTTTTTAACTTAAAATTTTATTATTCTAAATATAATTCCTTCAAGTCACTTCTTCGACTTCAAGCTTTAAGAGAACCCTCATGCACCTAGCCGAACTTAAACACCTTCCTGTTACCGAATTAGTCGACATGGCCGTTAGCCATCAAGTTGAAAATACGGGCAGAATGCGAAAACAAGATTTAATCTTCGCCATTCTTAAAACACAAGCTAAAAAAGGCGACAGCATTTTTGGTGATGGTACGTTAGAAATTTTGCCAGATGGTTTTGGTTTTCTACGCTCACCAGACAGTTCATACTTAGCGGGCCCTGATGACATTTACGTATCACCGTCACAAATTCGCCGCTTTAATTTGCACACAGGTGACACGATTAAAGGTGAAGTAAGACTACCAAAAGATGGCGAACGCTATTTTGCATTGGTCAAAGTAGAAGAAGTGAATGGCGAAGTACCAGAGAATTCAAAACACAAAGTACTATTTGAAAATCTAACACCACTCTTCCCAACTGAACCACTTATTTTAGAACGCGATATCAAAGGTAAAGAAAACATTACCAGTCGCGTGATTGATATGATTGCGCCAATTGGTCGTGGTCAACGTGGTTTATTAGTGGCTAGTCCAAAAAGTGGTAAAACGGTCATGATGCAAAATATTGCACATGCGATTACCGCTAATCACCCAGATGTCACCATGATTGTGCTACTGATTGACGAGCGCCCTGAGGAAGTGACAGAAATGACACGCTCAGTGAGAGGTGAAGTGGTTGCTTCAACCTTTGATGAGCCAGCAACACGCCACGTACAAGTGGCTGAAATGGTGTTAGAAAAAGCAAAACGTTTAGTTGAGCATAAAAAAGACGTGGTGATTCTATTAGATTCAATCACACGTTTAGCACGTGCTTACAACACGGTTATCCCATCATCAGGCAAAGTATTAACAGGTGGTGTGGATGCCAACGCATTACACCGCCCAAAACGATTCTTTGGTGCGGCACGTAACGTTGAAGAAGGCGGCTCATTAACCATTATTGCAACGGCGCTGGTTGATACAGGCTCACGGATGGATGATGTGATTTACGAAGAGTTCAAAGGTACTGGTAACATGGAACTTCACCTTGACAGAAAAATGGCTGAAAAACGCCAATACCCTGCCATTAACGTGAATAAATCAGGTACGCGTCGTGAAGAATTACTCATCGACAAAGATACCCTACAGAAAATATGGGTACTACGTAAACTGCTTTACCCAATGGATGACATTGAGGCAATGGAGTTCTTATTAGACAAAATCAAAGCCACTAAAAACAATGCTGACTTCTTTGACAGTATGCGTAGAGGTTAAGGATTTACCATCTGTTGACCTACCCAAGCGTAATTTTGACTTGCGCTTGATGAAGAATCAAAATATAATGCTAGGTTCTACAAGATTATCGACACAAATGTGTTAACCATTTGCCGTATCTTTCGGCATAAAAAGAGGCTTACAAAAATGAAAGACGGAATTCACCCAGAATATCGCGAAGTTGTATTTCAAGACATCGGCGCAGACTTTAGCTTTTTGACTCGTTCAACGATTCAAGCAAAAGATACAATCAAATGGACTGACGGCAACGAGTATCCATTAGTTAAAATCGAAGTATCATCTAAATCACACCCGTTCTACACAGGTAAACAAATGATTCTAGATACTGCTGGTCGTGTTGATAAATTCCGTAAGAAATACGGTATGTAATGCACACTCAAGATTGATCTACAATCTTAAGTATCAAAGGCAGCGTAAGCTGCCTTTTTATTTGCCAGTCGCAGATGCCTTTAAGCAGTTATGCAAGAATTCAGTTATGATTCATCTTGTTGGATATGCAAATATAAAGCGTCTACTGGCGTCTTAATGCTCAATACTATTTACCTTTCAGAATTTTAAAAAATATTATGCGCTTTCAAATTGACCATGACTGGCAAAGCAATATGTCCGAACCGCGTGCGCAACTTGGTGACACCACCAAAACGCAACTATTGCTATTACTCTGTGCCATTTGGATATTTGTTGGATTAGTCGGCCATGCACCATGGAAACCACTTGAAATTCAAAGCATCAGCATTGTTAAATCAATTGTTGATGGCGGCAGCTTAATTACACCAATCGCACATAATGAAACAACATTATCATCGCCACCACTGTATTACCTAACCGCGGCATTAAGTACTAAGCTTTTCTCACCGCTACTCGATACGCATGATAGTGCGCGCTTATTTAATAGCGTATGGCTAACCATCTTATTACTCATGGTAGGCATGACAGGTCGAGAACTCTGGTCAAAAGGCATTGGGCGGCATGCAACATTCATTACCATCGGCACTATTGGCTTATTGCTATCAGCGCATAGCTTAAATACACAAATAGGCGCATTTACAGCCATCGCAACTGGCTTTTACGCGATCAGCCTTGCCCATAGAAGACCAAGACGCGCAACGCTACTATTTGCAACCGCGCTAGCGGTCGCTTTTCTTACTAATGGCATCTTATCTTTATTTATTTTATTAGCCCCGCCATTCGCGTTATTCATCATATTTAAAGCATGGCGCAACAAACGCTTCTTCGGATTCATCTATCTATCTATCCTAATTGCAAGCGCACCAATTGCTGGTTGGGCCTTACTTGCCTATGTTGATTCACCTGTCGTATTTTCAGATTGGCTATTTGAGAGTTTAAATAACTTTAAACACAGCAGCCACCTTTATTATTTACGTACACTTATCTGGTATGGCTGGCCAGCACTGCCATTAAGCTTATTAGGCCTTTGGCGCTACAGGGCGGCACTATTAAATACGCGAAAATTCCAACTCATTCTCGTTTTCTTTATCACGACCTTATTACTTCTTGGTTTTGGTACAAGTGGAAAAGACATCTATTCACTGCCATTGTTACTGCCTTTAATTGCACTTGGTGCAGGTAGTGTAGAAATTTTAAAACGTAGCCTTGCAGCCGCGTTAAATTGGTTTGGTGTAACCTTATTTGCAACCTTTGGCTCATTGATCTGGCTTGGTTGGGTTGGCATGATCACTGGCTACCCTGAAAAAATACAAGAGCGTATGCGCTTCCTCTCTGGCGCTTATACGATCGACTTCAATATGTTCACATTTGCATTAGCCATTTTCATCACATTAGTTTGGTTGATGATTTCAATCCGCGCAAAGTTAACGAAACGCTCAACAGTTACAAACTGGGCCATTGGCATGACATTCATTTGGAGCTTACTCATGACGTTATGGCTACCAATGATTGATAATGCTAAAAGTTATGGCGCTGTCTTTGCTAGGATAGAAAACCAGTTACCTAGCACTTATAGCTGCATTAATAGTTTAAATGTGGGCAGGTCACAAGCGAAACTACTGCATTACTACACTGGCATTACATTGCAGCCGCTTCAACAAACAGAGCTTTTAGATTGTGATGTTTATTTGATACAGGATGAAAAAGGCCGAGGTAAGATGACACCAGGCCCTGAGTGGAAATTAATTTGGCAAGGTAAGCGCCCTGCTGATAGGCGTGAAAACTTTAGATTATTTGAATTAGATTAGGCTTTGATGCAGCACTATCAAAGCCTAAGGAGTTAATCAGCCGCAATTAGGTGTAATTGAATTGCACTTTTCACAATTGGGTATAAGTCACTACCACCATCTGTTTGAATATAAGCAACGATTTGATCACGCATACTTTTAGCCCAAAACTTTTCTAAATGCTGGGCAATCTCTTTCTTTGATTGCACTTCATCTGGGAAGGACTTATAAAAGTCACCAATCTGATTTGCCATAATGACTAAACGTTCTGTTTGCATAATAAGTATCTTTTTAGCTTAATGTTTAATTTGCCTAATCTAACTGAACACAATTGTGTGTATCGCTATACACCACAAAGCTATGTTCTCTTGTAAATCCTACCAAAGTGACGCCATACTGCTCGGCAATTCTAATGGCCAAACCGGTTGGCGCTGAAATGGCCACTAACATACGCACACCTGCACTCACTGTTTTTTGCACCATTTCATAACTAGCGCGACTAGTGGTCATGATAAAACCTTCTGCTTGGCCTTGCTTTTTAAGCGCACCAATTAATTTATCCAGCGCATTATGTCGTCCTACATCTTCTCGCAGCAGCAACACGTCGCCTGTCGTACTAACAAAAACACTGGCATGCGTAGCCCCTGTCGCTGCTTGCAATACCTGCTTATTTCTTATTGCACTAGATGCGCGTAATAAAACATCAGCAGTGATCTGTAATGTCGCGGCACTATTAAGTGCTGTCAATTGCGCCTCAGTCGGTAATCGCAACGCGTGTTGCAAACTATCACTACCGCACAAGCCACAACCTGTACGGCCAGTCATACTGCGCCGCTTTTCTTTTAATGATTGAAAGCAATCTGTAGCCACATCCAACTGCAGCTCGATCCCATTGGCTTGCACAACCACATCAATACTGTATAAGTCACTCGGTGAAGTAATAATGCCTTCAGATAACGAAAAGCCTAACGCAAAATCTTCCAAATCTTGTGGCGTTGCTAGCATCACTGCATGTGATACGCCGTTGTAAACCAAAGCCACTGGTACTTCTTCAGCCACTTGGTCTGTCGTCGATTCAACACGACCATCACGATACTGCTTAACAGCATAGGTATCATGCGCATGTTGCGTAAAATTCAATTCACACTGATCTGTTTTAGCCATTAAAACACCCAACAGTTAGTCACTGCATGATTCAATCTACACACTCGTTTTTTGCTTATCAGCCTTAGCGGTGAAACCAATTTGCTGCTCACTAAATGTTTTATAATTTTTCTGCCACTCTGATAATTGCGTGACACGGGTCACTTGTACGGCGGTTACTTTAAATTCTGGGCAGTTAGTCGCCCAGTCTGAGTTATCTGTCGTAATCACATTTGCACCAGACTCTGGATGATGGAAAGTCGTATACACAACACCCGGCTGCACACGGTCAGTAATTTTTGCACGCAATGCTGTTTCACCCGCACGGCTGACAATACCCACCCAATCTTGTTCTTTAATGCCCCGTTCTTCAGCGTCATGTGGGTGAATTTCAATCACATCTTCAGCGTGCCACTCTACATTTTTAGTACGGCGCGTTTGTGCGCCCACATTGTATTGCGACAAGATACGACCGGTTGTTAATATTAGTGGGAATTTACGGGTCACTTTTTCAGTCGTTGGCACATATTCAGTCACAAAGAACTTACCTTTACCGCGTACAAATGCATCAATATGCATGGTTGGTGTACCCTCTGGCGCTTCATCATTACATGGCCACTGAATACTACCCAACTCATCTAACTTCTTAAAGCTCACGCCTTTGAAGGTTGGTGTCAGGTCTGCAATTTCATCCATAATGTCAGATGCATGGCCGTAATGCATTGGATAACCCAGTGCGTCAGAAATCTTAGCGGTAATTTCCCAGTCTTCCATCCCCACTTCATGCTCACCAGAAACACGCTCACCATTTTTAGGGGCCATGACACGGCGAACTGGTGAAATGCGTCGTTCCGCATTGGTAAAGGTACCGCTTTTCTCTAAGAAAGAAGCACCCGGGAAGAACACATGTGCAAACATCGCAGTTTCATTTAAGAACAGATCTTGCACGATGACACATTCCATTGCCTCAAGTGCTTTTGTGACATGTTTGGTATTTGGGTCAGATTGCACAATATCTTCGCCGACACAGTAAAGTGCCTTGAACGTACCATCAATCGCGTTATCAAACATATTTGGAATGCGTAAGCCTCGGTCGTTACTCAATGCCCGGCCC
>JAWUXH010000032.1:0-12201 GCA_034111445.1 Methylophilaceae bacterium | reverse complement strand
GGTTCAGGTGTGATTGGTAATGCATTCACATACGGCCATAAAGGTAAACAGCACGTTGGCGTACTATCAGGTATTGGTGGTTGGGCTGGTGTTGCAATGAACCTTGGTTTAACTAACGGTACTGACGCACTTGGTGCAGCTGGTGGTTATAAAGAGTTAACTAAATACAACGCGGCTCCTGGCGGCGGTGCATTATCAGTATTCTCACTATAATTTAGTTATCTAAATTAGAAGTTAATACCGTTAACTTAGCTTTCATTAGCTAGAAAAGGCCTCTCGATTCGTCGAGGGGCCTTTTTGTTTGTGCGTTACATTTAGGTTGTTAGTCGGCTTTGTTGCTAAATGTTTATGAATCGCAGTCAGCCAAAGTATAATGACCGCTATGAATAATTTATCGCTTATAGTTGCTTACTCTACGAATCAAGTCATTGGTGTTGATAACACCATGCCATGGCACTTGCCTGAAGATTTAAAGCGTTTTCGCGCCTTAACCACTGGTCACCATATCATTATGGGTAGAAAGACGTATGAGTCGCTTGGGCGGCTATTGCCTGACCGTACAACGGTAATTGTGACACGCAATCAGGATTACAAAGTAGAGGGCGCTGTGATTTGTCACTCCTTGGAAGAAGCTGTACAAGCCTGTACCCATGATGATGAAGCCTTTATTATTGGCGGTGCAGAGCTTTATCAAAAAGCATTAGATTTTGTCAGCAAGTTATATGTGACAGAAGTACATCTAGAAATTGAAGGCGATGCCTTTTTTCCTAAGGTCGATGAGAAGATATGGCAGCCTATTGCTCGCGAAGCGTTGACCTCAACAAAGGGCTTTGATTTTAATTATGTGACATATGAACGCGTTGAGTGTATCGAACGCAAGGGCGAGTAAGTTAGATTAAGGCACACATGTACGTGTGACTTAATCCAAATTTATTTATTGCGCTACGCAATCTACATAGTAAATGGCTTTACCATCGACTACTTTTTTCACTAAGCCGTGATTATCTGTTTCAAAACCTGGGAATTGCTCATTAAAATCACGTGCAAATTTCAGGTAACGAATAATAATCTCATTAAATCGCTCACCCGGAATTAGCAATGGAATGCCTGGCGGGTAGGGTGTGAGTAATACTGCCGTAATGCGGCCTTCTAGCTCATCAATCGGTACACGGTCAATGTCGCGATGCGCCATTTTTGCATACGCATCGGTTGGTTTCATGGCCGGCACCATATTCGATAGATACATCTCTGTCGTTAAACGTGCCACATCGTTTGCTGAATACACATCATGAATCTGCGTACTTAAATCTTTCAAACCAACACGTTCATAGTGCGGATGTTTTTTAACAAACTCAGGTAATACTTTCCAAAGCGGTTGGTTACGGTCGTAATCATCTTTAAACTGCTGTAAGGCGGCTACCATCGTGTTCCAGCGGCCTTTGGTAATGCCGATGGTAAACATAATGAAGAATGAGTAGAGGCTAGTTTTTTCAACAATCACACCGTGTTCGGCTAAATATTTGGTCACAATGGCTGCTGGAATGCCGCAGTCTTTCGTGAAATTGCCTTTAATATCCAAGCCCGGTGTGATAATGGTCGCTTTAATTGGGTCGAGCATGTTGAAGCCTTCGGCTAAGTCGCCAAAGTCATGCCAATCTTCATTGGCTTTTAGCATCCATGCGTCGCGCTCTTCAATGCCTTCTTCTGATAAATCATCAGGGCCCCATACTTTAAACCACCAGTTATCATCACCCCATTCAAGGTCAATTTTACGCATGGCGCGGCGGAAGTCTAAGGCTTCCATGATTGATTCTTCAACCAATACGTTGCCTTCTGGTGCTTCCATCATGGCAGCTGCCACATCAATACTGGCCACAATAGAATATTGTGGGCTGGTAGAGGTGTGCATTAAGTAAGCTTCATTAAAAACGTCACGGTCTAATTGTTGATTTTGGGCATCTTCTACTAAAATTTGTGAGGCTTGGCTTAAGCCCGCCAATAATTTATGGGTTGATTGCGTTGAAAACACCATCGAGTCTTTACATTTTGGACGGTCTGCACCAATGGCATGGTAATCCCCATAAAAGTCATGGAATGTAGCATGTGGTAACCAAGCTTCATCAACGTGGAGTGTATCAATTTTTCCATCTAACATTTCTTTGATTTCTTCAACGTTGTATAGCACGCCATCGTAAGTCGATTGGGTGATCGTTAATACGCGTGGTTTAATTTTTTTATCAATAATGAATGGGTTTTCTTCAATTTTTTGTTGAATATTTTCCCAAGCAAATTCACTTTTTGGAATAGGGCCAATAATGCCGTAATGGTTACGGGTTGGTCTTAAAAAGACTGGAATCGCACCGGTCATAATAATTGAGTGCAAGACTGATTTGTGGCAGTTACGATCAACGACCACCACATCACCTGGGGCTACGGTTGAGTTCCAAACAATTTTATTTGATGTAGATGTGCCGTTGGTGACAAAGTACAAGTGATCACAGTTGTAAATGCGTGCTGCATTACGTTCTGAAGCTGCAATTGGCCCTGTATGGTCAAGTAGTTGACCAAGCTCATCTACCGCGTTACACACGTCTGCACGGAGCATATTCTCACCGAAGAATTGGTGGAACATTTGCCCAACAGGGGATTTTAAAAAGGCGACGCCACCAGAGTGACCCGGGCAATGCCAAGAATAAGAGCCATCAGCTGCATATTGCGTCAGGGCTTTAAAGAAAGGTGGTTTACGGCTTTCTAAGTATGTTTTAGCTTCCCTTAAAATCATGCGTGCGATGAATTCAGGGGTGTCTTCATTCATGTGAATAAAGCCGTGTAGTTCGCGTAAGACATCGTTAGGAATATGGCGGCTAGTGCGTGTTTCACCGTGCAAGAAAATAGGGATATCGTCATTGCGATAACGAATTTCAACTACAAATTTACGTAAGGCATCAATGGCTTCGGCTTTACCTTCTACGATTTCTTCATCGTCGATAGACAAAATAAAGGCAGATGCACGGCTTTGCTGTTGTGCAAATGAAGAGACATCACCATAGCTGGTCACGCCGATGACTTCAACGCCTTCTTTTTCGATGGCGTCAGCTAATACACGGATGCCGAGACCTGAAGAGTTTTCAGAGCGAAAATCCTCATCAATAATCACAACAGGAAATCTAAATTTCATACTAATCCTTGAATTGAATAAAGCTTATTCATTAATGCAATTTTGAGAGCAGGGCAGAACGCTTAAGTTTTAGGTAAGGTTACGCCTACTTGACCTTGGTATTTGCCGCCGCGGTCTTTATAGCTTGTCTCACATACGTCATCATCATCTGCTTCAAAGAACAGCACTTGCGCACAGCCTTCATTAGCATAAATTTTAGCTGGAAGCGGCGTGGTGTTACTAAATTCTAGTGTGACATAGCCTTCCCATTCTGGCTCAAACGGGGTGACATTCACAATAATACCGCAACGTGCGTAAGTTGATTTACCTAAACAAACGGTTAAAACATTACGTGGAATGCGGAAATACTCAACCGTACGCGCTAAGGCGAATGAGTTTGGTGGGATGATGCAGTAGTCATCTTCCACTTCTACAAATGAATTTGGGTCAAAGTTTTTTGGGTCAACAATGGTGCTGTTGATATTGGTAAACAACTTAAACTCTCTTGAGCAGCGAATATCATAGCCGTAGCTAGAAGTGCCGTATGACACCATGCGCTCACCAGCTGGGTTGATTTTAACTTGCTGAGGCTCAAAAGGCTCGATCATGCCTTTTTCGGCAGCCATTTTACGAATCCATTTATCTGACTTAATACTCATATGAAAATCCAAATAGTTAAGTTAAAAAAGCGGAGGGTTAACTCCGCTTTTCTTGAGTGCAAATAATAACAAATAAAGTATTTATTGCAATTATTTTGACTAAATTACTGATTTTTAGTGCTTATCGCCACCTAATTCAATGCTGTAGCGCCAGAATTGATCTTCACTTTCAAAAATTACTTTTGAAGCTTCAGGGTCAGTGCTGCCAGCTGGGTATTGATGTACTGGTTTACGGTCTTCAGCCCAAGCCTTAACAATTGGGTCTACTAAGCGCCATTGTGCTTTCGCTTCACTAATGTGTAGGTAATTAGCATTGTCGCCTTGCATCACGTTAAGCAGTAATGCTTCGTATGCGTCAACTGAATCATCTTCAGGTTGGCGGTTATCCGCATCTAATTGAATTGAACGTGTGTTGATGTCTAAACCAGGCACTTTTGATTGAATTTCCATCTTGATGCATTCACGCGGTTGAATACCAATAATCAGCCAGTTTTGATCTTGGCCACCATTGATTTGCATTGGCGCTTTTTTAAAGCGAATTGAAATGCGGGTATCTGCTTCGTGTAGGCGTTTTGCCGTACGAATATAGAATGGCACCCCTTTCCAACGTGGGTTATCAATGAATAGTTTAAGCGCTGCGTATGTTTCAACCACGCTGCTGTCGTCACCTAATTCCTCTAAGTAACCAGGCACTTTTTCGCCATTCACTTCACCCGTTGCATATTGCGCACGGAAGGCATGTTTTTCAAGCTCGTCTACTGGAATAGGGCGAATGTCTTCAAGCACTTTAATTTTTGCATCACGAATGCCGTCTGGTGTTAAGTCTTTAGGCATTTCCATGGTGGCAAGCGCCAGTGTTTGAAGTACGTGACTTTGAATCATGTCGCGTAAAGCACCTGTGCTGTCATAAAACTCAGTACGGTCACCCACACCTAATTTTTCAGTGTTGGTAATTTGCACGTGGTCAATATGATTGTTATTCCATAATGGCTCTAAAATCGCATTCGTAAAACGTTGCAATAAGATGTTTTGTAATGCTGATTTACCTAAGTAGTGATCAATTCGGTAAATTTGGTGTTCTTTTAAGTTCTTAGTCAATGACGCTTGTAGGTCAATGGCTGAATCTAAATCGGTACCGAATGGTTTTTCAACCACCACACGGCGCCAGTATTTATCTTCTTGTGTTAAACCAACTTGTGCTAATGACTCAACCACTGGGGCAAAGTCAACAGGGCGTACAGATAAGAAGTAAGCAAGGTTTTGCGGGTAAACGCTTTCATCACTTAGCTTATCTTTCATTTTAGTAAATGCATCTGCATCGTCTGGTGCGTTTGCTTGGTAAGTGTTACGGGCAATAAAGCGTTCTAGCACTTTCTCATCCACATTACCTTTGAATTTTTTATTGACCATGTCTCTAATGCCATCGATCCATGTTTGATCGTCAATCTCTCTACGGCCAACACCCATGATTTTCATGTTGTCAGGTAGGCGACCAAGTAAATCTAAGCGATATAAACCTGGATAAAGTTTTACGCGGGCTAAGTTACCAGTCGCGCCAAATAACACTAAGGTGCAAGGGTCAATTTGTTTTGTCATGTTAAACCTTAAAAAAGTGAATAAATGAGGAGGCGCTATGTAATATGCGCTTCCTCATCGTATTGTTTGCATATTGTTAATTCTCAACTATGCAATATAACAATTATTACGTCTAATGGCTACTTATGCAGCATTTTTGGCAGGGGTTGCAGCTTTAACTGCATGGCCACCAAAGGCATTACGCATGGTTGATAATAATTTGTAGCTATAACCTTCGCTATCCTGTGAAGCAAAGCGCATTTGCATGGCGGCTGCTAATACTGGGGCTGCCACACCTTGCTCAATTGATTCAACCACTGTCCAGCGGCCTTCACCAGAGTCTGCTACGTATGGAGCAACGTCTTTAAGCTCTTGGTCAGCTGATAGTGCATCTGCTGTTAAGTCTAGTAACCAGCTACGCACCACTGAGCCATGACGCCATAGTTCAGTTAAGTCAGCTAAATCAAGATCAAACTCTTTTTTACCTTTGAGTAGCTCAAGGCCTTCAGCCATGGCTTGCATCATGCCGTATTCAATACCGTTATGAATCATTTTTGAGTAATGACCAGAACCAACAGGCCCCGTATGCAACCAACCGCGGTCTTCATGGGTGAGTGCTTTCATGGCAGGCTCTAAAATATCAGCATATTTTTTATCACCGCCGTACATTAAGCAGTAGCCATTTTCTAAGCCCCAAACGCCACCAGAGGTACCACAGTCGATAAAGCCGATTTCGTGCTCAGCTAGCATCGCGCCGCGACGTTGTGAGTGTTTGTAATTTGAGTTGCCACCATCAATGATGATGTCGCCTTTGTTTAATTGAGGCACTAATGCTTTGATTTGGTTTTCTGTGATGTCGCCAGCTGGCAACATTAACCAGATGATTTTTTGACCATCTAATTTAGTGATTGCATCTTCTACAGAGGTTGCTGGGATTAAACCTTCTTCTGTTGCGATTGTGTTAACGACTTGCGTATTAAAGTCAAAGCCTACTACTTCAATTTTGTTGCGTAGTAAACGGGTTGCCATGTTGCCGCCCATTTTGCCAAGACCGATCATTGCTAATTTCATTTAATTTATTGCCTTTTGATAGAGGAGAGAAAGTTATCAACCTTGTGGGTTAGACAAATTCCAAAGTGTTTATTAATAAGTTGCTCGAGTAAGCGGCGTAATTATATCAAATACATGGCGGGAAACGCTGGGTTTTTTCCACGTTTATGCAATAATTACAAAACTTAGTACTCAATAGAATTTTTAAGGTTAATGTATGACTCAACAAGCAACGCGATGGAAGCCATTTAATTCACAAATCGAGATCAATGAGGCCGCGACTGCCCGTATATTGGCAGCAGCAAAAGAAGCCATTGCCAAGCATGGTAGCTTCTTAGTGGTATTGGCTGGTGGATCAACGCCTAAAAGTGTGTATCAGTTATTAGCTAAAGCCGATGCTGACTGGGCGAACTGGCATGTGTATCACAATGATGATCGCTGCTTACCAGTGGATCATGATGAGCGAAACAGTAAAATGGCGCGTGAAGCGTGGTTGAACCATGTGGCGATTCCACAAAATCAAATTTTCGATATTCCTGCTGAGTTGGGTAATGTTGAAGGCGCTAAAAAGTATGCTCAAACTTTAAATGGTGTGCGTACCTTTGATTTGGTGATTTTAGGCTTGGGTGAAGATGGCCATACTGCTAGCTTGTTCCCAGGCCAAACGGTTGATAATAGTGCGGATGCTGTGCCAGTTTACGATGCGCCAAAAGCACCACCATTACGCATTACGATTAGCCAAAATCGCTTAAATAACACGAACGAAGTGATGTTTTTAGTGACTGGCGCAGGCAAGCAAGAAGCGGTTGATCATTGGCGTAAAGGCGTTGCAATTCCAGCGACCTTAATTACAGGCCAAAATGGTGCTGACGTTTATGCATTTGGATTAACATTAAACTAGTGTAATGCATTTTAAACAATAAAAAAGGCGCTCTATTGAGCGCCTTTTTTTGTTAGCTGCACGACTGTGAATTGCGTTTTCGAGCGACTGTGATTTGCTTTTTTAAAAGACTGTCATTAAGTGTTTTGAATCACAATATTTGGGAATTTAGTACTATGGTCTAAACCTGATGTTGCAATTTTAATGGCTGCTTTGCGGGCAATCTCTTTGTAAGTGCTGGCAATGTCACTATCCGGCTCACTAATCACGGTTGGTTTGCCACCATCTGATTGCTCACGGATTTTAATGTCTAATGGCAAGCTACCTAATAAATCGACATTTGATTCAGCACACATGGCAGCGCCGCCGCCAGCACCAAAGATATGCTCTTCATGGCCGCAGTTTGTGCAAATATGCGTACTCATGTTTTCAACAATGCCTAAAATAGGAATGCCGACTTTTTCAAACATTTTTAAACCCTTACGCGCATCGAGTAGGGCGATGTCTTGCGGTGTGGTGACAATAATGGCGCCAGTTACTGGAATTTTTTGCGCAAGCGTTAATTGAATGTCGCCAGTGCCTGGTGGTAAATCAATCACTAAGTAATCAAGGTCGCGCCATTTTGTATCACGCAATAGTTGCTCAAGTGCACCTGTCACCATTGGGCCACGCCATACCATTGGAGTGTCCGTGTCGACTAAAAAGCCAATACTCATGGCTTGAATACCATGCGCTTCCATTGGCTCAATACTTTTGCCGTCTTCACTATCTGGGCGACCACTAATGCCTAGCATTTGTGGTTGGCTTGGGCCGTAAATGTCAGCATCTAAGATACCAACCGTTGCGCCTTCTTGCGCCAATGCTAGCGCCAAATTAACTGATGTGGTTGATTTACCCACACCACCTTTGCCTGAAGCCACTGCAATCACGTTTTTTACTTTTGGTAGTAAGTTAACGCCTTGTTGTACTTTATGTGACACGATGTTGCTGCCAATATTCACATTTACAGTCGCAACACCGTCAAGTGCTTCTAGTTGGTTTTTTACTAATACGGTTAACGCATCAAATTGGCTTTTAGCTGGGTAGCCCAACACAATATCAACGCTGACTTGGTCGCCAGTAATTTGAATATTCTTTGCACATTTAGTGGTCACAAAATCTTTACCCGTGTTTGGGTCAATTAAACTTTGTAGTGCGTCTTTGATGTTTTGTTCTGTCATGGCCATGGTGTTTGGATGCGATTAACTAAAAGAAGACATTTTAACGTAAGTTGCCGAGTTAAATTACTAGAATTGTTGTGTATTTGCTAAAATGGCGTTAATTACAACTTAATCAAAAATAAAATAACATTTATGACACGTAAAATCCTAGTCACCTCTGCACTACCTTACGCAAACGGCAGTATCCATTTAGGCCATTTAGTTGAATATATTCAAACGGATATTTGGGTGCGCTTTCAAAAAATGCAGGGCCATACCGTGCATTATGTGTGTGCTGATGATACGCATGGCACGCCCATAATGTTGCGCGCTGAAAAAGAGGGGATTACGCCAGAGCAGTTAATTGCTAATGTCCATAAAGAACACAGTCAAGACTTTGCTGACTTTTTGGTTGAGTTTGATAACTTTTACTCGACTAATTCGGATGAGAATAAGGCATTGTCGCAGGGTATTTATAAAGCATTAAAAGCCAACGATAAAATTGCGACGAAAACCATTGAGCAGTATTACGACCCAGCTAAAGAAATGTTTTTGCCAGACCGCTTCATTAAAGGTGAATGCCCTAAGTGTAAAGCCAAAGAACAATATGGCGATAACTGTGAGGTGTGTGGTGCAACGTATAGCCCAACCGATTTAGTGAATCCATACTCGGCCGTTTCAGGTGCGACACCTGAACGCCGTGAGACTGAGCATTACTTCTTCAAGTTAAGTGAGTGTTCTGACTTTTTACGCGAGTGGACGCGTAGCGGTACTTTACAAACTGAAGCCGCTAACAAAATGAGCGAGTGGGTTGGTGAGGTAGGGGAGAATAAGCTCACCGATTGGGATATTTCACGCTATGCTCCTTATTTTGGTTTTGAAATTCCAGATGCGCCAGGCAAGTACTTTTATGTATGGTTAGATGCGCCAATTGGTTACATGGCGAGCTTTAAAAATCTATGTGCTAAAGAAGGTTTGGATTTTGATGAGTACTGGAAAAATGACAGTACGACTGAGCTTTATCACTTTATTGGTAAAGACATCTTATATTTCCATGCCTTATTTTGGCCAGCTACCCTTGAAAATTCAGGTTACCGTACGCCAACTAGCGTGTATGCACATGGCTTCTTAACCGTTAACGGCGAGAAAATGTCTAAATCTCGCGGCACCTTTATTACGGCCAGTAGCTATATTGAGCAAGTGAAAAACCCTGAGTACTTGCGTTATTACTATGCGGCTAAACTCAATGGCAGTATGGAAGATATTGACTTGAATTTAGAAGACTTTATTGCGCGAGTGAATAGTGATTTAGTTGGCAAATATGTCAATATTGCGAGTCGTACCGCAGGCTTTATTGCAAAACGTTTTGATAACCAATTAAAAGCCGCAAGTGATCACCCTGTGATTAACGAAATGCGTAGCGCGGCAACCAGTATTGCTGAAGCTTACGATAAGCGTGACTTTGCACGCGCGATGCGTGAAACGATGAAGCAGGCCGATGCTGCGAATGCATTTGTGGCAGAAGCTGCCCCATGGATTGTAGCGAAAGAGCCAGAGCGTAATGCTGAGCTACATCAAATATGTAGTGATGCGTTAGAAATGTTCCGTATTCTAACGGTGTACTTAAAACCAGTATTGCCGCAGATTGCTGAGGAAATTCAAGACTTGTTTAATATTGATCCATTAACTTGGGCGACTGTGCATAATGGTTTGCCTGAAGGCCATGCCATTAATAAGTTTAAGCATTTAGCGAAGCGTGTTGAAGGTAAAGATGTTGATGCAATGGTTGAAGCGAATAAGACCAGTTTAGAGCAACCAAAAGCGGTTGCACCAACCAAGCCAGCAAAAGAAGAGAAAACGCAGGATGGAGACTACATCACAATAGATGACTTCACTAAAGTGGACTTGCGTGTGGCTAAAATTGTGGATGCGCAACATGTTGAAGGGGCTGATAAGTTGCTGCAACTCACACTCGATATTGGTGAAGAAAAAACACGTAATGTGTTTGCCGGGATTAAATCAGCTTATGACCCAGAAGCGCTTAAAGGGCGAATGACCATGATGGTGGCTAATTTAGCGCCGCGCAAAATGAAGTTTGGCATGAGTGAGGGTATGGTGTTGGCTGCAAGTGATGATCGCGGTGGCCCATTCATTTTAAGTCCAGATAATGGCGCACAAGCAGGCATGCGGATTAAGTAAGTGCTGCTTGACTGACCTAACAAAAAACCCCGCTGATGCGGGGTTTTTTGTTAGGTCAGATTGAAAAATTACTTCTTAGTTGACTTTGTTTTCTTCTTCGATTTTTTAGATTTCTTATCTTTTTTAGACTTTTTACTTTTTTTGTCTTTCTTAGCCTTAGCTTTCGAAGACTTATCAGCTTTTACTTTTTTCTTAGTCTTCGATTTTTTAGCACTCTCTTTGTCTGATTTTTTAGACTTAGATTTTGCCTTCTTATCTTTCTTGGTTTTAGTTTTATCAGCTTTTGATTTTTTGCTCGTTTTTTTCTTAGTCGCTTTAGAATCTTTATCTGACTTTACTTTTTTAGCTGATTTTTTGTTCTTAGCTTTAGTTGATTTCTTTTTCTTATCTTTTTCACTGATCGTCGTTGTGCCAGATGTACTGGCTTTTCTACGCATATCTTTAACAGTTTCAGGGCCAATGCCATTGACGTTTTCTAAATCACTGATCGATTTAAAACGACCATTTTTATTACGGTAGTTAATGATTTCTTTTGCTTTAACTGAACCAACGCCAGGTAATGATTCGAGTTGGGCTTGTGATGCAGTATTAATATTAACCGCTGCAAAGGCGCTGATACTAAATGCAAGGGTCGCTAGAAAGATAAATATAATTTTTTTCAAGTGATTCTCCAGTATGTTGATAACCCTATTGGTTTAAAAACCATCATTTCAGGTTAAGTAGGCCTATGTTATCGCGAGAGAATCGATTTTATACACCGTTAACTAAAGTTAACATGTGTCAGGGCGACCTATCTTATTGAAAACATTCAGAATGTATTGCTTCTAAAGCCTTTAAAGGGTCTTCGGATTTTGTAATTGGGCGGCCAATCACTAAGTAATGCGAACCTAACTTAAAGGCATCTTGTGGTGTCACAATTCTGGTTTGATCATCTTTAGCAGCATTGGCTGGGCGAATGCCTGGCGTGACTAAACAGAAGTCTTTACCTAATGCTGCTTTAAGGGCCGCGGCTTCTTGTGCCGAGCAAACTACACCATTTAAACCAGCTTCTTTGGTTAAGCTTGCAAGGTTAACCACATGTTCAGCTAGCGGGGTTTGAACACCTAAGCGTGAAAGTGTGGCTTGATTCATGCTGGTGAGTACGGTGACTGCAATCAATAATGAGTCAGTCGTTGTTTCATCAACGGCCGCTTTAGCGGCTTGCATCATTTCAAGGCCACCACTGGCATGTACGTTTAACATCCAAACGCCTAAGTTGCTGGCGGCTTTGCAGGCTTTAGCAACGGTATTTGGAATATCGTGGAATTTTAAATCTAAAAATACCTCAAAATTTTCTTTGTGTATCGCATCAATTAAATTCGGGCCGCTAGCTGTAAATAACTCTTTACCGACTTTTAAGCGGCATTTAGTTGGGTCAAGCTGGCGTATCAACTGCATGGCCTCTTGTTCGTTTGGGTAATCTAACGCAACGATAATTTTTGG
>JAWUXH010000031.1:0-17218 GCA_034111445.1 Methylophilaceae bacterium | reverse complement strand
AGTGAGCGTAGGTGAAGCCTTCACAACTAAAGGGTTAAAAGCAGACCAGGTCAATACAAAAGCTGAGGCATGGATCAACGCTGAAATGCCAACACTGGAAGGCTAGCCTTGGCAACGCAACATACAGTCACATTACCCAATGGCGAGCAACTCACCTACCAAATGGAAAGGCGCAAACGCCGCACTATTGGTTTAAAAATCACACATGAAGGCCTAATGATTCACGCCCCCATGCGAATCACCATGCACTATCTTGAAGGTTTAATTGTTGAAAAAGCTAATTGGATACAAAAAAAACTCAGTGCGCGTGAAGCCCAGCAGCCATTAAGCTTTCATTGGGAAAATGGTGAGTCGTTACTGTACTTAGGGCAACCCATTATCCTTAATGTGCAACAAAATGCACGCAGTAAAAAAGTAGCCCTACAAGATGGTCAGTTAATGGTCGCGCTACCCAAACCTGATAATGAAATTTGTGTCGCCAAAAAAGTAGTTGATTGGTATGCCAAAGCCGCATTAGCAGACTTTGAACAACGCATTACTTTATTTGCCAAGAAACTTGGCGTACCAACACCAAGCCTTTATCTATCCAATGCCAAAACCCGCTGGGGAAGTTGTAATAGCCGCAAAGAAATCCGACTCAATTGGCGCTTACTACAAGCGCCACCGCACATTATTAATTATGTCGTGTGCCATGAGCTATCTCACCTAAAAGAGATGAATCACTCCGCTAAATTTTGGAAAATTGTTGAAGCCTTATGCCCAGAGTACAAACAAGCTGAAAAAGACTTAAAAGCATTATCACAAGCGTTACATCGGATGTAAGTTTTTTTAACTATGAGTCTAGCTTAACGACACGGGTTAAACTATTTTCACTGTTAGCCTCATCAGTATTTTTTCATAGACACCATATAAAGGACCCGCTTTTCAATAACAAAGGTTCATTAAAAAGGTAAGCGTTTATCCCAACCACTTTACCAACTAATAACTCTTCTAAACCTTGTGACTCCGTCTCGATTTTAACTTAATAGGATTTAAGTAAACCTGAAGTAGAAACGCCAAAATCAACTCGCCCTTCTTCCACCTTATGAATAGGTGAAATGTTGAGTCCGCCCTCTTTAATGGAGACTTTCTAGCCCGGCATGAGCATAAAAACTTTTCTGTAGGGCGGTGTAATAACCAGAAAATTCAAACTGATGCATCCATAACAGTTACAAAGTTACTTTCTTCATTAACGCTTCAGCTGCAACCACATTCAAACTGCTTAACAACAATGTGAAGCAAGTAAAATCCGTTACCAAGTGAGAATAATTTTTCAGCAGTAGATGATGCTACTTTTGCACTGACTTTGCACGATTAACCAAACACGCCTAACGTTACATAGTCTGTTAAAGGTTTAGTTTATGCATGTTGATAGTTAAAAATAATAAGTTACAGACATATTAAAAAACATGACAGCCTAAGTATTGATTGATTAAATAACAATTCTTACAAACAGTATGATTAGTTTTTTTCTACTAAATTCCACATTTGAATTCAAAAATTCTCGTTATACTTTAATACAAAGTTTAAAAGGCAATAATCTTTCATGTTTAAGAATATTAGAAGAGATTTAAAAAATTATAATCACGACTGGGCTGCACAAGGATTTTGGGTAATGATAGTCTATCGGTTTGGCCGTTGGCGTTATCAGGTTAAGCCCGCAATTGTGCGTAAAATTCTGTCATTTATTTATAAATTTTTATATAAATTAGTACAAATACTCACAGGCATTGAATTCCCTTGCGAAGTTGAAGTTGGTGAAAACTTCATCATTGACCACTTCGGTGGGATCGTTGTAAGTGGTTATGCTAAGTTTGGCGATCATTGCCGGATTCGAAACGGTGTCGTGGTTGGTTTAAAAAATATTAACCATGTCCGCGCTCCAGTTTTTGGCAATCATGTCGATATTGGAACAGGTGCTAAAATTCTAGGCGAAATTACAATCGGAAACCATGTTCAAATTGGTGCAAATGCGGTTGTGCTCAAGGATGTGCCCGACTATTCAATTGCTGTTGGTATACCAGCGGTCATTAAGCCTCTCAAAGAACCAACATAATATTTAGTAAGGATTTATCTAATCATGGATAAAATTTGTATAACGGTAATAATCGTTTCTTATAAGTCAGCCCAGTTAACGGTAGATGCCATAGCATCTGTATTTCAAGAAAAAAATAAGTGTACGAACTTAAATGTTAATGTTGTGGTGGTGGACAATGCTTCGGGAGATACACCGGTCATTGCCGCGGCCGTCAAAAAAGAGCAATGGTCTGAATGGGTCACAGTATTAACTGCCCCTAAAAATGGTGGGTTTAGTTATGGCAATAACTATGGCTTTCAGTATGCATTACAACAAGGCCCTGTCGATTACTTCCACCTATTAAATCCAGATACGCAGATGCGTCCCGGTTCTTTAAAAGCACTAGTAGACTTTATGGAGTCAAATAATAAAGTGGGCATCGCGGGCAGTAGTTTTGAAACACTAGATGGAAAAAGTTGGCCCTATGCATTTAGGTTTCCTAGTTTAATCAGTGAATTTGAATCTGCATTACAATTTGGCCCAATTACAAAATTACTCAAAAATAAAATTGTCCCTGTCGTTATGGGTGATGAAAATACACCAATTGATTGGATTGCTGGTGCCTCAATGTTGATTCGTTGTTCGGTAGTCAAAGAGTTACGTGGGTTTGATGAGAGTTATTTTTTATATTATGAAGAAACTGACTTTTGTTTGCGCGCCAAAAAAGCAGGCTATGCAACCTGGTACATACCTAAAAGTCGTGTTATGCATATTTTAGGGCAGAGTACAAAAGTAACAGAAGTAACAGATGACCCTAAACGCTTACCAAGTTATTGGTTTGAATCTAGAACAAACTATTTCCTAAAAAATCACGGTAGAATCAATACCATGTTGATCGATTTATTGACAGTACTTGGGCTTGGATTAACTACTGTCAAACGTGCTTTCAAAAAGTTGCTCTTGAATAAATCTGAGAAAACCGTGCCTTTTTACACGACAGACTTAATAGCCAACAGCTCGTTATTAGCTAAAAATAGTCAAAAAAAGCCTTTTATTAGTCCACTATAACCAATTGAAAATACTACATTAAATGGCAACAGTAATTGTAAAAGGCTTCAAAAAGTGAATACCCAAAATAACATCAATGATATCGGCGTTGTCGTCATTGGACGTAATGAGGGCGAACGCCTTAAGGTTTGCCTACAATCGTTCAAACAATTTAACGTGCCAATTGTTTATGTCGACTCAGGCTCGACTGACGGCTCTGTTGAAGCGGCCAAAGCAATTGGGGCTGAAGTGGTTAATTTAGATTTATCAAAACCATTTACAGCGGCCCGTGCCCGTAATGAAGGTTTTGCACACTTAACGGCCAACTTCCCCAACACACAGTTTGTACAGTTTGTTGATGGTGATTGTGAAGTCGTTGATACTTGGTTAACGGCAGCCATCAATACATTCCATCAAAATCCCAAACTAGCTGTCGTTTGTGGTCGCCGTAAAGAACGCTTCCCGAACAATACCTTTTACAACTTCATGTGTGACCTTGAGTGGAATACGCCAATTGGTGAAGCAAAAGCCTGTGGTGGTGATGCACTGATGCGTGTTGATGCTTTTAAAGCTGCAGATGGCTTTAACAACACCTTAATTGCCGGTGAAGAACCTGAACTCTGCGTGCGCTTACGTGCTAATGGCTGGAAGATTCTTAGAATTGAAGAAGACATGACCATTCACGATGCCGCTATTACCAAGCTATCACAATGGTGGAAGCGGTCAGTCAGGGCTGGCCATGCATTTGCTGAAGGCACTTTTATGCATGGCAATAGTGAAGAGCAGCATTGGGTACAAGAGACCAAACGCGCTTGGGTATGGGCTTTTATTATGCCACTGATCATTATCACTGCCATGGTCATTAACGTAAAGTTTGGCTTACTGGCTTTAATGATTTATCCATTACAATTGTTTCGCCTAGCCAAAAAGCAGTCACAATATAGCCAAACAGTGGCATTAAAAATGGCCGGCTATAGTCTGTTAGGGAAATTTGCCGAGCTTCAAGGCCAATTTAGCTTTCACTACAACCGACTATTTAACAAGAAAAAACAGCTAATTGAATACAAATAAATAGTAAGCAGATTATTTAAATTACATTAAGTATTCTGTAAAGCTAATGAGTCTGACTTAAGATGCGCCCAATTGAACTGGGGCAATATTGATGATGTTTCTAACAAATGGCTGTTTATTAACGGCCTTTGCTTCTTTCAAACAAGCTTTTGCACAAGTCACGCAACGCCCACACTCAGACCCAACGCCTAATGTTTCTTTTAGGTGTTTGACGGTTTTAGCGCCTTCTTGAACTGCCTCATGAATATGGCGCTCAGTCACTGCATTGCATACACAAACGTACATGGTGAATATTGACTCTTTCTCAATGAACTTGTTAATGATAATTATTATCATTTGCATTGAGTTTGTCAAGTCTTATCAATAGCCTGTTCGGCTAATTAGACACAAAAAAAGCCACTTTCGTGGCTTTTTAGCTCAATCAATGCTTTTAACAGCTTAATCAGATTCTATTTGTGACTGTAAGTAGTTAGGCAAGCTTACATCGTTAATCAAGCTTTGTTGTGTTTCTAACCAATCAATGGCTTCCTCACAATGCGCTAATAACTCAGTCAATAAGTCACGGCTAACATAGTCTTGTAATGCTTCCGCTTCTGCAATGGCCTCAATCAATTGTGGGCGTTGCACTTCTTTTTCAAGCACCATATCGCCTTTTAAGCATTCAACCACATCTTCACCAATGAGCAACTTACCTAAGTTTTGTAAGTTTGGTAGTCCTTCTAAAAACAATACACGCTCAATCACTTCATCCGCTTCTTTCATCACACGGATCGATTGCTTGTACTGGTAACCATCTAACTTTTCTAAACCCCAGTTTTTAAACATACGGGCATGTAAAAAGTATTGGTTAATGGCTGTTAATTGGTTTTTTAAGACTTTATTCAAAGTCGTAATCATTGCTTTATTACCTTGCATTATTAAGCTCCTGTCGCTGCGGCTGGTTTAGCTTGGCTTTGAATATAATTCTCAATACCCACTAATTTGATTAAGTTAAGCTGCTTCTCTAACCAATAAGCATGGTCCATTTCAGTATCATCTAATTGAATCAGCAGCATTTCACGGGTGACAAAGTCTTGTGCTTTTTCACAAGCCGCAATCGCCGCTTTTAAGTGTTTAACCACTTTGTACTCTAATGCTAAGTCAGACTCCAACATGGCTTTAACGTTATCCCCAACATTCAATGCATCCCGTTTTGCTAATTGCGGCTTTCCTTCTAAAAACAAAATACGTTGAATAATGGCTTGGCCATGTTCACGCTCATGCAATGACTCATGCAAGGTATGCTCGGCTAATACAGGTAAGCCCATATCAGCATAAATCTCACCATGAATTAAGTATTGATCTGTTGCGGTTAATTCCCCAGCTAACAAATCATTTAAAATTTCAACTATTGCTTTATCGCCCTTCATGCCATGCGCCTTTACTTAATTTAAGTTTTAATACCAGAACAACATCATACCAAATAAAACATAGATTTCAAAACAGAATAATCAACTATCTTATTGTTTTTAAAGGAAATTGTAATGTTAGTAGGAATGAAAATGATTCTTAATAAGGAATATCAATTAAGGATTCAACATCCAGATCTATGTTAATAAACACAAATATCATCAATAGTGGATGCCAGTTTATTTAAAACGCCCTCACTCTTTTCTTAAATACAAAGAATAGAATCTACTCACGATACAAAAAATAAATGGACGAAATTTCAACACTCTAATAGGTTTTCAAAATTATCGCCTAACCCATTGATATTAAAAAAATTATGTCAACAAAAATTAGGATTAACCGATTAATGTGCCTATATCACTGTAAACCATTGGTTTTAATGCGAAAAATAGCTCTTTAGAACTATTGAAAATAAAATTTAACAAATTAAACAAGTATTTAATGACAGGCTACCTAGACGTATTATCGAACATTTTGATTATACTTACCTATAAATAGTCCTGAAGAAACACTGATAGAAATAGCATCAAGTTAACGTTTTGATATTTTTTTAATCATAAGGAGTATTACCATGAAAGCACTACATAGCATTACACTGGCCGCTTTATTAGGCTTTTCGTCAGTAGCATCCGCTGCAATATTTAAATGGGAAAGTGTCATCCCACAAACACCAGCATCTGATTTATTTGGTTCTTTCACCTTAGATACAAGCACTAATACATTTAGCGATGTAAATTTAGACTTTGCTTCCTCAACATCTAATAGTCTTACACCATCCGATACTTACACCTTTCTAACATACGATAGTGTATTAAATAAGGTAACCTCAACTGGTAATGATTTTCTATCCTCATTTGAATTTACCCCTGGCACAAACATTGTCAACAATACAATACCGTTTAACCCAATTGGGATAAATTGGAACATAGATGGTGGTGATTTAGTAAAGGGCGGCGTTAGTGGCTACACTAGCTTTGCTGTTACTGCAGTGCCTGAGCCTGCTACTTATGCGATGTTCCTTGCTGGTTTAGGCTTACTTGGTTTTGCGCGTCGTGCAAAGCAAGCTTAATTGTTAAGCGAGTCATGATCTAAAAGTGTCATCGCGGTAACGACACTTAACGATATTAAAAAAGCCATGTCATTTAACGTGACATGGCTTTTTTTATGTGAACACTATTTGTTTACTTGTCATTTAAGACTACGTATTAAAGCAGCGTTTTAATATCACTGGCTAAATCAGCTGGTTTTTGACCATATTCAACATACAAACGGATCTTGCCTTGTTTGTCATAAACATACATCCCAGCACTATGGTCAATGGTATAACCACTGCGCCCTTCTGTTGCCACTTTGCTTGAGAATATTTTAAACATTTTAGCTGTGGCAGCAATTTCTTGCACTGAACCTGTTAGCCCAACAAAGCGTTGATCGAACGATGGTACAAATTGCGCTAGCACTTCCTGTGTGTCACGCTCAGGGTCTAAAGTGACAAATAACACCTGTACTTCATTGGCTTGCTCGCCTAACAGTTGCATGGTCTGTTTTAATTCATGCATGGTGGTTGGGCATACATCTGGGCAATTGGTGTAACCAAAAAATAAGGCGACTACTTTACCTTGGTAATCGGCCATGGTGCGCTTGGCACCAGTATGGTCCGTTAGGTGCATATTTTGCTCAAAATCAGCGCCTGTAATATCGGTTGCCACTAATTTAGTGGCCTCTGTACTTGGCTGACAAGCCGATAAAACAACCATTAACAAGCTCATACAAGCCAATTTAACAAACTTTTTCATTACAAATCCTTAGTTTTTTTAAAAAATCACATGCATTTCATTTTAACATGTGCCAACAATTACGGCCTTTAGTTTACAATGGTGTCTTTGTTAAATTCAGTTTTTATTCAAAGGTAATAGCATGGCAATTCCAACCTCAATGGCAGACCGCGACGGCGTAATTTGGTACGACGGCGAAATGGTTAACTGGCGCGATGCCACCACACACGTATTAACGCACACTTTGCATTATGGCATGGGTGTATTTGAAGGTGTTCGTGCTTACCAAACAGATAAAGGCCCGGCGATCTTCCGTTTGCAAGACCATACCGACCGTTTATTTAACAGCGCTAAAATTCTTGGCATGAAAATGCCATTTGATAAAGCAACCTTAATGGCGGCACAAATTGCAGCCGTACGTGAAAACAAATTAGAGTCAGCCTATATGCGCCCAATGGCGTTTTATGGTTCTGAAGCGATGGGTATTTCAGCCAGCACGCTATCAACCCACGTGATTGTAGCCGCTTGGAGCTGGGGCGCTTACATGGGTGAAGAGGCGATCACCAAAGGGATTCGCGTTAAAACATCATCATTTACACGTCACCATGTGAATATCACCATGTGTAAGGCTAAAGCCAACGGTAACTATATGAATAGTATTTTGGCGCATCAAGAAGCAATTCAAGATGGCTACCAAGAAGCATTGTTATTAGATGTGGATGGTTTTGTGGCTGAAGGCTCTGGCGAAAACATCTTCTTAGTACGTAAAGGCAAGTTAATCACACCCGACTTAACCAGCGCATTAGAAGGTATTACTCGCGACACAATCGTTCAACTCGCTAATGAGTTGGGAATTGAAGTCGTAGAAAAACGCATCACCCGTGATGAAGTTTACACTTGTGATGAAGCGTTCTTTACTGGCACTGCTGCAGAAGTCACTCCAATTCGTGAGCTAGATAACCGCACCATTGGTAATGGTGGCCGCGGCCCGATTACAGAAAAACTTCAAAGTTTATACTTTGATGTCGTTAAAGGTAGGTCAGCTAAACACGCTGATTGGTTAACAATCGTTTAGGGTTTAGCTTTGGCATCTTTACAATAAAGATGCCAAATTGAGGAGAGATAGATGTCTGACGTTAAAGAGTTCGAAGTCACTGCAAAAGACTTACCATTACACTGCCCAACTAAAGAAGTGAAACTATGGGCATCACACCCACGTGTTTTTTTAGATGTGGCTAAAACGGGTGAAGTGGCCTGCCCTTATTGCGGTACAAAATACAAGCTTAAAGCTGGCGAGCAAGTACACCACCACTAAATGGTCCCGAATCAATTTTATATCAAACTAAGAAATGTAATCCCTTACGTTTTTTGGTTCAGTGTATTGGTCACCATTGTTTTAACGCTAATGCCTAGCCATCAAATCCCAAATGCAGTCCAAATTTGGGATAAAGCTGAACATGCCATTATCTTTTTCATATTAATGTTTACGGGCGGCGTCACGTATTCAAAACAATCTGAATTGGTGGCTTTTGCGCTAATCAGTTATGGCACTGCCATTGAGTTAGCGCAAGAATACCTAACCACAACACGCAATGGCGATAAGTTTGATATTGTGGCTGATGTGGTTGGGGTCATTCTAGGCTATGTATTATTTAAAGTGATTTACCACTTATCACATAAAAAAATTAATCCTTAATTTTCAAGCCCTCTTTAAAAGTCAGCGTTGGCGATTTTAATATTCGCACCCCACATTGCTTGCATCACATTAGTCACAACATCTTTCTGTCCATTAGTCATCATAATCGGTACTAGTGATTGTGTTGATTTCTCAATCAACAACTCTTTGTCTCCCAAGCGCCGCTGTAATTGCTTTGCAATGGCAGCGCCCGTATCAATTACCTCAACATGATTACCCACCAATTGCTGTATCGCTGCCTTAATAAACGGGTAATGCGTACAACCCAACACAATCGTATCGACGCCAGCGTCGATCAGTGGGGTACAAAAACGTTTTAGCAAAGCATTGATGGCTTCGCCATCACGCTCACCGCGTTCAATTAAATCAACCAAGCCCTCACAACCTTGCTGGTATATTTCAGCGTCTTTGGCATAACTTTGCAAAAGCGTTGAAAACTGCGCACTTTTTAATGTACCGACTGTGGCTAACACGCCCACTTTTCCATTTTTACTCGCAGCCACAGCGGGCTTAATGGCTGGCTCCATCCCAATAATGGGCATGTCGTACTGGCTACGCATTTGTGAAATAACGGCGGCTGTGGCTGTATTACAAGCAACCACCATTGCTTTAACCTGTTGCGCCATAAACAGCTCCGCAATGGTTAAACACCGCGTTCGAATAAAAGCTTCCGGTTTATTCCCATAAGGCGCATGTTGGCTATCTGCCACATAAATGAGCTGCTCGTTAGGTAATAACGCATGAATATGTTTGAGCACGGATATGCCGCCAACACCAGAATCGAACACACCGATTGGTTGATTTTGATGAATGTTGGCTTGAGCATCTAATGGATTGGTCATGATGAATATTTAATTGTTTTTTTAATTGATGCCGCACGCATTGCATACACACCATCAGTTACAATAATGGATTATAGGCTAGTCGCAAACGGTTTCACAAATCTAGTCACAGTAATATTCAAAATAAAGGTCTTCAACATGGGTAATCGATTAAGTAAAATTTACACACGTACAGGTGATAATGGTACGACTGGCCTAGGTGACGGCAGCCGTATTGATAAGGATAGTTTACGTGTGGATGCCATGGGCGATGCCGATGAACTAAACGCAACCATTGGTTTAATTTTAACCGAATCAATCCCTGAACACTTGGTTGAAACATTGACGCTGGTGCAACATGATTTATTTAATTTAGGCGGTGAAATCTGCATGCCCAATTATGAAATTCTGACACAAGCCTCTGTCGACACACTAGAACAAGTGATTGATACGTTAAACCAAGCACTAAAACCACTTAAAGAGTTCATTTTACCGGGTGGCACAAAAGCATCGGCTTATTGCCACTTAGCACGTACCGTATGCCGCCGTGCTGAACGTAAATTAATCAGCCTTAATCGCTCAGAACCAGTCACAAAAATCTCACTGCTTTACCTCAATCGTTTGTCAGATTTACTGTTTGTCATGTGCCGCATTATCAACAAAGAAGCAGGCGTAAGCGATGTACTATGGAAAAACAAGGAAACACCGGCTAAAAGTAAGTAAATCAACTAATTACGATATAATCTGTTCATGATAAAAAAATTGCTCGATAAAATTTTCAAAAAAAGAAGTCCTGAAGAAAAACAAACCACGACAACTGATGTAGCACCAAACAAATCAAATCGCAAAAAACTGGCTAAAAAGAAAGCCAAGCAAAAGAGTACGGTTGAGGTGATTAAACATCAATCACACAAAATTGATACGAAATTGATTAGCAGTGCTGCACTCAAAACAACACAAGGCTTACAAAAAGCTGGTTTTGATGCCTATATTGTTGGCGGCGCGGTGCGCGACTTGTTACTTAACCGTGAACCAAAAGACTTTGACATTACCACTAACGCCACGCCTGAAGAGGTTAATAAGATCTTTAGGCGCTCTCGTATTATTGGTCGCCGTTTTCGCTTAGTGCATGTCATGTTTGGTGGTGAAACCATTGAGGTTTCAACTTTCCGCGGCAACCATGATGTGAAAAGTGGTAATGCCAAAGTAGCCGATACCGGCCGGATTATTCGTGATAATGTATTTGGTAGTATTGAAGATGATGCCAACCGCCGTGACTTTACCGCCAACGCGCTGTATTACGACCCTGCTACGCAAGAAGTTTTAAACTTCCATCAAGGCTTTGCTGACGTAAAAGGCAAATTGTTACGGATGATTGGTGACCCTGAAACACGCTACGCAGAAGACCCTGTGCGCATGCTACGTGCGGTACGATTATCAGCTAAGTTAGGGCTAACCATTGACCCTGCAACTGAAAAACCAATTGCCCAAATGGGTGACTTATTACAAGACGTACCCCCTAGTCGCTTATTTGATTAAATGTTGAAGTTGTTTTTATCAGGCCACGCCATTGAAAGCGTGAACGTACTACGCGCGCAACACTTACACCACGGCCTATTGCCATTATTAGATGTGGTATTAGAACAGCCAATGGGTGAACGCTTTGTTATGCTGGCGTTAGAAAATACCGACAAACGTATTATGGCTGGCAAATCAACCAACCCCAGCTTTTTATTCGCCACCCTACTTTGGCATGAAGTATTAGCTTCTTGGGAAAGCTATAAAAAAGACAACCACCTTATGCCAGCCTTACACATGGCTATGAGTGAAGTGATTGCCTTACAAGCGAAAAAATTAGCGATTCATAACCGCTTTACTGCAACCATGAAAGAAATTTGGAGCTTACAACCGCGCTTTGAACAGCGTGGCGGCAAGCGCCCTTTTGGTTTACTGGCGCACCCACGTTACCGTGCGGCTTATGACTTTTTATTACTACGCTGTGAATCAGGTGAAATGCCAATGGAGCTCGGTGAGTGGTGGACAGCATTTGCCAATGCAGACGCTGAAACCAAGACTGGTATGTTATTAGCAGACACTTCACCTAAAAAGCGTAAAAGAAAGCCGCGTAAAAAACCTAACGCAAAACCTGCGAACAATACCGCTCAGGATTAGTCGAATGGCAAAAGCTTTTGTTGCATTAGGCAGTAACCTTAAAGAACCGATTAAGCAGGTTAACAATGCAATCGTTGCATTGTCGGCGCTGCCTAATACAACATTAATTAAAGCTTCATCACTCTACCAAACAGCTCCGGTTGGTTACACAGATGATGAGCTAGCAAAAGTGCCTGATTTTATTAACGCCGTTGCCGCACTAGAAACAACACTTAAACCAGTGGAATTACTTGATGCCATATTAGCCATAGAGGATAAAGCTGGCCGTTTGCGCCCTTACCGCAATGCACCACGCGTATTAGATTGTGATTTGTTAATGCATGACGATGTCGTCATAGAAACAAAAAAATTAACATTGCCACACCCACGCATGCATTTACGTGGCTTTGTGTTATTGCCATTAATTGAAGTTGCACCAGCGTTATTCATTCCAAATCATGGCAAAATAACGTCATTCATTACACCAGAAATAACGGAGGGCGTTATCAAGCTTAACGCCAATCAAAACGCATGAGTATTTTTAAACAATTCCCGTATATCGTTGTTGAAGGCCCTATTGGCTGCGGTAAAACAACCCTCGCTAAAAAATTAGTGGAGCGCTTTTCAGTCGATTACCTATCAGAAAAAGCCGATGAAAACCCATTCCTCGAACGCTTCTATCAAGATGCGCCACGGTATGCACTTTCAACTCAGTTATTTTTCTTATTCCAACGTGCTAACCAAATTGAAACGCTTAAAGAGCGTGACATGGCAGCCAAACCCATTGTGGCGGACTTTTTCTTACAAAAAGATCCTTTATTTGCAAAGCTCAATTTGGATGAAGAAGAGTACGGGCTTTACAGCAAAATATATGAGCATTTACAACTTAAAGTCACCAAACCAGATTTAGTGATTTACTTGCAATCACCAATTGATGCGTTAATGAAACGCATTAGTGAACGCAACGTGAGTTATGAGCAAGAAATACCACGCGCCTACATTGAGAACTTATCAGACACGTACAATATTTTCTTTCATAATTATGAAAATGCACCTGTCCTGATTGTGAATAACCAAAAGCTTAATATTCTAGAAAGTGATGATGCGTTTGAGCTACTCATTAAACGCATTTCAGAAATAACAAGCCAACGTGAATTCTTCAACCCTAACTTTGAATAACTAAACCATTATGCAATTAAATGAATTATTAAGCCGTGCCGAAGCTGGCGAAAAATTAGCCATGCTGACTTGCTACGACTCAACATTTGCCAAACTACTTGAAATTGAAGAGGTCGACATGATCCTGGTGGGTGATTCATTAGGCATGGTCATGCAAGGGGCAGATAGCACCTTAAATGTCAGTATGCATCACATGAGCTACCACACTAAAAATGTAGCGGCAGGCGCACCAAATACCTTTATTGTGGGTGATATGCCCATTGGTAGCTATGAGTTAGACCAAGAAGCGGCGCTTGAAAATGCAAAATGGTTGATTAAGTCTGGCGCGCACATGGTGAAATTTGAAGGCGGCGGCGATAAAGTGAAAACAGCGGCCTACTTAGTTTCGCAAGGTATACCAGTATGTTGCCATTTGGGTTTCACCCCGCAATCGGTGAATCAACTCGGTGGTTATAAAATTCAAGGTAAAACAGACGAAAGCGCTGATCAAATCATGAAAGATGCCATTGCGATGAGTGAAGCTGGGGTTAGCTTTGTGTTGTTAGAAATGGTACCAGCGCAATTAGCCAAAGACATTACAGAAGCCATTAGCGTACCGACAATCGGCATTGGTGCTGGTGTTGATTGCAATGGCCAAGTATTAGTCTTACAGGATTTATTAGGGATTTACACTGGCCCTGCTAGCAAAAAACCTGAAGACTTCAAATCACCACGGTTCGTCAAAAACTTTTTAGCTGATACCAATAGTATTACTGGTGCTGTGCGTGCTTATGTTGCTGCGGTTAAAAATAAGACATTTCCATCAGCTGTACATAGCTATTAAGCTATTAACATTATGCAAATTATTCAAGATACTAACACCTTACGTAAATTCTTAAGTGGCAAAGATAGCATTGCATTTGTCCCAACCATGGGCAACCTGCATGAAGGTCATTTAACGCTTATTAGTAAAGCAAGAAAATTAGCCAAAACAGTGGTTGTTAGTATTTTTGTTAACCCACTACAATTTGAAGAAGGTGCAGATTTAGACAATTATCCACGCACGTTAACAGAAGATTGCAATCATTTAGAGAAGTTAGGGGTTGACGTTGTGTTTACGCCTAGCGTTACCCAAATGTACCCAGGCTTTGATGGCAAGGCGCTTAATCAAACCATGATGATCACGCCGCCAGCCATTGCAAATACCCTTTGCGGCGCTTCAAGACCAGGTCATTTTGATGGTGTTGCCACCGTCGTGATGAAGTTATTCAATATAGTGCAACCCAACATTGCCGTATTTGGTAAAAAAGACTTTCAACAACTCGCTATTATTCGCGAATTGGTAGCGCAGTTTAATTGCCCAATTGAAATTGTGGGCTGTGATATTGTCCGTGAACAAGATGGTTTAGCATTAAGCTCACGCAATGGTTACTTATCAAAAATGGAACGCTCAGAAGCGGTAAGGCTGAACAAGTGCTTGCACCTTGTTGTACAGGCCGTTCAAAAAGGTAAAGACTCTCTGGAAAGTATTGAACAACAAACTGCAGACTATTTAACCCAACTTGGTTGGGAGGTAGATTACATCGCCATACGCTCAGCCTCCACCTTATTAGCACCAAAACCAGACGAAAAAGCACTGATTACACTCGGTGCAGCAAGATTTGGTTCACCGAGGCTAATTGATAACGTGGAATTTTTGCGCTAAGTCTTTGAAAAGACTATAATGCTAACCCTTTTAACGACAGGCCCTTTCATGCAAAGAACTATGCTCAAATCTAAGTTACACCGCGTTCATGTGACCCATAGTGAGTTACACTATGAAGGTAGCTGCGCAATAGATTCTGTTTTGCTGGAAGCCGCCAATATTCGTGAGTATGAGCACATCCATATTTACAATGTAACCAATGGCGAACGTTTCACGACTTACGCCATTTCAGCAGAAGCAAACTCTGGCACTATTTCAGTCAATGGTGCAGCCGCGCATCGCGCATCACCAAGTGACATTTTAATTATTGCCACTTACGCAAGCTATCATGAAGATGAATTAAAAGCTTACTCACCTCAACTAGTGTATGTCGATGAGAAAAATACAATTAAATCTCAACGCAATCACATTCCAACTCAGGCCGCATAAATGACAACAAATACTGATTCAAACTTTAATCTAGAAACCATGAAAGATACCGTGGTGGCTGCGATTGAGGATATTAAAGGGTTTGACATCACAGTAATGGATGTCACAAAACTCACCAGCATGACTAGCTACATGATTGTGGCATCGGCTAACTCAAGCCGCCAAACTAAAGCGATTGCAGACAATGTCCGTACCACGCTTAAAGAAAAAGGCTATAGCATTCGCGGCACTGAAGGCGATAAAAGCGGTGAATGGGTATTGGTTGATTTAGACGATATCGTTGTACACCTGATGATTCCTGCAACGCGCGCTTACTACAACCTTGAGCAATTATGGGGTGAAGCTGAAGTACGTCGTGGTCATATCAATAGTGACCAAATGGACGCTGAATAACCTACTCACAACCACGGAGCCACTTTGAAGCTACGTATCATTTCTGTCGGCCATAAAATGCCGGCTTGGGTCGAAACGGGCTGCGCTGAATACATTAAGCGTATGCCACGTGAAGCCAGCGTTGAAATCATCGAAATAAAGCCCGAAAAACGCGCAGCTGGCAATAACACAGAAAACATCCAACTCATTGAAGCTAAAAGAATTTTAGAGGCAGTCGGCAAAGATTACTGCATTGCGTTAGATGAGCGCGGCAAGCAATTCACCACCCTAGAAACGGCTGAACAATTTAAGCATTGGCAAAACTTAGGCCGCGATATTGCACTTGTGATTGGCGGGGCTGATGGTTTGCACGCTTCAATTAAACAAAAAGCCGATAAACTGTGGTCGCTATCAAAACTCACTATGCCCCATGGCATGGTCCGTGTGATGTTATCTGAGCAACTTTATCGTGCTTACTCTGTCGTCAACAACCACCCCTATCACCGAGAGTAATCATTCACATGCATAAACCAGTCAAAGCCGATCAATACAAAAGTGCTTTAGTTTGGTTTAGGCGTGATTTACGTGATTACGACAACGCTGCACTCTATTACGCCTTAAAATCTTCCGCCCAAGTCTATTGTGTTTTTGTATTTGATACTGATATTTTAGATAAACTGGCAGATAAAGCTGATAGACGCGTTGAGTTCATTTGGGCAAGTATTCAAGCATTAAAGACAGCCTTGCAAGCCAATGGTGGTGATTTAATCATATTGCATGGTGCGGCAACATCAGTCATTCCACAATTGGTAGAGCAACTAAATGTAGAAGCCTTGTTTTTTAATCATGATTACGAGCCTAGCGCGATTGCGCGCGATCAAATTGTCATACAAGCGTTAACAAAACAACAAAGAGCAACGCATCATTTTAAAGATCATGTCATTTTTGAAAAAGATGAAGTACTGACCTTAGCTAACAAACCTTATAGCGTATTCACACCCTATAAAAACATGTGGCGTAAAACGGTAAATGACTTTTATTTAAAAGCATATCCTTGTGATCAGTTCTCGCATCGGTTAGCAGCAAGCCATGCATTAACCGCATTTACACAACCCTCGTCATTAAATGCTATTGGCTTCAAAGCAACCAACTTAAACAGTATGGCGTTACCCACTGGTATGCAAGGCGGCTTACAGTTGTTTGATGACTTTAAAGCCCGTATGCATCAATATAAAGAGGCACGTAACTTCCCTGCTGTTAAAGGCGTCTCCTACCTTTCAGTACACCTACGCTTTGGTACTGTGTCAATTCGCCACTTAGCCAGAGAGGCTTTTAAAGAAACTGACACCGGTGCTGAAACTTGGTTGAATGAACTCATTTGGCGTGACTTTTATGCCCAAATACTGCACCACAACCCTAAGGTTGCAATAGGTCAAGCTTACAAAGCGAGCTTTAATGGTTTGCCCTTTCCAAACAACACAAGCTTATTTA
>JAWUXH010000030.1:0-17083 GCA_034111445.1 Methylophilaceae bacterium | reverse complement strand
TTTATCTTTCATGGCCGCATCACTTGCTGCAAAGTCAACTGTTTCGTTGATAAAGTCACGGATACCAGCGCCAGAACCTTTTGATTGGTAATCAACCCGTACGCCGTCAGTTTGCTTGCTGTAGTCTTTAAACCATTTATTGTAGATTGGTGCTGGAAAGCTAGCGCCAGAACCATTTAATTTAAGCTCGGCTTGTGCAATAGAAGATGACATTGCACCGATAAGTGCGCCAACTAACACAACGGTTTTTGCATTGTTTGCAAATAATTTCATTAAAAACTCCTGAGTCGTAAGTAAACATTAAGTAAGGTAAAACAAGTAGTGCTCGAAAACTTGTTGTACACAGAATAGTCACCAGATATGAAGTTTTTATGACGGATATAATTCACTTTTATGAACGTTATAAGACAAACCTAACAAGTGTCATTTTCAGCCCATTTACAAACCCAATCATCACGCACGTCAGGTATAAGTACTTGCTTCATTTCCATAACTATGGAAATATAGAAGCTATGGATACCACATCAGCTGTTTTACAACTTTCATCGCTCGCGCAAGAAGCACGCCTAAATATTTTTAGGCGCTTAGTGCAAGCAGGCGCCAATGGTCTTGCTGCCGGTAGTATTGGCGAAAGCCTACAAATACCCGCGAGTACGTTGTCGTTTCACTTAAAAGAGCTAAGCCATGCAGGCTTGGTAAACGCACGGCAAGATGGCCGTTTTGTTTACTACTCTGCCAACTATGCAACCATGAATGGTTTACTGGCTTTTTTAACTGAAAATTGTTGCGCTGACGCAGCAGAGCAAAGCTGTACACCTAAAACAGACTGTTGCTAATAAGATAAGGATACTCAAATGAAAAGAATGCATTTACATGTCGCGGTAGAAGATTTAAACCAAAGTATTATTTTTTATAATAGTTTATTTGGCGCCACACCAACTGTCACAAAAGAAGATTATGCTAAATGGTTATTAGATGACCCAGCCGTTAACTTTGCCATTAGTACGCGCAGCGAAAAAGTAGGCTTAGACCACATTGGTATTCAAGCAGAGACTGATGCTGAACTAGCTGAAATTAAAACGCGTTTAGATGCAGCAGAAATGAATATGGTCAGCCAGACAGGGACGACTTGTTGTTATTCAAAGTCAGATAAACATTGGGTGCAAGACCCTTCAGGCATTGCATGGGAAACGTATAACACGCTTGAAAGTGCGCCGACCTTTAATGGCGGTGATGAAGCAAAAGTGGAAACGGAAAAAGCTTCGGCTTGTTGTGCGCCTGCGCCAGAAGCGGTGCAATTTATTTCAAAACCGAAAAGCAAGTGCTGTTAAGTAATTGCGTTCATTAAAAGACAACAGTGAAGGACTAAACAATGAATATTTTATTTTTATGTACGGGTAATTCTTGCCGTTCCATTCTAGCGGAAGCCACTTTTAATGCCATTACCCCTAAAGGCATGGTGGCCATGAGTGCGGGCAGCAAACCAAAAGGTAAAGTCCATCCACGCTCGTTAGCATTATTAGCCAGCAAGGGTATCTGCACTGAGGGTTATCACAGTAAATCATGGGATGATTTACCTGTTGTGCCTGACGTTGTGATTACAGTATGTGGCAATGCGGCTGGCGAAACCTGCCCTGCTTACTTAGGCAATGTGATTCGTGCACATTGGGGGGTGGAAGACCCTGATGGTGTCACTGGGACTGAAGAGGAAATTGAAGCAAGCTTTGTGCATGCTTATACCGTGTTACGCAATCGCATTGAAGAATTTTTAGCGCTAGATGTTGAAGCTTTACAAGCCAGTGGCGCTTTTCAAACTGCGCTAGATAAGATTGGGACTTTGCTGCCGACAGCCTAGCAGCACCATCACACTCGCCAAACAATGTTGGTGTGTGATGCTAGTCAACGCACCAATCAGGGTTTGGCAGTTCAACAAACACTTGTTTTAAGCCCTCTGCCCAACCCTGCTTAACTGCGGTGTAATAAGCATCTTGTTCGGTAATCCGTTCCCGGCAATCGGCGTTCAAGGTATCTTTGCGATAGATCATTAAATCAATCGGTGCCGCAACAGATACATTGCTGCGAATGGTTGAATCAAATGAAATCAGCACGCATTTAACCGCTTCCATGATCTCGGTGTCATGATCAATCACGCGGTCTAAAATTGGTTTCCCGTATTTGGTTGCGCCAATTTGTAAAAATGGCGTGTCGTGTGTGGACTCAATAAAATTACCTGCTGAGTACACATTAAACAATCTCGGCGCTTCACCTTTAATTTGCCCTGCCACTAATAAGCTGGCACTAAACTCAATATCATGTTCTTTAAGTGACTTTCCATCGCGCGCATACACCTCACGCAAGGCATTGCCCACCAAGGTGGCTACATCAAACATTGAATCCGCATTCATGACATGTTGTTCAACATCTGCCGATTGAATATTGCGCCGTAAAATATTAACGACAGATTGCGTTATCGCTAAATTACCCGCGGTTAATACGGTAATCATGCGGTTCCCCTTTGTTTCAAACACATGCATTTTGGGGGTAATGGCCACTTGGTCTACGCCCGCATTGGTGCGTGTATCCGAGGCCAGCACTAGGCCTTGATCAAGTAATATGCCAACACAATAAGTCATTCGTAATATTCAGTTTTAATGGTTATAAAATAAAGCCACGCATTACTGCTGCGCGGTTTGGGCTTGTGAAAATAAAGTGGCGGTTTGTATCTTACGTTCGGCGCGGGTTAACTTACTTTCTTGATTTACAATCACGGAACTAGACATCCCCTCAACCCCACCACCGACACGCGTACCTGTCACCGGGCTAGCACTGCGATAATCCAAACCAGAGGCCAAACGCACATGCACTTCACCAACCATGATGCCATTTGAAACATCAAGGCCAAGCCAAGCATCATTTTGCCACACTTCAACCCATGCGTGGGTTTGCATTAAGCTGCCATCATCGGTAAATAAGTATCCACTCACATAGCGCGCAGGTAAGCCTAAGCTCCGGCAACAGCCGACAAAAGCATGCGCATGGTCTTGGCAAACCCCTTGGCCTTGGGTGAATGCTTCAGCCGCAGTCGTATCAACCTTAGTCGCCCCTGAAATATAATGCATTTTGTCGCGCAAGGCATGCATCATCTCTGCTAGCGGTTTTGCTTCAAACTGCTTCGCAAATTCAGCCATGGCTGCATTGGCTTTGGTTAATGGCGTATCCCGCAGGTAAATGGGTAACGGCAAAATCTCTTGTGGAATGAGCCCAGCTTTACCGGTATGTACTTCACCAGTCACTGAAATCAGTAATGCATCATGGGGTTGGTCTATCACCAAGGTATGCGTCATATTGCCAAATGCATCCATTGAATCATGCAATTGCCCATCGACTTTAATATGCCAATTTTTGACTTGCTGATTAGCGCCATTTTGCGGTGTCATCCGTAATTGTTGAATGGTGTAACTTACATCTTCGCTGTAAACATATTGTGTTTGATGTTCGATATTTAAACGCATATAACCATTATCCTTTTTTACTATTGCATGCCGAGCTACTAAATATTGGCGCTTAAGAAGCCACGTTGAATTTCATCACCCAGTAGGCGGTTAGATTCAATAAACTCATCTAAAAATTTATTCATCCCCGCTTTAATCATATCGGGCATTTTTGCAAAATGCAGCTTGGCATGTAGTTCGCCAGATAAGCGTTCAGCTTCTGTTTGGCGCGAACCTGCCACCTCTCGAATAATTGTGATAATTTCATCGTAACAAGCATGGAGCGAGCGCGGCATATCGTGCCTGAGCACTAGCAACTCTGATACTTTCATTGGGTCAATGGCATGGCTATAGACTTTTTGATAGGCTTGAAAAGCGGACACTGAGCGTAATACTGAGCTCCATTCATAGTAATCAATATCGCCTTTATTACTTTTTGCTGGTAACTTTGTATCAAACTTGGCATTCAATAATCGCGCTGTATTATCTGCCCGCTCGACAAAGGTCCCTAATCGCACAAAACTAAACGCATCATCACGCAACATGGTGCCAAAACACCCCGCGAAATAGATGTTACCGCGTGCGTACCCACTCACAAAATTCGCCTAATGTCGTTTGCGTCAGGTCGCGCCCCATATATTGGCCAAACTCCAACCATAAAGCATTGATGTTTTCCCAAGTTTCGCTGGTGAGTGCCACACGCACTGCACGGGCATTTTCACGCGCACTATATAAGCTTGAGTAAATACTGGATGGATTTTCTTTATCCATGGTTAAGTGCTTAATCACATTCGCCGCGGTGACTTCACCATACATTTCGGCATAAATACCGTTGTTACCACTAATTTCCAAGGCATCAGTCCATAGTTCTACTTCGCTACTGCTTTCTGACGGCAATAAACCCATGCTATAGGTCACATCTAACACGCGTGCAACATTCTCTGCACGCTCAATATAACGCGCCATCCAATATAAATAATCTGCGGTTCTACTTAACATGCGGCCTCCTTGCGTGCGTCATTCGCCGCTTCTGTTTTGATGGTTTCAGCCTTGGGGAAACTATCACGCTCTAACACCCATGTATCTTTAGTGCCGCCACCTTGTGATGAGTTCACCAATAGTGAGCCTTCACGCAATGCGACTCTTGATAAGCCTCCAGGCACTAAACTCACGGTTTCACCTGACAGCACAAATGGCCTTAAATCGACATGTCTTGGAGCGATGCCTTCATCTACCAGTGTTGGGCACGTTGACAAGGCCAAGGTTGGTTGTGCAATGTAGTTTTCGGGGTGATTAGTAATCAGTTGTCTAAATTTTTCAAGCTCGGCCTTGCCTGCTTTTGGCCCAACTAACATGCCATAGCCGCCTGACCCTTGTACCTCTTTCACCACCAACTCCGATAAGTGCGCCAAGGTATAAGCTAAGTCTTCTTTTTTAGTCAGTTGATAAGTCGGCACATTGTTTAAAATAGGCTTTTCACCTAAATAAAACTCAATCATCTCTGGCACGTAGATATAAGTATCTTTATCATCGGCTACCCCAGTGCCAACGGCATTGGCTAAAGTCACACCGCCATCGCGATAGACCGACAACAAGCCCGGCACACCCAACATGGAATCAGGGTCAAACGCTAATGGGTCAATATAATCATCATCAATACGCCGATAAATCACATCAACGCGCTGCGGCCCATGCGTGGTACGCATAAACACCGCGTTATTACGGACAAATAAATCTTGGCCTTCCACTAATTCAATACCCATTTCTTGCGCCAAAAAGGCATGTTCAAAATAAGCACTATTAAAAGCGCCGGGTGATAGCACAACCACGGTTGGATCTTGCACACCGGTTTGCGCGACTGACCGTAAATTATCTAATAACACATGCGGATAATGCTCAACGGGTGCGATTAGGTATTGGCGGAATAAGTCAGGAAATAAACGCATCATCATTTTACGGTCTTCTAACATATAGGAAACACCTGAAGGCGTGCGTAAGTTATCTTCTAAAACATAAAAGTCAGATTCCCCAGTGCGGACTAAATCTACCCCTGCAATATGGGCATAGATTTGATTGGGCACATCCACACCCACCATTTCTGGCCGAAACTGTTCATTTTGTAAAATCGTTTCAGGCATAATGCCGGCTTGAATAATCTCTTGCTCATGATAAATATCATTCAAAAACATATTCAATGCTTTAACACGCTGAATAGCGCCTGCTTCTAACTTGCTCCACTCTTTGGCAGACAATAACCGTGGAATCACATCAAATGGAATCAAGCGCTCGGCACCATCATCTTCACCATAGACATTAAATGTAATGCCCACTCGCCTAAATAACATTTCTGCCTCAGCACGTTTTGCGACCAATTGCTCAGTTGGCACGGTTGCCAGCCATGTATCATAAGCGCCATATATGGCTCTCACATCTCCACCGTAGGCCTGCATCTCATCAAAAAACTGTAACGTAGATTTCGTCATTTGCTTAGCCTCCACCTTGATTAATCTCATAAAGAGATAAGCAAGCCGCATACCAATCGACTATTCACATAGAATTCAATCAGTTAAGGCGATAGCTGCACATTGACACCAAAAAAAAGCGCACCATTTAAGTGCGCTATCATATTGATTATGTTCAAAAAAATCTTTATCTTACTGTAATGTTCGGTATGTTTTTATTGGGTGTGTTATCCGTATTAATATGCACAAATTGCCAATCAGCGTAACTTTTCGCTTGATCAAAATCTTTATAGATGTCATCAAACCCAGCCTGTTTAATCGGCGCAGCGGTTGATGCGGTTGTGACACCCTTAATACGACCCTGCTCTTTAATCAGCGTCCATTCTTTATCTGCGCTCATTGGGTTTGGGTAGAGGGTTCTGATATGGCGCTTAACGGTTGGAAAACGTTTATCTAACACCAGTTGTGATAACTTTTGTGGAAACTGTTTTGCGCCGCCTGGTGAGTTTTCATAATAATGCGTAATGGCACGGCGGTATTGGTCGCCCAAGTAAAGCAACTCTTGCTCTTTAGTACGCTGAACATCTTGTTGCCAAACAATACCAACGGCTGACAATACAATGCCTGAAATGGCAATAATCACCAGCAAGCCGATAAAGGTAAATCCACCTTGCATGGGTTGCTTGTCGGCACGGCTACCAGTCTGCGTAATTGCTGCCATCTTTCGCCTTACCGGTTGCACCACTTTTAATATCGTAAACCTCACCTTCTAACGGTTCTTCTGGTGGCACGATCTCCCACGTTTCTTTACTGTTAGTCACTGGGTCTAAAGGTAATTTATTAATATAACGCTGCTCAACTAGGTCTGCCAATTCTTCAGGGTAAACGCCTTTGTCTGAGTAAAATTTATCTAACGCATCTCGCACCACATTAAGGGTTTGCTTGAGCGTTGCTTCTTCTGCGCGATCAATACTTGAAAAATAACGTGGTGAGGCAATGCTGAGCAATAGCGCAATAATCGATAGTACGACTAATAGCTCAACCAATGTGAAACCTAGTCGTTTAAAAGCTAACCGTACTGTATTTAATTTACCACTTTGCATAAGGTACTCCGTTAATGCCTACTTGCTCACTGCGCGAGTAAACATCAAATACATCATCGCCTTCACGCGGATCATACGCAGGGCTTTTATAACTTCTTAAACCCCACACTTCGCTTAAGTCCATTTCTTCACCGGGGAAAAGCGTATTAACCGCCATTGGGTCTAATGGTACTCTGCGTAAAAAAACAATGGTTTCACGGCTAGGGCTTTTAATATTTTCAACGCCTTCAACCAGGGTTTCTAAGTTAGGTGGATAACCTGAATCAGTGACAGACTTTTCAATTTTACCTTCGTCAAAGGCTTTTTTATACGCATCAATGCCGGTTCTAATTTCACGCAAGTTGTTTTTAAGCTCGTTCTCTTTAGTGCGCTGCACGGTCATTTTCAAGAGTGGCATTGTGGCACTTGCCAATATGCCGACAATCGCGACAGTCACGATCAATTCAATCAGCGTAAAGCCTGACTTTTTATGCATTGCACCACTCATATTCATCAACAATTGACTGGCCTAAGGAAAGATCTTAATATCAGGAATGAAGTCAACATCTGTCGTATTTGTTTGAGATGCTTCTTGTGCTTTTATTTTCGCTTGTGCAGCTGCATCTTCTTCAAATGGCTGGTTTAGATCATCAGGCATTGGTGGAATTAACGACGGGTCAATGGCTGGCGTGACTGGCTGTTGCTGCTTTGTTTGCGACTCACGTTGACGTCGTTGCTCAAGCAAGCGATCAAATGCACCGAATGGTTTTGGTGCTGCTGCTGAAGAAGATGAACTGCTACCACCAACAGCCGCTGAGCTTTTAATTTTGTTAGACACTTGGTTAGCCGTACCAGACCAATACTCAGTATTTTGTGCATTTGGTAGTGGAATATTACCCAATATTCTTGGTGTAATGGCTAAGACAATTTCGGTTTTATTGTTCGACGTATCATTGTTTGAGAATAATCGACCTAACAATGGCACATCACCTAAACCAGGTAAGCGGCTGACTGTTCTACGGTCATCATCTAAAATCAAACCTGCTAAGATTTGTGTTTCACCATCTTTAAGTCTTAGTGATGTTTGCGTATTGCGTGTACCAATTGCGTAAACAGTCGCGCCATTGCTGGTGACTGTTTTATCACCGAGAGTACTCACTTCTAACCCAACTTTAATATTCACAAAGTTATCTAACGTAATGCGTGGCTCAACTTCAAGCTTTAAACCTACATCCACATAAGACACGCTTTCTGAAATACCAACATTAGCGGTTGAGGTGGTGGTAATGACAGGAATTTTATCACCCACTAAAATCTTAGCAATTTCATTGTTTTTAACGCGAATTCTTGGGTTTGATAATAAGTTTAAATCGCCCACTGTTTTCTTAAAGTTAATCGCTGGGCTTGGTGAGACACCAATCGTCGCGCTATTCACGTTTTTAAGTGCGGCCAATGTTAATGCGGTATCAGTACTTAAGACTGATAACTGATTTGGAAACACAATGCCAAGCTCTTGCGCACGGCTACGGCTGACTTCAAGCACTTCAATTTCCATCATCACTTCTGGATCTTCTAAGTCAATTGAGGCTACCAGTTTTTCAGCGAGTTTAATCACCTCTGGACGGTCACGCATCACCAACATATTTAAGCGTTCATACACAAAAATATCTTTGGTTTTAATCATCGATTTTAATAAAGCAGCAACATCTTTTGCTTTAGTGTTATTTAAGTAGAAGTTGCGAATCAATAACTCTTGATAAGCTTTTAGCTTAGCTCTGTTGTTTGGGTAAATAATCACCGTATTTTCAGAAATCACTTTTTTTGCTAACCCATTACTTGAAATTACCATATCAATGGCCTCATCAATCGGTAAATCTTTCACAAAAATATTAGCCTTCTGATTAGGCCGAATATCTTTATCTAAAATAAAGTTAATGCCAGTATCGCGCGATAAAGTATCAAACACCATTTTTACTTCAGCGTTTCTTAGCTCTAAGGTAATTGGCTTATTAAACTTGGCTTTCAACTTAGGTAAGGTCGAATTTGAGCTACCTTCTTTGGCGCTAATTTGGTTACTTAAATTCTTAGCCTGCGGATGTTGCGGGTTTTCAAGCAATACTTGATGGACGATGTTTTTCGCCTCAGCGATTTTGTCTTGATCAAGCAATACTTTGGCCTCGTTTAATGTCTCCATTTGCGCTTTTTCACGGGCAATAGCCGCCATACCAGCATGTGCAAACTGGTTATTAGGTGAAATTCCAATCACGCGTTGATATAAGGCTGAAGCCACATCAAAGTCACCATTATCACGCGCATCTTTAGCCTGTTTTAGCAGCACTTGGTTAACGGCATAATCACGGTTTAAGTAAAAATCTTGACGTGATTTAGCCGTTTTCGCATTATATCCATCATCGGTTTCTACTTGTTTGACTCTTGCTTCAATTTTTTCATCAACCGTGAGCTTTTCACCATTTAATAACGCACAGCCGCCAATCACCATGCTTAGCATGATGAGCCAAATTGATCGCTTCATATTGGGTAGAGTGTTATTTGATTGCATTGTTAAATCCTTTTCACTTAAACGCACCTGGCGGTATTGCAGTACTGCCCTGCCCTGCTAATGTTTGGTTCTTTGGTAATGTTTGCGGCAAACTAAGCGGCAAATACGTAAAGTACAACGCATTGTCATCCTCTGAATCTAACCGCCAAAAACCATTAATCTTTTTACCTAATGGCACTGAATACGATTTATCGTTAGACGATAAATAAATCAAATTACCTTGTGGCCCATCATTTAAACGCCCCATATAAGCGAAAGGTATCGGTGGTGCCTTTGGCTTAAGTGGCGGTGCTGGTGGTGCAATAGCCACTTGTTTACGCGGTTGCTGCTTTGGCGCGACCGCCCAATTATTGGCTCGGAATAAGTTCTTAGGCTTTTCTTCTGCTGTGCGGTCTAAACGCTCCCAATCAATCACGCCATCTTGGCGCTGTACAACATCACCTTGGTGACTCACTGGTAAGTCTTTTTGACTAAAACTCATGGTTTGATTACGTTTAGGGCGATCAAATTTATTCACAACCACATCCGTGTCACTAATATCGTCATCTTGCAGTGCAGTCCATAGGGTAAAAGCCACTGTTAATAGCAATACGACCCAAATCAAAGGACTCACTTTTGCAGTGCTACTGTTTACATCTGCCATGATTCCCCCTTAACAAACACCACAAACTCTAACCTTGCGGCCACCATGCGACTATTACTGTCATCTCTTACGACTTGAAAATCCATTAAGGCCATTTCTGGAAAAGCCTTTAATGCGTCTGAAACAAATCGTCTAATATTCGTGTACGGCCCTTCAACTGGAAATACAATTTTGTAATTGGTTAATTCACGTGTATTAGTCTTTTTCTTTGCCTTCACTTCTTTATAACGATAGTCACCAATACTCAATAAGATACTTTGTTTATTAGCAATATGATTCAGCTTCGCTAGTATGGTTGGTAACGCATCAACCGTTGGGAAGCGACGATAAAACGCGTCTACTTCTTCTTCTTCTGCATTTTGTACGGTTGGTTGGTCCGCATTGCGTTCTTGCGCATGTTGTTTGGTCTGATTGACTTGTTCAGTTTTCACCATCGCAATTTTCTGCTTGGCTTTTGGAATGTTAATGGCATAAAACACCAAACTAGCAATCACTAAAAATAAGCCAAGCAAACCCCACATGCCTAGCTTTTTAGCAATTGTTGATAGCCACCAATAAAAATACTTTCCGTTCATGTAACTTATTTCCACTCCGCCGCAACGGTAAAACTAACTGGTTTATTTAATTCGTCTAATTCAATCATATGATTTTGCAAATAAACCTTTGATAACATTGGCAACTTTGAAACCTCTTCCACATATTCGAGCATGGTCTCAATGTTCTTGGCTTGCCCTGTCAGCATCACTTCTTGTTTTTTCTTGTTTGGCTCCAGTAGTAACAATGCAATATTCTTCATGTTGATATCCTCTAAAGACGTCAACAGTGATTCCCAAGGCGTACCAAGCAGCATCACTGTTTCACGGATACTGTTCATTTCTTTTGGTGATATTTTTTCAGCTGATTCTTTTCTTAACGCGGCTTTTTTGGCTGATGCAAGATCATCACTACTCAGTGTTGAGGCCACACTGTCATATTCAGCATTTAAACTTTGGTAACGTTGCGCCACTAAAATGGCAATCAATAAACCAAGCAAGCACAACAGCACTGTCCAACCAGAAGCGCGGCTAAACGAAAGTGTTTGTTGTTCGACAAAATCTAGATCTAACATTTGGCTCATGCTAAGGCCTCCAACATGGCGTAATGTGGTTCATCACTGACCTTTTTACGCTTCACTTGTAATGGTTTGACTAACCAGTCGTCTGCAAATGGAATCACCGCTTTGCCTTGTGCCGGTGCATATACTAATATTTCTCGCATATTTTCAGCGCCGATAAGGGTTTCTCTTGTGAGCAATTGCGATAACGTATTTTGCCAATTGGCCGACCTAGGGTAAGTACGCACTTGCGTACAGTAACCATTTTGTAAGTTCACAATTAAAATACGGTTTGATTCAACAACAGCAAAAATTGTATCTGCGCCTTTTAGCGAACCATCTAATGCATTCATCGCGGTCATTAAATATGGCTGAACGCTTTTTAATTTAAAGTCGTATTTAGTGGCGATCATTTGAATGGCTTCAAATAATGCAGTATCAATGGCTGACGTCAGCATTGGTTCGTTTGGCGGTGCATCGTGGCATTTAATCTTCCACTCTGATGTCGCAAAGCCATAAATTTCTTGGTAAGCGGCATTGGCATATGCCACTTTTTCTTCCGCATTCATTGAAACGGTTTGCGCAGGCAATGTGAGGTAACGCACCATATCCGTCGATAACGTCACCGACAACTTGGTATGGGCTGGTAAGTTAAGGTCATCTAACGTGCGCTCGAGTCTATAAATCACTTCTTGCCAGTTAAAGTTCTCTTGTGATTGCCATGTCATGTGGTGATCAGCAATCACCTGCTTACTTAACCCACTGGTATACAAAAGCGCGATGTTATTTTTACTTAACGATACAAATAAATGATTAGCCAACAAATGTAACACGGTTAATCTCCTCTAAAGTTGTCTTGCCTAGCGCAACCATTTGAATAGCTGCATCTCTTATACTTCTCATACCACTGCGTTTCGATGCTTCTTTTAATTTTCTAATCGGCTCACGCGCAATAATCATTTCTCTTAACTCATCATTCAGGACTAATAATTCAGCCACTGCAATGCGGCCTTTATAACCAGTACCACGGCAATGACCACAGCCTTTTGATGTTTTAAAGTTCATTACTTTGGCCAGTTCTGGTCGAATACCAGACGCTTTCAATAATGCTTCGCTTGGTTGATGGTCTTCAGCACAATGCTTACAAACACCACGCACTAAGCGCTGCGCTAAAATACCGTTAACCGATGACACAAAGTTGTATGGATCAACGCCCATATGCATAAAGCGTCCAATCACATCCAACACATTATTGGCATGGACAGTGGTAAACACTAAGTGACCTGTTAATGCAGCTTGCACTGCAATTTGTGCGGTTTCAGCATCACGAATTTCACCCACCATAATTTTGTCTGGGTCATGTCGTAAAATGGAACGTAAACCACGCGCGAACGTCAGGCCTTTTTTCTCATTCACCGGGATTTGTAATACACCCGGCAATTGATACTCCACTGGGTCTTCAATGGTAATAATCTTATCGTGGCCAGTGTTCACTTCAGTAATGGCCGCATAGAGCGAAGTGGTTTTACCACTACCCGTTGGGCCAGTGACCAGCACCATGCCATAAGGGTCTGAGGCTAATTTTCTAAATTGGCCAATAATCGTTGGGTTAAACCCTAATGCTTTTAAACTTAAGCCTTTCGCTTCGTCTGATAATGATTTGCGGTCTAACACACGCAGTACGGCATCTTCACCAAAAATACTTGGCATAATCGACACACGAAAATCAACATCACGGCCTTGTGCTAACACTTTAAAGCGGCCATCTTGTGGAATACGTCGTTCAGAAATATCCAACTGCGCCATCACTTTAATGCGTGAAATGGCTTGGTCTGCATTCTCTAACCCTTGAATACCACCCACGCTCGCAATCACACCATCAATACGATATTTAATGCCTAATCCAGCATTGGTGCATTCCATATGAATATCACTCGCACCACTTTTTAAGGCATCGTAAAGTGTTGAGTTAATGAGCTTAACAATTGGGTTTGAATCTTTATTAATCGTTTTAAGTGATAAATCAATCACCGCGTCATCTGACTGTGTTTCGCTCTCTTCGCCTTCAGCGTCCATGCCATCCATTGCCATCATGGTTTCTTCATGCTGCGCTAGGAAAGCGGCAATATCCGTATGGTGTGCAATACGCCATTCAAAATCTTGCTTAATATATTCAACAGCCCACTCTTGCAAACTGGCATTGAATGGGTCTGACATCACCAACATCAAAGCGCCGCCTTTTTCAACAAAAGCTAAACACTGCTTTTGTTGCATTTTGGCAAATGGCACAATGTCAAAAGCAGGCGCAAGGTCATGCATGTCACGCATGGCAATCGATTCGAAATGAAATGCATCACCTAATGATTTTGTAAAGTAACTTGGGTTTGCACCAAACAATTCCTCAAGCACTTCGACCACAGGGCGCTGCTGTTGTACAGCCTGCGTTTTGGCTTCTTTAACCAAGGTGTGGTTAATTAATAAGTTAGTGCTCACTTCTGAGTCATCCATTAGTGTATCGATCATTGGATATTCCCAGCCAGCTCAAAGATTGGCATATAAAGCAGTAACACCACCACACCAATCACTAAGCCAATAAATAACATTAAAATCGGTTCAAACAACTTCGTGAACCAATCAATCCATCGTGATAACTCTTCATCATAAAATGAAGCAATCCGCTCCATCATGTCGCCCACATTGCCGCCGCGCTCACCCACTACTAACATGCGCATCGCAACCGGTGTTGTGAGGCCTGTTTTTTCCAAAGCGTCAGAAATCAATTGTCCCTGACTAATGGAAAGCGTTGCTGTTTTCATACTTTTTTGTAGTGCTGTATCCAACAAACCTGAAACTGACTCCAATGCTGGAATAATCGGCGTACCACCTTTAAGCAACATGCCTAAGGTACGATAAAAACGTGATAACTGATAAAGCTTCAAACGGCGTCCTAATGCAGGAAACTTCCACAGCAATTGCATCATCCATTTCCTAACAGAAGACTGAGAAAAGGCAAAAACCAACCCACCAACAATCGCTGCAATCACAACTAACATTAACGTGCCATGGCTTTCTAAAAAACCGCCCCATGACAACAATACTTTTGAAAGAAATGGCAAGTCACCACCTGAACCCTCATAAATATTGCTAAATTTTGGTACAACAAACCCTAACAAGAACATAATCACTAAGCCGCCAACCCCCATGAGTAATGCTGGGTAAATTGATGCGCTCACAATTTTCTTTTTCAAACCTTCTAATTGCGATTCAAAAGCCACATAACGCTGTAATGCTTCAGGTAAATCACCTGTTTTTTCACTGGCTTTAACCGTTGCGATATACAACATTGGAAAAACATCTGATTGCTGCTCTAATGCCGCTGAAAATGTTTGACCTTGATATAGCGACTGCAACACCGCATCCAACACTACTTGCGATTCATTGCTTTCGTCTTTTAAAGCCAAGGTTTCAATTGATTCAACCAGGTTCAAACCAGCATCTAACAACGCTAAAAGTTCTTGGCTAAATAACGAAAGTTGAAACTTGGAACGCCTTACTTTCACTTTAGATGCAGATTTTTCAGTCGCAGAAATAGGCACAAACCCTCTATGCTGGGCTTGTGATAAAGCATCTTTCACGTGATTAGCCGTGATGTTTAACAACACCATCTCTTGGCCTTTCACTGCTTTAACTTGATACTCCATTACCTAAACTGCCTTTACCAATTCACCACATCTTGATTTTCTTTCAGGCCACCTTGCTGACCATCTTTACCCAATGAGTAAAGGTCATAATCGTTATAATCACCTGGCGCTTTATATAAATAAGCGCGATCCCAAGGATCTTTAGGAATAGATTTTTTAAGGTAAGGACCAGACCATTTAGCAATGTTGTCTGGATTTTTATTCAGTGCTGCTAAGCCTTGCTCTGTCGTTGGGTACTGGCCAACATCCAAACGATACTGATCTAATGCTTGGCCTAAAGCGTTAATTTGTGCATTGGCTGTTTTAGTTTCAGACTTGCCAATTTGCTCAAAGTATTTTGGGCCGACATAACCGGCGAGCAAACCAATAATGACCATCACGACTAAAAGTTCTAATAGCGTAAAGCCAGCTGTTTTAATTTTGTTTTGAATATGATGCATATGATTCAATAACCCTTATTTAAAAAGTGAGTACTTGTTGTTACTCTGAATCATAATCGAAGGGGTCACCAAACAATCGGATAATTAAGACGTGATAACGGCTACATTTCACGTGATTAGCTTGGTTGAATTAGGCCATATCAAAGTGAATAGTCAACATTTAGGTAGTTGATTTGATATGCCTTTAGAGTGGGAGTCTAATCAAAAAGTAGCATTAAAACGCTACTTTAGAATTAGCTATATTAAATAGACTTAAATGCCATAATGGCGTGAAATGACCCTTTATTACTCTATGGATCCAGCTTGATATAGTGCGTCTATTTCTGCTGCAGTCACTGGATAGTTATACACTTTAACTTCGTCAATGGCGCCAGCAAACCAATCATTTGGCGCATCCCATTTGCCACGTCCTACATTAAAGTCGCCGCTGGCTGACCAAGCAACTGTATTGGCAACACTACTTTCCAACACGCCATTAACATATAGTTTAATAATGCCAGCGGCTTTATCTCGCACACCAACTAAGTGATACCACTCGCCAATCGTTGGTTTTGTCACTGATCGTGTGCGGTTAACAGGGCCTGATAATAAATCGTCATCTCGCATGGTGAAAGTGAAAATACCGCCTAATTGCTGACTATATTGCAACCAGAAACCACTCACATTTTCACCATCTTGATTAATAATCGTACGCCAACCATTAAGCGTGTCTAACTTAACCCATGCAGCCACGGTAAAACTTTCTGTTGTATCAATTAACGCTGGTGCACTTGGTGCACCACTGGCATTGCTACCGTTAAATTGGCCCGCATAATGGCCTACTTTACCAGTCGTCCATATCACATTAGCAAGCTGTAATGGTTGTGTATTACCTGAACTATCCGTCGCTATCACACCAGTACCTTCATTAAAATCCCATACACCAAGTTGCATTGCTGGCACTGTGACCACTGGATCAATTGTAAACAGAACGGCAGCACTGGTTGTAATACCGCCTGCATCATCAGTTGCTTTTGCCGTAATGTTATAAATGCCATCTAAGCTTGGTGTCAAAATTAAACTGTATGTATTGGTGCCGGTAACCATTACACCAGCCCCTAATGGTGCTTCAATGCCATTAGCAGTACTAAAGAATTCAACACTCACAATCGTGCCGTCACTGTCGGTTGCATTCGCGACAAACGATATTGGTGTGTTCACAAGTGTTGATGCTGTTGGGGCCATAACACTAACAATAGGTAGTACATTTGGTAGCGTAACCAGTGGGTTAACTGTAAAGGTAACAGGCGCACTGGTGACTGCAACAGCAGCATCATTGATTACCGTCGCACTAATCGTATAGGTACCCGCTGTGGTTGGTGTCCAAATTAAAGAATAGTTGTTTGTGTCTGGCACTAATGTGCCTGTGCCAATTGGCGTTGCAACGCCAGCCGTTGTGCTGAAGAACGCGACACTGGCAACAGTGCCGTCAATGTCAGTCGCTGTTGCGACTAAGGTAATCGCAGTGTTAACTGCTGTTTGGGCTACTGGTGGTGTGATAGCCACTATTGGAGCAACATTCGTGATGACTTGTGGTTGATATAGGCCATCCACTTCAGTGGCTGTAATCGG
>JAWUXH010000029.1:0-29604 GCA_034111445.1 Methylophilaceae bacterium | reverse complement strand
AACGGCATCTAGTGCTTATGGTATTCAAAACCAGTTAGATTACACCCGTGCGCATGAGCGTGAAGCTGACCGCGTCGGTTTGCAGATACTCAATAATGCGCGCTTTGATGTGCGGGGCATGCCTGCTTTTTTTAAAACACTGCAACGTGGCAACCGATTTTCTGAAGGCAGTGCCCCAAGCTTTTTAAGAACCCACCCACTCACCGCTGAGCGGATATCGGATGTGACTAACCGTGTGGATCAAATGCCTTATCGCCAAGTAGCCGATAGTGTTGATTACCAAATGGTGCGTGCCAAATTACGCGCGAATGGTAATTTTATTGATACCAATGCATCTCAATCTACCATTGATTTATTCCGCGCTAACATTCATGAAAAGCGTTATGTGAATGAGTCAGTTGAACATTATGGTTTGGCAGTGGCGTATTTAAATAACCTTGCTTTGGACAAAGCGGAAAAACAAATTGATTGGTTAAAAGAACACGCACCAAAACATGCAATGACTGAAAACTTAATCGCAAAATTATATGTAGCGCAAGATAAACCTAAGCTTGCAGGCGCACAATATCAAGCAGCTTTAGCGTTGTTTCCCAACACTAGAGCGTTGATTCATGGCTATGCCGAACACTTATTAGGCACTAAGGCAATAGATCAATTAGTAAACTTTGTGGGTGAAAAGCAGTCAAAATTTCCACAAGATGCGTATTTGTATGATTTAAAAGCACGTGCGTATACAATACAAAACAAACAACTGCTAAGACACCAAGCACAAGGTGAAGCTTATTTTCGAAAATATGACTTACACCGCGCGGTTGAACAAATGCGTTTAGCGGTAAAAGCAAAAGATGGTGATTTTTATCAGCATTCAATTGTTGAAGCGCGCTTGAAAGAGCTAAGGCGCTTTCAAGGAGATGAGGAGAAACGAAATGCATCGTAGACAATTTATCAAAGCATTATCTAGCACATTGGCTGCCGTGTGGTTAGCGCCTAAAATGGCATTGGCGGCCATTTGGAATAAGCCTGTGTTTGAAACCACTCAAATGACACAAGCCCTAAAAGACTTGGGTGCTGACCTTGCCATTAAGAGCGATAAAATTCAAATAAAAGCACCAGATCGTGCAGAGAATGGAGCCATTGTACAATTGGAAATTGATAGCTCGCTTGCCAATACTGAATCCATTGCCATTCTGGTTGAGAAAAATCCAACCCCATTAATTGCCACTTATAATCTAGTTGAAGGTGTAGCTGGCTATGTGGTCACGCGCATTAACATGGCCGATACCTCTGATATCACGGTAATCGTTAAAGCGGGTGGCGTGTTTTACAAAAACACTAAAAACGTTGTTGTACTTGAAAGCGGTTGCGGATAAAGGGTAGCTAAGGGGTAAATGATGGCAAAAAATATGAAAATGCGTGCGCGGTTTAATGATGGCATTACCACGGTAAAAGTACTCATGCACCACCCGATGGAAACAGGCCGCCGCAAAACAGATGATGACGTGACGATTCCAGCGCACTTTGTACAAGTGGTCACGGTTAAGTTGAATGACCAAGTGGTAATGGAATCACAATGGGGTACTGGTATATCTAAAAACCCATACCTCACTTTTAAACTCACTAACGCTAAAGTCGGCGATACGGTATCAGTAGCGTGGGAAGACAATAAAGGCGAGCAATCAGAAAGTAGTATTGCCGTTACTTAAAGGGTAGCGGTTTAATTTAGCTGTCGTCATCACGTCATATTCTTGGCGTAATTTCTTTATGATGTTAATGTTTTATCACGCATTCATAACGATAAGTAAAATCTATCGTAATCATTGAAATGATATATTGGATTTAATTGAAAGCGCTATATATAATGTTTTCACGTTCTTGATGTTGCAGCAAAAAGTGCAGCAACATCAGATAAGTTGTAGTACCTAATTTAAAACAAACTAAGGAGTCATACGATGTCATTAATCAATACAGAAGTACAACCATTTAGAGCTGATGCTTTCCATAACGGTGAATTTGTTGAAGTAACTGAAGCAAGCCTAAAAGGTAAATGGTCAGTGTTGATCTTTATGCCAGCTGCATTTACTTTTAACTGCCCAACTGAAATTGAAGATGCTGCAGACAACTATGCTGAGTTCCAAAAAGTGGGTGCTGAAGTGTATATCGTGACAACTGATACACATTTCTCACACAAAGTTTGGCACGAAACTTCACCGGCAGTGGGTAAAGCAACATTCCCATTAGTGGGTGACCCAACACACCAATTAACAAACGCATTTGGCGTACACATTCCTGAAGCTGGTTTATCACTACGTGGTACTTTTGTGATCAACCCAGAAGGCGTGATTAAAACATTAGAAATTCATGACAACGCAATTGCGCGTGACGTTAGCGAAACACTTCGTAAATTAAAAGCAGCTAAATTTGTTGCCGAAAATCCAAACGAAGTATGTCCAGCTAAATGGAACGAAGGTGCTGATACGATTACACCTTCATTAGACCTAGTAGGTAAAATCTAAAAATTTAACTTTTCTGGGCGCATTGCGGCGTTGTGCGATGCTCGCAATCCTCATGTACAAAAAAGTACATTCCGGTTGCTGCGCTTCGTACGCCTTGTACTGCATCCCAGAAAAAATAAATTAGCTTTAAAAAGTATTCATCAGTGGTTAAAGCAAAATTTTAACCGCTAGCGAACTTGGGCGTTGTCCACAAGATGACGCCTTTTTTGTACCCAAAATTTAGTAAAAAGACTAGTAAAGAGAGAATAATCATGGCATTAGATGCAGCGATCAAAGCACAATTACAACAGTATCTAGGCATGCTACGTGAGCCTATCGTATTAGCTGAGTCGTTAGACGACAGTAAAGGCGCAAAAGAGATGCATGACTTGTTGGCTGAAATTGCCAGCATGTCAGACAAAGTGACACTCACGCAAGAAGATGATGTGCGTAAACCATCATTTGCTGTGAAGCGTGGCGATGCGCATAGCAAAGCCAGCCAAGCAGTAGGTGTGCGTTTTGCTGGTATTCCGCTAGGCCATGAATTTACTTCTCTTGTATTAGCCTTGTTGCACACAGGCGGACATCCAATGAAATTGGAACAAGATAAAATTGACCAAATTGCAGCCATAGAAGGTGAATTCCATTTTGAAACGTATGTATCACTGAGCTGCCATAACTGCCCAGATGTTGTGCAAGCCATGAACATGATGGCCGTGATTAACCCAAACATTACCCATGTGATGGTTGAGGGCGGTTTATACCAAGATGAGATTAAAGAAAAGAACATCATGAGCGTGCCAACCATGTTCTTAAATGGTGAAATGTTTGGTGCTGGCCGTATGGAGTTAGATGAAATATTGCCGAAAATTGATGCAGGGGCATCAGCAAAAGAGGCCGCTAAAATCAATGAAAAAGAGCCGTTCGATGTATTGATCGTCGGCGGTGGCCCAGCAGGTGCATCGGCTGCGATATACGCGGCACGTAAAGGCATTAGAACGGGCATTGTGGCAGAGCGTTTTGGTGGTCAAGTGATGGATACCTTAGCCATTGAAAACTTTATCTCAGTGAAAGCAACAGAAGGCCCTAAATTGGTTGCGGCTTTAGAAGAGCACGTTAAGGAATACGATGTAGATGTCATGCCATTGCAACAAGCCGCATCGCTCACCAAGCAAGATGATGGCACGATACAAGTCGGTTTAGATAATGGTGGCGTACTCACCAGTAAAGCGGTCATTGTGGCTACGGGCGCGCGCTGGCGCAAACTTGGTGTGCCGGGTGAAGCCGAATATCAAAATAAAGGCGTGGCTTATTGCCCACATTGCGATGGCCCATTATTCAAAGGTAAACCAGTGGCAGTGATTGGTGGTGGTAACTCAGGCGTTGAAGCGGCGATTGATTTGGCTGGCATTGTTGGGCACGTGACTTTATTACAACGTGGCCCTGAGCTAAAAGCAGATGCCGTATTACAAACCAAATTACACTCTCTTACCAATGTGACGGTATTGCTGAATGCGGAAACAGCAGAAGTGACAGGTGAAAACGATAAAGTGACTGGCCTTATTTATAACGACACCGCTGCGGGTGATCAAAAACGGGTGGATTTAGAAGGCGTGTTTATTCAAATTGGCTTAGTACCAAATACAGGTTGGTTAGAAAATAGTGGTGTTGCGCTAAGCCCATTTGGTGAAATTGAAGTAGACGGCCATGGTTCAACCAACATTGGAGGTGTATTTGCTGCGGGTGATGTCACCACAGTGGCTTATAAGCAAATTATCATTGCCATGGGTGAAGGTTCAAAAGCCGCATTAGGCACGTTTGATTATTTGATTAGGCAGTAAGTTGGTTAACTAAGTACTAACTAAAAAAGGCTACCCAAAGGTAGCCTTTTTTATTGAATATTGTTTGCGAGACTTAGCGCTATTCAGCTTTTTTCAAAGCCACCGCATTCATACAGTAGCGCAAGCCAGAAGGCTCAGGCCCATCTGGGAACACATGGCCTAAGTGCGCGTCACACACATTACAAGTCGCTTCTATGCGTTGCATGCCATGCGTATTGTCCGCAATGTAAGCCACCACGCCTTCTGTTGCTGGCTCAGTAAAGCTAGGCCAACCTGAACCACTCTCAAACTTATTATTGGCATCAAACAATAAGGTATCGCAACATACGCAGTGGTATTTACCTGGTTCAAATAACGAACACATGCCAGAGCTAAAAGCACGCTCGGTGCCTTTTTCTCGTGCTACGTGGAATTGTTCTTCGGTGAGGATTTCACGCCATTGGGTTTCTGATTTTTCAACACGGGTTGGTGGGGTGGGGTTGCCGTTGTTTGCCCAATTTAAAATGGCAGGCCAATTTGGTGTTGTCATTGTTAAGCCTTTAAGTAAATGTAAGAGTTTGAATATTTTAACTGTAAAAAGTTCGGCTTGGTGATTTGGTTCGTGTTTGGGTAGGTTTTTTTTCGCTACTCAGCGAGTGGCTTTTTCTTGCGCGGCCAAGAAAAAAGTCACCAAAAAGAAGGCCGCCCAGCTAACCCGTTCCTACGGAATCCCCTGCGTTGCTCAATTCGATTGGCAGCACAAGAAAACTCGCTATGCTCAAACAATCTTGCACTGAAACCCCCAATCAAATCTGCGCTACTCGGCTGGTTAGGAAGGGGATCAAAAACCAAAGGTTGTAGGGCGCAATAACCAGCGGACATTACGCGCTACGGATTTGGTCTCATCTAAAATGGGGGAGTAGGTCTATCTTCACTAGTACATATGACCTCTATTACATCATTAAAATATTTCGCAGCGCAAGCAAGCTGTAAATGTAGTTGTTTTACTTCTTCTTCTGGAGTTCTTGGAGCAAGCCGTGATTTGAGATTCTCCTCAAGGTGGTTATACATTGGTTTGTAGCTTACCTCGTCAAGCAAAGTATCAGCAGCCCTTAAATGCAAACTATGCACTACTATATTTCTCCTGCGAAGTAACCATTTGGCTCCATCATCCTTTTCAGAAGTTTGAAACTTCCTAATTCGTTCCCAAGAATCTGAGTTGGTAAGCTCATGACTAATCGGTTTGATATTTGAATGTATGCGATCCATAACTGCGGTAAAACCATCTCGTTCAAACTGTCTTATGCGAAAGAATCTAAAATCTAAAATTTGACCGACTCTGTCCCAGAATGAGGCGAGCCTTATATAGCTATCTTCGGCCTGTTCCCAAAACGATGCAGCACTTGCACGAGTAACTGCTTTAGAATATTCCTCTGCCCCATCCGGAAATATCCACCCCGGATTTTCTTCAATTAAGCTATTTGCCATCCAAATCATATGTGACCTACAGATTGATTTTCTAGCACGCCAAAATGTAGTAATCGCTTCCTGAAATGCTGCATCAGGGTAAGTATCAGCAATAGGAGGTGGTTTATCGTTAACTTGTACCCAAAACTTCGGCGATCCCCCCATTTTTTCTATGGCAACATCGATTCTTTGATTTAAGTCGTTTTCGGATACTGAGTCTAAAATTGACGCGGGTTTGGGGTCCATAAACTCTTCAGACCTTGCTAGAATAATAGGTTCTTGAGTTACATGTTCCATCGCGTCACAAATGAAAGCTGCTAGGCGGTCGAGTTTGTCATCAGTAGTCATATTGATTATTTTCCACTCTTACAGTATGTTATTTAATGTAGATTCCTATATGAAAACTTGGGATAGCTTTGTCAGATAAAACTTGATGCTTTACGTTTATTTCAAAGTTAAAGCCACAGCCTCCGCAACCTTAATTCCATCCACCCCAGCCGATAAAATACCACCAGCATAACCAGCGCCTTCACCACAGGGGAATAGGCCTTTGGTGTTAATGCTCTCGTAGGTTTCATCATCACGTTTAATGCGGATTGGGGCTGATGTTCTTGTTTCAACGCCCGTTAAAATGCCGTCGGCTAAGTCAAAGCCGGGTACTTTTTTAGCAAATTCGGGGATGGCTTCGCGCATGGCGGTGATGGCGAACTCGGGTAGGGCGGTGTCTAGGTTGGTGAGGGTGACGCCCGGCGTGTATGAAGGTTGCACTTCGCCAAATTCTGTTGAGGCGCGGTTGGCGATAAAGTCGCCAATGAGTTGGCCCGGTGCATTGTAGTTGCTGCCGCCTAATGTAAAGGCATGGCTTTCTAGTTTGCGTTGTAGTTCCATGCCCGCTAGTGGATGGTCTGGGAAGTCTACTTCTGGCGTAATGCCCACCACAATGCCAGCATTGGCATTGCGTTCGTTTCGGGAGTATTGGCTCATGCCGTTAGTCACAACGCGTTCAGGTTCTGATGCGGCTGCTACCACTGTGCCACCTGGGCACATACAAAAGCTGTATACGCTACGGCCATTTTTGGCGTGGTGTACTAATTTGTAATCTGCCGCGCCTAGTTTGGTGAGAATATCTTCACCATAACTTTTGCCGTAACGGGCGCGGTCAATTAAGCCTTGCGGGTGTTCTATTCTAAAGCCGATTGAAAATGGTTTGGCTTCAACATAAATGCCTTTTTTATAGACCATTTCAAAGGTATCGCGGGCGCTGTGGCCTACGGCTAATACTAGGTGATTCGTCTCAATGGTTTCTCCCGTTTGTAAGGTCACGCCTTGTACTTGTTGCTCACCTGCTGCGTTCTTTTCAATATGAATATCTTCTACACGGTTTTCAAAGCGAATTTCACCACCAAGTTCGATGATGTTTTTACGCATTTCTTCTACCATGCCGACTAATCTAAACGTACCGATATGCGGGTGGCTGACGTATTGAATTTCTTCTGGTGCGCCAGCTTTAATAAACTCTTTAATCACTTTGCGGCCGTAATGCTTAGGGTCTTTAATTTGGCTGTATAACTTACCGTCTGAGAAAGTGCCCGCACCGCCTTCACCGTATTGCACGTTTGATTCTGGGTTGAGTATATTTTTACGCCACAACGCCCAAGTGTCTTTAGTGCGTTCACGTACGGCTTTACCGCGCTCTAGCACGATTGGTTTAAAGCCTGATTGCGCTAGGATGAGTGCGGCGAATATGCCTGCTGGGCCAAAGCCAACAACCACTGGGCGCTTGTTGTGTGAGTGCTCACTTTTAGCCTTTTCAGCTTGTGCGACAAAGTGGTAGCTAGTGTCTGGCGCTGGTTTGATGTGTTTGTCACGTTTTAACTTAGCCAATAACTTGGCTTCGTTTTTCACTTCAACATCTAAGTTGTACACATACAAAATAGCATGCGTTTTACGGGCATCTACGCCACGCTTAAAAATACTAAAGCTGATTAAGTCAGTTTCAGGAATGCCCAAGCGCTTGAGTAGCGCGGCTTTAATTTCATCGTCTTGATGTTTGAGCGTATCGGCTTGCTCAATGGGGAGTTTGATTTCGGTAATGCGTAACATAGTGGCCTCGTGGATAGTGGTTATCTATCAAAGTGAATCGTTAAAGGGTATGTGGGTGACTAACTTATATTGATAAATCCAATTGCAATAGTTTTTTCAACATCGGTACGGTCACTGGTTTTTTGGTCACTAGTGACCAATTATCTAATGCATCTAATACGGCCATGAGTGATGGTAAATCGCGGCGTAAGTAGCGTAAGCAATATTCAACGACTTCGTCTGGTAGTAGCATGCCGCGTTCTCGCGCGTGTGATTGTAAGGCTTCAGCTTTTTCTTGGTCTGATAGTGGCTGTAAGTGGTAAACCAAGCCCCAAGCTAAGCGGGTGGCTAAATCTTCACGCAAGCCCATTTGTGTGGGTGCATGTAGGCCAGCGGTAATGAGTACGCCATTGGCATCTTTAAGGTGATTATATAAGTTGAACAACTCAATTTGTGAATCGTTATCCAGTAAATGCACGTCGTCTGCCACAAAAGCACCTTGGCTTTTTGCCGCATTGAGTAAATGGCTTTTACCACTACCTGAAGCACCCCAAACGTAAACAAAGCGTGATGGTGCTCTGCCGCGAATGGCGTCTTGTATATTCATTACCGCTTCACCATTAGTGCTCATCTTAAAGTTTTGAAAAGATGCGCTTGGCGGTGGCTGCATGTCTAGTAGTAACTGTTTCATAGTGTGTGTTGCTATTTCAAACCCTTAATCAAGGTATGAGTCGCTGGCGACGTAACTCTTTTTCAGGTGTGTTAGCCCAACCGCAATGGCGGCGCTAACTGGTAAAGCCAGCAATATACCAGCAAAGCCGAATAATTGCCCGCCTGCTAGTAATGCTAGTATAACAACAACTGGGTGTAGGCCAATACGGTCACCCACTAAGTAAGGGGTGAGAATATAGCTTTCTATGATTTGGCCAAAGCCGAATACCACTAATACAGGGATCATCTCTTGTAGTGAGCTGAACTGTAATGCAGCCAATAAAATGGCTAATATAAACGCAAACGCAAAACCAACGAATGGGATAAAGCTGAGTAAGCCTGCAATTAAGCCGATTGATAAGGCCATGTCTAACCCAGCAAACCAAAGGCCTAAACTGTAAAATATACTGAGCGCAAGCATGACCGATAATTGGCCGCGTAAAAATTCAGCCACTACGTTATCAACGTCTTTTGCAATTTCAACTGATTTTGCAAACCATTTTCTTGGGATCAACTCGCCAACCTTGGCCACTAAAATATCCCAATCGCGCAAAATATAGAACAATACAACCGGCACTAATAACATGCTGCCAATGGCGCCAATTAACGCTAAGCCTTTACTGCCGGCGGCTTTTAACGCACCACCAATAAAGCCGCGGGTGCCTTGCCAATGCTCTTTAATAATCTCACGCACCTCGGCACGGTCAATATCGACATCAATCCCAAACTTGGCTTGTAACCATGGGGCGACTTTGTCATGAAATAAATCAATGAGTAATGGTAGGCGCTCAGTAATCAATACCGATTGCTTTTGCAGTAGCGGAATAATCACTAACACTAAGGCTGTGATTAAAATCACAATGCCAAACAGCACAATTAAGGTAGCAAGGGTTCTTGGTATTTTGCGTTTGCCAAAGCCAATTAAACATAGTTTGTCGACTAAAGGGTCGCAAATATACGCCAAAACCATGGCCATTAAGAATGGCGTGAGGATAGGGCTAAGCAGGTAAGTAAGGAAGATAAAGCCGATGGATAAAATAATCCAGCGATTTTGGCTAACAAAATGCGTTGTTTGTGCGATGTTTTTTGGTTGATTAGCCATAGATAAGTTAAAATACTGTTTTTCAAAATTATACTTAATAATTAAAGAGTAAACTAACTTTCAGTGGTTTAGTCAATTGTTAAGTCGCAACTATATAAATTAGGACCCATACCTTGAGCACAAATAACGACAATACATCTTTTACTTATCGTGATGCTGGTGTTGATATTGAAGCAGGAGATGCTTTAGTTGATCAAATTAAACCGTTTGCAAAACGCACCATGCGCCCTGAAGTAATGAGTAGTATTGGCGGCTTTGGTTCATTGTTTGCCATGCCGAAAAAATTTAAAGAGCCAGTATTGGTTTCGGGCACTGATGGCGTGGGTACAAAATTGAAATTAGCCTTTGAGCTAAACAAGCATGACACAGTGGGCATTGATTTAGTGGCCATGAGTGTGAATGATATTTTAGTGCAAGGCGCTGAGCCACTATTCTTTTTAGATTACTTTGCTTGCGGTAAGTTAGATGTTGGTACTGCTGCATCAGTGATTAAAGGCATTGCAGCGGGTTGTGAAGAGTCAGGCTGTGCATTAGTTGGTGGTGAAACGGCTGAAATGCCAGGCATGTACCCAGCGGGTGAATATGACTTAGCTGGCTTTGCAGTGGGTTGTGTGGATAAAGCCAATATTATTGACGGTACCACTATTGCTGCGGGTGATGTGGTGCTTGGTTTAGCATCAAGTGGTGCGCATTCAAATGGCTACTCACTCATTCGTAAAGTGATTGAAAAATCAGGCATCGATATGGAGTCAGACTTTCATGGCAGAACCTTTAAAGATGTGGTGATGGCACCAACTAAGTTATATGTGAAATCAACCTTAGCATTGCAAGCAGCATTGACGGTTAAAGGCATGGCACATATTACGGGTGGTGGTATTACAGAAAATATTCCACGTGTATTGCCTGAAGGCTTAACCGCTGAAATTCAAAAAAGTAGCTGGACGTTGCCGCCATTATTCCAATGGTTACAAGCGGAAGGTAATATTGAACCACTAGAAATGTACAAAACATTTAACTGCGGTATTGGTATGGCAGTGGTTGTATCAGCTGAAGATGCTGCACAAGCAAAAGCAATATTAGCTGAGCATGGTGAAACGGTGTATGAAATTGGCACGATTCGCGCACAACAAGCGGGTGAAGCGCCAACCATTGTTGTTTAGTACCACGTTTTAAACTGAAATTTGACAGTACTCACTCCTAACGGGTCATTTAGTTAGCAGTGGGTATTTTTCGTTTGGTTGTCAGTCTTTTTGGCAGCTGAAACGTTATATTAAGTAATGCAATAAAAAAGGAATGTTGAATGCAAAAATCAACGCTTTACAATGCTTTAACCATTTTACTGGCGGTTACTCTAACGGTGGCATCAGCCAGCGTTTTTGCTGCACAGCCAAAAAGCATCACCTTGAAATACGAAGTGATGAAAGGTGACCAATTATTTGCGCATGTAAAAGAGCAATACACGGTAACAGGTGACCAATACAAGATTGAAAGCACTACTAAAGGCGTGGGTGTTTATGCCTTATTTGGTGAGCGCAAACTAAACAGTGAAGGCGCAGTGACAAATGCTGGCTTAGTACCTAAGCACTTTGAGTTGCATCAAGGTAATAAAGCCAAGCGTACCTTAATTACTAATTTTGATTGGGCAAACAATCAACTGTTAATGCAGGTGAAAGGTAAAGTGAGAAAAGCGGACCTATTACCAAACACACAAGATTTAGCGAGCTATGCTTATCACTTTATGCATAACCCTAGTGCGCTTAACACCCCAGTTAAGGTCAACCTAACCACGGGTAAAAAAATTAAAACGTATACTTATAGCGTTTCACCAGAAACCCTCACGATTGATGGTAAACAAGTGGAAATCATTCATTTATCGCCTGTGAAAAGTGATGCTGATAAAGCCTCAAAAAAGACCAAAGAGTTTTGGTTAGCAAAGCAATACCACTACGTGCCAGTGCGCATTGTGTTGGTTGATAAACGTGGGCAACAATTAGAACAAACACTCACGTCGTTTGAGGCTAAATAAAACAAAAATTAAACCCTTTTAAATAAGGGTTGAAGCTAAAAAGGCGCTGAGTAATTCAGCGCTTTTTGTTGTTTATTGGACAGAACACTCACACGAGATGTTAAAGGCTAATGTGAAACGCATGGCTAGATCTCACAACTGTATGATAGTTAGTGTGGAATATCGCTAAGTACCTGTTAAAATAAACAAAATATAGTAATACCAGCAAAAAACGTAACAATTAGTCGCAAAAGGCGCTAAATCCAGCCCTTAAGCAGAGTAATAGTACAGAAATAAATAATAACAATCGAAAGCATTCAATATACGCAGTTGCATTAACTGCGTTTTTAACGTCTTTCATACGAATATTAAAACCTAAGCCGTTTATTAAATGGCACATCATCAAAGAGACAAACCATGACCCCGATTTTACTTCGCCAAGCAGCTATGGTGCTGACCAATATATTAGAATTCAATAGCCCAGCAGATGCGAAATTGAGTGAGTTTTTTCGAAACAATCGTGATTTAGGCACTAAAGAGCGCGCTTTTGTGGCAGAAAGTGTTTATGGCGTATTACGTCGTTTACGCTTTTTAAGTACTATCACGGCGACTGATGAAAGTGACCAAGACGATGCACGTAAATTAATTTTAGCGTGGTTGTTACGTGTGCAAGGTCAAAGTATTCAAAAGCTTGAGCCAATGTTAGATGAGCGCCAAAAAGAATGGGCGGTTGAAATTAAAGCTAAATCAAATGCTGATTTTTCATTAGCGGTGCAAGCTGATGTACGCGATTGGTTGTGGGATAAGCTAGTGGCCCAATATGGTGAAGCTGAAGCGTTGACTATTGCACGCAGCATGCATGAAGCTGCAACCTTAGATTTACGTGTGAATACGCTTAAAGGCACACGTGAAGAAGTGCTGGCGAAATTCATTGAAGAAAATACGTCTGGTGAAAAGAACATTAGCAAAACACCTTACTCACCAGATGGCTTACGCATGCCGTTGCGTTTAAACATTAGCCGTCATATCTTGTTCACTGAAGGCAAGATTGAAGTGCAAGATGAAGGTAGCCAAGTGTTAGCGCATTTAGTGGCACCTAAACGCGGCATGATGGTGGGTGATGTGTGTGCAGGTGGCGGTGGTAAAACGTTAGCCATGGGCGCAATTATGAAAAGCACTGGCCGTTTATACGCGTTTGATATTTCAGAAAAACGCTTGGCCAGTTTAGGTAAGCGTTTAAAACGCTCTGGCCTAAGCAACCTGAATGCACAACGCATTAATAACGAAAATGATTTAAAACTCAAACGCTTAAACGGTAAGTTTGACCGTGTATTGGTGGATGCACCTTGTTCTGGTTTAGGGACGCTACGTAGAAACCCTGATTTGAAATGGCGCCAAACACCGCAAGACGTGATTGAGCTGAACGCAAAGCAAACCAGTATTCTAAACCGCGCTGCAACGTTAGTTAAAGCGGGTGGCCGTTTGGTGTATGCAACGTGTAGTTTACTGCGTGATGAGAATGAAGATGTGGCAGAAGCGTTCTTAGCTGCGCACCCAGAATATACATTGATGAATGCAGCTGAAATTTTAAAACAGCAAAACATTGATTTGGATACTGGTGATTATTTAAAACTATTACCGCATCAACATAATACGGATGGTTTCTTTGCCGCAGTGTTTGAAAAAGCGCCCGCTAAAGTGGTAGAAAAAACACCAGAAGAAAAAGAAGCGATTGAGCTTAAGAAAAAATTGAAGAAAAGTAAGCGTGAAGCGGCTGCAAAAGCAAAAGAAGCCGTGAAAACGACCGATGCAGTGAGTGAAGAGAAAAAAGAAGATTAACCGACTGTTGTAAAACATAAGATCAATGTGAGCGTTTATCATTTAACTAAACGTTAAGTCGAACAATAGGGGCAATAATGAAGTTACCAAGCTTAAATATGCAAATATTATTAGGGGCTGTTTTCGGCGCATTGATTGGGGTCTGGTTTCAAAACATTGGCACTGATGGGCCTTTTGTGTCGGGCACGCTTTATACCGCATCACTCATTGGTACGCTCTTTATTGATCTGCTAAAAATGGTGTTAATTCCATTAGTGTTTTTTAGTATTGTCGTCGGCATTTCAAATTTACGACAGCATAGCTCTATGCATAAAGTATGGACGCGCACGTTGATCTTCTTCGCGCTAACCATGATGATCGCCATGGCGATTGGTATGATGGCTAGCTTATATTTTCAGCCGGGCATTGGTTTAGAGAAAAGCATCTTCGAAGGTGCCATGCAAAATTTTGAAGCCAAGCAAATGCCTTTGCCTGAGTTCTTTGCACACTTCCTACATAACTTATTTCAAAATCCATTCAAAGCATTAGCGAATAGTAGTGTGTTGGCTGTGGTGATTTTTGCTTTATTCCTTGGCATTGCTTTGGTGATGGGTGGCGATCGCTACCAAAACACATTGGCGCTGATGGAAGAAGCATTAGACATTATCATGCGCATTGTGAACTGGGTGATGGTGTTAGCGCCTTTTGGTATTGCCGCTTTGTTGATTAAATTAGTGGCTACGCAAGATGTTGCCATGTTGGGTACGTTAGCGAAATTTGTCGCTGTGGTGGCGGGTACTTTAATTGCACATGGTGTGATTGTGTTGCCACTGTTGCTGTTTATCTTTACGGGTAAGTCACCGTTGTGGTTTTTCAAAGGCGCGCGTGAAGCGCTTATTACAGCATTTGCGACCAGCTCAAGCTCAGCGACATTGCCGATTACCATGCGTTGTGCAACAGATCAGTTAGGTGTTAAGCCGGAAATTGCTGGCTTTGTGATCCCATTAGGGGCCACCATGAATATGGATGGTACTGCGTTGTATGAAGCGGCGGCGGCATTATTTATTGCAAACTTAGTGGGTGTTGAGCTTTCATTTGTGCAACAGCTCATTGTGTTCTTAACCGCTATGTTAGCTTCAGTGGGGGCGCCGGGTATTCCAAGTGCAGGCATGGTGACCATGGTCTTGGTATTGCAATCGGTTGGTTTACCAGCTGAAGCCATTGCGATTTTATTACCTGTTGACCGTATGCTCGATACATTACGTACCACCGTGAATGTTGAAGGCGATATGACAGCCAGCTTAGTCGTACAAAAACTTGCCAGCTAAATCTACATTTAGTTTAAACCAATCATTAAAAGAGTAATCAATGCTGAATTTTTTCAAAGCAGAACTGAGCGATTGTGAGCACCTTTCACAGCTCATTAATTCAGCCTATCGTGGTGAACCAAGCCGACAAGGTTGGACAACTGAAGCGGACATTTTAGATGGTGTGCGCACGACGACTGCAGACCTTGCGAAAATCGTACAGTCGACAGACCAATTTATTTTAATGGGTGAGCTCAATCAAGAAATTGTGGCCTGTATGCACTGCCAAAGGCAGACGTTATCCGGCCACCCAACGGCGCATTTTGGCATGATAGCGGTTAAACCAACCTTGCAAAATAAAGGTCATGGTAAAGACCTTGTGGCCGCCGCTGAAGCAATGACTAAGCGCCAATGGCGTGCAGTTGGTTTTTACATGGTGGTGATTTCAATCCGTACTGAAGTGATTGAATTTTATGAGCGCCTTGAGTATGAACGCACTGGTGAGTTTGTTGACTTTCCAATTAACCCCGACAAGTGGCAACCAAAAGTGGCCGGGCTCAATTTACAATATTTAGCCAAGCTTGTAGGGAAATAACGTATAAACCTAACGGCAGATATTCATCCGTCATATTCCGCGTTATATAATAGCGCGTTAATTTTTTCAAAGTAGGGCAAGCATGACACTATCCATTGCATCCATTATTCTCGGCCTTATCCTCTTGATGTGGAGCGCTGATAAATTTGTTGAAGGTGCAGCTGGCGTGGCCAAAAGCTTAGGCATGTCTACGTTGTTGGTTGGCATGATCGTGGTGGGCTTTGGCACATCAGCCCCTGAGCTTTCAGTGTCCGCATTATCAGCATTCAACGGTAACCCTGGTATTGCACTGGGTAATGGCTATGGCTCAAACATTGCCAATATTGCGTTAGTGCTGGGTGTGACAGCCTTAATTAGCCCTGTGATCATTCAGCGCGTTGTGCTTAAAAAAGAACTGCCAATATTAATTGGTGTGACTTTATTAGCATTGGTGCATTTGTGGGATGGCCAAATTACGCGGTTAGAAGCCATCATTGAAATAGTAGTATTAATTGGTGTATTCACTTGGATTGTATTATCAAGCGGTAAAGACCCAGCTGGTGAAGATGAAATTCCAGATTTAACAGCAGGCCAATCATGGTTTTGGTTGTTGCTTGGTTTAGTGTTATTGGTGGTTAGCTCACGTATGTTGGTATGGGGTGCAGTGAATATTGCGCATACCTTTGGGGTAAGTGATTTAATCATTGGCTTAACCGTTATTGCCATAGGTACTTCATTGCCTGAACTAGCCGCATCAGTTATCGCAGCCCGTAAAGGTGAACATGACTTAGCAGTAGGCAATATCATCGGCTCTAACCTGTTTAATACACTGGCAGTGGTTGGCTTAGCAGGTACTATTCACCCAATGCAAGCGCCAGCAGAAGTGTTATCCCGTGATTGGCCATTGATGTTTGCACTCACCGTATTAATTTTACTCATCGGTTACATGCAAAAATCAAAACCAATGAGTCAAATTAGCCGTAGCGGTGGTGCATTGTTGCTAGCGGTTTATATTGGTTATACGGTTTATTTGATTAGTACAACATTAGTTTGATGCTTCACTTTCAAACCGAATGACTGTTTAGTTATATCAATGTTGAATATTAAAAAAGCCTGCAATTTGCAGGCTTTTTTAATTGGCTCAATGTGTCAGGATTTAAGTAATGACATCGGTGATCAAATTGCCATTGTTTAGCATGTTTTGGATAATAGCAATATCACTCACAGTGCCACCTTGTGTAAAGTCAATATTGCTAAATACAATCGCTTGATCGCCTAATTGTTGACTATCATTGCCACTAAATGAGCCTAAAGCACTCACGGCCATGACCGTTCCACCTTGCTCTCCGGCAGCGGCATCATAACTAAAGTTAAGATAAGCATCTAGCTGCTCAGCGTTCGAAACATTGGCATCATTGCTTTGTTCATTTAGCAATAAATCGCGCAAATCAATCATATCTTCATGACTGATATTGTGAATAGTATCGACTTCACGACCGTTACCAAATGGCTGTATGTCGTTGTATGACCAAACAAATGTATCTGCACCAGCGCCACCATCTAATTGGTCATTACCTTGTCCGCCTTGCAGTAAATCATCGCCTGCGCCTGCGGTAATAATATCGTCACCTTGGGCACCGTTTATCTGGTTGTCAGTGTCATCGCCAGTGAGTATTTCATTGTATTGTGTTTGGCTCACATCATAACTAGGGTTGCCTTCAATATGACCTGTTGCATCAGTGATGAGAATGCCATTCTCACTTAAGTTGCGGATAATATCGATTGTTTCAATTGTGCCGCCTTGTGTTAAATCAACACCGGTAATCACAATTTTTTGGTCACCGTATTGTAATACGTCACCACTGGTGAACGAGCCTAATGCACTAATACCCATGACAGTACCATTTGCCGTTGCATCATAGCTAAAGCTTAAATAAGCTGTTAGCTGTGCTTCAGCGGTTAGGTTAGCATCATTGCTTTGTATGTTTTGTAAAAGTCCACGTAAATCAATTTTATCTTCGGCGGTAAAGTTGTTGATCGTGTCTGTTTCCAGACCGTTACCAAATGTTTGAATGGCGTTGTAACCCCACACAAAAGTGTCACTGCCCGCGCCACCATCTAATACATCATTACCTTGGCCGCCTTGCACTAAATCATCGCCTGCTTGTCCATCAATGGCATCATTACCTTGATCACCAAATAAGACGTTGTTTTCATCATTGCCTAACAATTGATTATCAGCTTTATCGCCAATTATTTCACTGTTTGGTGGCGTAATGCTTGGTGTGTCAGTCATTGTTAAGTTAACTGTTGCCGTATCAGTACCGTCATTGTTATCAGTAACGGTATAGGTAAATGATGCAGGGCCGGTGTAACCATCTTCTGCTGTGAAAATGATATTAGTACCATCAAATATAACAGTACCATTGGTTGCATTTTGCAGGCCAACTGCCGTAATGGCATCGCCATCTGCATCACTATCATTGGCGAGTAAGTCGCTTGGTGCAATCACAATAACGTTTGCATCTGTTTCTGCAATCACATCGTCAGTAGCAGTTGGTGCTTGATTTTCACTTGGTGTAGTTATACCAACCATTAAGCTGACAGTCGCAGTATCCGTACCGCCATTGTTATCAGTAATCGTATAGGTAAATGATGCTGGGCCAGTGTAACTATCATCTGCTGTGAAAATGATGTTAGTACCGTCAAATATTACCGTACCATTGGTTGCATCTTGCAGGCCAACAGCTGTAATAGCATCACCGTCTGTATCACTATCATTTGCGAGTAGGGTGCTTGGTGCAATGACGATAACGCGTGCATCCGTTTCTGCAATGACGTCATCATTAGCAGTTGGTGCTTGGTTTTCACTAGGAGTGCTAGGCGTATCTGCTTCAACTACTAAGTTAACGGTAGCTGTATCAGTTGCACCATTGTTATCGGAAATGGTATAGGTGAGTGATGCAGGCCCTGTATAACCATCATCAGGTGTGAATATGACGTTAGTGCCATCAAACATCACAGTGCCGTTTGTTGCATCCTGTATGCCAACTGCTGTAATGACATCACCATCTGGGTCGCTATCATTTGCAAGTAGGTCGCTTGGTGTAATGATATAGCTACCATCAGCATTAGCATTGATTTGGTCATCAATGGCATCAGGTGCTTGGTTAGTCGTTGGTGTATCAGTGGCTTCAATGGTTAAATTAACCGTTGCCGTATCAAGCTCACCTTGTGCATTGGTAATTGTATAAGTAAACGATGCTGGGCCTGTGTAGCCTTGGGTTGGGGTGAAAATGACATTAGCACCATCAAAAGTAACAGTGCCGTTCACGGTATCACCAATCGCAGAAGGTGAAATTACGCCACCATTAGCATCGGTATCATTCGCCAATAATAAATCTGGCGGAATAATCACAGCTTCATTCGCTAGGCTGCTTGGGATATCGTCATTGTTTGCCACTAATGATGCGTTGTTTGTATCGAGGTCATCGTTAATTTCAAACGTTAATGCAGGGCTTCGCGCAGACTCTATTTGTGATGCGTCAATCAGTGCGTAACTTACTTCATAAGTGCCATTTTCAATGGTATTGATTGGCGTCACTATCTTTGTTGTTTCGTCATACCTAGAGTCCACCACTTCACCATTAATATACAAAATAGGCGTACTGTTTTCTGGAACATCAACCATGAATTCAGGCATATTGTTGCCAAGTAAACTGCTTGGGTTAATGGTGATTGATTGATTCGCAGTGACGATCACTGAGTCATTTAATACGTTAATATCGGTGGCCATGCTTAATTTCCTAATGTATGAAACCAACTTACGACTTACATACGATTTTGATTGAAGCTTAAGATAGCATTCCTGAGGCGATACTGTCATTAGCCCGAATGGACCATTATGAGTAAAAAACAATGACTTGCATTGACAATAGGTGGGTTGTTGTCGTAATCTTGCAGCTTATGACAAACTTCAATCAACCATTAGTGATGATGACTAAAGCGGTCTGGCTGCGAGCCACCTTCTGCTGCGGTTGCTGCTTGTCGTAATTTTTATGCAACCGTGGGCTCTCCGCGGTTGATCTGTTGTTTTCTCGTATGACCTTCCTCCCGGTTGAGCCCCACTATTTAGGGTATTAACATGCAATCTCAAACACATCCACGGCAAATTTTTATTGGTACATTAATGGTATTAGGCGCTTCTATTGCTTTTTCATCTAAAGCAATTATGGTCAAGCTCGCCTATGCCTACCCAGTTGATCCTGCCACGCTGATCGCCTTACGTATGGCGTTTTCAATTCCATTTTTTATTGGGTTGATTGCATGGCTGCGCCATACCAAAGTGAGCACCAAGTTGAGTCGAAACGATGTCTATCAGTTGATTGTGATTGGTGTGGTAACGGGCTATGGTTCAATGTGGTTAAACTTTGCTGGCTTGGAATATGTAACAGCTGGTTTGGAGCGGGTGATTTTGTTTTTATACCCAACCATCGTGATATTGCTCAATACCTTATTGCACCAACATAAAATCACCAAGCATGAGGTATTTGCCTTAGTGGCCAGTTACGCAGGTGTATTTTTGGTGGTTGGGCATGATTTAGCCATGCCAACAGCAGCCGCTTCACATACCTTGTTAGGGTCAGGCTTGGTGTTGGCAAGTGCCATTACCTATGCGCTTTATTTGGTGATGAGTGGCAAGTTAATTCCACGCTTAGGCGCATTGTTATTTACCGCTTATATCATGGTGGTGATTAGCATCACCAGTGGCGTCCACTTTTTGTTAACGCAAGACATTAGCGCTGTGATGCATTTGCCAATGCCAGTCTATGGTTTGAGCTTTTTAATGGCGTTAATCGCTACGGTGTTACCCTCACTTTTCTTGAATATTGGTATTCAGCGCTTGGGCAGTAATAAGGCTTCTTTGGTCAGTTCTATCGGGCCTGTTTCAACCATATTTCTAGCTTGGATTGTGTTGGGTGAGCCTGTGACTTTATTGCAGACTGCAGGCACCGCTTTGGTGTTAATTGGCGTATTGGCGATTAGTTTGGATAAAGGCCGCCAAGCCAGTTAGATCATGACGGTTGAAGTGTTGTGCTTCAACCGTCATTTTATTGGTGCATTGTTGTGGTTAAACCTTAGGCTCTTGTTGCGTAGCGCAGTGAATACTGCCGCCACCGCTAGCAATGCCATCAATCGCAATTTGTTCAATGGTATGCTTGGGAAAGGCTTTGGCTATTTTTACTTTTGCGGCTTTATCTGCCGCTTTATCGCCGAATTTTTGCATAATCACCGCACCATTACACACGTAATAACCAACATACCCTGCGGCAAAGTCTTTGGTACCAAACTTGGTGGTGATGTCCCATGGTGCATCTAAAATCACTAGTTCCAGTGAATTCCCATGTGCATCAGTCGCCGCTTCTAGTATCGCAATGTTGTCACGTGTGATTTTGTAATCATAAGAGTGCTTATCAGTGTCACGGCTTACAATCACAACGCCGGGTTTGACAAAACGGGCGTAAAAGTCTGTATGGCCATCGGTAATGTCTTTGCCTTTAATGCCTTTTAACCAGATGATTTTCTCTAAACCAAGTAATGCTTTTAACTCTGCTTCAACCACTTGCTTTGACATGCCGGGGTTGCGGTTGTCATTGAGTATGCAGCTTTCACTCATAATCGCGGTGCCTTGCCCGTCAATTTCAAAGCAACCACCTTCTAGTGTTAAGTTAGATAGGAATGCTGGCACATCAGTTTGTATTGCAATAAAGTCTGCGATCTTAGCATCTAATTCAAACGCTTGATCTTCACCCCAACCATTAAAGTTTAAATTGACTGCGGCTTTGTCACCAGCCTCATTAATCACAAAGCTAGGGCCGGTATCGCGTAGCCATAAATCATTCACCTCAAATTTTGTGAGGGTAATAGGGTAGTTATGTGCCTTTAAACCACCGAGTAGTTTGACGGCTTTTGCATAGTCATGCTGACTCACTAGCATGGTGACTGGCTCATATTTGGCAATGGTTTTAGCAATCAGCGCTAAATTTCGCTGCACTTCAGGGATTTGTCTGCGCTCCCAAAATTCATCACTGGCAATAAAAGCCATCCATGTGCGAGTGTGTGGTTCTGATTCTTCAGGCATGAACCAAGCCATTTTTGGGCGACTGTACAATGGAGACATAAAACTGGTTGCTCCTAAGGCTAAAATAGTTTTGATAAATTGTCGTTTTGTATTATTTGGTTTAACCATATTAGACATTCATATTACCTGTGAATCGGTCAGTTGTTAGGTGTTCAGCAACATGCTTGATACAAAATCATCATTATTATCACATAAAAAAAGGTGCCCCTAAGGGCACCTTTTTTAGATTACTAACTATAAAAATACAGTTATTCTATAACTTCACATACACCTTCTTTACTGCTAACAAATGGCAGGCCAAACATATGGCGTAGGCAGAATCTGCTACGGCCGTAATAGGTTTGTGGTGCAATTTTATCACCAATACGGAAGCGTATTTCATGTTTTACCCCATAAGGGAAAGAGCAAATACCACCTTCTTGTGCACAAACAGTCCACTCTGGTGCTGGTGGTTTAGGCTCACCAACATCAGGAGATACATCAGAAGTATGATGATTAATGCCTAAACGCTCAATTAAAGTTGGTACAGCATTGCTTGCATAACCATTGCGGCCTACTGCTGGAATCTCAACAAGAATCTCTTTAGCAGTTGATGCTTTTAATGGGTTTTCTGCTACAAAGTTGCTATCACCTGCATGGCCTTCTGGTACAACTAATGATGGATGATCAAATGGCGCAGCATGGCTCACGACACGATCATCAGTTAATGATTCAAGGAATGACACTAAATCATCTGCTTCTTGATCTGTTAAACCTAATGGGCCAGCATAGTTTGAATCAATATTATCAAAGTTGTTTTCAGGGAAGTTACCACCACGGTTGTAGAAATCAACGACAGAACGTAGTGTTAAGTAACCACCATTATGGAAGTAAGGCGCAGTGAGTGCAACATTACGCAATGTTGGTGTTTTAAATGCACCATCTACTGCAATGCGGTCATTTGGCCCCACTTGGATGTTTGGCTCATCACCAATTAACTCGATAAATTTCTCTTTACCCAGTTTTGCAACACCACTAAATGATAATGGATTACCACTGCCGTCTTTACCACCAACACCAATGTCATCTTCTGTACGTGTTACACCAATATTATGGAAGCCCATATCGTGAATAGCAGACTCACCATTGGCGAGTAAAATGCGCTCTAAACGTTGTGTTGTACCAAGTGTATTATCACGGATGATCGTTGCATCAGTAAATAAAGGCCCTTTGTGACAGTTTACGCATTTCGCTTTGCCAACAAATAACTGGGCACCACGTTTTTGTGCTGGTGTTAAAGCATCGCGATCACCGTCAGAAAACGATCAAATGGGCTGTCATCTGAGATTAATGAAGCTTGATACAATTGAATAGCAACACCAAAGAACAAGCTAAAGTTAGCTTCAATTTGAGTATACTGGTTGTCACCAATGGTTACTTTCTCGTTAGCATTCCACCATTTGTCTTTGAAAATATAGCGAATCGCTGTTTCATAAGTATATGGTAAGCCATCACCATTTGGTGATGCATAAACACCTAAAACACTATCATCTGAAGCCACTTTTTGACCTGCTAACATGCGTAGCGGTAAGATGCGGTGCCCCATATCTGGCACAGTTCTACCAATTGATTGCATTTCAAAGATACTCACTAATGGACCAGTTGCTTGTGAAAGCAGTGGTGCATCATTTAATGCAATGCTTACCGGCGTTGCTTGACCATTGATGTTCTCATAAACTTGTGCGCCACTGCGTTTACCAGCACCATTAACACCGTTTGAGATATTATTTACACGACCATCTAAAGCGACTCTGTGTAAGTAACCTGAGTTAATGACTGTTGGCGTATTACGAGTAATAACGCGATTTGTATTAAAACCATTAATGTTGAAGTTAGGGTCAGCTTTGACCGTTGTTTCATCAGCATTTTCACCTGGCTCATTGCTGACAAAATTCTCTAAGAATACACCCTGTGAACTAACAACGTCGCGGTTGTCGCGACCAGGCTGTTCAGTTTTGTCGTTAAGGGTAACATCACTAAACTTAGTAAATGGGAAGTCATTAGCGGTAATTGTTTCGTTTGGCTTTCTTGATAAGAAACCGCCACCAACGCTATGCGCTGGGCCTAATGTATTTTTAATACGGTTATCTGTACCCGCACTAAAGTGACAGCTTGCACAAGCTGTTTGACCATCACTGGCCATGCGCAATTCCCAGAAAAATGCTTTGCCCAATGCAATAGCAGCACTTTTATTATTCACAAACTCGTTGAGTTGTGCTGTTTCTGGTGGGTTAATGCCTTTGAGCGAGAATGGGATTTTAGGTAATTCAGTCGCAAAACTTAAGTTGCTACTGGTTACCAATAATAGCCCCATCCCCAATGAAGCTAAACGCTTTTTGATTTTGATTTGATTTGTTAGACATATCAACTCCCTTGTAAACAAGATTAATGAATGGTATACACAACTACATGTATCTTGCTTACAAGGATAATATTTTTGAAGATCCTTCTCAATGGCCCGATTGGTACCTTTAAATAAGGATTTTTTTAATTTTTCATTACAAAAAAACCTCATATAACTTAACAGTTATATGAGGTTAATTTTTTATGTAACCAATTGATTAATCGTGATTAACTATAAATTAATTGGTTTTCTAGTTAACATTAATTTATTTATATGGTTTAAAAAGGTTATGTACACCTGATAGCAGGCAAACTATAACTTTGTTTATACATATCATTATGTTAGAAAATATGTGTAAATATTTATGTAAATAAAACCTATTATACATGCTGTTTTAACAGCTATTCTTTACACTTTTGATATGTTACATCTTCTCATACCAACTGACCAATAGTGCCCATTAGTATAGATTATTAATTATATTCCACGCATCTTCTTGAACGTCTTCTCAGGGGACAAAGCGGACGTTCAACATATAAATTAAGGGGTAACGATATTCCTGATTGAATGATGGCTAGACCTCATTAACACAAACCATTTTGGAGGGTGTTAGTTGAGTTTGAAATGAACTGATCAAAAGTTAATGGGCTTATTACCTGATAAATAGCGTTACCAAATGACATTGATAGCCAGGCCATAAATATAACCACTGTAAGGATTAAAAGTGACTTAATCAAAAAATATTTATTTTTGGATATTAACAGAATGTTCATTAGAATAAGTGAAACTGCAATGCATATATAAAGTTGCGAATGCCATACATAGCCTCTACATTGAGAGAAGCCAATAAATATGCCCCCAAGCAGAATAAGCGCAGAAAAAATTGATAGAGATAATTTCATGAAAGCTTTAACGTCTTCTTCAGTGGGAAATTGTTGGGCACGGATTTTTCATTTTTTTGCAAAATGCGTGAACAGTAATTTTTCCGCTGGAGCAACTTGTTAGCTGCTTTATACTGACTGAAAAACCTATTGGTGCCAAAATTAGAACCTACTAGTTGAAATTACTGAGTCATGCATTATCTATTGTCGTAACGTTCTTTTGCGATTCTAAATGCATCAGAGTTATTGATTACCCAATTCCATAGAGGAAATGTTTCAATCAAAAACTCGGTTCCCAAAGGAGTTATTGAATACTCAACTCTTGGTGATTTTTCTTGATAGTCAAACCGACCAACTAAACCATCACGCTCAAGCTGTCTTAACGTGCGAGTAAGCATCCGTTGTGTAACTCCAGTAAGCAGCTTAGCTAGCTCTGCATGCCTTAACACTCCATTTACAGCCAAAATATGAAGTGCCGACATCGCCCACCGGTTTCCCGTATGGCTAAGTACATCTCGTTTTAGATTATCTTCATCACTACTCAAAGCTTTGCAGATAACATCCGATTGCTTAAGTATGTCTTCATTTTTCATAGTAGTTGACCAGTATCACTTTTGTGCCTAATTGAAAGCTGATGGCGATAGGAATATTATCATTCACCCAAAACTTTAGACAGGACAATTAAATGAATATTTCAAACAGAGGTAGTATTCTTATAATAGGTGCAGGCGAGCTTGGGATGGCAATGATAAACGCATTCATTACAAAATTAAAAGTAAATCAAGGCTCTCTCAATGTTTTACTTCGAGAAGAATCTATCCAAACATTGGATGAGGAAAAAGCTCAGCGCCTTAGAGAATTTAAAATTAATAATATAAGCGTTGTGGCTGGAGATTTAAAAAAAGACTCGATAGAGAAGCTCAGTAAAACTTTTTCAAAATTTCAAACCATTATTAATTGTAGTGGTTTCGTGGGTGGTGAAGGGTCGCAAATTAAAATTAGCAAGGCTGTACTGGCCGCTAAAATTGATCTTTATGTGCCTTGGCAGTTTGGTGTTGACTATGATGTTATTGGAAAAGGAAGTGGTCAGCCTGTATGGGATGAACAATATGATGTTCGAGAATTATTGCGCTCTCAAGATGTAACCGATTGGATAATAGTATCCACTGGAATATTTACCAGTTACTTATTTTCACCTGATTTTGGAATCGTAGATCTTAAGAAAGAGAAAGTTAATGCACTAGGCAGCTGGAATTATAAAATTACAGTTACAACAGCAGAAGACATTGGTCGATTAACTGCTGATATTGTGTTTTTTACACCAAAAATAAAAAATGAGATAGTTTTTGTTGCAGGCGATACTCTCTCTTATGAAGATCTAGCTAACATAACAGAAAGCATTGTAGGAACTCCTTTCGAAAGAGAGCTGCTGAGTGTAAACAATTTAGAAATGGCAGTAAAGCAAGATGAAAATAACGTAGCTGCGAGATATAGACTCGCTTTTGCAAGGCCCAATGGTATTGCTTGGGAACAAGCGTCAACATTCAATTTTCAACAAAAAATTGACGTCTCGAATGTCAAAGAATGGTTAATGAGAACATTTAATTAACTATTTTCTATTTCACTAATGCTACTTGTTTAGGCTAGTTTGTATGCAGTAGTTAACGTTTAAATTAAGGGGCTACCGAAGGTAGTCCCGCTTGAATGATGGGTTCGGGTATAGCTTAGATATTAACCAATTTGTAAAGCCAATACCAACCCCTAGTAACGGTATAAACAACCAACAAAGTGCTAAGAAAAATAATAGTTTGCCAGACGTTTGTATTAGCTCAATGAGATGAAGTAATTCTGAACGATTTTGACGATCAGCAGCAGTAGGTTTATATTCGCTAAGCTTTCCATTTAGATCGATATAGTCTCTGAACTTACCACTATTGATAAACATAGATCTGGCTAATGATTGGCTATATTCAGTACGTTTTTCTGTTGAAAAATTCGCACCCCAGCCACTTTCTATTTGAAATTTTTCAAGTGGATTTTTCATATCTTTAGCAAATGTTATTTGCTGGTTAGAAAAATAATTAAAACCTAGTGATGCCACCATACATCCAAGATACAGGGCAACCAGAAAACCCGACCAAACCCATTTTTTACCAACATTGAAACGTAGGTGAACTACACATTTTGATACTAAATATGTAACTAAAATTAGTAAAACTAGAATAAATAACCAAAAGTCCCATTGTGGAATCATTTGCACCCTAACGTTTAAATTAAGGGGCTCCGTTAGGAGTCCCGCTTGAATGAATAATAGGGACTTCCTCTACCCGGAACGGCATCATTGTGCCACGATTGAGTTTCGTACATTCAACCAAAATGAGAGAGGAAGTCATGACTAATATTACAACGATAGGGATTGATTTGGCAAAGGAAGTATTTGCAGTGTGCGCGATGGATGTGACTGGCGCAGTGGTTTATAACAAACTATTCAAACGTGACGCCTTTATGAACTGGGCAGAACAACTGCCGATAGGTAGTGCTGTTGTGATGGAAGCCTGCGGCTCCTCGCATCACTGGGGCCGTTGGTTTTCAGCACACGGGCATACCGCCAAACTGATTGCAGCCGAATTTGTGCAACCGTTTCGTAAAAGTATGGGCGCCAAGAATGACAAGAACGATGCTGAAGCGATTGCCATCGCCTCACGACAAGCCACCATGCGCTATGTATCAGTTAAAAGTATTGGCCAACAAACTATCCTAGTTTGGCATCGACTGCGAGAAGGTTACAAAGAAGAGCGCACCGCCCACCTTAACCGCATACGAGGCCTGCTAGGCGAGTTCGGTATCTGGCCACCACGCAGCTCAGACAAGCTCATTCGATTACTGCCGACATACACGACAGATACAAGCATTCCAGCAGACGTACGTACAGCCGTAGAACAAAGCTTGCAATACCTTAACGAACTGCATCATCAAATAGCCAAGTGTGACCAACAGATAGCACTGCACGTAAAAACAAGCCCAGCCGCACTTAGACTCACCGCAATGACCGGCATTGGCACACTCACGGCCAGCGCCACTAGCGCCATGGTAGCCGATGCCAAACAGTACAAGAATGGTCGCCAGTTTGCTGCTTGGCTGGGTCTTGTACCCAAACAAATGAGCTCAGGCGGTAAAACCAAACTTGGGCGCACAACCAGACGAGGAGATACATACCTCAGGAGCTTACTGGTACAAGGTGCTAAAAGCACCTTGCAAGTAGCGCTCCGGCAAACGCCAGACAAAGCCAGCAAACTACAATGTTGGATAGTGCACTTATACCAACGCGTTGGCTATCATAAAACCCTAGTCGCCATCGCTAACAAACATGCCCGCATGATGTGGGCCATACTAGCCAAAGAAGAAGCTTACGATGCAATGGCCTGGCAACGTAATGCTTAGCAAGCAAGGCTGAAATGAAACGACCTGCGAAGTAAGATAGTATAACGGTTAAGACCGAGCACAGAGAGAACCTGACTAACCCTATGGCCAACGTATAAAAGAACAAGCCTGATCAGTGCGTTCTTGTTAGGCCGATGAATGAATGAGGTCTCTGTGCGCGGCTATTATCATGGCCCGCGAAAGTAGTAACTGATCCGCAACAAGGCCGACTAGAGAGGTGCAGTCTGTTTCCTTTATACTCAGCAATAACAGCAGGTGTTAAGTAGTAACAGTTAGTAAGAAACGTAAGAAATGGAACGTAATCACCCCCGTTAACACGGGTGTTAGGGTGATTGTGCTTGACAGGCGGAGGAAGTCCCTAGAGATGGGTTAGGAGTCATAGTTTGAACCCTTAAAAAAATAATTTTGGCACAATCGGGCCTACTATCATTAAAGCACCAACAAACAACCACCCCAACGTCTCACGTTTTGTGAATTTAAAATCACGTTTTTTAAAAATGAAATACATTGGCCCAGTCAGCATAATGCCAAATAGGTCGCGGTTTTTCCCGTCAGTATTCCGCATTAGGTAGAAAAATACCATCCACAAGCACAAGCCAGCTAGAATTAATAAAATATACAAGCCACTTCACCTGTTTCTATTTTAAGTTGCATATACGCCTAACGTTTAAATTAAGGGGCTACCGAAAGTAGTCCCGCTTGAATGGTGAGTAGAGAACATTAAGATTTTTCCCAAATGTGTGGCGACCTGTAAGCATAAGAAAAGAGCGCGTAATAACTTGGTATTGCGATTGCTAGAATAGCAAGAAATTTCAGCGAGTTAGGTAGCTCGCCTACAAAAAGAATAACTGCAAGCCCGAATCCAAAACCTAAAGCGGCTAAGCAAAATAAAATACGCCAGAGCAGGCGATAGCCTATGCGGCGTTGAAAAATAAAGCCTACTAAGCCAGCTAAGGATAATATACTTATTGCCAATCCAACCATATTATCTAGCATCGATGGTTTATCAGAAACAAATAAAAAATCCCAAATAATAAAACAAACTGATAACGCTAAGTAAATTAGCCAAAAAATATTTGCAAGTTTACTTCGTATTTTCATGAAGTTCTCTAGCAGTTAATATTGAGACCCATAGGTCCGTATATTAATAATTGAATTTTCTGGATACATAGCCACAATCCCCGTCGTTCTTAGTTTTATTATTTATCTGTCTCTATCATTGAAATATTAATATAGAGTACGCAGTACTGTAATGGTCTAACGATTTAGGACACCAACTAAGAGGCTTGTTGGTTCATTTCTTCAAAGGCAGCAGGCGATAGATTGCCTAAAGTTGAATGCCGCCTGATGCGATTGTAAAACGGTTCAATGTAATCAGC
>JAWUXH010000028.1:0-153215 GCA_034111445.1 Methylophilaceae bacterium | reverse complement strand
CGAACAGCTTCTATTTTAAATTCACGTGTAAAGGTTTTATAAGGCTTTCTTTTATCGGTCATGTCGATACTCCTTAGCGATATTGTCGCTTATTTAAAGTATCCGTTAAAATGGGGGAGCTTCAGTCTGACCCCATTGATTTTTGATTTGGTGTCAACTAAGACTATAAAATAATCTGTTGCGGTGGAGGCTAACCTTTAGGTTAAGCGAAGCGGCCGAAGCCAATAGCGCAGGGAAGCCTGAAAGGCTATTTTAGGGGGTGCTCTTTTGTTTGGTTACTTTTTTTTGAGCACGCAAAATAAAGTGACTCGCCTAGAGGCGAAATAGAAACTAGACTAAAGTGAATATTGACAATCAATCGAGTCTGACCCTATTGATTCTGAATATAATACTAGCGATTAACTTCTTCATAATTTCTCCATTCGAGATACATAACAGTCTTATACACAGGACTTCATCCAAAAATCAAGCTGGCTGACACCTTGATTTGGTTATTTCCGCCCTACGCGAGCTGCCTCGTTTAATTTTACTCTGAGCCTAATTATTCCCATTGATCGGTGTTAGTTGCCCACCCTACATTGCTGTTTATTATTTGAATAACCCTCTTAACTCTTCTAAGCGAATTTCTGGAAACTTTTCGATAATCCTATCCATTACTTCTTTTGAAGGGTGGTTATCTCCATGCTTTCCATCTAGTGTTTGAGACGCATTATATGCAATTGCATTAACAGTTTTATTAATTAGATCTTTTTGCAGAGAATTATCTTGCTCATCCAAATCTTCCAATTGTTTTTTATAACTTACATATGATGAAGCAAGCGCCTCTTTATGTGCATATTCCTGCTGCAACCTTTGGTTTTCGCTTCTTCGTTTAGAAGCAAAGAAAGCAAACCAAATAAGTGTTGCATATAACGGAATTTTGAACAAATTAACTCTAAACGCCTCTTCTAGCGTGCTATATTTAGTAGCCCCGTAAAAAAACTCGACTCCATCACCAACCTGTTTCCATTCAAGTGATACCGATGATAGCAATGATAAAATTATTAAAATCCCAATTGATATATAAAACAACCCTTCAAACCATTTTATCGAATCTGTAAAACTTTCCTTCATGTCTCTATATGCTTTTGCTAACCCAGCACTTGTTGCACCAGGTAACAATTTTTGTATTTCAGTAACTACCGCATCATACCTAACTTGATTATCATTTTCTAAATCCCTTAAGACTTTTAGCCTTGTAGTAATTTCACTTGATAAACCACCAACTCGCATATCCTCATCATTTACTTTTCCAAATATTTTAGAGTAAAACGCATTTAAATCTTCGACTTGACCAGAAATCTGATCACTTAGTTTAGTTACATTATCTCGACCTTCAAACACTTCCTCAGTTGCACTTTCAACTTGTGTTTGAATTGAATCTGTTTCATTTAACAACTTCTCATGAAAATCATTTATATCATCACATTTCGTATTTATCTCATCATATAAATCCGTTATTTTGGCCTTATAACCAGTATTTTTCTCGCTTCCAAATAAATTACGATTAAATATTTCCACATCTGTAGCCATACTATCTAGTTTATCTTTTTGTCCAAGTGAGTCTTCTCTTATTAAATTGATCTCTTCAAGCTTAGCATTTCCCTTTTCATAAAACTGCTTCAAATACTTTTCTAAATCTATTTGAGTCTTCTGGAACACATTTTCATTAATAGTTTTAGCTCTACCTTTTTGTATCAAGTATGGCCTTATGTAATTTAGCATGTTATCTGCGTAATCATTTGCTGATGTTATGTAAGCAATATTTTTACTTGCCTGATAATGTGATAACTGCACTAAACAAGTCTTAACTTGCTGACTAAACTGTGTCCATGTGCCTAGCGGAACCAACTCCGGATCAAGAGATTTCATAATTTCATCAAGATAAATTATGATTTTTTTTAATCTATTAATTTCACTTACATGCTCGATTACTGATAAATCATCTGGTGATACTTTATTTTGAAGTTCAATCAGTTTATCTATATCTTGTCGTGCTAAATCAAATGCATCTGTCCAACGGGTCATATTGTGCCCTTTAGTTTTTTGTATTTTGGATAATTATTTAAAAAAATTATTTACTATAAAAAAAGGAGCCGAAGCTCCTTTTTTTACTGCCAACCCTTAACCACACTTACTATCACCACAACTCAAGCAAGTCATGCAGCCATCCATTAAGATGCTGGCTGTTTCATTACACTTTTTGCAAAGCTGTGCGCCTTTTGGGTAGCCTGCTTCGTTTTCACCTTCGTCTGATGCTGCGTGTTTTTCTAGGTATTCAGCTTTTTTTTCATCAACTAGCTTTTGTTGATGCTCGTCTAGGCCTTCACGTTGTAGCATGCCAATTTCGTATAGATGCTCTTCAACTACTTCACCAATTTCAGCCACTAGGCTTGGTACAAACTTGCCACCTTTTTTAAAGTAACCGCCTGATGGTTCAAACACGCTTTTTAGCTCTTCTACTAAAAAGGTTACGTCGCCACCTTTACGGAACACGGCAGACATGACGCGGGTTAGCGCGACGATCCATTGGAAGTGTTCCATGTTTTTTGAGTTAATGAATACTTCAAACGGGCGACGGTGCTCTTGCGGTGTACCTTCGTTCATCACAATGTCGTTAATGGTGATGTATAGCGCGTGCTCTGTGACTGGTGTTTTAATTTTGTAGGTGTTGCCTACCAGTTTTTCAGGGCGGCTTAGCGCTTCGTTGAGTTGTACTACTTCTGCTTCTGTCTGCTTTTGTTGTGCTTCAGCAGCCAGTGCTTTGTCTTCGTCTGATACTAGCGCGTAGCCAGTGATCTTTTTATTAATTTTAATTGCCATTAGTGTTCTCCTCGTGAGCTTGGCTCACTACCCTTTGTGGGTGGTTTTAACGTTACTTTTTAATTAGTGTGTTTAATTATAATGTTGTTCATTTTTATTTAGCGTTGAGTGAGGGTTAGGCACTACCCTCAACTCGCGCAATTAGTGCTTAACCGCGCTATGCCTTTCATACGTGCTAAGCCTTTTGTACCTGCTAAGCGAGCGTGTGCCGCTAAGACAAGGCGTGGTTTGGTTTTTTAACCGGAGTGTACATTGAGTACATGAGGATTAAAAAACTAAACCACAACGCCGTATTAGCAAACAAAGCCGCTTAGAACTTGCCGTAGTAGCCTTCTTTTAGGGCATCGTACAGATTCGCGGCTGAATGAATCTCACCATCATATTCAATCTCTTCATTACCTTTGGCTTCAACTTCTGTGCCGTCATCTAAGGTAAATTTATACGTTGTACTTTCTAAATCTTTTTCAGTCACTAATACGCCTTGGAAGGCTTCCGGGTTAAAGCGGAAGGTGGTGCAACCTTTTAGGCCTTTGTCGTATGCGTATAGGTAGATGTTTTTGAAGTCTTCAAAATCGTAATCCGTTGGCACGTTAATGGTTTTTGAAATTGAGCTATCAATCCATTTTTGTGATGCCGCTTGAATATCTACGTGCGCTTTTGCTTTAATGGTTGATGAGTCTAAGAAGTAGTCTGGCAGCTTCTGTTCATCCGTTTCACCAAATGGCATGGCTTTTGAATTAATTAATTCACGATAAGCCAGTAGTTCATAACTAAATACGTCGACTTTTTCTTTCGACTTTTTACCTTCACGAATCACGTTACGTGCGTAGTGATGGGCAAAGCTTGGCTCAATACCGTTACTGGCATTATTCGCGAGTGATAGCGAAATAGTACCGGTTGGTGCAATTGAGCTATGGTGCGTAAAGCGTGTGCCTTTAGTGGCAATTTGGTTACGCAAGCCTTCAGGGAACTGCTGCATGTAGCGGCTGTATTTACCCATGAGTACTTTACCTGCAATTTTTTGGCCGACTTTAATACCATCTGCTGCCATTTCTGGGCGCTTAGCTAGCATGTCTGCGGTAATCACAAATTTCTCATTCATGATTGGTGCTGGGCCTTTTTCTTCAGCCAGTTGTACACCTGTTTCCCAGCCGACTTCTGCCATGACTTTTGTCACTTCTTCAGTGAACTCGATTGAGGCATCTTCACCGTATTTCATTTTCATCATGGTTAGGCTTGAACCTAAGCCTAAGTAGCCCATACCGTGGCGGCGTTTGCGTGCAATTTCAGCACGTTGCTCTGGTAATGGTAGGCCGTTGATTTCAACCACGTTATCTAACATACGGGTAAAGGTGGCGACTACTTCACGGTAAGTTGTCCAGTCAAAGGTTGCTTCATCAGTAAATGGGTTATTCACAAATTTAGTTAAGTTAACTGAACCTAATAAACACGCACCGTATGGTGGTAATGGTTGCTCACCACATGGGTTGGTTGCGCGAATGTTTTCGCAGAACCAGTTATTGTTCATTTCATTCACACGGTCGATTAAGATAAAGCCTGGCTCAGCAAAGTCGTAAGTGCTAGACATAATCACATCCCACAGGCGACGTGCTTTAATGGTTTTGTATACACGGCAAGCCACTTTACCAGCGTCTTTACCTTCAGTTTTGGCTAGGTATTTACCTTTAATTGGCCACTCGCGCCATACCACTGTTGCTTCATCGTTGGTATTAAGGCCGTCAATGATGGCTTCTTTTTCTGTCACTGGAAAGGCTAGCTTCCATTCTGAATCGGCTTTCACCGCTTCCATAAACTCTTTTGTGATTAAGCAGCTTAGGTTGAATTGGCGTAAACGGCCATCTTCACGTTTGGCTTTAATAAAGTCTGTTACGTCAGGGTGTGAAATATCAAACGTTGCCATTTGCGCACCACGGCGGCCACCCGCTGATGATACGGTGAAACACATTTTGTCGTAGATATCCATAAACGATAATGGACCAGACGTTAATGCACCAGCGCCCGCAACAAACGCACCTTTAGGGCGAAGCGTTGAAAACTCGTAACCAATACCGCAACCCGCTTTAAGGGTTAAGCCGGCCTCGTGTACTTTATTTAAAATGTCGTCCATGCTGTCTTCAATCACGCCTGAAACAGTACAGTTAATGGTTGAGGTGGCTGGCTTGTGCTCTAACGCACCCGCATTTGAAGTAATACGACCCGCTGGAATAGCACCATGGCGCAATGCCCATAGGAATTTTTCATGCCATTCTTTTTTTAACTCTTCTGTTTCTTCAACATCTGCTAATGCGCGCGCTACACGGGCATACGAATCATCCATATTTTGATCAACTGCTTCACCGCTTTTTGTTCTTAATCGATATTTTTTATCCCAGATATCTTCAGATACTGATTGCATTGGGATTTTAACGTCGTCAGTAGTGGCTGACTTTGCGGTTGTTTCTACAGCTTTCAACATGGTTTTCCTTCGTTTTGTTTTTATTTTGCTTTTATTTATCAGCTACATAGCTTTACTTACTCTTGTAAAGACTGATGTAACGCGTGGTGCAGACCTTGTGTTGTTAATTGCCCTTAAACACTAGATCTTGTGTGCGAGGTGCTAATTTAGGCCTTTATCTAGTAGTCGTCAAGCCTTGTTACACTATTTTTAGTACGCACTATTTTGGTGAATTATGAATAAAACAAGGCCAGTATTCGCGCTTAGCAGATGTGAGTGTTCACCAACATCCGTAAAATAAAAAATAAATTATTTTTCTGGTATTTGGTGGCAGATTATGTATCTCATATAGATTCATTAGGCCGCATTTTTCATGCCAAAAATCATTAATTGCTGTTAAGTTTTTGAATGGCCAAGTGGCTAAATATTCTAGCCCTTTGATTTTATGCGAAAATAGCGCATGAATCGTTTTTTATACACCGTATTACTCAGCCTCACTTTGCCATTTGTGCCATTAAAGCTCATGTGGCGCGGCTTAAAGCAGCCAGAATACTTACACCATTGGGCTGAACGCTTTGGCTTTTATAAAGCAGCGGTGAATAAGCCCATTATTTGCATCCATTGTGTATCAGTCGGTGAAACGCGTGCAGCAGCCCCGCTGATTAAAGCATTGCAGTTAGCTTACCCGCAGCACCAAATACTGATTACCCACGCTACACCAACGGGGCGCGATACCAGTACAGCCCTTTTTGGCGATTCTGTATTACGCGCTTACTTACCTTACGACGTGCCATTTGCGGTTAACCGTTTTATTAAGCACTTTAACCCGGCCTTAGTATTACTCATGGAAACTGAGCTTTGGTTTAACTTAATCAATCAGTGCCATGCCGCTAATATTCCAACCTTATTAGTCAATGCACGACTATCAGAAAAGTCTGCCAAGGGTTATGGCAAAATTCAGCAGTTAACGGCAACAGGCTTACAGCAGTTATCTGCCATTGCCGCGCAAACGGAAGGTGATGCCAAGCGCTTTGAACAGTTTGGCGTAACGCCAAGCGTTAGCGGTAATATTAAGTTTGATGTAAAAGTGCCAGCACAAGCCCTTAGCCAAGCGAAGGTACTTGAAAGCTTATTTGGCGAAAAGCGCTTTATATTTGTATCCGCCAGTACGCGTGATGGGGAAGAAGCATTAATACTCGATATGGTGCAACAATTAAACCACCCATCATTATTAACGGTGATTGTGCCCCGCCACCCGCAACGCTTTGATGAAGTCGCCAACTTAATTAAGGCGCGCGGCATTAATATGCAAAGGCGTAGTGCTTTAAATAGTGAAGCGAGTGCTGATACGCAAGTGATACTGGGTGACTCTATGGGTGAGTTGTTTAGTTACTATGCAGCCAGTGATGTTGCCTTTGTAGGAGGCAGTTTGCTGCCCTTTGGCGGGCAAAACTTAATAGAGCCTTGTGCCGTAGGCACGCCAGTCTTAATTGGCCCGCATACGTTCAATTTTGAACTAATCACTAAAGAGGCGATTGAAGCTGGCGCGGTGATACGTGTAGCGGATGTGAATGCGTTAACGACGCACTTAACGCATTTAATGAATAATGATACGAAACGCACTGCTATGGAAAAAGCATGCTTTGCCTTTGTGGCAGATAAAACTGGGGCCACGGCTAAAACGATGGCTGAGATTAAGCGCTTTATTTAATGCACACCTTATATAGTGTGCATTTGGCTTAGTGTGAAAATTGTTTGTGGCGCTTGAATGATAGTGCAAAAATAATTGGCACTTTTTAAGTTATCGCTCAAAGATGGTTTGAGGCGCTTATTAATGTGCAAAGATAGTTTGCACGATTTATTATCGTTCAAAGATGGTTTGAACTTTATCACTCGTATTGTAGTTATTAATAATCCAGCTATTCTTTGGTTTATAGAAGAATAGATTCCAAGTCATTAAATGGCGCTCATATTTCTGGATGAAAATAGCGTGCATCAGTGAATCACCCACTGCTTCAATGGTGATCAACTCAGACCCCAACACATTACCAAAGCGCTCTTTAATAATACTCTGTTGAGACTCTTGCATTTTCAACGACATATTAAATTCAGAGTCAGGAATCCGTAAGTGTGGTTTCAGCATTTGTAGCGCTTTAACCGTTTGACCACTGCCAGCCACATCCATCACTTGGCTCACAAATTGTTTCACCGCTTTTTTATTGGCTAACCTTTTAGTCGCCAAGCCATCAGCAAAAGTGCTGGTAGAAAAAACCATGAGTAATACAATAAGCACTTGCTTCATATTAATAACCTTTTGTTTGTTCACTAGCGAATAAGTTTGCTAATGGCTTTAAATTCGTCACTACCCGCGCGGCCTAACCATTCAAACACCACTGATTCAGTATTGGTGATAATGCAGCCTGCTTCGCGCATGCGCGCAATGGCATTGGCTTTATTGGCTGGGCTTCTTGAGCAAATGGCATCTTCCACCACAAACACCGTTTTACCAGCATCAAGCAAGCTTAGCGCGGTTTGTAATACACAGATATGCGCCTCGATTCCTACCAATACAATTTGAGAGTGCTCTTTAATCATTTTATGTCTAAAGCGCGGCTCACCCATGCATGAGAAAGATAACTTCTCAATTGGCGCATTGGCTGATGTTTTAGGCTCAGCTAGATATTGCGTTAACTCAGGCACTGTTTCGCCCAACGCTTTGGTGTATTGCTGTGTATATAAAGTCGGCACTGCGAGTAACTTTGCCGCTTGGGCTAATATTTCACAGTTTTTAAGCACTTGTGGCATTTCAGCCGCATCCATCGCAGGGACGAGCTTAGTTTGCATATCAACGAATACGAGTTTTGATTTATTTATTTGCGCAGTGCTTGTTGTCATAGTCATTCTTACTTTTAGTTTGTGTTATTTAGTTGATGTTATGGCGTTGTGAGTAGCTGATTAATATCGGCTAAGTCGGCCTCGGCCACTTGCCCTGTTGCCGTTTTTAAACGCACGATATTCATTAAGTATTGATAGCGGGCCGCTAATAAATCTCGCTTAGCGCTAAACATTAATTGTTGTGCATTGAGTAAATCAACACTAGTACGTACACCTACATCATAACCGACTTGTGTTGACGCTAACTGACTTTGCGTACTATTAAGTGCTTGCGCCAATGCGCTTATTTGCGCCACGTTACTACTTAAATTTAAATAAGCTTGCTGTGTAGCTAGTACTGTATTGCGTTTGGCTACGGCAATGTCTTCTTGTGCTTTTTGTTGATTAAAAGCCGCTTGGCGTGTGCGTGAAGAAATCGCCCCACCTTGGTATAAGGGTACGGCTAACTGCAAACTAATCACCGCGGCATTTAAATCTAACCCAAAACCAAAGTTGCCGCCATTTTCATAACTCTTGGTATAGCTTGCCACTGCATCTAGTGTGGGTAAGTGTGCGGCTGAATTGCGTTTTACTTCTTGCTCGGCTAACTTGTAGGCGTCTTGCCTAATTTGAATGGCCAAATTATTTTTTAAACCAATATCAATCCATGCTTGCATGTCTTGCGCTAATGCGTTGGTGGCCGCTTCCGCTTTAATGGTTGCTAAGGTCGTTGGCGTTTGGCTGGTTAATGACTCTAGTGCAAACAAGGCTACTTGGTGACTATTTTTCGCCGCAATTTCTTGTGCCACCACAATGTCGTACCGTGCTTTGGCTTCATTAAAATCAGTAATGGTGGCATTGCCAACATCAAAATTGGCTTTGGCTTGGTCTAGCTGGCTTTGTATCGCCGCTTTTTGCGCCTGTAGTAAATCAATGGCATCTTGTGCGATCAATATATTAAAGTAGGCTTCAGTGACTTTTAAAATAAGTTGTTGCTGGGTTAAGTGGTACTGCTTATCAGCAATACTCACTTGGGTTTTGGTTTGGTCTATGGCAATTAAGTTTTGCTTACGAAACAGTGGTTGGCGGGCAGTCACGCCATATTCATACCCTTCAAAACTATTGCGGCCTTCATTTTGAAATACATTCGCGCCGACATATTCAATATGGTTTTGCGTGGCGCGTGCGCCAGCGGTAAAGTTAACTTGTGGGCGATATAAAGCTTTGCCTTGCTCAATGATTTCTTGCGCGGCTTTATTGGCACTTAGGGCCGATTTTAATGCTGGGTCGTTATTGAGTGCTTGGTGATAGACATCAAGCAAGTTTTGAAATGGTGCAGCGTTTACTGCTGATGAATCGACGGGTACTGCTGATAAAGTTTGATCAGCTTGTACACTTTGCAGCGGCGTTAGTCCTACGAGTAAAACAAAAGAAACACTGCAAAAATGTACTAGTTTTTTCATATTTAGAATTCGAAATTATCGAGCTGTGGTGCGTTAACCATCGGTGGTAAATAAGTATCAAACACAACATCATGTTTAAAGGCGGTTTCATTCACACGCTGCGTAAGGGTTGCTTCCATAATTGGTGCTTCGCCGATCACTGCGAATAAACGGCCACCAACGTTTAGCATGGCTTCAGCTGCTTTAGAACGCATCTCTAATGAGCCAGTGTAAATAATCACGTCGTATGGTGCATGTGCGGCAAAGCCTTCAACACCATCAGCCACATCAAACACAACATTATTAATGCCTTGCGCTTTAATGCGTTGCTCAGCAGTCGCTGATAATTCGGCATGCACTTCAACCGCATGTACATGGTCAGCCAGTGTTGCAGCCATTGCCGTTAAGTAACCACTACCCGTACCAACGACTAATACTTTATCTGTTTTTTTAATTTGCACGGCTTGCAAAATACGGCCTTCGACTTTTGGTGAAAGCATCGTTTGGCCATTGCCAATTGGCAATTCAACATCAGCAAATGCAAGGCCTTGTTGTGCCTCGGTAACAAAGCGCTCACGCGGAATAGCATTGAATAGATCAAGCACCACTGGATCTAATACATCCCATGTACGAATTTGCTGCTCGATCATATTAAATGTCGCGCTATTTTCCACAAAACTGGTATCCACATTTGATTTTGTCATGTTCAATTTCCTGTTACTTTTTCGGTTAAAAGTGATTCGTTCGTTAATTGCTGCAAATTATAAACTATCCCATGCAGAAAAAAGCCTTATTTAACAACACTTTCTGCAATCACTTTACGCCTTAAACCCCTTATGCTGGCACTTTCACGCGATACCACGCCGCATACAGTGCCGGCAGTGAAATAATCGTTAAGAAAGTCGCCACTAATAAACCACCCATAATCGCTACTGCCATTGGCCCAAAAAAAGCACTTTCAGATAGTGGAATCATCGCGAGTATTGAGGCTGCTGCAGTTAATACAATTGGTCTAAAGCGCCTAACGGTTGATTCAACAATCGCTTTCCAGTCAGCAATGCCATCGGCTTTATCTTGTGCAATTTGCTCAACCAATATGACTGAGTTACGCATGATCATGCCCGACAGTGCAATGGTGCCAAGCATGGCCACAAAGCCAAATGGTTGATTGAATATGAGTAAAAATAATGCAACGCCAATAATGCCTAATGGCGCGGTAAGCAACACTAACATGACCCGTGAAAAGCTCTGTAATTGCACCATTAATATGGTGAGTACGACAAACAGAAATAGTGCGCCACCAGCAGCAACCGATGCACTGCCTTTTGATGATTCTTCAATCGCGCCACCTGTTGCAATTGAGTAGCCTGGTGGCAGTGTGGCTCGTACAGCCTCAAGCTTTTCTAACACCATGGTGGATATCGCTGGTGCTTGCATATTGCCATACACAGTCGCTCGTACTGATATGGTTGGAATACGGTCACGACGCCAAATCAAGCCTTCTTCAAAGGTGTAATGAATGCGTGCAATTTGCGCCAATGGTACGCTTTTACCACTTTCAGTTTTGATCATTAAATCACCAAGGCGTGATATTTGTTTGCGCTCAACGGGTCTGCCGCGCACTACTAAATCAATGTTCTCGTTACGATCACGGTATTCCGTAATGTAGAGTTCATTTAATGCACCATTTAGAAAATTGGCCACTTGTGCAGAGGAAACACCCACTAAACGCGCTTTGGTTTGGTCTACTTCTAAGTGGATGACTTTAATCGGCGCTTCCCAATCAGTTTGTACATTACTTAGGTGTTGATTCTCACGCATCACAGCTGCGACTTTATCGGCTTGTGCTCGCAATTCATCATAATTGTTTTGCGCAAAATTTGCAGGACCAGACACTCTAAACTGCACAGGGAAGCCAACTGGTGGTCCATTTTCTAACCTAAAGACGGACCCTCTTAATTCAGGAAAGTCATTTTCAAAAAGCTTAATGACTTTGCTACGAATGACTTCACGCCCGGCGGTATCTTTTGCCAATATGACAAATTCAGCAAAGTTTTTACGTTGTAATTGTTGGTCTAATGGTAAGTAGAACCTTGGGCTACCGTTACCAACATAGGCTACATAGTTATCCACTTCAACGGTTTTGGCTTCGATTTGCTTATTTAACCAGACTTCAAATTTTTCAACCGATGCTTGTGTTGCCTCAAAAGATGAACCTTCTGTCAGCCTTAAATCAACGATGAGTTCTGGCCTAGTCGAGTCTGGGAAAAACTGTTGCTGCACTTTACTGAACCCAAATAATGAAATCACAAAAATGATCATGGTTAAGGTAATTACAATCCAGTGATGTTTAACGCACCAAGTTACAAAATTTCTTAAGCGGTTATATAACGGGCTGTCATAGCTGGCTGGTTGGTGCTTATCTTTTTTAAAGTCTGGCAATAATTTGTTACCCAAATATGGCACAAATACCACTGCAGCAACCCATGATACGAGCAATGCAATCACAGTGACTTGGAAGATTGATCGCGTATATTCACCAGTGCTAGATTGCGCGGTCGCAATGGGTAAAAAGCCAGCCGCGGTCACCAAGGTACCTGAAAGCATCGGCATTGCGGTGCTGGAGTAAGTAAATGAAGCGGCACGCGTGCGCTCCCACCCTTGTTCCATTTTTGAGGCCATCATTTCAACGGCAATAATCGCATCATCGACCAATAGGCCAAGGGATAATATCAGTGCTCCAAGTGAAATCTTGTGCAGGCCAACATCAAATAGGTGCATGAATAAAAAGGTAATGGCCAGCACGATAGGAATGACAATCGCCACCACCAAACCGGTGCGCCAGCCTAATGAAAGCAAGCTCACCACTAATACAATTAACACTGCCTCAGCTAACGTTTTAATAAATTCTTTAATTGAACTTTGAACGGCTTCAGGTTGTGATGTAATGGTATTTAAGATTAAGCCAACCGGTAGTGCATTACCGACTTTGTTGATGGTTTGATCAAGGTGTTTGCCGAGCGCAATGATGTCACCGCCAGCATCCATTGATACCCCAACAAAAATCGCGGGTTTACCCATGAAACGGACTGTTTTGGTTGGTGGGTCCTCATAGACTTTATAGACTTTGGCAATATCCCCTAAGCGTACCTCTTGCCCGCCAGCGCGAATGACAAAGTTTGACACGGCATCAACACTTTCAAAACGGCCACTCACGCGCACTTGTATTTTCTCTTGTTTGGTATTAAATGCACCGCCACTAAAGATCACATTTTGAGCACGAATGGCGTTAATTAAGCTTTCAGTACCAATGGCTAAAGTTGCTAATTTGGCATTTGAAATTTCAATGTATAGGCGCTCTTTTTGCTCACCAAAAAAGTCTACTTTGGCGACTTCAGGCAAGTTTAAAATGGACGACCTTAATATTTCCGCTTGGTATTTCAACTCTGCGTAGGAGTAGCCTTCACCCGTTAATGCGTAAATGTTGCCGTACACATCACCAAATTCGTCATTAAAGCTTGGGCCACGCACGCCAGCAGGTAATAAATGGCGCATATCACTGGTTTTTTTACGCGCTTGATACCAGACGTTATCCATATCGTCCGCATGTGTATCATCGTCAATCCGTAAAATGATGATCGACTCTTCAGCACGTGAATAACTGGAAACAAAATCGAGGTGCGGAACTTCTTGTAGTTTTTTCTCTAGCTTATCGGTGACTTGCAATGCCATTTCATTTGCATCAGCCCCTGGTAATGTCGTGCGGATAATCATGGCTTTAAACGTAAATGGCGGATCTTCTGACTGGCCTAGTTTGGTATATGACAATGCACCGATTACCGTCAGCATGACCATAAAATAAAGCACTAATTTTTGATGCTTTAGCGCCCAATCTGAAAGGTTAAATGATGGCATGGTTTAACGTTCCACCGGGCGCACGATTTGATCTTCAATTAATGCTTGCGCACCGGCCACTACAATTTTATCGCCAGCGGTTAAGCCACTGTTGATTAACACGCCATCTTCACGAAAGCTTTCTACCGTTACTGTACAGGCATGTACTTTATTATCAGTACCGACTATCCAAATAATCGTTTCATTATTGCGCTTCAGCACCGCTGGGCTTGGCACTAATAGTGAATCGGTTATTTCATTATTTAATACAACGCCAGCTGTCATGCCTAGGCGTACATCTTGACTTGGCTTCGCAATGCTTAGTTTGACTAAAAATGTTCTGGTGGCGGCATCGGCAACTGGGGCCACTTCTCGCACTTTCACTGGGTAGGCTGTATCTCTATTGGCCCATAATCGCATTACCGCATTATCGCCCACTGCCACATGCGCCATTCTTGATTCGGCTAATGGAATATGCACTTCCAACTGTTTAGGGTCAATGATTTGTACCACGCCTTGCCCAGCGGCGACCACTTGGCCCGGTTCAGCGTTAATCATATTCACCACACCGCTACGGTCAGCCCTTAATGTGGTGTAGCGTGATTGATTATTCGTGACGGCGGTTTTGGCTTGCACTTGTTTTAACCGCGCTTGTGCGGTTTGGTAATCAGTTTCATACCGATCAAGCGCGGCGGCTGAAATGAATTTTTGATCTAATAATTGTTGTTGTCTTGCTAAGTTGTCTTTAGCTAACGTAACAACTGATTGCGCAGCGCTGATTTCTGCTTGGTTCGCTTGTAATGATAATTTCGCATCCACATTATCTAACCTTGCTAGCACTTGGCCTTTTTTAACAATATTGCCGACATCAACATAACGCTTAATGACTTTTCCACCCACTCTAAAGCCTTGTACAGATTCATACCTTGCTTTAATTTCACCCACAATCGCCATGGTGCTTTTTGCACCTTCTGACTGAACCGTCATCACTAATGCCGGTCTTGGGCCCGCTACTTCTTCTACGGGCTTTTCACATGCGCTAAGGCTGAGTGCTAATCCAACAATCATGCTATTGATTAATATTTTTTTCATTTTAATTTGCGCTTGTAGTTAGGGTACTTCAATAGCCCTCTGGTTAAGGTGGCTAACATTAATGCGATACGGTCTTCTATATCAGTCCAATTAATATGCGGATCATGCCCCATATTAATTTGTAATGAACAGACTCCGTGAATACCAGCCCATATCGTTTGGGCAATCAACTCTGGATTATCATGCTCAGGTAAGAAGTGTCCTGCTTCATAAACGGCCTCGACTACTTGCATCAGTAATTGGTAACCATCTTTACCCGGGTCTATATCATCACCTAAAGGGCACTCCGACCACCTCGTCATAAAAATCATACGGTAGTGGTTTGGGTAATTTAAAGCAAAGCGGGCATACGAATCGCCCATGTTAATCATGCGTTCAACCGGCTCTTCAATTTGCATAAGACCGCTTAATTGCCCCCCTAACTGCTCAAAGTCTTTCACGCATATTTCATGAATCAACGTCTCTTTATCTTTAAAGTATAAGTAAATAGTCGTTGGTGAATAGCCAATTTTTTTAGCAATTTCGCGCATTGTCACTGCTTCAATGCCTTTTGTGACAAATAACTCACGCGCAGCATCTAATATCAGCGCTGACGCTTTTTGTTTCTCTGCTTCTGATTTTACTTTTGGTGGCATCGGTTAATTAAGCTTGCTTAAAGACCATGAAATAAACGGTGGCGACCGGTAACAATACGGCAATGGCGCCCCAGAAATTCCAACGGCTACATAATTTCCAATACACATCGGGAATCACACTGGTTTCGTTAAATTCTTTCGCCATTTTGGCTTGCTTGATTTGGGTTGGAATCAACACAATCACCCAAACAACCGCCGACAAACCAAATAACGCAATGCCGTGTGATAACCATTTAGCTGAATAACTAAGCCCGTGAATCATCACATTAGCAAAACCGGCAAGAAATAAAATCAGTGAACCACCCGCCGTAAATAAGTAATCCGTCACCGTGACTTGGCGCTGCGCAAAAGCAATGACTTGTGGGTTTTTGGTTCGGTCAGCCATATTTTTCCACCAGCCAGTGATAATGATATTGCCTAAAAATAGTACAACACCCAGAATATGTATTGCTTTCAACCATAAATAACTATTGTCCATTTTGTGCTCTCTTCCATATTTGTGTGCGGCCAAATAAACTAAACCCAATAAATCCACGTACTTCCATCTGCTGGCCACCTTCTTGCAAACTTAGTTTTACGCGATACGTCTTGCCTGTAAAAGGGTCAAGAATTTCATCACCGATCAATGCATTACCTTTTACTTTTACATTTTTGATAATCACCATGCCGATTAACGGTTGATCTTTTTTATCACCTTTACACGCTGTACAAAACTGTTCTTCTGTTATTTCTGGCAAACCTTTTTCTATCACACCAGTGTAAATACCAGCCTTTTCAGTAATCCGAATAAACCCAGTTGGCTTACCCTCATCATCATGCGCCAACCATAAACCAGTTGGCATATTCAATGATGCCGCCATGGCTGGATTAACAAATAAAATTGCACATAAGCAAAACAGTTGCACGTACTTTTTAATCATATCTAAGGCCTTTTAATACCCATAAAAGTAATGTTAACATCGTTAAGTTAACACCGTTAACATTACTAGTCAAGCATTAAGTTAACAGCGTTAATCTATCGAGCGTCATGATTATTTCTGAATATTGATGAGAATTTTATGCCCTAGAATGGGGCCATTGGACTCTGACAAAACTTAGGAAAGCACTGTGCTGACAAATCGCAACGCGACGCGCCTGAATATTAAGCGAAAAGGAATATAGTGTTTATGACAGCGATTTACTTAAGACCGTAGGTATCTAGCTTGTACCAAAGTGACCGCTCACTAATTTGCAGTAATTTAGCACTTTTTGATTTGTTGCCATTGCACTCAGCCAGTGCGCCAATAATCAAACGCTTTTCTAGCTGCGCAGTTTTCACTGGAATTGAAAACCCATCTTGCTGCGCCTCTGCTTGCAATGGCTGACTAATCGCATGCTCAACAATACCATTAGCACCGACGATATCATTGGGTAAATGATGGGGGTCGATGATGCCCTCTGAAGAGAGTATCGCAGCGCGCTCTAATACGTTTTCAAGCTCTCGTACATTACCTGGCCAAGCATAGCCTTCTAACAACTGCATGGCTTCATCACTAATTTTCAAGCCTCGCTTAGCCACAAAAAAACGGCTTAACATTGCCACATCACCTGTACGATCTTTTAATGCTGGTACATTGAGTTGGAAAACATTTAAACGGTAATATAAATCTTCACGCAATTTGCCATCTTTAACGGCCTGCATCGCATCGCGATTAGTCGCGGCAATAATACGAATATCCAAATGAATCTGCTTATTACTACCAAGCTTTTCAATGACGCCTTCTTGTAAAGCGCGCAATAACTTGGCTTGTAGCGCGATAGGCATTTCAGTTACTTCATCTAAAAATAACGTGCCTTTATCTGCTAGCTCAAACTTACCCACACGGGTTTTGACTGCGCCAGTAAAAGCGCCTTTTTCATACCCGAATAATTCTGACTCCAACATTTCAGCAGGTATCGCCGCGCAATTTACTGCAACAAATAAAGCATCCTTTCTCGGAGATGCGTTATGGATAGCCTTGGCGACCAACTCTTTACCCGTGCCGGTTTCACCCGCAATGAGTGCTGTTACTTTTTCTGGGCCAACCTGTGCAATCATTTTCTTCAATGCTTGCATGGGCACACTCTCGCCCACTAAACCTTCAAGCTCTGGTTGGGTTTCTGCTTTTAGAAAGGTATTTTCAACCTGCATGCGCTGTACATCTAACGCTTTTGCAATCGCAACTTCTAACACCTCTAAGTCAAATGGCCGCAATATGTAATCAGAGGCCACTAGCTTCATCGCCTCTACCGCAGTATTAATTTCACCTTGCGCGGTGACCATAATAAAAGGCAAAGCTTCATTTTCAGAGCGTATATTTTTAAGCAGCTCTAACCCACTCATCCCAGGCATGTGTAAGTCACTAACAATTAAATCGACTTGTTCAGTTTGTAGTATTGCTAGTGCATCTCGCCCATTCGCTGCCGATAATGGCTGATAGCCTGCTTGGCGTAAGCTGATTTCAAGCAAACGGCGCATATTAGGTTCATCATCAACGGCTAGTATTTTCTTTTGTGTTTCCATTTGGCTTCTAACCCTAATTATTCATGCAACTTCATTGGAATGACTATTGTAAACTGCGCGCCATGCATTGGACTGGTTTGGTAGGTAATTTCACCTCCATGCGCTTGTACGATTTGGCGCACAACGGCTAACCCTAAACCAACACCACCAGCGCGTTTGGTGAAGAATGGTTCAAACATTTGTGCTTGATGCGCTACCGCAATCCCTTCCCCATCATCCATCACTTCTATTACGACTTGATCAATAACCTGTTTAAGTGCAACCACAATATTTCCGCCTTCAGGCAACACCTGTATGGCATTCATCACTAAGTTGATGATGACTTGTGTGATTTGGTCTGAATCCACCGATACAGCGACGTCTTGCACTGGCCCATCATATGTTAGGTTAATCTTTTTCGCCTTTGCTTGCGCATCTAGCATTGCAATTATATTAACCAATAACTCAGCTAAATTAATCGTTTTAAATGCGGGCAACCTTGGGCGGGCTGCATCAATTAATGTTGATACTAGCTTATTCAAGCGCTCGGTTTCAGCACTAATAAAAGTCAACACCTCATGGCCTTCATCTGACAACGCTTTTTCTCGCTTAAGGACATCGGCTGAAGAACGTAATATACCGAGCGGCGTACGAACTTCATGGCTCATTGCTGCGGCCATTTCACCCACAACAGCCAGTTTTGCTGCGCGTGTTAGCTCATCTTGATACTGCGCTAAATCATGCGTCATGGTTTCAAAGGCAGCGCCTAATTCACGCACTTCTGGCGGGCCAGATTGTGGCGGCTTGGCTTTTGTTTGCTGTGCAAAACCTTTTACAAATTGGGTTAGCTGCATAATTGGTAACGTAATGGCCTGCGCAATTGGCCTGACTAAAAATGCGGCTAATAGCAGTGTTGCTGCCAACAAACCTAGAAAAATATAACCCAACTTATGCACTGGTGCGACAGCAACTGAGTGTAACTTTTCAACTTGCACTTGCCAATGCGCAACACCAAACTGTCGACTCAACGGGCTAGTTGCAGCCATGCCATGGCCTGACTGAATGGCTTGCCAATTAGGCGTTGCAGACAACACAGCCCCTTGCGCATCTAATAATGCTGCCGCAGTTGATTTTTTGTTGGCAGCATTAAGCGCATTTTGGATAGAAGCCCAATTGAATGCTACAACAAGCTGCCCCATGGGTAGGTTGGTGTTTTCATCTAAAATTGGTGCTGAAATCGCTAAGCTAGCGCCATCAAGCTTTGCAACGGTTAATACAGTATTGGCTATATTGGTTGTAAACCAAACTGGCTTTTTAACATGTTGCTGGCCAATTTCAAGTGCTTGACTACTGGCAACCACGTTGCCCTGTAAATCTTCTACCTGAATAACATGATAAATACTGCCATAGCTTTGCGCTAAGCCATTCAAGAAAATGGATAAACGCTTATCGATATCACCCACTGTCAGCTCTTGCATGATGGAAAGCTGGCTCCACGTTTGCACATTACGCAAACGCTCAAACATCATGCGTCCAAGATCATTGGCAACGGCTGTGCTCAAGGTTTGCATGTCACGCGTAATCTCTTGCTTTAGCACTGTGCGTGTTTGATAAAAACTTAAAAAACTCACCAGCATAGCGGGTAACAACCCTGCTAATAAGAATGCTAACAACAGCAATTGTTTAATACTCAGCTTCTTTATCATTTACTATTTCTCATATAACGTATGAAGTGAGACAATTCGATTACAGCTAATGTTACCTGATGACATACCCAATAGATGATGGAGTTTAAAATTGAGAAATTTATGAAATTATTGACCATTCTGTTCACCAGTTTAGCCAGCCTGTTAGCGCTATGCAAGCCTGTTATGGCTGAAGAACAGACTAACTGGTTAGATGGGTTCAATGTAGGCGGTTATGCGAGTGCAGGCATCACACTTGAACAAGGACAAAAAACACAAGCGGCATTAAACGAGGTTAGTCTATTAATCACTTGGAATGGTGATAGCCGCTGGCGCTTTTTTAGTGAGCTAGAACTTGAAGAGCCTCTCACTTGGAACAATAAACAAAAATTCAATACAAAATCATCTCATGTTGATTTAGAACGATTTTATGTTGATTATAGTTTTTCAGAAAAAGTTAACCTAAGAGCGGGCCGTTTTCTAACGCCCAATAGCCGCTGGAACTTATTACATGCTTCGCCATTGGTTTGGACCAGCACTCGCCCATTAGCCACCTCTCGCTTATTCCCAACTGGCACCAATGGCGTAATGCTGTTTGGTGCTTTACCATTCATGAATGGTGCATTTGAATATAAGTTATTCACTGAGATTTTAGAAGACCAAAACTTAGACCATGAAGAACTGGAGTTTGCGCATGTAAAGGGTGCGCGATTTAGTTATAAAAACCAATCTGATATTGGCGTATCTCTTCTATCCTTTAATGAAGAAGGCAACACTACCGGCAGTTACCGCATGCTTGGGCTAGACTTTGTAACACACGTTAAGGGTGTAGAAATAAGTGGTGAAGCATTTCAACGTTTTGACACCCGCAACAAAGACGGTGGCAGTGGTGCTTACTTACAATCTGCCGTGCCGCTAAACAAATTTGGGTTAAACGACTGGCATTGGATTACGCGTTTAGAAACATTTCAACGGCCAGACGAAGGCTCCGCCGAGCGCTGGTTATTAGGTGCGACTTGGCGGGTTAAACCCACTCAGTTATTAAAATTTGAATTCACAGGTGGCAGTGGCGACCAACCTGATGCACCAAATGGCTTTTTAACTTCATTTGCACTATTCTTTTAATGGCTAAATTGCTTACCATTTTAGTGACACTGGTCAGCGTACTCATGGCAAACCTCGCCATGGCTGATGATAAAACGCCTGTTATTGCGGTTGTTGTTGGCAGCCAAGAGACCGTTAAATCACTCAAGCTATCAACCAAAAACTTAAACCTCATTTATTGGCGTAAACAACGATTTTGGCCGCAAGGTTTACGCATCAAACCGGTGAATTTAAAGTCACAGCATCCGATTCGAGTCGCATTTTCAAAAACAGTATTAGGCAGCGCACCAAATACACAAGTCGCTTACTGGAACGAACAGTACTTTAACGGCATATTACCCCCGCACTCGGTTGACTCTGAAGAAGCTGTTATCCGTTATATTGAATCGACTAAAGGGGGCCATTGGTTACATCAATGCGTGTAATCTTGATAAACGCATTTTTCCAGCACTATGGATTACCAACGGGAAAATCACCAAAAATAAACCCGCATTAAGTTGTAAGTAACGATCGCTTCAACAGCTTATTTTTTCTGATTGATTGCATGCGTCAATGTTCCCTTTAAGGCTGCAATATGAGGGCCACGTGGGTCTCCCACCAAAATAGCATCTTCTGAAAATTGCTCACTTAAAATACTCTCATCCGCTTCGTAACGGTCATAAGTTAAGCCAATCAAGTCTGACCATGTATATATAAGATCAGCATTGTCATATTGTCGGCTGCGTATGGCTTTGTTAGATAGTTTGCTGGCTAATTGCCAGTTGGGTGAATGCCATACCAAAAATGGCACGGCATACATTGGGTATGTCGGCGCACCTTCATTACGGCCCTTAAAGTCATGTGGCGCCGTGTCATAAACATCTTCGCCGTGATCAGAAAAATATAAAAGCATGCCTTGTGCATCGTGCTGAGTACTATTTTTTAGTACTTGAATCAGTGAATAGACTATATGGTCATTGTATAAAATGGCATTATCATACGCATTAATTAAAGAGACTTTATCAGTATCGTTTGCAACACTCGAAGCTAATCCACCAGCATCATTGAAGTAGTCATAACTTTCTGGATACCGGTAATCATATTTCATGTGGGTGCCCAACAAGTGCACAATAATCAATTTTTTCTCTGCCTTATTACGTAATTTCTTTGCAAAAGGAACCAACACTTTTTCATCATAACTTTTTGCATTTTGACGACGAGAGTGATTCAAAAATATCTGCTCATCGGTTTGCTTTGCAAAAGTGGTCAGGGTTTGTTGATTGGTGATCCAATACGTTTGATAGCCAGCCTGCTTCATCATTGCGATAATAGAAGGCGTGGTTTTGTAAAGGTCTGGTGCTTGCTGGTCAGCAAAGGTCAGTACTTGTTCTAAGCTTTCAATCGTACTTGGTCTAGAAGAAAAGACGTTATCAAATACCGCCAACTCATTTTTAATACTGGATAACTTAGGTGTGGTTTCACGCGCGTAGCCATACAAGCCCATGTGTACTCGCGTTGTTGATTCGCCAATAACGAGTACCACTGTTGCTGGTAACGTTTTTTTTGTTTCACGTAAATTTTTCAATGCTGGAATGGCATCAAAACTCAATAATTGCGATTCAATTTCACTTAATTCACGCTGATAATTGTAATATCCAAAAACCAACTGCCAAGGCGGTGCTGCAGATAAGTGCCGGTTCACGCGCTTATAGGCAACGCTTGCGTCATGGTACTTAAGGCCTTTTATCACGGGTGACATAAACATTAATAAGAAAATAATTAAGCTCGTTAGGTAGGCTGGTTTTTTAACCTGTTCATATGGTTTAATTTTTGACCAAATAAACAGTGGCACTAAAGTAAAGGCGACAAAACTCAAAGCCACACCAACTGAAAGGTAATTTTCTAAGTATTCTGCAGATTCTGATTGATTTGACTCAAAAATAATAAAGATTAAACTTTGCGAAAGCTCTTGATGATAAATCAGAAAGTAACCGAATCCAGGTAATGCGAACACCCAAAGCAACATGCCAATGACACCTGTCATTTTTTTCACATACTGCGGCCATAGCCAGATCGGAATCATCCATAAGAATGCAGTAAATGTTGCATCTTTAACACCCTCAAAAGAAGTAACGCCAGATAAACTAATCAATAACTGTGTAATGGTGGTGAGATACCAAAACAATAAAAAAGATAATAAAGTTGGTTTCTTAATTGTTAGCACAGTAGTCCTTAACTAAATGAATGTAGGTAAGGATGAATAGCAATCAAAGTGCCATGTTAAAAAAATCAGGCCAAAATGTAATTAAGTTATTGTTTCTATTGTTTTTTAGTCACGTTGAGGTTTAGTCAGCGCGATAAAGGTTGCCACTATCATATCCTGCAAAAATTGCGTGTATGTGTGTTTTCCAAGTTTGTCTTCATGCATTGTTTGCAGAATAGTCCGCCATATAAAATGTTAAGTGTATGAATTAAAATAATATTTTAATTTGGCATGCGCATTGCATCATTCAAAGTAATTAATCCACTTAAGGGGGCTTTGATGATGTTACATACTGCACAAACTAATGAACTATTTACTGCCGAAACGGCCTACCAACTCAGAAACTTTGTCAAAACAAGGCGCTATCAAGTGAAAGAAATTACAGCACATACGGTTACAAAAGATGCTACTTGCCGAGCTGAAGTAGAGGCCTTTATTCACTCCGTATTTAAAATCAACTATGGTGCCAATGTCACAACGTTTATGCCAACACTGGTTGCATTGCGAGATAGTAGTGGTGTACTGATGGCCGCATTTGGGATGCGTGAAGCAAATGCAGAACCGCTATTCCTTGAACAGTATCTTGATATGCCGATTGAACAGTTAATCAGTCGTAAACTAGGTAAAAGCATTCCCCGTGATCAAATAACGTGTATTGGTAACTTAGCTGTTTCAAACCCACGCAATGCCGGTGTACTCATCGCGCATGTCATTCAACATAGTCTTGATATTGGTATTGGGTGGTGTGTTGCAACCGCGCACCACAGCTTGCAAAATGGTTTAATTAAGGGTGGTCGAGACGTTTACCCATTACACAAAGCCGACAAATCACGCCTGCCATTAGCAGAGCAAGCGGTATGGGGTAGTTATTACGATAGCCCTCCGCAAGTGGTTGCCATTAGAGGCATTGCAGAGGACTAATGTTATGAAGTTCCATGATGTCATCAAACAACACGCCGCTAACATGCCTGAGCATCTTGCCATTCAAGGTGATGGCATTTCACTCAATTACCAAGCATTACAGGGTCACATTGAAAATACTCAAACACAGTTAGCGCAATATTGTGCTACTTATACAACCGCGCTGGCCGTTGATAACGGTCCTGCTTGGGCTGTTTTAGATATTGCGGCCATGGCAGAAAAAAATCCACTGGTCCCGCTACCAAGCTTTTTCTCTGATGCGCAATTCAAGCATGCGATTCAAGATGCTGGTATCAGTATGATCGTGACGGATCAACCAGCACGCTTTACAGCCTTATTTAAAGACTCAACCCAAATAACATTTGATTTAAGCATTGATGAAAAAAAATTAACGCTTATCGAGCTAAACGTAGAGCCAGCATCGACCAAGCTACCTGATTCTACGGCAAAAATCACTTATACCTCTGGCACAACTGGGCAACCAAAAGGCGTGTGTTTAAGTGCTAACAATATGCAACAGGTTGCAGAATCAATTACTGAGGCAGTGCAACTCACACCCCAAGATCAACATTTATGCATATTGCCATTAGCGACGTTACTTGAAAATGTAGCTGGCCTTTATGCAACCTTATTAGCTGGCGGCACAGCGCACATATTGCCAAGCAATCAAGTTGGCTTTAAAGGTAGCGCCTTTGATATTGAGCATTTATATCAAGCCTTGAAAAAAAGTCATGCCACTACAGCGATTCTGATTCCGGAGTTACTCAGTGCGCTTGTTAACTTTATTGAAGGTGGTGCCGCACCATTAACGTCTTTACGGTTTCTGGCTGTTGGCGGCGCATCCGTCGCTCCTAGTTTAATCAAACGTGCACTGGCAGTTGGTTTACCTGTTTTTGAGGGGTATGGTTTATCTGAAAGTGCTTCAGTGGTTGCACTCAATACTCCCGCCGCGAATAAAGTCGGCAGCGTAGGAAAAGTGTTACCGCACTTACAAATCAAGCTCAACGACAATCATGAGATCTTCGTCAAAGGGGCTAATTATTTAGGCTATATCAATCAAGCTAATACCGATGAAGGTTGGCTTGATACTGGTGATATTGGCTACTTAGATGACGCGCAATTTTTATTCATTACTGGCCGCAAAAAAAATATTTTCATCACTTCATTTGGTCGTAATGTTTCACCAGAATGGGTAGAGCGTGACTTAACGAGTACAACCGCAATTCAACAAGCATGCTTGTTTGGTGAATCTAAGCCTTGGAATACCGCGTTGATATTGACGACTCAAAATACAACACCCGCCTCAATCAATGCTGCGATTAGTCAAATAAACGCTTCACTTCCCGATTACGCACAGGTCGGTCAGTACTTACTAGCAACAGAGCCTTTTAGTGTGAGTAATAATCAACTTACGCCTAATGGTCGACTCAAGCGCAATGAAATTTGGAAGATTTACCAACCTGTCATTGACGCGCTTTATACCGCTTCATAATCTACATTTAACAAACACCCAATATTTTAAGGATGATGTATGTCTTTTTACGAAACACTACTAACCGAAACAACGACAGAACGTAACACTTTAATGAGCCTACCACTGATTACGCAAGGTGGCGCTGGCAAGATTTCACTCGAAACATATATCGCCTTTTTAACAGAAGCCTATCACCATGTAAAACATACCGTGCCTTTACTAATGGCTTGTGGTGGTCGCTTAAGTGAAAATTATGAATGGTTACGCACCGGTTTAGGTGAGTATATTGAAGAGGAAATGGGCCACCAAGAATGGGTATTGAATGATATTGCGGCTTCAGGATTTGATAAAGAAGCGGTGCGAAATGGCCCGCCTAGTTTAGCAACAGAAGTAATGGTTGCTTACGCTTACGACATGATTAACCGTGTTAACCCTATTGGTTTTTTTGGCATGGTACTTGTGCTTGAAGGCACCAGTACGGCTGTTGCGACGCAAGCTGGACAAAGCCTCATGACAAGCCTTAATCTTTCAGCCAAGTCATTTACCTACCTACTGTCCCATGGCGACTTAGACGTCGGCCATACGGAATTTTATGAAGGTCTCGTTAATCAAATAACAGATACTGCTGACCAAGCACTGTTAATACAGTCGGCTAAAAACTTTTATCAATTATATGGGAATATTTTCAAAGAGATTGAATCTCGCACCATGTAATGAAGCACCTTATTTTTGATAATTTCTCCTTAAAACAGATTACATTCATTTATATATTGTGGCACTATTAATAACAGTCTTTACGGTCAACTTCCAACAAATAAATAATCACTATTGTGAATGAGGGTAGTATGAGCTTTAGCAATAAATCTATTGTGTTAACTGGTGCCAATGGCGGTTTGGGTCAAGCGATTGCCTTGCAACTAGGTAAGCTCGGCGCAAAGGTCGCATTAGTCGGTAGAGACGAAACAACATTAATTAAACTCGCGCAAGAACTAACCACGCTTGGCGGTAGTGCATTTCCAATCATCAATGACTTTCAAGCAGAAAATGCGGCAGAAGTTGTGATTGAGTCGGCCAAAACTAAAATGGGTGAAATTGACATTCTGATCAACTCTGCCGGCACGCTAGACTTTACTTACTTTAAAGACCAAAGTCCTACCCGTATCGCCCAAATCATGTATATCAATTCAATCGTACCAATGCTATTAACCCGGGCCCTATTACCGCACCTCACTGAGCGTAATGCTGGTCAAATTGTGAATATTGGTTCAATTTTCGGCTCAATGGGCTACCCACACTACACAGCTTATAGTGCCAGTAAGTTTGCATTGCGTGGATTTTCGCAAGCCCTACGCCGTGAGTTATTCGATACCAATATCAAAGTGAGTTATATCGCACCGCGAGCGATTAAAACCGCTATTAACAATGAAGCATCGGCATTAATGATGGCCGAAACAAAAGCCAATGTGGATAACCCTGTTAAAGTCGCCAATGAAATTATTGAAGCAATTCACCGAGAAAAAGATGAACACTATATTGGCCAACCAGAATCATTTTTTGCATGGCTAAATGGCGTGATTCCAGCGGCAGTATCGAGCGGCCTTAAAAAACCAACTCTCATTGCCAGAAAACATCTCAATAAATAATCAACATTACCTTTTTCACTTTGACTTATTACTCTTAAATCCCAAGTTTAAATTGGCTAATTCCTTTTACCATCATTAACACCTTCGGCTTTACACGCCCGTAACAAACCCTTATGCGTATCGAAACCTGCAACTATTGCATACATACTGCATGAAATGCAGAATCCTCACTTTTCAACACAGTTTAAATATAAAAAATTATTAATATAATCAAATAGTTAACTATTTACATTTCTTAATTTCGACTGGCATTATAATTGCTACTATTTTAATTACCTTACATACAAGCACTAATCAGCATGCACACAACTAGCATTCAAGCCGTCACTAAACATTCACTTTTCCAACCTTCCAATATTAGTGAATCTTTTTGGGAAAAACTAAGACCAACGGGCGCTTACGCACCCTTGGTAGCAATGTTAATCATTGGCTTACCAATACTCTCACTTTCGCGTATTAGCTTAATACTATGGCAAGCAGACCGCGTCACGGCTACTGGCTTATTGCAAGACGTATTGCTGCAAGGTGTACGCGTCGACTTGATTTTGCTCAGCTTATTCGCCCTTATTCCGTTGTTACTATCACCATTGTTTGCTATTTTTAAAGCTTGGCAGCAATGGCGTTACTTCACGTTTATTTGGCTTGTTTTTGTCATTTCGTTCATTATTTTTTTAGAAGCGGCATCACCAGGCTTTATTGCAGAATACGATACACGCCCGAACCGTCTATTTGTAGAATATTTAAAATACCCTCAAGAGGTCATCCCGATGTTGTGGAATGGCTTTAGAGTACATGTCTTGGCAGGTATCATCGCGATTGTAGCCGCGGTTTGGTTAATGATTCAATTAGCAAAACCATGGGTAAAACAAAAAAATCACTTCCGCCTGCTTCCTTTTTTAATTGCGTTACCACTGGTACTTTTATTAACCATACTCAGCATTCGCTCTACACTAGGTCACCGCCCAGCTAATCCAGCTTTATTTGCCATTACTAATGACTCAATGGTTAATACGCTTATTTTAAATTCTCCGTACTCAGTCCTTTATGCCATTTACAACTTGAAGCATGAAAAAGGCTCTAGCAAAATTTACGGCAAAATGTCTACTAAAGAGATGATTGCTGAGTTTAAAAACAATAGGGCTACGTACCAAGACAACAACCAACTATTAAACCATGCACAATTCCCTACACTGTCCCTACAAAAGCCAAGTAGAAATCGAGATAAGCCATTAAATATTGTGATCATTTTGGAAGAAAGTTTAGGGGCCACATTTGTTGAGTCACTTGGTGGCATTCCAGCAACACCTGAACTAGAAAAACTTAAAAATGACGGCTGGTGGTTTGAACAATTATATGCAACTGGCACACGCTCTGTAAGAGGTATTGAAGCGGTTGTTGCTGGGTTTGCACCGACCCCTGCTCGCAGTGTTGTGAAGTTATCACTCGCGCAAAATAACTTTGTAACACTTGCTAGCATTCTGAGTGATCAAGGCTATTTAACAGAATTTATTTATGGTGGTGAGTCTCACTTTGATAATATGCGTGGTTTTTTTATGGGCAATGGGTTTCAACAAGTGATTGATCAAAAGGATTATGTAAACCCATCATTTGTTGGTAGCTGGGGCGTCTCTGATGAAGACCTACTCAACCGCACACATGAACAATTAACGAAACATCATGCAACTGGACAACCATTTTTCACATTGGCTTTTACTTCCTCTAACCACTCCCCATTTGAATACCCTGACGGGCGCATCAAACCATATGAAGCCGAAAAAGCCACGGAAAATAATGCGGTCAAATATACGGACTTTGCATTAGGTCAGTTTTTTAAAAAAGCGAAAACAAGCGAGTACTATAAAGACACCATCTTTCTTGTGGTGGCTGACCACGATATCCATGTTCGTGGCGCTGATTTAGTGCCAGTCACCCATTTTCACATTCCAGGGCTTATTTTAGGGGCAGACATTAAACCTAAAAAAATCAAAACAGTGGCCAGCCAAATTGATTTACCAACGACCTTATTGTCATTAGCCGGCATTGAAGTTAAAAGCCCAATGATCGGTCGTGATTTGAGTAGTGAGGCAGACAATACCCCTGGCCGTGCCATGATGCAATATAACAAAAATTATGCATGGATGGAGGGGCAAGAATTAGTCGTTTTACGCCCCGATCAAGTTGCTACGTTTGGCCATTACGATAGGACAAGTAAAAAGGTCACGGTCGTGGCTGCTCCAGCCAATGCTAACGCGCAAGCAAAACGTGCGTTAGCTCACTCACTATTACCTGCATGGCTTTATAGCAATGAACGTTATAGAAATAACTAACTATACAAAATAAAGCAAAATCACACATTGAAGATCACCACCGCCAAGGTGTTAAGTTCCATTAATTATGTCAATGGGTACAGTCGCGCGCAATTAGATATCTGTTAAGATAAAAGCAGGTCGGCAATTTATCCGCTCGTTCTAATTATCAGGCAACATGGCTTTAGGCCTTCGCGTCAGAATCAATTTTATTGGAGAAGTTAATGCACGTATCATTTAAAGAAGCACAACAAATCGTCAACAGCGCAGTGAAAAAATCAGAAGAATTAAACCTTAAGATGTGTATCGCTGTTTTAGACTCAGGTGGAAACATCAAAGCATTTGCACGTATGGATGATGCTTGGATTGGCAGTAGCGACATTGCTATTAAAAAAGCAAAAACATCATGCTTCTTTTCAATGTCATCAGGTGAAATTGGCAAGCTTTCAGTACCGGGACAACCGCTTTACGGCATTGAGCACTCAAATGACGGCTTAATCACTTTCCCAGGTGGTGTACCAATTGTTGATAAAGATGGGAACTTACTTGGCGCTGTTGGCGTGAGTGGCGATACGGTTGAAAATGACCACCTTGTTGCGACTGCAGGTGCAACACTTTGTGGCCATTGCGATATGCCAGGCCATGCTTGGAGAGAATAACTCAAGCTTAAGTAACACTTGAATGATTAAAAATGCCTGCTATATGCAGGCATTTTTACTATATAAAACATAATTTTATGTACTATTCACGCCATTTATTCAAAAATGGAACCAATTGTAAATTTCCGATAACAATTGTTATATTTGTTGAATATAGAGTATCGTTTACCTTATCAGTATTGATGTTTTTAATACTTGTTATAACTTAGGGGAATTTACAATGGACTTTACTACACTGTTTAACAGTATCCAAAGTCAGCTAGGGCAACATTTACCTAGCATTTTGGGTGCTGTTTTAATTTTAATCGGTGGTTGGATTCTAGCGGTACTAGTACGCGCTGGACTTAACCATTTCTTAACCATGATTGGCTTAAACAAACGCATTTCAGATAGTACAGGTCAAGAAATTGACTTAGCATCAGGCATTTCATTTGGCGCATTCATACTCATTTTATTAATGACACTTATCGGGGTATTCAGCAGCTTGAACTTAGATTCAGTTTCTGGCCCGTTCAACCTACTTGTTTCTCAAGTATTTGAATACTTACCACGTATCTTTGGTGGTTTGATTCTATTAGCGATTGCTTGGGCAATTGCTTCTTTAGTGAAAGTATTAAGCACTAAAGCACTTGCGGCAACAAACTTAGATGAAAAATTAAGCAAAGAAGCAAACATGGAGCCAATGAGTAAGAATCTAGGCAACATGTTATTTTGGTTAATTATCTTAATGTTCTTACCTGCGCTACTTTCAACATTCGAGTTGAATGGTTTACTACTACCTGTACAAGGTATGGTTAACAAAATCATGGGCATGTTGCCAAACATCTTTGCTGGCGGTGTGATTGCATTTGTTGGTTGGATTGTTGCTAAAATCTTAAGTGGTTTAGTATCAAACATCCTAGGTACTGCTGGTGTTGATAAATTCACACAAAGCATGGGTGATACTGGTGGTTTTAAAATCTCAAGTGTTGCTGGTACTTTAATCTTTGTATTGGTATTTGTACCTTCATTAATCGCTGCTTTAGATACACTGGAAATGGATTCAATTTCACAACCAGCAAGCGATATGCTTGGCATGATGTTTAGTGCAATTCCTAACATCTTAGCTTCGGCTGTGATCTTAGCCATTACTTATTATGTTTCTAGATTTGTGGCTTCAATAGTGACTAACCTATTAACAGGTATTGGTTTTAATGAAGTACCTGCGAAACTTGGTTTTTCAGAAACATTCACTGCTAAAACAACTGTTTCAGTATTAGTGGGTAAAGTAATCGTATTCTTTGCATTACTATTTGCTTCAGTTGAAGCGGCTAACCGTTTAGGTTTCACACAGGTGAGTGACATTGTTTCAATGTTCATCCAGTTCGGTGGCGATATCTTACTTGGTTCAGTGATCTTAATGATCGGGTTCTGGTTATCTAACCTAGCTTATAAAGCAATTGATCGTGCAAGCGGTAAAAACTCTTCTGGCTTAGCAACCATTGCTAGACTAGCGATTATCGGTTTAGTGGTTGCAATGGGCTTACGTGCAATGGGTATTGCTGATGACATCGTTAACATGGCATTTGGCTTAACTCTTGGTTCTATTGCAGTAGCTGTTGCTTTAGCATTTGGCCTTGGTGGTCGTGATGCAGCTGGTAAACAACTAGAGTACTGGTTCAGCAAGATGCGTGATAACGATAAATAATCGCTTTTCATCGATTTGGTGGTAACGCCAAGTTGATAAGGGTTGTTTATTAAAATAAGGCCGTAGCATTTATTTGCTACGGCCTTTTTGTTTTCTAAATACCACATCACATTCATCACTTAAGTACGATAAAAGCCCTCTAACGCCTTAAGATCACTTCCTTGTGGGAATAACACCCTACGCACACGATAAGGGTCCAACCCATATAGCTCTGCGACCACTGAAGTGATTAAGGTATCTAACCCTAATGTTGGCATTAGGTCTCGCCCTTGATATAAGCTAGCGTTATTCAAGCTTGGCCAATCCGCTAACACCCTGCCACCTTTTAAGCCGCCGCCATACAACATGGCCGCAGATGCCGTGCCATGGTCCGTACCTTGTGTGCCATTCACTGAGGCAGTACGGCCAAACTCAGTACAAACTAAAACAGTGGTCTGTTGCCAAGTATCGCCTAGCGTTTCTTTTAATGATGCAATAAAGCCATCTAACCCTGAAAGCTGACGATTTAACCGGCCGTTTTGACCACTGTGCGTATCCCAGCCATTACTTTCCAACATGGCGATTCTTGGTCCATCTTCTCGCGCTAAAAATCCACCGGTTAACTTACCGAGGCCTGCAGGGTCACGCTTTTTAGTGGCGTGTGCGGCCATGCTTTCAACTTCCATGGCTGATGTCCATGCGGCATGTAAAGCATCATCATTTTCATATAGTTTTGTGACCCTTAGCATTAAGTCTTCTGCGGCATCTGGCAATTTTGATGGCGCATACGAGGCGACTTGCACATTGCCACGCAACGCCATCGGTACTGATTGTGCAATGGCAATCGCCTCTTTTTGTTTGCCTGCTAACAGCGTCAGTAAACGGTTCATCCAGCCATCTTTTAATTGGTAAGGTGAGTTGCCTCCCGTTTCTAAGACGTTTTGCGCATCAAAGTGTGAGCGTTGGCGGTCACGGCCTGTACAAACAGGGCTTGGCCTTCGGTATACAGTTTTGCGGTTTGCTTTAATGCGGGGTGCAATGCAAACAAGCTATCTAACTTAACGGCTTGTGATGCATCAATGGCTAATGACTTTCGTAACTTAGCGTAATTTGGGTCAGCGTATGGGATGACAATATTTAGGCCGTCTGCGGCACCACGTTGCATAACAAAGATAAAACGTTGATTGGTATTCGCTTTGGCGAATGTTAATTTCGGCATAGCAAGCATCGCGCCACCTGTGGCCATTACCCGTAAAAAGTCTCTACGATTAATCATGCTTACCTCCTTAAAAATTCTGGTGATACAAACAATAGCGCTAAACCAGAAGTTGCGCTTTCAGACCTTGCAATAGCCGTTTGTGTGGCTTGGCTTAATCCACCCAATAATAGTTTAGGGGCTAGGGTGCGTCCATCTGCCTGCGCACCCAGTGTTTTGGCAATCCGTTGCGCCACTTCTATGCGCCGCAACAAGGCACTGGGGGATAGCCATGCGGCACTGGTATCAGCGTAACCCGCTGGTGAGCCGGGCTTCCAAATGGGTTGGCCTAATTGGTCAAAATATTGTGCTAATTTTTCATCATCAATGCTGTTGATATCCAACCCACGCAAGGCTGATACTGCCCAAGCCCATGGGCTTTTAAATTTGGCTGGTGCAGGTTGCCAAGCTTCTACGGCATTGATCAGCTCACGGTAAACGCTGCTTAAATCACCTTGGCTTCGTTCAAATGTATTGGTCAATTGTTCAACTAAGGCACGTGGCGGGTTATCTGCCACAAAATGGCGTACGAGTTTAGTGGCAATGTTTTTGGCGGTATGCGGTGAAATAGCTAAATCACTTAATATCGCCTCTGCTTGGCTTAACCCTTGTTGCGGATATTGTTGTTGCAATAGGGTACGCGAGCCGGGCTCGTGCATGTTTGACCTAAATGCAAAACCATTCGCTTGTGCAATATCATTGCGGCGCTGCTTACCCTTTTGCACGTTCCAGCCCGTTAAAGCACGGGCAAACGCTGTCACATCGTTTTGGGTATAGCCACTCCTCACGCCAAGCGTATGCAGTTCCATAATTTCACGCGCTAAGTTTTCATTTAAGCCACGGTTAAGAGTTGGCTTCTTTTGATTGGCACGTATGCCAGCCTTACTGTGTGGGCCAATGGAGTTCACTTGGTTTAAATACACCAACATGGCAGGGTGTTTTTCAACCGCCATTAACATCGTTTTAAAATTACCCAATACATGTGGTCGAATAGCATCTAACTCAAAGGCCCCAGCTAAGTAACGTGTTTCAGCTTTATCAGCTGAGATAGCAAAGTGGTTTGCCCAAAAGTGTACTAATCTTTCAACAAAAGGGGTTTGCGTTTGCAAAGCACTATTCATGCGCATACGTACGGCAGATTGGTAACCACGGCGTGCGGTTTGATTAAAGGCTTTACGCTTAGCCATTTTGGCTTTTTTATCTTGCGATTCACCCATCTTATTTTGTTTGCGCGCATAATAAGCGGTGACTAATTCAGCAGTGTGGCGATGTTGTTGCCAAGCTTTTGGATATGGTTGGTAAGCATTAAGCTGCGACAACAACCATTGCTTTGGGTTGGCAGGTACAGCACTATTCGGCGTTGCCCCTAAACCGAAACGATTCAGTGCGATGGCCGCGGCTGACATATTGACGGTTGCATCCATTTTTACGGACCCTTTACATTTGGTTAACTTAATAATAGGCTAGTAGTACAAATCGCAAGCTTTAGTCTGTTAAAATGCATAACGCATTGGAACCTATTTTGACTACACTTAAATTAAATAAAAACAAATCTGAAGCTCCTTCAGCCCGTAACAAACCGCTTAGAAGAGCTGATCCGTCATTACGTGACCGCTCTAAACCACCACCGAAACCAGTGGTTAAGGATGAGTGGGCTGATTCGAACGACTCAGGTAATGATTCACGTGACCGTTCTGCTAGAGATAATAGATCGTCTGACAACAGAACGCCACCAAGGTCTAAAGACCCGCATCAAGAAAGGCAGCATAGACCTGCTGGCCCTGACACGCGTACCACGCCGGGTAAAAAGAATAGAGATGAGCCGCAATATCGTCAGTCACCAAGACGTGGCGGTAAAGTGCGTGATGGTTATGACGCAAATGCGCCTACCTATGGTGCGGCTGCTAAAGCTGCGTATAAAAATTCATCAACACCGAGTGACAGTGATAGACCGCGCCTTTCAAAAGTCATGGCGCAACGTGGTCTTTGCTCACGCCGTGAAGCCGATGTTTGGATTGAGAACCATTGGGTCATGGTAGATGGTGTCATTATTGAAGAATTAGGCACGCGTATTGACCCAGAAGCTGAAATTATCATTAGTAGTTATGCGCAGCAATATCAAGAAGAAAGCGTGACTATCCTATTACATAAACCTGTGGGTTATGTCAGCGGACAAGCTGAAGATGATTACCAGCCAGCGATTGTGTTGGTTCACCCAGATAATGAGTGGATTGATGACCCAGATTTAGGGCCTGCTGACCAAAGAGACTTTCAGCGTAGCTATTTAAAAGGCTTAGCGCCAGCTGGTCGTTTAGATATTGATTCAACTGGTTTATTAATTCTCACTCAAGATGGCAGAATCGCCCGTCACTTAATTGGTGAAGATTCAAAAGTTGAGAAAGAATACCTAGTACGTGTTGAGGGTGAAATTGACGATAACGGCATGGACTTACTTAACCATGGTTTGAGTTTAGATGGCGAGCAATTAAAACCGGCTAAAGTCAGCTGGCAGAATGAAGACCAATTACGCTTTGTTTTGCGTGAAGGTAAAAAGCGTCAAATTAGACGGATGTGTGAAATGGTCGGCTTGCATGTAGTTGGCTTGAAGCGTGTGCGTATTGGTAGTGTCAACTTAAGCAAACTACCAGTTGGTGAATGGCGCTATTTAAGACGTGGTGAGCGCTTCTAAAATGACACAAGTGACTGAATGTGAAGCACTTATGCTCAACCATTCTTAACTTATCGTCAACGAAACAGGCTATATAAACGTTATATAATGGCTATAGCAAGTGTGCTTCAAGCATTTTATATTGAAGCCAGCTTAATTGAATTTTAAAATTACAAGGGGTATAAAAATGGGTTTATTAGATGGCGTAGCAGGTGCAGTAATTGGTAACATGCTTGGTGGCGATAAAGGCGGCATGGCAAACATTGCAATGGAAATGTTTAACCAAAATGGCGGTCTTGGCGGTATTTTAGGTAAATTGAGTGAAGGTGGTTTAGCTGATGCAGCTGCTTCATGGGTTGGTAAAGGCGAGAACGCTGCTGTTTCTGCTGATCAACTTGGTGGTGTTTTAGGTAACGATATGATTGCTGAAATGGCAGCTAAATTTGGTATTGACCCTGGCATGTTAACAGGCCAACTAGCTGAGCACTTACCTGGTGTGATTGACAAAATGACTCCAGACGGAGAAGTAAACGATAATTCAGGTGACCTGCTTGGTACTGTTTTAGGTATGCTTAAGTAAAATTACTATTAAGTAATTTTATTGAAAAAGGGCGATTATTCGCCCTTTTTTATTTTAAAATCTGCTTAATACGCTCTTCTACAATACGCCATACATTTCTTTGGCACTTTTACCATTGACGGTGAATTCCAATTTAAAGCTTGTTGCTTCGCACGACTTTAAAGTATTTACCTACTCCCGCATTGCCCTTGGTATTATGGTGTTCATTAAATAACAAACACAACATGTGCCTATGAGTCGTTATGAAGAACTTGCTTCCACCCTAACGCGCTTTGCAGCCGCAGCACCAACTGAGCCACTTAAGCTTGGCGCCTCAATCGACATGCTTGGTACCCAAGCATACCCGTTCACCGCTACTTTGCTGACACTGCCATTTCTACAGCCATTTCCATTAGGTTTTTTTGCGCTAATCGGCAGTAGTGCGTATATCACCTTAGGTTGGCAGCTTTACAAAAACCACGACAAACTCTCACTACCAAACAAGGTGCGTAATGTGGCGCTTAAGCAATCACTACGCCAAGGCCTCGTTAAAACTTGCTTGAAAATCATTGGGGTTTTACGCAAGTTAACCAAGCCTCGCCTACCAGTACTAATCAATGGTTTGCTTGGGAAAAAAATAAGCGGCTTAATATTAATCAGTGTTGGCGTACTTGTAGCCGTACCATTAGGCGGTGTCATTCCATTTAAAAACCTATTTCCAAGTTTGGCCGTTTTGTTTTATTGCATTGGTGAAACAGAACAAGATGGGCTCATGATTGTATTTTCAATCATCTGTTTATGCTTAACCATTCTCTTTTATAGCTTAATTTTCTATCTATTTTGGAAGTTTGGATCAACAGTCATCACACAATACCTATGGCCAAGCCATTAATTTTTTACTTTAATTTCAGGCATTAACACTAGAAATTGCCCCTTATAGTGCTACACTTTTTATAACTGACTTTATCAAGCGAATTATCATGAAAATTATCAAGTATGCTTTTTACGCCGCAATTATTGTTGCCATTGCTTTAGTGGCTTATATTGCAGCGACTTTTAACCCGAATGATTACAAACAACAAGTGATCGATTTAGTTAAAAAAGAAAAAAATCGCACCTTAACAATTGATGGTGACATTAGCCTAACGTACTGGCCCAAAATTGGTGCTAACTTAGGCAAAATCGCCATATCAGAACACCAGTCAGATAAAGAGTTTGCTTCGGTTAATAGTGCGAAAGTTGCGCTTTCTGTGATGCCGTTGCTTCAAAAAGAGTTGGTTGTAGATACAATTTATATCGATGGCGCAAAAGCGAATATTGTTAAGCATGCTGATGGGTCAACAAACTTTGATGACCTTTTGAGTGATAGTACAGAAGAGGAATCATCAGAAGCAGTTAAGTTTGATGTACAGGGCATTAACATCACTAATACTGAAGTTAATTACAGTGACGAAGCCAGCGGCGCAAAATATGCAGTGAGCCAATTTAATATGGAGTCAGGCCGTATTGCTTTAGCAACGCCTGTTGATTTAAAGGCTAGCTTTCACTTGAATGCTAACCAACCTACAGTGAATGCAGATGTGAAAGTGGCTGGTAACTTTTTAGCAAACCCTGAAACACAACACTTTATTGCTAAAGGTTTAGACGCAAAAATTACTGGTGATTTATTAGATGGTAAAAATGTAGATATTGCTGCGCTTGGCAGTGTTGATGCAACCTTAAGTAGCAGCACTATTTTAGTGGATGCTTTAAAGGTACTTGCCTCAGGTGAGTTTGATGGTGCACAACTGAATGTGGACCTCAACGCACCTGCATTAACTGTATTGAATGATCAAGTTTCAAGCAATAAAATTACCGTTGCTTTATCGCAAGTAAAAGGGAACGATAATTTTAAAGCGAATCTTGAATTATCAGACATGAAAGGCTCACCAAGCTCAATTCAAAGCTCAGGCATTACCGGTGATATTTCAGGCATACAAGGTAAGCGTCAAATTGCAGGTACATTCGCATCTCCATTAAAAGGTGACCTTGAAGGTTTAATTTTCGACTTACCAAAATTGGTTGGTAACTTAGACATTACAGACCCTGCACTACCTAATGGTGCCGTAAAAGGTGATTTCAACTTAGGCTTGCATGCTGACGTTAAAAACGAAAAAGTGAAAAGTAACTTTGCGCTTAATGTAGACAGCACAAAATTAAATGGTGATGTTGCGGTAGCTAGCTTTAAAACACCCGCCATTAAATTTAATTTAAATGCAGGCACGCTTGATTTAAACCAATTACTGGGTGCAAGCACACCAAGTACCCAACCAGCGGAAACGCCTGCTAGTAGTTATGCGCCAGATTTAAGTGCATTAAAAACACTCAACCTAGATGGCCATGTGAAGATTGACCAGCTAATTTATGACAAATACAAGTTATCTGGTTTAAATGTTGGTGTGTTAGCTAACGGTAAAAAATTAAGCTTATCTGGCTTAAACGTTAAATTAGACGACAGTAAAATTAAGGGTAACTTTAGTATTAGTCAGTTTGATAAACCGCTATACAGCTTTTTAATTGATATCGACACCTTAGATGCAAATCGTTATATCTCGTCATCAGAAGCGCCAGCAACTGAGTCCAAAACAGATGAGAATGCACCGTTTGATTTAACTGCGTTGAAAGCGCTCAATGCTGATGGCAGTATTCGTATCGGTAATTTTAAGTTCGACAAAACAAAAGCATCAAACATTCGCATTGACCTAAAAGCGGCTAATGGGGTGACGACTGTTTCACCTCTTTCAGCCAACTTATATGGTGGTAGCACCAATGGCTCTGTGAAGATTGATGCACGTGATGTGCCAGCTTTTTCAATTAACCAGAAATTAAATGGGATTAACATTGGTCCGCTATTGCATGACACGATTCACAATGACATGTTAAGTGGTAAGGGTTCATTAAGCTTAAATGTCACAAGCACGGGTAATACTTTACCCGCTTTAAAGCAAACGCTCGGTGGTAAAGCGGCATTGAACTTAGCTGACGGGGCGATTAAAGGGGTTGATATTGCAGGGACTATTCGCTCAGTGAAGTCAAAAGCAAATCTATTTAAAGGTAAAAGCAGTGTTGACTCTGACACCAACAAAAAGACTGACTTTAGTGAGCTAACTGCATCATTCAACATTAAAGATGGTGTGGCTACCAATAACGACCTAGCGATGAAAGCGCCGATTCTGCGCCTTGCTAAGGGTGATAGCCGCGGCACCATTGATATTGGTCAAGAAAAAATTGATTACTTAGCGAAACCGACTGTCGTTAAGTCAATTAAAGGTCAAGGCGGTGAAGATTTAAAATCACTCGCAGGTTTTGCCATTCCAGTGAAAGTCACCGGTACATTTGCAGCACCTAAGTTTGGTATGGACTTTGCAGCAATTGGCAAGCAAGCGGCTAAATCAAAATTGATTGATAAAGTCGCTGGCGGCAAAAGTGCTGCGGTTAAAGATGTACTGAAAGGTGATATTAAAGTTGAAACCTTAACAGGCTTGCTTGGTAAAAAATCTAAAGAGGGTGCTACCGGTGATGCAAAAACTGAAGAGAAACCAGCTGAAAAGGTACTGAAAAAACTACTTAACTTTTAGTACCTATCCCCTACACACCCCCTACTACAATTAAATCTGGTCAATCATGTCTGAGTTTTCTGCGCGCCTAATCGATTGGCAAAAAGTACATGGCAGGCACGGCTTGCCATGGCAAAACACCACTGACCCGTACGCGATATGGGTGTCTGAAATCATGCTGCAACAAACGCAAGTCACCGCTGTGATTGGTTACTACGCAAAATTCATGGGGCGCTTCCCTGATATTGCAACCTTAGCTGAGGCTGAGCAAGAGGAAGTACTGCAATATTGGAGTGGCCTAGGTTATTACTCTCGCGCCAGAAACTTACACAAAGCAGCACAAACCATTATGGCTGACTTTAATGGCCAGTTCCCAACAGACTTTGAAGCCGCCCAAACACTATCAGGCATTGGGCGTTCAACAGCGGCGGCCATTGTTTCATTTGCCTTTGGCCAAATTGAAACGATTTTAGATGGCAATGTAAAACGCGTATTAGCACGACACTTCTTAATTGAAGGTTGGCCAAGCAGCCCTGCGGTTGCAAACAAGATGTGGGCCTTGGCTGAGACATTATTACCGCCAAACAATATGGTCCCCTATACACAAGGCTTAATGGACTTAGGGGCGACCGTATGCACGCGTAGCAAGCCTAAATGTGAAGTCTGCCCACTAAAAGAAACCTGCCAGGCATTCATAGCGAATAAAACTAACGAACTGCCAACGCCTAAGCCAAAAAAAGCTATCCCACATAAAGAAACAACCATGTTGATTATGCGCATGGGGAACGAAGTGCTTCTGGAAAAACGACCTCAAAAAGGCATATGGGCTGGACTTTGGAGCTTCCCTGAAATATCAATGTCGGCTATTGCGAGTGAAGTGGCACGTGAACAGTTTGGGTTATCGGTAGAATCAGAAGAGCCATTGGTGATCGTCAACCATGTCTTTACGCACTATAAATTAGCGATTACGCCGCAACCATTACAGGTTATTGATCGCCCTAAAACAATGGATGTAAACGGCCTTGTATGGTTAACCGTTGATGATGCTATTGCTGCGGCTATTCCAACCCCAGTGCGCAACATTTTACTGTCACTTTAGTAATCTCATGACAATCATGTAAAATACGTCCATCGTAAAAAGTGATCACTTACTAACTCCAGCGGCCAATTGGGCTATTGTGAGTGCTCTTATAATTTATTATGATTAATGCTTAAAAATTAGGCTAAGTAGTATTTTCTACACATATGCATCTATTTAAACATTTTATTTTAGCTATTTTGATTTCCAATACCCATTTTGCATTTGCAGAAGAAATCATTACGTCTGAAACAGGCAGTGCAGCGTCAGCAGAAATCACAACGCTCGCTTCCACAGAAGATATTTCAGACTCAGCGCAAGAAAAAGCAAAAACTAAATACGAGCTTGAAAAAATCATTGCCATTGAATCTGCCCCATTACAAAATCCTAATGCGGCATTAACTGAACTAGCCTTTAAATTTGGTCGTAGTAATAAAGCTTTTGTTGGGTTTGATACAGCCTATGCAAATTATTGCGCTGATGCGCGTGATGGTAATGCCAATGCGCAATTTGCACTAGGCTGGGTACACGAGTATGGAAAAGGCGTGCCGATGGATAAATCGGTTGCGAAATTTTTTTATACCATTGCTGCGGAACAAAAACATACGCTAGCCCTTAAAGAATTACCACGTCTTGCGGATGAAGCAGAAGGTGAGTTACCTAAATGCATGTTTGCTAGACCAAAACCGGTCATTTATGCAGTTGAAAAGCCTGAATTATCACATGATGAATTAGTGCAAATTGAACTGAGAAAAATCCGCCAAGCAAGCGCAGATAAGAAACTGAAAGAAACCCAAGACCGCGCAGACCGTATCTTTAATAGACAAGCCCGCATTTATCGCATTGTCAAAAACCAAGCAGCGCTATACGATATGGACCCAAGGCTCATCATGTCATTCATTGCCATTGAATCTGCTTTTAACGTCAAAGCCACCTCACATGCCAATGCGCAGGGTTTAATGCAACTGATCCCAGCAACAGCTAGACGGTTTGGCGTAGTGAATGCGTATGATGCAAAACAAAACATCAAAGGTGGTATTAAATATATTCGCTGGTTGCTTGCTTATTATGAAGGCCATGTAGAACTAGCTGCTGCAGCATACAACGCTGGTGAAGGTGCAGTAGACCGCTATAAAGGTGTACCCCCATATAAAGAAACGCAGCACTATGTGAAAAAGCTCGCTAGGCTTTATGGCAAAACAGAACATCCGTATGAACAAAGTGTTGCCAACAAACGCTCTCCTATTTTAGAGTCACTGGTTAACAATAAACATCAAATGTAATGGCCTTATTTATTTGCACCATGCATTAAAAAAAGCGGCCAAGGCCGCTTTTTTTAATTAAGAATCAAATTACTTTTGATCCCATGAATCTTCCCACATACAGTGTTTGATTTTGTTGCGGTTAGCAATCAGCTCATCAATTGTAGGCTCATCATTTAACGCACGTTTAATCGCTAACTTAGTCGCGTCATAGTTGTTTTTATACATATCAGCTTTATCTAAGTTTGCATCAGTTGCCGCACCTGGATCAATCCATACCAAGCTAATAATACATAAATCATTTACTTGCTCTTTAGGGATAATGCCTTCAATCACACAATCTAAAATCGCATCAGCTGTAGCCGCTTGTACTAAGCCACCGAATAAATCGATATTAGCTGAATCTTTTAATGTTACTTTTGGCGCCATCATACAAGCAGGACGTACTAATTGGTTAAGGTCACGCACAGCAAACATGGCTGTGTGGCCTTTAGATTGTGCCATCATATTTGCAAATGCTTGACCTACTGGGCCGTCAACTGCACCAATAAGAATTTCTGGCATAGCTGCTGAAGTATCTTTACCTTCAGTGTATAGGGTTGCTTCACCTGCTTTAAAAACGACTGGTTTTGACATGTAATTTCCTTAAATAAATTAAAACAATAACGAATAAATTTCTGACTCTATTATACAAGCTATTGATTAAGTGTACGAATCATATCCACATGCCAAATTCCCGCATCAAGATAACGCTCACTCACTACTTTAAACTCAAACTTTTCGTAAAATGGAATCGCATGCATTTGTGCTGAAAGTACTAAGTTTTGATTACTTTCTTTTTGACAAAGTGCAATCGCATTGGCTAACAATGCTTCGCCATACCCTTGCTTTCGTTCAGCGCTAAGCACAGCCATACGACCTAACTTTGCAACATCACCCGCCGCAGTATTTACAATACGGGCACAACCAACAGCTTGGCCTTTTTGGTTAAGTGCTAGTAGGTGAACAGCTTTCGCATCGTCTTCATCCCACTCTAGTGCAACTGGTACTTCCTGCTCAACAATAAAAACGGCTGTTCTGATTGGGATTAATTGTGGCTTTAATAAATCCCAACTTCCTTCTTGTATGACAATATTAGCTATCATTGACTAAAATCTCTATAATACGGCATTGATAATGGTCGACTTTGAATTTAAACGGTCATCATAAAACTAACCGAAAGTGAAAAAATGAAAAATTACATTGAAGTCATAGCACGTGTTTTATTAGCGCAAATTTTTGTGGTAGCAGCATTTGTTACCATTACGCAAATTGGCAACGACCCACAAGGCTATGAAAAATATGCCGCTTACTTTAGTGCGCATGGTCTGCCTGGTATTTTTGCACCGCTGACTATTTTCATTCAATTGGTGTTTGGTGTTGGCTTACTATTAGGCTTTAAAACTAAACTTTGTGCCTATGTGTTAGCTGGTTATGCACTATTCTTTGCATTCTTTATTAAACTACAAGAGCCAAATGGTTTAATCTTTGTACTACAGTACATGGCAATTGCTGGTGGTTTAATCATGGTTGGCCTGCATCACAGAATGGCGCTTGCATTAGACAACTTGAAAAAATAGGTTTAAATTTGCAGCACAAAAAAGCGACTCAATTGAGTCGCTTTTTTTATTCCCATTCCAACGCAGGATAAATAGTATTCACATTGCGCCTATTTGCAATATCAAACAATAACCAATTTGGTTTTTCCCTCGCAGCCGCGTTATCCATCGCATCTTCCATCGTGCCATCATTGGCAATAATTTCACGTATGTCAGTCAACATGGCATTTAAGTAACGCTGCTCATTATTAAGCGCTTGCACCCAATCTTTTGCAACAGGGCCATGGCCTGGTACCACTTGCTTAACATCGTATGTTTTCAATGTATCAATGGTTGTAATAAGGCCTTTAATATCGCCTTCAAGTACAGGCGTACGCTCAATAAATAATAAGTCTCCTGTAAACAAAGTACCGGTCTTGATATCAATCACCGTAATGTCGGTATTGGTATGCGCATTTGCATAAGGGGTAATGCTAAGTTTACGGTCACCTAAATCTAAAATAGCTGGCCCTGAAATCTGTAAGCTGGGTTTCACTAACACCGTCCCTTTTGCATCGTGACCCAAGTACTGGGCATTCAATTTTTCATAAGCCTCTTCGCGTAAAGTCATCGCATCGGCTAATTTTTCATGGCCTACAAATGTAGGTGGTGTGCCAACATCCACAAATGCCGCATTACCAAAAATGTGATCTGGATGTACGTGGGTATTAATCACATACAAAATGGGTTTATCTGTCACATTTTTAATCGCAGCACGTAATTGCTGGCCGACCTTTAAGCTACCGCCGGTATCAATGACCGCTACGCCTTTACTACCGACAATAAAACTAATATTACAGATGTCGCCTTGGTAACCAACGTCTATATCAAGATGCTCACCATGGTGTACATAAATACCATCACCGATGGCCTCAACCGCAAAAGTTTGGTCGCTATTGGTTTGCGTACAGGCCACCATCAGCAAACTCAATAAAAACATTCCAAGTCTTAGCATCGCAAACTTCCTATTATTTTTGTAATTAAGGGTTCAATACAAGTACACAATACGCTAATATTACAGCTAGTTAAATATTAGCAATGTAATTTTCGTCACACAGCCCATTAAGAGCGAGGTCACGCATGTTTGAAACAACAAAACGCTACTCAACCGTAGCGGTCATTCTCCATTGGTTAATTGCCATTGGTATTATTTCTATGATCTTCTTTGGTTGGTATATGACAGACCTACCAAAAGAAGCACCAAAAGAGATGTCTTACGACTTATTTGACCTTGGCATTTACACCTGGGAGCTGGCTAAAGAAGCAAGCCCACGTACTTTTTACTTCAACCTACACAAGTCAATTGGCGTTACGTTGCTTGGTCTAATTGCATTTAGATTGTTCTGGCGCATGACGCATAAAGCACCAAGAATGCTTAACTCTTATAAGACATGGGAACGTAGATTAGCGACTGGCGCACATCACATCCTTTACTTACTGATGTTTGCTATTCCACTAACCGGTCTGATGCAAGCCGTTTCAAGCAAATATGGTGTGAAATGGTTTGGCATTGAATTACTGGGTGGTTTAGATGATAAAGGCCTTAGAAAAATATTCCATGAAGCGCATGAAATTACCATCATCATTGTATTGCTCGTACTGATCTTGCATGTTTTAGGTGCACTCAAACATAAGTTTATCGATAAAGATGACACGATGAAGCGTATGTCGCTTTAAGCACATAAGTTAGTTGTCGTTTCAAAATAAAAAACCCGCACTAAGCGGGTTTTTTATTTTGGTCTGACAACCAACGGTATTACACAACATCCAACTTCAGGTCTTCTACCTTATAGTGTTCAGGTTCATCCCATGGAATTAAATCTTGTTCTCCATAGATAACTTTATCCACAGCAATGAACGCATTATAAAATTGATCGCCTGAAAATTCATCCGTATCATTTTTCATCACATCACCCATCAGCATTAAATTGTGTCTATGTAATGGCTATCGGCAAGCAATGTTAAAACTTAAGAATAAACCTGCTTTTATTACTTAATTCAATTGATCGATATTTTTGATCACGGTACGCCTCATCATCACAATCTGATCGCTAATCAATTTTTCACTCGCTGACTCATTTTTTAGCTTAGGCCAATGTGCTTCCCATACATCATATAATTGCTGCCCGTGCTTTTTACTGTCAGCACTTAATAAGTGACTTAGGTCTCGTACTTGAACCGCATGCTTCCATCCATCAATGGGGTTACCACGTGAGGCATCCGCATCATAGTGCGCATAGTTTACGATTGTTTGTAACTCGCCTAAGTCTTGCAATACCTCAAAGGCTGCATCACGCATATTTTGGTTAATTTCATTTTGATGATCACGCCAAGTATCAAACGTAAATCCGCCTACAGCTGCTATTAAACTGATAATCGCCACCAAATTATTTCTAATTTGCGCCATGATCGATTTCGACTGTTTTTGTTGGTTTTCTGCCATACAAGAATTCCCCCTATATTTGATTGGTCGCGCTAGATGCATTTTCATAACAAAAATTTTGTCTTATGATGACTGCTATTAAGCCATTTTTGTTTTATTGTATGTTTTTTAGATAACCTTAAGGGTCCCCAGTGATGAACAAAACTTATATAGTGCTTTTGGTGGTTGCCCTTGCATTAATATTGGCATGGCTCATCAACATGGATTTGTTATTCAGTAAACCGGCCCCTGTGACAAATAATCAGCTGCAGGCTGACCTTAATGAGTGTATTGCAATATCAGAAAAGTCTGTAGCGCATATGGATGCCAAAGTGGCCTTTCAACAATTAGAAATTATAGGCAGGAAAGCAAGAGTCATGCGGCTATGCATGAAAGATCATGCTTATACTCAAAATCCGGACTGGACGCTATTTGGTGAGTCATCGGCAAAAGCCTTGTCACAGAATGGCAACATCTCTTTTGATGAAGCATTCGAAACGTTAAGGCGAACCCATATGGTGCAACTCAACACACCGAACAACAACACACCACTATTTTGGAGTCCGACGCCTTAAGCCGCCGCAGAAGGTGTTAGTGCGCCTAATCTATTTCGACAGAGTCACACTAGGTCAATGACGACTCATCAGTACTTTGCAGTACCTACTGCCTTATTCTCTGCACTAACAGTTGAATCATAGCATTAACAGTTCCAAATTGAACTAATTGTATGATCTGTACTATTGAACTGAAAAACATTGCTTAACAATTTGATTGATCCGCCATGCTTTCGCTTATAATCACGGCTCATGAAAAAGCTCCTCACCGCAAACAATCACGCATTCCTCAAGCTTATCGCTTATCGCTTTCAAATGGTATTGGCTTACCAAATGATCGCCGTTGCTGTTGGTTGGCATATTTATCAAATCACCCGCGACCCTTTATCATTAGGCTTAATTGGATTAGCTGAAGTCGTAACTTACTTTTGCTGCGCATTGTTTGCTGGTCATGCTGTTGACCACCACTGTTCTAGACGTTTCTTCGCAAGCTTAGCTTCAGTCATGCTTGTGATCAATGCTTTATTCTTAACAATTGTTGCGGCAGGGTTACTCGATCAATACATCAATACCAATATCACCTATTTTATTTATGGAGCCATTGCGTTTACGGGCATTGCACGCGCCTTTATTTCACCTAGCTACAACACATTATTTGCGTTGATTATTCCTCGTGAGAACTTTGCTAATGCCAGCGGCTTAGGCAGCTCTTTATTTCAAAGTGGGCAAGTTATTGGTCCTGCGCTTGGTGGTTTACTCATCGGCTTTGCCAGCATCACGGCCACTTATGGTGTTGCTAGCCTGTTGTTTTTAGGCGCTGCCATTTCTATTTGGTTATTAAAAATTGATGAACCTAAACCAAAAAATGATGATGTGAATGTGCTCGCCAGTATTGCTGAAGGCTTACGGTTTGTTTTTAACAAACAAATCCTACTGGCGGCTTCCGCATTAGATATGTTCGCTGTTCTCTTTGGTGGTGCCGTCGCATTGTTACCGGCCTTCATTCATGATATTTACCAACTTGGCCCTGAGAGCTTAGGCATCCTACGTGCCTCTCCAGCCATTGGTGCCATCATGGTTGGTTTTTGGCTTGCTAAGCACCCAATCAATATTAATACTGGTAAATGGCTGCTTGCAACAGTCGCAGGCTTTGGTGTTTGTATGATTGGCTTTGGTCTTGCGCAGTCATTCTGGATAGCCATGATCATGTTGTTTTTATCTGGTGTTTTTGATGGCGTATCGGTCGTGTTAAGGCAGACGATATTGCAGCTTGCTACACCGGACGCAATGCGTGGCCGCGTATCTGCGATTAATGGTATTTTCATCGGCTCATCAAATGAGATTGGTGCTTTTGAGTCTGGCCTTGCTGCCCGCTTCATGGGTTTAGTACCAGCCGTTGTCTTTGGTGGTTTGATGACAATAGGCGTGGTTGGTGTAACAGCAAAATTTGCGCCTCAATTACGCAAGCTCGATTTACAACAATTACATTAATCCGCAGTTAATTCCCAAAGATTAAGCAATCATTTTAGTTTTCATTATGCAATCGCTAAGCACGGTATCTAGGTAGACTAACCGTACCTTTAAATATCAACCATTAGCACTTAAATATTTTGCAAAAAAATCATACACACGCCGTCTTAAATAAGCTTATTTCATTAACCAGGGAACGCGATCTTGTTTCGCTAGAATATTTACTGGCAAAGTCAATTTGTGAATTGATTGCACCTGACAATACCGAGGTCGTTAATGCGGTTAAAATTTACCATGCAAAAAACCTAGATAAGCAAATATTCGCCACAACAGATAGTGATCGTAATGCACACGGTGAACAACTACCTCAAGCATTAAAAGATGTATTAACCGTTGCTTTTATCAGTTGTGAGAACTGTGTTTACACTAACAATGGACAGCCTGATGTCAACATATACCCGTTAACAAACTCACAACATGAAGTGATTGCAGTCATTGCAATTGAGGCCATTATTCAAGATGATGCCTTAAGCAATACCATTGCATTAGTCTTACAGGTATATCAAAATTTTGCTGGCATTATTCGTGATAATGAACACGACACCCTAACAGGGTTACTGAACCGTAAGACGTTTGAATATAAGCTGAATAAAATTCTAACTGCGATGCACAAAACTAAAATGCGTCAAGATGATAAACCAAACAGTTCTTACTTTTTAGCGTTATTTGACATTGACCACTTCAAAAAAATTAATGATGTCTATGGACATTTAATTGGTGATGAAGTGTTACTCACCTTTTCAAAAATGATGCAGCAAACATTCCGTGAAAAAGACATGCTTTTCCGTTATGGTGGCGAAGAATTTGTTGCGGTCTTTGAATGCGCAAACAAAGCTGACATTGCTTTAGTGTTAGAGCGGTTTAGAACAAAAATAGCTAACTTCACTTTTCCAAAAGTCGGTGATGTGAAAGTGAGTATCGGTTATACGCAAATTCAATCGTCTGATGCAACACTACAAATCGTAGACCGTGCAGACCAAGCGTTATATTACGCAAAAAAGAATGGCCGTAACCAAATTCGTGACTTTGAAGCACTGGTTAAAGCTGGCGCATTCGACAATTCTAAAAAAGAAGAAGCAGTAGCATAAGGGTTATGTAACTGCTCCATATATATATCAGTCAGTCATTGCGTTTAATTTAATCATTAATTTCATAAAAGTTACGCATTGAAACACTAAGACTTTAAGACTATAGTAATACCTAATTAATTCATAATATGAGCTAAAGGGTTACTAATGTCAGAAACTCGACCGATCTTAATGATTATTGATGATGATCCACTCATCACTGACACCCTGCATTTTGTATTAAGTAAGTCATTTGAAGTCTACGTTGCTGAATCGCTAGCGCAAGCAAAGAGCTTATTACAGCAACTTGCTGCACCACCCGCACTTGCATTAGTTGACTTAGGCTTACCACCAACACCGCACAACCCTGAAGAAGGGTTCAAAGTGGTCTCTGCATTATTAGCCCACACACCTTCAATTAAAATTCATGTACTCTCAGGCCAAAATGATGAGTCGAATATCAAACGGGCTTTATCCCTTGGCGCATTAGACTTTATTGCCAAACCTTGTGATATCGATCAACTAAAAGGGAAGCTACTATCTGCTTTAGTGGTACAAGATATTGAAGAAAACGCATCAGAACCAACAGCAACAAAAGATATATTATTAGGCAGCAGCTTGCCCATGCAAGCATTAAGAACGCAGATTTTACAATTTGCAGATTCACCATTCCCGGTCTTAATTGAAGGTGAGTCTGGTTGCGGAAAAGAACTCATTGCCAAACACTTCCACACGGCTAGTCAGCGCGCTAAAAAACCTTATTTTTCTATTAACTGCGCCTCTATTTCACCCGCATTAGCTGAGTCAATTTTATTTGGCCATAGCAAAGGTTCATTTACTGGCGCCATTTCAGCCCATAGCGGTTACTTTGAAGATACCGGTGAGGGCACATTATTTTTAGATGAAATTGGTGAGCTGCCATTAGACTTACAATCAAAACTGTTACGTGTGCTCGAAAATGGCGAATTTCAGCGGGTAGGTGAAACGCATACCCGAAAAAGTAAAGTACGTATTGTGGCCGCCACTAATCGTAACCTACGTACAGAGGTGAGAGAAGGCCGCTTTAGAGCGGACTTGTACCATCGCTTATCTGTGTTTACGGTGAATGCGCCGCCCTTACGTGACTTGGGTGAAGACCGCCATATCCTACGCCAACACTTTATTAAGTTTTATGCTGACCAAATTGGGCAAACGCCTTTCCGATTAGATATTGAGTCTGGCGCACTATGGTTGGATTACCATTTTCCTGGAAATGTGCGTGAATTAAGGAATATTGTCATTCGGCTAATCGCTAAGTACTCAGGAAAAACAGTCACGGCAGATCAATTAAGTGCAGAATTTGACCTCACCATGCCTGTGCAAGAAGAAGGCCAGATTAACGTTAACGATGCAGTCAGTCTGGCTGAAAATGCTAAACGCCATTTGAAAAATCAAGCAAACATACAACTCGATGTCGTCTTAAAATCATGGGAGCGGGCTTACTTAGAGTCAGCCATGGAAATAACCCATGGTAACTTAAGTCAGGCCGCAAAAATGCTTGGTGTAAACCGCACTACTTTATATAGCCGCATGAATGCGCTTGAAGAAAAATAGGTCGCTCACTTTATGTATTACCCGCATTTTGGCTTAAATGAAGCCCCTTTTAAAATCACACCGAATACTGATTTCTTCTTCAAAGGTGGCAACCGTGGTGCTATTTTAGATGCGGTTATCTATGCCATTAAAGAGGGTGAAGGCATTATTAAAGTCGTAGGGGAAGTCGGTAGCGGAAAAACCATGATTTGCCGCATGCTGCAAAAGAACCTCCCTGAAACCATTGAAAGCATTTACCTTGCGATCCCAAGTGTAGAACCAGAACATGTATTACGTGCCATTGCATTTGAATTACAGTTAAAACTACCGCGTAATGCTGACCGTTTAAAAGTGCTACAGCTACTTCAAAACCACTTACTAAAGCGCCATGCAAAAGGGCAACAAACCGTTATATTTGTAGAAGAAGCGCAAGCAATGCCAATTGCAACGCTTGAAGAAATTCGCTTGTTATCCAACTTAGAAACCAATCAGGATAAATTATTACAAATCGTATTGTTCGGTCAGCCAGAGCTAGATATTAATCTAAATGAGTTAGATATTAGACAATTGCGTGACCGCATTACGCATAGCTTCACGCTAGGCCCATTAGAGTCAACTGAAATAGGCGAGTATCTTATTTTCAGACTACGTGCCGCAGGCTATTTCGGCCCACCTCTATTTGGCAATAAGGCTATCAAAAAGATTGCTGCCGCTAGTGATGGTTTAATTAGGCGTGTGAATATTTTGGCAGACAAAACATTGCTGGCAGCATTTTCTGAAAATGGCTATCAAGTCACACCACAGCATGTCAAAGCCGCTATTAAAGATAGTGAGTTTGGTCAGAAGCCCGTCAACTTTAAACTGTACTTTATGATTGCATCAGCTTTAATTATTGGCTTAATCGCTGCGCTTATTTTCATGTCCACAAAAGTACCAACTGTGGTTAGTGGGGACAATAATGAAATGCCTAGCAACGCTACAAAGGCGCCTAAATCAGCGCCCATTCAAACAACGCCAACACAACAAAATCAATCAGTCATTGATTTAAGCAAAGACCATATCAAACTGACAACTACAAAAAAAACCGATATTGCGTTGCAAATGGAACAAAGTAAACAAGCATTATTAGCCTTACCTGAAAAATCGTTTTCTATTCAAATTATGACGGCGATCAATGATAAACAAATTATGAGTGAACTAAACCAACACCGTGAGGCAATTGATTTATCAAAAATCTACCTTTATCGCCATCAGAATAATGCATCGCAACAAACCATTATTTTGTACGGTCACTATCCTAGCCACGCTGAGGCACAACAAAGGCTCGAAACGCTACCTTGGCAGTTGCACAACAAGTCACCATTTATCCGCACGATTGGGAATATTCAAGCTGAAATTAACCATTAAATATCCGTACAGCATGTGTAAACTATTGTCGTTAAAACGGCCTATCGTAGATAGGGTAGAATAGTCAGATGTTTTTGCGGTATTATTAATAATATAAGATTTACATCAAATGTGCCTGTGGGGGAAACATTAGTGAAGTTTATCGTGCATCATTTTACAATGAGACAAAAAAACTATTCAGCCATTTTAATGGCATTAGTGATGTCTGCTTGCGCGCATGAAACGACGATCACGCCATCTACTGGCCACATTGACTCCAAAACAAATCGTACAAGTGAAGCTGCAGCGCCAGTCACCAAAGCGGCGATAAAAAAACCAAGTCCTGTTAGTGATATTCCTAAACCAATCACTAATCAAGTTTACTTGCCACCACCAAAACCAACTGTAAAACCACAAACTTATAGTGTGGTGGTCTACGATACGCCTGTCAAAGAAGTTCTTTTTGCCATTGCGCGTGATAGCAAAATCAATATTGATATTCACCCGTCCATTCAAGGCAATGTGACGTTGAATGCGGTTGATCAAACCTTACCGGCCATTTTGGAACGACTCGCAAAGCAAGTCGACTTAACCTATCAAATTGCTAACAACGTACTCAACATTACGCCAGACATGCCAACATTGCGTAGTTATAAAATTGATTACGTGAATATGTCCCGCGACACCAAAGGCTTTATAGGGGCTGATGGCCAGATATCAAGCAACTCACAAACATCCGGTGCTGGCGGCTCAGTTAGCAATGTTTCAGGTAATGGTGCTAATAATAGCTCACGCACTTCAGTTAATAGCACTGCCAGTAACCATTTATGGGAAACACTGATCCAGAACATTAAAGACTTGCTACAAGAAACAGATAAAGAGGTGATGGTTTCGCGCTACGGAACAGAAACCAGTACCAGTAGAAGTGTAGCGGGTAATAATGGCGATACCAATACGGTTAATGCTGAAGCAAGCAGTATTGCGCAGCGCGATAGCGAATACCAACGTGAGCAATATAAAACACTGTTCGCCGCTAAAGTCATTGCTAACCCTGAGTCTGGTGTGATTAGTGTGCGTGCAACCAACAAACAGCATGAGCGTGTGCAAGAATTTATTGACCAAGTCATGGGTAGCGCTAAACGTCAGGTATTAATTGAAGCCACCATTGTTGAAGTCGCATTAAAAGATGGTTTTCAAACTGGCATTGATTGGAGCCGCTTTGGCAACAATGCCAATAGTAGTGGTTTTACCTTTCAACAATCTTTAGGGCCAACACTTGATGCCGCAACAAGTGGTTTTTCTGTCGGTTATATCAACCCAGTTAGTTCACTCGGCAATATTGCTTCATCCATTACTTTGTTAGAGCAGTTTGGTGATACAAAAGTATTATCCAGCCCAAAACTCATGGTGTTAAATAACCAAACAGCTGTACTAAAAGTCGTTGATAATTTAGTGTATTTCACGGTGCAAGTACAAAATAATTTGGTGGCAAATGCGGGTAGTTCTAACACGGTAACAACTACACCCAACACAGTACCCGTTGGCGTGGTGATGAGCGTTACCCCACAAATTAGTGACTCTGATATGGTGAACATTAATGTGCGCCCCACTATTACACGAAAAATTGCTGATGTGGTTGACCCCAACCCCTCATTACAAGCCCTTAACGTTGTGAGTAAAATCCCAGTTATTCAAGTGCGTGAAATGGAGTCAATGCTGCAGATTAGTAGTGGCAATACCGCAGTGCTTGGTGGCTTGATGGAAGACACTATTCAGCGCAATTCTGATCGTGTGCCTGGTCTATCAAAAGTGCCTGTCGTCGGTAAAGCATTTGAAGGGCGAGATGACCTTACTCAAAAAACGGAGCTAGTGATTTTCTTACGGCCAACCGTGGTTGGCAACCCTAGTTTAGAAAGTGATGAGTTAGCTGGTTATAAACAATACCTACCGTCTCAGCAATTACAGCAATCGATTGAAACTGATGGTGAAAGGTAAGCTACAAAATGAGCTTACTCATGAAAGCATTAGCCAGCGCCGAGCAAGATAACAAGCTCGTTAATGGTCAATCGTCATCCTCTTCAAACCAAGCAATGCTTGAACTTGAATCTTTAGATGATACAGCGACTGGGCCTGATACCAAACGAGCTAAAACCATTGTGCAACAACAAGCAGCCGCCAATATATTCAGTGCTGCACAAAGGTCTCAATCGCATTTTTCAAAAGCGATCATTGGTTTATTACTCACCATTACCGCTTGTATTGCTTGGTTTGGCTTTCAATTACTCACATTAAATGCCAATGATGCTGAAGTTTTACTAGCGCAAGATAAGCCTTATATAAATGAAGCAGCTATTGATCACGCCCCCGTGAACAGTGTGATTGCACACCAGTTGGAAGTTGCCCCTATTAACCCACCCGAAAAACAATTAAGCACAATAGTTAAAACAAGTACGGCTAGTACTCCAACACAACAAATCATCAAACCAGCCGTTCATCAGACTGCCAGCAGTGAAACCACTGTATTTAATCAAACCAAAACAATTATTGGTGACACCAGCTCTCCAATTGAAAATAGCGACTCCGTTGGTGACCCAAAACCAACCATTGCAAATAACACACTGGCTAACCCAGTAAGGTCCCCTGCTAAAAAGCCAGCGCAAGCTTCTGCTATACAAGTGGTCACTCAAAAGCAACAGCCCAGCGTAGACCAAGCTTTATTAGATGCTTATGACGCCTACATTAAGGGCAATGATGCAACCGCCAAAACCCTTTACCGTAGTGTACTTAAAAAAGACGTTAGGCAAGTGGATGCATTGCTTGGCATGGCTGTGATTGCGCAAAGACAAAACCGTGGGGCTGATGCCGTTGGTTGGTATCAAAAAGTACTAGAGATTGAGCCCCGCAACCCAACTGCACTTTCTGGCATCGCAAGCGCTCACCCGCAACGCAATACCATGAGCCAAATTAGCCGCCTCAAAAGCTTGATTGCTAGCAACCCAGAAACAGCCAATTACCATGCATCATTAGGTAATTTATATGCCAGTGAAAATCAATGGCCACTAGCTCAAAAGGCTTATTTTAATGCCAATCGTTATGATGGCCAAAACGCTGAATATGCCTTTAACTTAGCCATTAGTTTAGAGCACCTTGGCAAAGCTAAACTTGCATCAACGCATTATCAGCGCGCTTTAAATTTAGTCACGCTTTCTGGTGCATCAGCGCCTAGTCGCGCGCAAATAGAAGGACGGCTCAACGCATTACAATAAACTTTCATAGCGCGTATAGCCGCTTAACATGCATCAATTAAAGCATTTTTTATGAGTGATAAACAAATAAAATTACGACTGGGTGAAGTCATGGCGCAACAAGGGTTGATCAGCCAAGATCAACTCCGCATTGCGTTAATTGAGCAAGATAAAAGTGACATTCCGCTTGGCCGTCAATTAGTCCGCTTAGGCTTTGTGACTGAAGCCATGGTGCGCGATACCATCGCGCAAACCATGGGGCAAGAAAGTGTTGATTTATCAACCGTAGTCGCTGATAAAGAGGCGTTGCAGCTGGTACCACAAGACTTTTGTCGTCGTTACCATTTACTACCCGTTGCGTTTGAGGCGACTAGCAACACCATGGTGATCGCCATGGCAGATATGTTTAATGTTGTGGCATTAGACCATTTACGCGCGATGCTTGGCGGACAAATTACACTCAAGCCGCTATTAGCGGCAGAAGCACAGCTTGAAGAGTATATTGATCAATTTTATGGTTATGAACTTTCCGTTGACGGCATACTACAAGAAATAGAAACGGGCGAAATTGATTACCAAAGCCTAGCGGCTGATGGCGATGAATATACGCAGCCAGTCGTGCGCTTAGTTGGCTCACTCCTCATGGATGCAGTCAAACGTGGTGCATCCGACATTCACTTTGAACCTGAACAATCTTTCCTTAGAATTCGCTACCGTATTGATGGTGTTTTGCAACAAGTCCGTAGCTTACATAAAAGCTATTGGGGCGGCGTTGCCGTACGGTTAAAGGTAATTAGTGGCTTAGACATTTCAGAAACACGCGCCTCGCAAGATGGCCGCCTCAATATGAACTTGTGTGGTCGCCCAATTGATTTTAGGGTGTCAACACACCCAACCATTCACGGTGAAAATATTGTTTTACGTGTATTAGATCGTGAAAAATCAATTATTCACTTAGATAATATGGGCCTACGCCAAGAAACATTAGATGAAATGCATTTAATGCTCACCCGCCCGGAAGGCATTGTGATTGTGACAGGCCCCACTGGTAGTGGTAAAACCACCACCTTGTATTCATTGCTATCACACCGTAATGATGAGTCCGTTAACATCATGACGTTAGAGGATCCTGTTGAATACCCTGTATCACTCATGCGTCAAACTTCTGTTTCTGAAGTGAATAAGGTGGACTTTGCAAATGGTATTCGCTCCATCATGCGGCAAGACCCTGACATTATTTTGGTGGGTGAAGTCCGCGATGAAGATACTGCCACCATGGCTTTTAGAGCGGCAATGACCGGCCATCAAGTCTTTACCACGCTCCATACCAACTCAGCTTTAGGTGCCTTTCCAAGGCTGATGGATATTGGCATATTGCCTGATATTTTAGCGGGCAATATTATTGGGGTATTAGCGCAACGATTAGTCCGTGTGCTTTGTAAACACTGCAAAACACCGCATAAACTTGAAGACTTTGAACGTAAAATCCTACGACTTAAACCATCAGCCAGACCAAAAGTGTTTAAGGCCAAAGGCTGCCCACATTGCAATGACCATGGCTATGCAGGGCGGATGGCCATTATGGAGTTATTACGAATTGACCATGATATTGATTCACTTGTTTCACGCCGCGCGCACTTAGATGAACTACAAAATGTTGCTCATGAAAAAGGCTTTGTTACCTTAGCTGATGATGGCATTCGCCGTATTTTGGATGGTTCAACCAGCATCAGCGAAGTCATGCGTGTGATTGACTTAACCAGCCATATGAATATGCGTCATCGATAACTGACTATGCCAGCATTTAACTATAAAGCCGTCGATCAATTAGGGCGCCCAGCCATGGGTCAAATTGACGCGCAAAATGATGCTGATTTAGAGGTTCGCTTGGGTCGTATGGGCCTGGACTTAATTACCTTTCGCACTGCGAATAAAACAACGTCACTTTTTAATCAAAATAAAGTGACCAAGCAAGACCTCGTGATGTTTTGTTTTCAATTAGAGCAACTCACCAGTGCTGGCGTACCTATTTTAGAGTCACTCAATGATTTGCGTGAGAGTAACGAAAACGTTTATTTTCAAAAAATAATAGGCGCATTGAGTGCTGAAGTTGAGGGCGGGAAAATGCTATCGCAAGCGATGGCAGAACACCCTAATGTGTTTGATGAAGTGTTTGTCAGTCTCGTTGATGCTGGTGAAAAAACAGGTCAGTTGCCGGTTGTATTTAACAACCTATTTGAAAGTATTCGCTGGCAAGACGAGTTAATGACACAAACGAAGAAGCTCATCGCTTATCCCATTTTTGTGGCCGTGGTTGTACTAGCCGCGGTGGTTTTCTTAATGGTTTACCTTGTGCCAGAGATGGTTGGCTTTTTAAAAAATATGGGGCAAGCACTACCACTCAATACTAAAATATTAATTGCTATTTCAAATGCTTTTCAAGACTATTGGTGGCTGATGATTAGCCTACCGATTCTTTTGTTTTTTGTAGCAGCTGCACTTGTTAAAAGCAATGTGGCTGCGCGTTACCAATTTGATATGATGAAATTAAATTTCCCATTTACAGGCACAATACTGCATAAAATTATCATGGCACGCTTTGCACGTTATTTTGCATTGATGTACCAAACAGGCATCCCTATTTTAGATGCGATTAACATTTGTGAAAATATTGTTGGCAACCGTGTAGTTGCCGATGCGCTACGCCGTGCCCATGCGCAAATTAATGCAGGGGACTCCATGAGTGAAAGCTTTCAAAATGCGGGGTTATTTACACCGTTGGTAGTGCGAATGATTCGAGTGGGTGAAAACACGGGTGGATTAGACAAGGCCTTACTCAATATTAGTTATTTTTATGATCGAGATGTGAACGATTCAATGCAAAAAATGCTTAAAATGATAGAGCCTGCCTTAACCGTCATCCTCGGCTCTATCTTGGCTTTCATCATGTTTTCTGTGCTTGGCCCTGTTTACGACTCCTTTAGCAAACTTAATATATAACATGTTAACGACTAGCCTTAATAAGATTGTCTTATGTGCGACTGCTACCCAGCTTGTCGCAGGGTTGTGGCATGCCGACAAGTTACAACGCAGTGAAGTGTTTGCCAACAGTGAAGAAGGCCATACCGCCTTTGCAGCTTTTTTAAGTGAATACCCATCGACACATGTCTATTTATTAGCCAACTCCGTTGAGGAAGACTACCGCTTAGAAAGCTTGCCACATAGCGCTGGTAGATCAAAAAAAGAACTGATCAACCGCAAACTGAATCAGTTTTATCGGGATTTAAACTATCGAACCGCACACTTCATCATGCGTGCAAAAGATAAGCGTAAAGATGATAAGTTCTTATTCATCGCGCTTAATAATGATGAGTTTCTACAAGGCTGGATGGAGGTTATTCAAAATAATGAAGCGCAACTAGTTGGTGTGTACTTACTTCCCATGTTGAGTCGCTTGCTGATTCAGCAGTTCAAACTAGGTGCACCACATATTTTATTATGTGAAATGCTCTCCTCTGGATTAAGGCAGACTTACTTCCATAATGGTCGATTACGCATGAGTCGTTTAATCCCTAATGTGCCAGCAGATGAAAAGCAACTCAACTACTTCTATATGGTTGAAACACAAAAAACACGGCTTTACTTAATGAGTAAGCGTTTAATTTCACGTGATATTACGCTCAACCTACAATTAGTTAGCCTTGATAATAGTAGCGAACACATCAAACAAAGTTTTGCGCATGAACCCGGTATTGACTGCAGTATTGTCCCGCTCATGCAATATGCGCATTCACTAAACTTAACTAAAGAATCTCTTAGCATCATGCCTGAGCTATTACATATGCAATTACTAGCCAGTGGCCATCTTGTTGATAACTTGGCGCCAGATGCGCTGACAAAGCAATTTAAACTCAGTAAGCTCCGTCGCGTCATTAAAGCCATTGCAATTGTGACGGCTAGCCTTGGTATGCTCATCAGTGCTTGGTATTTTGTATTAGGGTTTCTGCATCAAAATAACTTTCAAGAAGCCAAGCAAGCGACAAGGCTAGCGCAACTAAAATATAACGAAGTGGCCAAAAGCTTTCCTCAAACAGGCATTAGTGCACAAGATTTAAAAACAGCCGTTACCCTCGACAATACGTTATCAGGCTTTCCAAAATCACCACGGCGCATGATGGTCACCATTAGTCATGCCTTAGAGGCCTCGTCTTCAATCACTTTAAACGCGCTTAACTGGCAACAGACAAATGATTTAGATATCCAAGATACTAACGGTGATGCCAGCAAAGTGACTCGTAAGATTGAACCACGTAACGCGGACCAGTCACAGTTATCTGAAATAGGCTTTATGACCGCTGAAGTGGCTAACTTTGATGGCAACTACCGCAATGCCATGTTCTTGGTTAATCGTTTTGTAGAAACATTAAAGCAAGACCCAATGGTCGCTTATGTGGACTTACTCGCAACCCCTGTGAACTTAAACTCGTATACGGATTTAAGTGGTAATACGACCGATACACAGCAACTCAATATTAACCAAGCCGCGACCTTTAGACTTAAGGTTATTTTAAAGCCGATTGACAAAGTGAGTAAAACGCCATGACGCTTAATTCTAATGATTGGAAAAAACTTCAAACGCCCATCATGCTATTGGTACTGATGCTGTGTGTAGCAAGCGTATTAATTAATCGAGCCATGCACTTTGAGGAAACACAACAATCGCTATTAAATGCTCAAAATAAGCAACTTAGCATTACACAACAAAAGTACCGCTCTTCTGGCTCAGAAAAACAAGACATCATTACTTTTTTACCCCAATATAAAGCGCTCATAGCAAAAGGGTTTATTGGCGAAGAGCGTCGTCAAGTATGGATTCAGTCACTCCATCACATTCAACAGCAATTTACCTTATTCCCAATTAAATATCAGCTGAATCCACTTGAGCAAACAAGCCTAGCCTTTTTTCCAAGTCTAGGTAACTTTACTCTGAATAAATCAAGCATGAAGCTCAACTTTGATCTATTGCATGAAGGTGATATTTTAAAACTAACCGAAGCATTGGCTAGCCAGCAATACGCGAACTGGCTATTACGAGAATGTGATTTAAATAGGATGTTACAACCCCAAGAAAATGGTGCCAATTTAACCGCGAACTGTACGGTTGATTGGTTTACACTAACAGAACCATCCGATAGGCGGACAACCCAATAATGACCGTGATGAATCAAAACAATGCACTGAGATTGATAGTAAGTATTGTGCTATTAATGGCGCAAAACATTGCTGTGGCTGATAAACGTCCAGCACCTGAACTTGGTCGCCTGTTCACCCAACCAGCAACACGCGCACAGTTGGATTTAAACCGAAAAAATCCAACATTAGTCAAAAAAATAAAGCCAATCAAACATATAAAAAAACAAGTCGTCACAGCACAACCAACGTTACCTCTGCCAGACCCAATCACCATGCAAGGTTATGTAAAACGAAGCAATGGCGTCAGTACCATTTGGATTAACCACAAACCAGTGCAAGAAAACACAATGGTTAATGATGTGAAAATTGGTCGTTTAACCAAAAAATATTCGTCTAAAAGTAAGTTAGTTAACAGCGATGCAAAAATGGATAGCGTCGACCAATTGGTCATTAACATTCCAGCCAATGGAAAGTATATAAAACTGAAAGCAGGCCAAGCATATAACGCTGAACAGAATGAAGTTAAAGAAGTGACGACGCTTGCGCAAGAGCACCAAGTTGAACTAATAAAATCTGATCCATCAACTACTGATTATTAACCAAATAAGTACGCACTAATCGAAATGAGTCCGTATCCGTTAAAACATAAACAACAAGGCATTATGCTCTTAGGCATGGTGACGATACTTGCGTTTATTGTCGCAGGGCTATCACTTAACCACCTCAACAAATCAAACTTAAAGTCATTAAAAGACCGTAAAACACAGCAGGTGCTTGCTGAAGCAAAACAAGCCTTACTGAGTTACTCATCTGAAACGGTAACACTCGCTGCTCGGGATAGTATTGAAAATAGGTGTATCAAATATAATAAGAATGGCACTATCAGCAAAAGTGACTTGCCTTATTGTAATTGCGGTACAAACTGTCCAAGGCCTGGTGACTTACCATGTCCCGATCTTAACAATGATGGCGAAGCTGAGCTTTCTTGCAATAATGAAACCAGACAACTAGGACGCTTTCCTTGGAAGACGCTTGGGCTAAACGATTTGCGTGATGGCTCTGGTGAGTCGCTCTGGTATGCAGTTTCAACCAACTATAAAAATAGCCCTCGCACAGGCACACTTAACAGCCAAACGTTAGGTACGATTACACTAAAAAATACTGGTGGCCATTTAATTCATGATGCAACCAATGCTACTGGTTTAGTAGCCCTTTTAATTGCGCCAAACGACCCGCTGCTTAGAGCCGATAAACTGCAACAAAATAGATTATCTAACAATCACAATAACCCACAACATTACTTAGATAATGCCTTTGGTGAAGACAATGCAAATTTCACCGAAAACGATCTTAATGGTTTTATCTCTGGTGTAATCAAACAAAATGAAACTGTCGTGGTTAACGATGTCATTTTACCCATCACGCGTGAACAAATGAATGCAGCCATTGAACCACGTGTGCTTGCGGAAGTCATACAAGCAGTACTGTATCAATATTGCCCTAATGCAATCGACGTTCACAATAGGTCATGTACCAACATACCAAGCGATGCTTACTTTCCTGCGCCAGCCTCTATTGCAGACACTAGTTGTTTACCAACTACTGACATCACAAGCAATTGCCGTGCTGATGAATCACTGACCCTTGGTCGAATCCCTGCATCTGAAGTTGATGAAACAATAACACCATCAACCTACAACCCTATTTGGGAGGCGACTAATGTTAATTCAATCCTACAGGGTAGTAGTCAACATAATTGGTTTCAACAAAATGGTTGGCGTGAGCTTATTTTTTATGCTCGCGCAACTGCGGCCAGCGCTTTAACGTTAAAACATGCCCTTACCCCTGAAGCCGCACCTGAAAATGGCGGAAAACTAGTGATCTTAATCTCGTCAGGCGCTATGATTGCATCACAGTCTAGAGGTGATCTAACTAGTCAGTCCACATTATCAAATTATTTAGAAGATGAAAACTTATCATTACCAGTGAATACTTTTTCAAGATTAACTAAAAATAATAGCAAAAATGATAAAGTGATGAGTATTCCATGAAACTGAATAAACCATTCTCCAACGATCATTTAACCTCTAAGGGCTTCACCTTAGTCGAGATGGCCATTGTATTGATTATTTTCGGTTTAATGCTTGCGATGTTTCTATCACCACTCTCCGCACAACGAGACTTGCAAAATAGAGCTAAAACACAATTAAAGCTTAACGAAATCAAAGCGGCATTAATTGGCTATGCGATTGTTAACAGCCATTTACCTTGCACTGATACAGATGCTATACCAGATGGTTTAGAGAATCGAGACTCTTCAGTTGTGAATGAATGTGACTCAGATAAGTCAGGTATTCTGCCATGGAAAACATTAGGCATTGACGGTACTGATGCTTGGGGTAATCTTTTCACTTACCGTGTTGATGCTACATTTTCAGATAATGTTAATCGCTTTACCATTAACGATGCAGAAGGTGAGTCTGGTATTAATGTAAATGATGAAAAAGGTGCCGCATTAGTCAGTACAAATAGTAGGCCTGCAGCGCTGATTTTATCGCATGGCTCTAACGGCTTTGGTGCCCTCAATATTATTCAAGACTCTTCACTTAATCATGAGCCTAACCCAACTAGTACCGATGAGCTTGAAAATGCAGATAACGATGTTACCTTTGTTAGCCACCCGCCAGCAGCGCCGGGTTCGTCAAACGGTGAATTCGATGACATGCTTATTTGGATTTCACCAAAAGTATTAATTAACCGTATGATTATGGCTGAACGCCTACCTTAAGAAACGCAATGAACGATAATCAACTCCTACGCTATAGTCGCCACATATTACTCCCTCAAATTGCTTATGAAGGCCAAGAGAAGCTCACGCAAAGCCATGCACTTGTGGTGGGTGCTGGTGGGCTTGGTGCGCCAGTTGCATTGTACTTAGCTGCCTCTGGTATTGGTACGCTAACGATATGTGATTTTGACGAAGTGGACTTAACCAATTTGCAACGGCAAGTGATTCATACCACACAATCTGTTGGGGTAAATAAGGCCGCTTCTGCTAAAGCTGCACTGCTCGCAATTAACCCTGAAGTAAACGTAGAAACCGTACAACAAAAATCCACTCAAGCTGAATTTACTGATTTAATTGCAAAAGCGGATGTGGTGATTGATTGCTCTGACAACTTCGCCACCCGCTACTTATTAAACAAGCTATGCGTGCAACTTAAAAAGCCGCTGGTTTCTGGTGCAGCCATTGGCTTTGAAGGGCAAATTACGGTGTATGACATGCGTGATGACAACAGCCCTTGTTACCACTGTTTATTTCCTGATGATGGTGAAGAGGCTAAAGCCAATAATGAAATGCGCTGTGCTGAGCATGGTGTATTTTCACCATTGGTGGGCATGATTGGTACAACGCAAGCGGCGGAGGCTTTGAAACTACTGATGGGCATTGGAACAAGCCTACAAGGTAGGCTGCTGATGTTAGATGCGCTCAGTATGGAATGGCACACGATTAAGCTGAATAAAGATAAAGCTTGCACCGTGTGCAACCACACTTAACGCGTCAAACACGCCCCTACATTGGCACTACTTTTGGCCGACAATTGACTTCACTGCGCCAACCAAGTCACCCGGCATGACAACAATTTTACTGTTGTTTGAATTAGACATTTTTTGTAGTGAAGTAATGTAACGGTCACCTAGTAAAAACATCGCTGAATCTTCATTCCCTTTTGCTGCATCAGTAATAAACTTAATTGATTCAGCTGATGCCTGTGCCGCCACCATTTGTGCTTCAGCGTCTTTACGTGCCGCCTCTAAACGTGCTTCAGCATTGAGGATTAATGATTGTTTTGCACCTTCTGCTTCCGTCACCACCGCGACGCGTTGGCGCTCAGCTGCCGCTTGTTTTTCCATCGCTTCTTGCATGTTGTCTGATGGCTTAATGTCTTGAATCTCAACTGACTTAACCGTTAAACCCCAATCTAATGCTTCATCTGCAATCGCAACTTTTAACTCAGCTTTAATACGGTCGCGTGAACTTAACGCATCGTTTAATTCCATATTACCAATCACAGAACGCAAGTTGGTTTGCACCATATTACGCATCGCTTCGCTAAAGTTTTCAATGCCATACACGGCACGTTCGATATTACTGACCTTCATAAAAGCCACTGCATTCGCTAAGATGACTGCGTTATCTTTAGTAATCACCTCTTGCTGCGGAATCTCTAAAATAATATCTTTAGTGGTCACTTTATAAGCAACCTTAGTAATCACTGGGTTAATAATACGTAAACCTGGTTTTAGTACACCTGCAAACTTACCTAAACGCTCAATCACCCACTCTTCACCTTGCGGCACAATGCGGATCATCTTCATCGCGAGGATGACAGCCACAAAGACTAAAAATATCGTAAATTCGAACATGGTATTTCCTTATTTTGATAAAAAATTAAACTTTAAGTTTTACTCTTAATGTGTTGCCTTCAATCGCAATAATTTCTGCTTGCTGTCCAACCGCAAGCGCTTCATCAGAAGTAGCGACCCACTTACGGCTGCCCATGACCCCTTGAGAGAATTCAATTTTGCCATTTTTCTGTGGACTTACCACGTTAATAATCGTACCAACCACGCCAATTTCTTGTCCTTGAGATTGACCCACCCGAGAATCGTCATCAGTTTGCGCATAAAAATGACGCCAAACAAACAACGAACCTAGCGATAATATTGCATACAAGAAAAGTTGCATAGAGACGCCAATATCAGGCATTAACCATACTAATGCTGAGAGTATTAAGGCCGAGATACCAAACCAAAGAATAAACAAAGTGCCCGTCATCATTTCTATACCGAGTAAAACTAGACCTAAAATCCCCCACATCCACATCACACTCATGCTATTCCTTCTTGTTGATATAAAAAAACAACTCTAGTTTACCTGTTCTGTATCTAAAGTCTACAAGCCCGACCTGTGGTAAAATTCGACCTAATTATTACGTTTTTTAAGCCTGAAATAAAATGAATCCAACAGAAAATGAATTAGCCAAATCTTTTGACCCAACCGCCCTTGAAAGCAAGTGGTATGAATTTTGGGAGGGCAAAGGCTATTACGCAGCGGGTATGAATAAAGAAGCAGAAGAAAACTTCTGTATTTTGCTACCGCCACCAAACGTAACTGGTACCTTGCACATGGGCCATGGTTTTAATCAAACCATTATGGACTCTCTCACCCGTTATCACCGTATGCGTGGTGACAATACGCTATGGCAACCAGGTACTGACCATGCAGGGATTGCCACACAAATTGTGGTGGAACGCCAGCTTGATGCACAAGGGGTGAGCCGCCATGATTTAGGCCGTGAGAAATTCCTAGAAAAAGTATGGGAATGGAAAGAATTTTCAGGCGGCAGCATTACCAAACAAATGCGCCGTTTAGGCACTTCGCCAGATTGGGAACGTGAACGCTTCACGATGGACCCTAAGCTCAATAAAACCGTGACTGAATCATTTGTGCGTTTATATAACGAAGGCTTGATTTACCGTGGTAAACGCTTAGTTAACTGGGATGTGAAATTAGGCACTGCCGTTTCAGACCTTGAAGTCGTCCAAGAAGAAGAAAACGGCTCAATGTGGCACATTGACTATCCACTTGCTGATGGCTCTGGCAAATTAACCATTGCAACGACACGACCAGAAACATTACTCGGTGACGTGGCTGTGATGGTGCACCCTGATGATGAACGTTACAAACATTTAATCGGAAAAATGGTCAGCCTACCATTGTGTGACCGTGAAATTCCAATTATTGCAGATGACTATGTTGACCAAGAATTTGGCACTGGTTGTGTAAAAGTGACACCAGCGCATGATTTTAACGATTACGCGGTTGGCCAACGTCATAACTTACCAACGATTGGTATTTTAGACCTTAAAGGCTTTGTGAATGAAGAAGCACCAGCACAATACCAAGGCCTTGAACGCTTTGCTGCACGTAAACAAGTGGTGGCTGATTTAGACGAAAAGGGCTTTTTAGTTGAAGTTGAAAAACATAAACTGAAAGTGCCGCGTGGCGACCGTACTAATGTTGTCATTGAGCCAATGCTAACAGACCAATGGTTTGTGGCGATGAGTAAACCATCTGCGGATGGTAAAAGCATTACGCAAAAAGCATTAGATGTGGTTGAAGAAGGCCAAATTAAGTTCTACCCTGAAAACTGGGTGAACACTTACAACCAATGGTTAAACAATATTCAAGACTGGTGTATTTCCCGCCAACTGTGGTGGGGCCATCAAATCCCAGCTTGGTATGGTGATAACGGTGAAATATTCGTGGCGCATGATGAAGCGGAAGCCAAAGCGGAAGCGGCTAAAGCGGGTTACACAGGCGCACTTAAACGTGATGATGACGTATTAGATACTTGGTACTCATCTGCGCTATGGCCATTCTCAACCTTAGACTGGACAGGGGATGAAGCGGTTGATGCGCAAAACCAAGCGCTACAACAGTTCTTGCCTTCTAGCGTGTTAGTGACTGGTTTCGATATTATCTTCTTCTGGGTCGCGCGTATGGTGATGATGACGAAACACATCACCGGCCAAATCCCATTTAAGCATGTATACGTACATGGCTTAATTCGCGATGGCGAAGGTCAAAAAATGTCTAAATCAAAAGGGAATGTATTAGACCCGATTGATTTGATTGATGGCATTAACTTAGACGACTTAATTAAAAAGCGTACCACTGGTTTAATGAACCCGAAAGACGCGGCCAAAATTGAGAAGCGTACGCGTAAAGAATTCCCTGATGGTATTAATGCTTATGGTACAGACGCATTGCGCTTTACGTTTGCCGCATTAGCTAGCCCAGGCCGTGATATTAAGTTTGATTTACAACGCTGTGATGGTTACCGTAACTTCTGTAATAAATTATGGAATGCAACACGTTTTGTTTTGATGAATACCGAAGGCCAAGATAATGGCTTTGGTGCGGATAGTTGTGAGGGCGGTGGCCGTAAGTTTAGCCAAGCAGACCGTTGGATTGTTTCAACATTACAGCGCACTGAAATGGAAGTAGAGCGTGCCTTTACAGACTACCGTTTTGACTTAGCGGCAAAAGCCATTTACGAGTTTGTGTGGGATCAATATTGCGATTGGTACTTAGAGTTAGCCAAAGTGCAAATTCAAACCGGTGGTGAAGCAGAACAACGTGCAACACGCCGTACATTGCTTCGCGTGCTTGAAACGATTCTGCGTTTAGCGCACCCAATCATTCCATTCATTACTGAAGAAATTTGGCAAACGATTGGCCCAATGACTGATTTGAAAGACAAGTCACGCGGCACTGAAAGCATTATGCTGCAAGCTTACCCACTCGCTGATGAAGCTAAGTTAGATACGGATGCAGAAAGCTGGTTTGCAACGCTTAAAACCGCCGTAGAAGCCTGCCGTAGCTTGCGTGGTGAGATGAGTATCCCACCATCAACGAAAGTACCGCTAATCGCCGCAGGTGAAGCTGCAACACTCAATAGTTATGCGCCTTATATTCAAGCGCTAGCAAAACTTGAAAGTGTGGCTGTAGTTGAAGAGCTACCTGAAGCAGATGCGCCTGTGATGTTAGCTGGTGACTTTAAATTGATGCTTAAAGTTGAAATTGATGTGGCAGCTGAAAAAGAACGTTTAGGTAAAGAGATTGGCCGCTTGTCAGGTGAAATTGCAAAAGCCAATGGCAAACTGAATAACGAAAGTTTTGTGGCGCGTGCACCAGCCGCTGTGGTTGAGCAAGAGAAGGCAAGACTCGCAGACTTTAATGCCAGTTTAGTGAAGTTAGAAGCGCAATTAGCTAAGCTAAAATAAAGTACTCCTCACGCATTAAGGCACTCTTCATTTCTTAATGCGTGAACTAACTTCACCAAAACCTATCCATTAAATTAATGACTATTGAAAATGACGATGATGACGAAATCATGTGCGAGTGCACTGGCACTAAGCGCAGTGATATTGAGCGCATGTATTTCGATGGACTTGATCTCGATAAAATCTCCAGTAAAACTGGCGTGATGACTGGTTGTGGTGGTTGCGAGTGGGAAGTTGAATCCTACTTGGAAGCGCTAGCAGAAGCTGATAAAGATTAGCCTTTTTCTATCAATATTCTCCCCTAAACCAACCATAAACATTATTTATAATCATGCTTTTATTGATAGATTTAATAGATGGTTAGCTCTACACTAAACACATCAATATCCTTAGAGCCTACGCATGACCTTAAGTGAGTTAAAGTTTGTCGTTGCCGTCGCTAAAGAACGTAACTTTAGACGCGCGGCTGAAAAGTGTTTTATCAGCCAACCTGCACTCAGCGTGGCGATTAAAAAACTTGAAGCAGATTTAGGTGTCTTAATTTTCGAACGTAGTCGTCATGACATTAGTACGACACCTATTGGTGAAAAGATAGTCGCGCAAGCCATTCTGGCATTAGCTGAAGTAGCGACCATCCGTGAAATAGCCAAGCAAGGCAATAATCAACTAGATGGCCCATTCCGCTTAGGGCTTATTTATTCAGTTGGCCCCTACTTACTCCCTGAAATTATTCCAATATTGCGCCAGAATGCGCCAAACATGCCTTTAGACATTGAGGAAAACCTAACTGAGCAGTTGGAAATACAATTAAAGAGTGGCGTGATTGATGCTGCCATTGTGGCACTACCCTTTGATATTAGTGGCATTCAGACACAAGCACTATATGATGAGGAGTATCTCGTGGTCGTCCCTGCAAGCCATGCATTCGCATCGCGCAATCATATTGATGCAGATGAATTAACCAATGAAAATGTATTGCTATTGAATAGTGGGCACTGCTACAGCCACCAAGTGTTACAAGCTTGTCCGGACTTATCTAGCAAAGGACAGATATTACAAGGTAATTCATTAGAGACGATTCGCAATATGGTGGCATCTAACCTTGGCATTACGGTTTTACCTGCCAGTGCTGCAACTGGGCAATATTTAAACCCACTATTAAAAGCCATTCCATTTAACAAGCCAATCCCAGTCCGTAGGATTGCGATTGCTTACCGCAATAGTTATGCACGTGCACTTGCGATTAAAGGGCTTGCAGATGCAATTAAAGCAGTCAATTCTGACTGCTTTAAGCTGTTGTAACTAAGGTTTACGTAAGACTATTTAGTACGTCAGTAGTATTCTAAAGCCGGCTACTTTTACATCATCTGCCATTAGCGGCATATCAACTGATATCGAATCGCCAGCAGATAAGCCTTCTTCAGAAAACTCATCTTTTGCTAGGTATTCTTCAGGCTTAAATGTACGTCTAATTTTTGGTACATCTTTACCATCGGTTAACGTCACTTCTAAATTAGGATAAGCTTGATTAAAATTAGCACGGTTTGTAATCGTACTAGTTAATCTAATCACGCCTTGTGTTTCGCTATCTTCTTGAATACCTGAATCATCAATTGAGAATAATTGTATTTCTTTAGGTAAGTTAATTTCACACCCTAAAGGTTTACAGATACTTTCAAGCATTGGCTTTGTACTTGGAAATTGTTGTGCAATCGTATGACGCATGAAGTAGATCAATTGACCTGCAAGTACTAAGATAAATAATAAAGCTAAGAACTTTAACCATGGTGATGAAGTTTTCTTCTCTGCTAAGAAAGCGTAATCAGTTTCAGGGCCATCATTTGTCTCACCTATTGTAGTAACCACTTCACTGTCAGCAAAATTAGGCTCTTGTGGTAAGTCATAATCAGCATATTCATTAACTGGTTCAGCAGGCGCCTGCGCCGCGCTTGAGTCAATAACCGACTCCTTTGCAACCTCTGGCTCTAATTCAGACTCAATATCATGAATATTAATGTTCTCAATTAACGACTGTGTTTTATCAATAAAGGCCTGATCAACTTCTTCTTCAACATCAGCGGCCATTTCATCAGAGACATCGCTTTCAATTGAAGACTCTTCTAGAAAGTTTGTTTGAGGTGCTACAGGTTCTTCTTCTGGGACAGGTGTTTGCTCAACAACTGGTTGAGGCTCAGGAATAACCACCTCTTCAACAATCGGTTTAGTCTCGACTGTTTCTGCTTGTACTGGCGCTGGCGTTATTGACTCGACTTCTGGCGCCGACTCAGCAACACTAGGCGTAATATAGTCAACAGCATTGAACACATTGAGACAATGACCACAACGTACTTTTCCACCATACTGACTTAATTGTGCATCATCAACTACAAACTGTGTAGTGCAATGCGGGCAAGTGGTAACGGATGATTTCATTTTTTTATTCCTGTTAGTAACACCCAAGCGTCCATTGTTTTAGGTGGTGCCATGTCAAACCATTGTGAATATATTGCAGTTAACTGTTCTGTTTGTTCAGATAGTATGCCAGATAGTGCTATTTTTCCACCACTTTTGCATGCACTTGCTAGTACCGGTGCCAATACACTCAATGCGCTAGACAATATATTAGCAACAACAATATCAAATGCTTTGATTTCATACTGCTCAGCATCATAAAAATCAATGTCAACTTGATTTTGTTCAGCATTATAAACACTGGATTCGACGGCCTGCAAGTCAATATCAGTACCGACCACTTCACCCGCGCCTAATTTTTTTGCGGCTATCGCTAAAATACCAGAACCACAGCCATAGTCTAAAACTGTTTGATTCGCACCAACTTGCTTGGTTAACCAATCTAAACATAAATGTGTGGTTGGGTGACTACCTGTGCCAAAAGCCAAGCCTGGGTCTAATACAATATTAATAGCACCCGCATCTTGCGCTTCATGCCAAGTAGGTACAATCCACATTTTTTCATTAATTTCGATAGGGTTAAATTGCGCTTGTGTTGCGCGCACCCAATCTTGTTCTTCAATCGTTTCAATGGTGTATTGCAAGCCAGATAGATTAGTTTCACTTTCTAAAGCAGACATCATTTCACTGACATCAACACCCTCATCAAACATCACACTGACTAGATTTTTTTGCCAAATACCTGGTGGCGGATCACCCGGCTCACCAAATATTGGTTGCTCATCGACTGTTTCAGCATTCGCATCTTCAATCACAGCAGAAAGTGCACCAAGCGCCATCATCGTATCGCCAATTAAATCAGCGGTATCATCTTGCGCTTGGATAATAATTGAAACCCAACTCATACTAAAACCTCAGTGATTGAACAATCAATCATTATTTGCTACTGATGCCTAGTTTTTGCTCAAGGTAATGAATGCTTGTGCCACCTTGGTGAAACGCAGCATCAGCCATTAAATCTGCATGCAATGGAATATTGGTTTTAATACCCTCAACAAACATTTCAGACAATGCAATACGCATTCTCGCAATGGCTTGCTCGCGTGTATCACCGTATGTGATTAATTTACCGATCATTGAGTCATAATGCGGCGGCACAACATAACCACCAAAAGCATGTGTATCCATACGTACGCCTGGGCCACCTGGCATATGGAAGCGATTAATTGTTCCAGGAGAAGGGACAAAGGTATATGGATCTTCTGCATTAATGCGGCACTCAATGGCATGGCCCTTCAGTTGAACATCACTTTGACTAAACTTAAGCTTTTGGCCTGCAGCAATGAATATTTGCTGTTGCACAAGATCGATACCAGTAATCATTTCTGTCACCGTATGCTCAACCTGCAAACGTGTATTCATTTCAATGAAGTAAAATTCATCATTTTCATACAAGAATTCAAAAGTACCAGCGCCACGGTAATTAATTTTACGACAAGCCTCAGCACATCGCTCACCAATTTTCGCGCGTAGTTTTTCACTAATTAAAGGCGATGGTGCTTCTTCAATGACCTTTTGGTGACGACGCTGCATAGAGCAATCACGATCACCTAAATATACCGCATTACCATGCTCATCCGCTAAAATTTGTATTTCTACATGGCGCGGATTCTCAAGGTATTTTTCCATGTATACCGTTGGGTTATTAAAGAATGAACCTGCTTCTTGCTTAGTCAAGTTCACTGACGCTAATAGCGCAGCTTCAGTATGCACAACACGCATACCTCGACCACCCCCACCACCAGCTGCTTTAATAATCACTGGATAGCCAATTTTCTTCGCCATTTTCATAATGGTCGCTGGATCATCATCTAAAGCACCATCAGAGCCTGGTACACACGGTACGCCCGCTTCTTTCATCGCCGCTTTAGCTGACACTTTATCGCCCATTAAGCGAATCGTATCTGCACGCGGACCAATAAACACAAAGCCACTTTGCTCAATACGTTCAGCAAAATCAGCATTATCTGACAAGAAACCGTAACCAGGGTGAATCGCTTGCGCATCAGTCACTTCAGCAGCACTAATCACGGCTGGTACATTTAAGTAACTTTGTGCTGATGCAGCAGGGCCAATACAGACTGATTCATCAGCCAGCTTTACATATTTTGCATCACGGTCTGCTTCAGAGTGGACAGCAACCGTTTTAATACCGAGTTCTCGACAAGCACGTTGTACACGTAGTGCAATTTCGCCTCGGTTTGCAATTAAAATTTTATCAAACATAGCCATTAAGTTTTATTCCTACATTTAACCAATTACAAAAAGAGGTTCGCCGAATTCAACAGCTTGCGCATTGCTTGCATTCACTTTTTTCACAACACCAGCATGCTCAGATTCAATTTCATTAAGTAGTTTCATGGCTTCAATAATACATAGTGTATCGCCCACTTCTACTTTATCGCCGACTTTTACAAAGGCAGCAGCGTCTGGTGATGGTGATGCATAAAACGTACCGACCATTGGTGATTTAACAACATTGCCTTCTTCAACTGGCTCTGCTGGTGCAGCTACTTGTTGAACTGGCGCTTGTGCTGACACAGTTTGAAGTGGCATCGCCATATTTTGATTTGAAGTAAAGTTACGGCTAATGCGTACTTTTTCACCATCTTCAGTCAATTCTAATTCTGAAATGCCTGACTCTTCTACAAGATCAATTAATTTTTTTAATTTACGTAAATCCATAATGACTCCCTCAAAAACTAAACTTTATAAAGTTTTATTTGTGACTACTTATTAATCTGTTTAATCGCGTAATCAAGTGCTGAATAATAACCTTCAGCCCCTAAACCACTGATTACACCGACAGCAATATCGGTAAAATATGAATGCTGACGAAATGCTTCGCGCGCATAAACATTTGATAAATGTACTTCTATAAATGGTACTTGTACTGCAGATAGCGCATCACGCATTGCAACCGAAGTATGTGTAAACGCTGCCGGATTAATTAAAATAAAACCGACAGGTTTTTCTGAAATTTGTTGAATTTTAGCGACTAAGTCAGATTCAGAATTACTTTGAAAAGTTTCAAGTGCTATATTTGCACGCTTCGCTTTACTCAATAATGCTTCGTTAATCTGGTCAAGCGTTTCATGGCCATAATGCGCAGGCTCTCGCACGCCAAGCATGTTGAGATTCGGTCCATGTAACACTAATATTGATTTTTCTGTCATAGCGTTTGATTTATGTATCAAATTTGCAAAACTCATTTTCTAATCGTTTTGCAAGTTTGCCGAAGTTAACGCCTTTTGTCCAGAAAATTATGTTTTATTATGGTCTTTTACGCGGACTTTTACTATTTGTAATCAGTTTGTCACATTTCATTATTATTTGTACCGACAATTACGAAATCGTTTAGATATGCGTCTGTAAAGCGTCCTCCAGCATCTCTTTGGTTATTCGCCCAAAGAATGTATCAACAACGTTACCTTTAGTATCAATGATGATGGTATATGGCAGCACGCCTTTATCGTTGCCTAGCTGACTAGACAGCGCCATACCTTCATCTTCAGCGATGAGTAGCGGGTAACTGACTGGCGTGTCTGTACTAAACGCTTTGACCAGCGCCATTTCATCAATGGCAACCCCTAGCACGGCTACATTTTTACCTTTAAGTGCTTCATGCAATTCAGAGAGTTCCGGCATTTCTTCACGGCACGGTGGGCACCACGTTGCCCAAAAATTAACCACCAACACTTTGCCTTTATATTGGTTAAGTGCTTGGCTCACATTATTTTCATTTGGCAGCGTTGCGGCAAAAAAAACATCTGTGCCCATTTGGCTGGTATCTCGATCACCATTTAGTGAACCCGTAGGGCTCAAAAATACTTTTTGAATAATAAAGCCAAGTACGACAATGGCGACTATCGTACCGATATTGTTCAGTATTTTTTTTAGCATGCGGTTAACCTTTTTGTATTACCACTTAAGCATGCATTACGTTTAGCTAAGGTAGCTGAAAATTTGTCCGCATTTTGAAAGCCGATAACAGCAACTGATTGCATCTTTTTCCCTTTATCATCAAAAAATATAATGCCCGGTGGGCCATACAAATTAAAATGCTTTAGCAGCGCCTGGTCATCCGCGTTATTTTCAGTCACATCGGCCTGCAATACAACTGTATCCCTAAGCATGCTTTGTACGTTTATATCACTGAAAGTCAACGCCTCCATCTCTTTACAAGAGACACACCAGTCTGCATAAAAATCTAGCATGACAGGTTTGCCTGCTGCATTTTCAATTTGTTGATTTAACTCAGCCACACTCTTTACTTTAGTAAATGCCAAGTGATTGGCATTTGTTGCTGCCTGAGATGAATTCCCATTCAATAAATGTCCTAAAGGCTGAAAAACTGACTGGCCGCCCGATAGTGCACCAACCATTAATGCCACGCCATACACTAATAATAGAATGCCAATGCCTTTCCAGAATCGCTGAAAACCTTGATAGCCCAAAGGCAATGCATCTAAAGCATATAAGTTAACAGCTGTCACAATTGCAAGTGCCGCCCAAAGTCCAAGCGCCAAAAAGCCAGGAATAACAGGTGAAATAATCCAAATAGCCATGCCAAGCATGAGCACGCCAAAGAAGTTCCGCACAGCTGTCATCCAATTACCCGCTTTAGGTAACACTTGCCCAGCTGATGCGCCGATCAGCAATAGTGGCACACCCATGCCTAAGGCTAAGGCAAACAAACCAACACCGCCGAGTAAGACATTATTGGTTTGGCCAATATAAAGTAATGCGCCAGCCAATGGTGCAGCCACACACGGGCTGACAATCAGCGCTGATAATGCCCCCATCACAAACACACCAAAAAATTGGCCGCCTTTTAGCTTGTTACTGGTGCTGAGCATTTTTGATTCAATACTGGCGGGCAATTTAAGCTCATAAAAACCAAACATTGATAGAGATAACAGTACAAACACAATTGCCGTTGCACCTAATACCCATGCGTTTTGTAATGACTGACTAATTAAACTACCCGATAAGCCTGCCGCAATACCCGCAAGCGTATAACTCAACGCCATGCCCAATACATAAGCGACAGATAAAAGAAATGCATGTAATTTTGATGGGTTCTCTTGTTGCTGCTGACTACCCACAATGATGCTCGATAAGATTGGGATCATAGGCAAGACACAAGGTGTAAGCGAAAGTAGCAAGCCTGCGACAAAAAAGCCGGCAATCACTAACCACAGATTCCCTGTCGCTAAAATGCTCGCTGGGCTGTTTTGCTCAGCCGCTGGTTGGCCGCTTGCCGCTTGCACAACAGTACTAGCCACTTCATTAGTGACTAGGTTTGCTGGTAGAAGCACATCAATCGTTTTTTTAATGGGGGCATAACATAACCCACTTTCACTACACCCTTGATACTTTGCTTTGATCTGAATAGTTTCTAAAGCGTCCCTATTTGCCAAATGAATGGTTGCGGTAAGGTTGTGGTGATACACCTCTTGTGCGCCAAAGTTAGGGTCCTCTTTCATTTCACCAACAGGCAAATCAACGGAAGCAATGGTGGCATTTGGCGACTCAAACTTAATCCGACTCTTATATAGATAGTAACCAGGTTCAACATTGAACCGCGCAATAACTGTTAATGGCGCTTGTGCAACTAGGTCTAATTTAAACGCCACATCTGGCGGCAAGAAGTTTTCTTTAGGATCATCATCCACCAAAAAGTCCATAATTGACCCACCCGCAACAGCCGTTTGGCTAAAAAGCAAGACGAAAATGGTGACGATCTGAATAAAACTATTTCGAATATTGAGGTTCAAAGTATGTGATTCCACTGTAAATTATGATCTATTATGGCTGTATTTAATGCAATAGCGATTAAAATACTCATGCATTAACCTTGTAATTATGAAATTAGCCGCCATTATCTTACTATAAAGCTATGATTCACTGGCCAATGATTTGGTTCAACAAAAAGGATTTAATACTACCTATGCGCTTTTTTATTCTATTGCTATTACTCGCATTTCCAATTGCTGAAATAATGGTCCTTATTCAGCTATTTGATCGCTACGGCATTTGGGTGCTACTTTACTTAGTCGTTGTTGGCTTATTAGGCTTACAACTGATTAAAGAAGAGAAGTTATTATTCTCTGGCCGTATGATGCAAGGCCTCACGCAAGGCGGCAACCCAATCAAAGCGATTTTTGGTAGCGCACGTAATATGATCGCAGGTGTACTCCTCATGGTGCCTGGTGTGATTACAGATGTGATTGCGGCCTTACTATTATTAATCCCACTTAAAAGTGCGCCTAAAGCACAACCCAACACACAGTCAGATCAACCTTACGAAGATGCTCCATTTCAAGAAAAAGCACCCCAAGGCGAACCTTATAAAGAACCTAAAGCCGCCAATGATAATGTGATTGAGGGCGAATACAGGCGCGAAGATTAACTTGGCTCAGGCTTAACTTTACCAACTAAATAAAAGAATTTTATGGCTTTCCAAATCACCTTACTGCCAGATGGCGACACTTTTTCAGCCAAAGCTTACGAAACGGTTTTAGATTCTGCTGTGCAAGCTGGCCATCAGATCCCATACGGTTGTCGAAACGGCACCTGCGGCAGCTGCAAGGCTCGCATTGTGAGTGGTGAAGTAGATTATGGCGAGTATGCTGGTAGCGCATTAACCGATACTGAAAAAGAAAACGGTAAAGCACTTTTATGCTGCGCATTACCACTATCGGATTTAACCCTTGAGGCGCGCGAGCAACCCTCTCATTTACCGCAGCCACGTATCTTGCCTGCGCGAGTTGAGCGGAAAGATCGGCTAGCCGATGATGTGATTGCGCTATTTATTAAGCCACCCAGTAATCAAAATTTGGAATTCAAAGCAGGGCAGTATATTGAGTTTTTACTTAAAGATGGAAAACGTCGCGCGTTTTCACTCTCTAATGCACCACATATTGATCACACACTGGAACTGCATATACGCTTAGTAGAAGGTGGGTTATTTACCGAGCAGGTATTTAATGAAATGCCTGAGAAAACTATTTTGCGCATTGAAGCACCGCTTGGTACTTTTTACTTACGTGAAGAAACCCAAAAGCCAATCATTATGGTGGCAGGTGGCACTGGTTTTGCGCCGATAAAAGGCCTTGTTGAATATATGATTCATGAAAATATTCAACGTGATGTAACCCTATATTGGGGTGCGCGCACGCTAAAAGATTTATACATGGCAGACTTACCCAAGGCTTGGGCAAAAGATCACCCTAACATTAAGTTTATCCCGGTATTATCTGGTGCACTTGCGACAGATAATTGGGATGGTAAAACAGGTTATGTACACCAAGCGGTGTTAGATGACTTTGAATCTGGTAACTTTTCAAGCCATCAGATTGATCAATTTGAAGTGTACTGCTGTGGTGCGCCAGTAATGGTTGAATCAGCATTTAAAACATTTACCGCTAAAGGCTTACCTGAAAATGCTTTCTTTGCCGATATCTTTAGCTACGCCGCACCAAACACCTAGGCTTATTGCTCACTCACCACTTTTGATGACTGGTCTTCAATCGCTGAAGCAGAAGCGGTCGGGTTTGCATTTTTCTGGCTAATGAGTGCAACCGCATCTTTAAGCAACTCTTTATCTTCATCACTTTCTTTAGACTGCAACTTTTTCACTAGCTTTTCAGCGCCTTTGTAATCGTCTTTTGCGAGCGATTGCACAATAGCCATTAAAGCGCCCTGCTTGCTTTTAAGGGTTTTAATTTCCTTTTTAGCACGCCATCTAGCAGGCATTTTTCTGAAATAACCCATCAAGCGTAAGCAGTAATGCAATATGAAGAAACTGCATACAATTAGAAACAGTAAGAAGTTGAATGAAAATTGCACACGGTAAGGGCTACGCACAACAATCACATGTCCATGGTTGTCGCCTAGTAATGAAATACCAATTGCAATCAAAATCGCTAGGATCGTCCACCAAAAAAGTTTTCTCTTAATCATATTTTTGTCACTTCCCTTATTGGCTTTCTAACATCGCTTTATAGTGACTAATCGCTTCGATACTGGCTGTCACTTCTGGTATCTCAAGCGCAACTTGATGTTCACTTAACTGCTCAATCAGTGTGATGGCCTTTTCACCATTTGGGTGATTCGTATCGTAATATTGCAGTAACCAATCATTTGCTGATTTAAGGTCTGCTTGATAACTCACCGCATCACGTTGCATTAATGCAATACGCGCTGTCAGTAAACGAAGCTTTAAATTTTCACGCAAGTAAAAACGGTGGTCAGGTGATAACAATGGCGGCTCAGGGTTATCAATGCGATCAATTGAAACAAAACCTTTAAACTTATCCCAGATCTTGGCACCAAAGTTTTTCGCTTTAGCTACCGCTTCATCTTGTACAGCCGCTACTTTAACTGGTTGTACTTCAGTCGGCTGGCGCTCACTAATCAACGGTAAGTGCTCGCATAACTGTGCTAATTTTTCTAATTGAGCGGTCGCTTCAAGTCTATCCACTTGTGGAAATTCACGTAGTGTATTGATGTCATTGCCTAACACTTCACTTAGCTGTGTCGCTTGAGCGGTATTAAGCTTTGCTAAAGGCTCATCTGCTGACTGCAAAGCCAACAAAGCCGACTTAACATTACCATTTAAACGCAATTGCTGGCTGGCCATTGCCACGAGCTGTTCAACTTCGGTCAACACAGCAGCTTCATGGTTTGAAGCTAACTGGTGATATAAGTTTTGCAGCACTTCTTGCTGACTTTGTGACGCGGTTAACTTCTCTTCAATCAATAATGTTTTAGCGTACATTTTTTCGCTACGCTCGTCTGATTGTTTTGCGATTGCCATACCCTGCTGGTTAAGGCCTTGGTATTCGTTTAGCTTCACGCTAAGTGAACGTTCAATTTCAATTATTCTGCTATTAGAATGAATCCAAAACCATGCCATCAAACCAAATGCCACCATCACCAATATTAAGGTAATAATGGTCAATGCATTGCTTGATGAACCAGTTGCCGCTGGCGCCGCTTTTACTGCTGGCTTATCGGCTTGTTTCGTTTCTTTTTTTACGGTTTTTGGTTGTTCAGTTGTCATTTCAATAAAGCCCTTTTAAGACAATTTAACATGGCAGCATCACCTGGCGCATCGGCTACAAAAAGTTCTAACCCTGCTACACCAGCTTCATCCGCTACCCGTTGATGATTCACACAAATTTTTAGCTTACCCAACCAGTGGGTATTCACATTTTCTGCCGAGACTTTTGCCATGGCAACTAAGTGTCGCATGGCTTCAGAGCTCGTCACCACAATGGCATGGCATTTTTCTGATTTGGTTTGTTCAATTAATAACAAGCAATCTTGCTGCGGATTAACTCTTTGATAACACTCTGCAAATGTCACACTTGCGCCACGTGTTTTCAATGTATTGGCTAACACCTCGCGCCCGCCAATACCTCTTACGATCATTACCTTTTTACCTTGCATGCTTTGCAAAGCGGGTAAGGCCAATAATGACTCACTATCAAAACGGCCAATTGGCGTCAGTACTTCTTTTACACCAAAGCCTTTTAATTCTTCAGCAGTCACTGGCCCAATAGCAGAAAACTGTAATGTTGCAGGTAACTCAGGCCACCGCGCTACAATACGTGGCATGGCATTTTGCACGGCATTACTGCTAATAAAGATCATCAAATCATAATCATCTAGCTGATGAATGACTTGCGTAAAGTCAGTGTAATCGTCCAGCGCTGTAATTTCAATTAATGGAAAATCAATCACCGCAGCACCTGCCTCACCAAGCAAAGCATTCAACTTTTTAGCTTGTGCTACCGGCCTTGTTACGGCAACCCCTAATCCATTAAGGCAATCAGTTTGCATCGTATTTAGTCGTCAAGTTCGGCTAAAATTTTATCTGCGCCTCGCGCAATTAATTGTGCTGCTAGCGCCTGACCAAGGCCATCAGCATTCAGGCGTAAGCCGCTTACTTTTTCAATGATCATTTCTTGGCCATCTACGCTTGATACAAAACCTGTCATATTAATATTATGGCCATCACAAGTTGCATAAGCGCCTAATGGTACAGAGCAACTACCCGCTAAAGCGCGGCTCATCGCACGCTCAGCTAAGGCGCAATCTTCAGTCTCAGAGTGATTCAAAGGCGCCAATACCGCTAGCAAATCACTACGGTCTTCTCTAATTTCAATCCCTAGTGCGCCTTGACCCACGGCTGGAATACTTTGTTCTGGTGAAATATCATAACGAATGCGATCACCCAAACCTAAACGCTTTAGGCCTGCTGAAGCTAATATAATGGCCGCAAATTGACCTTCATCTAACTTGCGCAATCTTGTTTGCACATTACCGCGTAACGGTTCAATTTTCAGGTGTGGAAATTTCGCTTGAATTTGACTTTGACGGCGCAAGCTTGAAGTACCCACAATACTACCGTGTGGTAAATCTTCTAAACTGGCAAAATCATTCGAAACAAAAGCATCACGCGGGTCATGTCGCTCACAAGTCGCAGCCAACATAAAGCCCTCAGGCATATTCATTGGTACATCTTTCATACTGTGTACGGCAATATCAGCACTGCCATCGGCCAATGCATTTTCTAGCTCTTTAATAAATAACCCTTTACCACCAATTTTAGCCAACGGTTTATCTAAAATTTGGTCGCCTCTGGTTGTCATGCCTAAAATCTCGACCGTTGTCTCTGGGTAAAGCTTTTGCAATTCAGCTTGAATAAAGTTGGCTTGCCACATGGCCAAGGCACTTTCACGCGTTGCAATGGTTAATTTTTTTGGTGATGGCTTTAAGTTAGTTAATGTCATTTTTCGAATAGTGCAGTTATTTAATTGATATTGAACGAATTTTAGCACATGGCTGCATATGATTAGGGTGATGCCATTAAAACAACACGCCATACTAGCGTATGTAAAAGTCTCTAAATTGCATTATACTTAGCTGATTAAATCCAATTCCACTGAATAAGGTAAAATTATTCAGTCAATTACAAAGAAAGCGCCGCCGTGTCAGATAAAAAAAACTCACTTAATACCAAAGAAACCAGCTGGTCAGGTCGATTTAACGAACCAGTTGCTGAACTTGTTAAAAAATATACTGCTTCAGTTGATTTTGATCAAAAGCTAGCGCTATACGATATTCAAGGTTCAATCGCGCACGCCACTATGCTGGGTGAGCAAGATATTATTAGTCAAGATGATGTGACAGCGATTATTAAAGGCTTGAATGAAATCATTGTTGAGATTGAAGCAGGTGAGTTTGAATGGTTGCTTGATCTTGAAGATGTGCATTTAAATCTGGAAAAACGCTTAACTGATAAGATTGGTGATGCTGGCAAACGTTTACATACTGGCCGTAGCCGTAACGACCAAGTGGCAACCGATGTGCGCCTTTGGTTACGCGACACAACCGATAGTATTATTCAAGGCTTAAATGCCTTACAAACCAGCTTAACTGATTTAGCTGAAGCGCACTTTGATACGATTATGCCTGGCTTTACGCATTTACAAGTGGCACAGCCAATTACGTTTGGCCACCATTTGATGGCGTATGTCGAAATGCTCAAACGCGATACTGAGCGCTTTGTAGATTGCCGAGGCCGCATTAACCGCTCGCCACTCGGTGCAGCCGCGTTAGCTGGTACAAGCTACCCGATTAACCGTGAAAGAGTCGCTGAGTTACTCGGCTTTGATAGCGTCTGTGAAAACTCATTGGATGCCGTATCAGACCGTGACTTTGCCATTGAATTTACCTTCTCTTCAACCATGGTGATGACGCATTTATCACGCCTTTCTGAAGAGCTTGTATTATGGAGCTCACCACGTTTCGCGTTTATTGATATTGCTGACCGTTTTTGTACTGGCTCATCAATCATGCCGCAAAAGAAAAACCCTGATGTACCAGAATTAGTCCGCGGTAAAACTGGCCGTGTGAGTGGTAACTTAACCACACTACTAACGTTAATGAAAAGTCAGCCACTCGCATACAACAAAGATAACCAAGAAGATAAAGAGCCGCTATTTGATACGGCTGATACGATGTTAGTCACACTGGAAATTTATGCAGACATGTTGCGTTTACCAGTGGTTGAAAATGGCGTTGAAGTATTAGCTGGCTTTAAAGTGAATAAAGAGAATATGCGCAATGCGGCTTTTGAAGGCTTTGCCACAGCAACTGACTTAGCTGATTATTTAGTGAAAAAAGGCATGCCGTTTAGGGATGCCCATGAAGCGGTTGCATTGGCTGTGCGCCACGCGGTTGATAACAGTGTTGACTTAAGCGAACTGTCACTTGAAACACTACAAGGCTTTGCAAGCGAAATTACCGCTGACGTATTTGATGTCCTGACTTTAGATGGCTCTGTTAAAAGTCGTGATCACATTGGTGGCACTGCGCCAAACCAAGTCAAAGCGGCCATTGCACGCGCAAGAGCTGCTTTAAAATAGTTTAATTTAAGAACAAGGCCAACAAATCGTTCAAGAAGCGTTGGCCTAGTTTGGTTGGCCGCATGATATGGTCAACCACCTCTAAAAGCCCTTTTGTTTGGGCTTTTTTCATGGCTGCGTCCAAGGTCACTAGTGGTAAACCAGTGCGCTGCTGAAATACATCTACATTCACACCACCCGTTAAGCGCAGTGCGTTCATCATAAATTCAAAACCAAGCTCTTCTCTTGGGATTTGCCACTCTTTATCGACCGCTTGTCCTATTGGTGCATTTTCTAAATAGCGTTTCGGATGTTTATGTCGCGTTTGGCGAACAATCTTATCGTGAAAGCTCAATTTACTGTGCGCGCCAGCGCCAATGCCTAAGTAATCACCAAATGTCCAATAGTTGAGGTTATGGTTACACTGCCTATCAGGCTTTGCAAAAGCGGATGTTTCATAATGTTGGTAGCCATTTTCAGCCAGTAGTATTTCTATGTTTTGTTGCATTTCAGCACTGGTATCATCATCTGGCAAGCTTGGTGGTGTGCGATGAAATGGCGTATTTGGCTCTAATGTTAGGTGATATAACGAAAGGTGAGATGGGTTTAAACCAGCCGCTGTTTTCGCATCAAGCATTGCCTCTTCCATGGTTTGCGCTGGTAACCCGTACATTACATCCAAATTCACTTGATCAAAGGTATTGAGCGCTAATTCTGCTGCATACAAGGCCTGATCTGGGTCATGAATCCGGCCTAGTGCTTTTAAGTGCTGCGCATTAAAACTTTGAATGCCAATGGATAGCCTGTTTACCCCAGCTTGCTTATATCCCTTAAAGTTTGCACTATCGACCGTGCCAGGGTTTGCCTCTAAGGTCACTTCCGCTTCATACTCTAATGGCGTTAGCATGCGCACATGCGTGAGTATTTTATCAATCGCTTCAGCTGAAAATAAACTTGGGGTGCCGCCACCAAAAAAGATGCTGTGAATTTTACGGCCCCACACCAACGGTGTGGCTTGCTCTAAATCTGCGATCAAAGCATCCACATAAGCGGATTCAGGAATCTCTGTTTTTGACTCATGCGAATTAAAGTCACAATATGGGCACTTTTTAACGCACCATGGAATATGGATATAAAGCGACAATGGCGGTGGGTTGCTTAGACCAGATAAGGTTAAACCACCTTGCAGTGGTGCCTCAGTATTCAATTGTTCGATTTGGTTTTGCGGGTAAATTGGAATCATCAAACTATTGTACGCAATATTGTTCACAATCTGTATGTTTGCAACGCGCTTAGTGCTTTGGTTTAGTGATAAAATAGATCGAATCGCGTCACAAATGATTCAAAATTTTGACGCATCATAACAATATAAAAAGTTTATTATGGCCAAAAAAACTCCTCCTACCGTTTTAACATTTGCAAGTACTGATGCAAGTAGCGGTGCCGGCTTACAAGCAGACATTTTGACTTTTGCGAGTATTGGCTGCCACCCACTTTCGGTTACCACCGCCATTACCGTACAAGATACCGTTGGTGTTGATAGCGTTTTGCCAATGGAAGCGGAGTTAGTCAATGAGCAAGCACGGGCTGTTTTAGAAGATGTTGAAGTCACAGCATTTAAACTTGGCCTACTAGGCTCAATCGAAAACATTGCTGTGGTGGCAGAAATTATGTCTGATTACCCAGACATTCCACTGATTATTGACCCAATTATCACCTCTGGTCGTAGCGATGAATTAGGCAGTGATGAAATGATCGATGCCATGACGGAATTATTATTTCCACAAGCGACCATTATTACGCCAAGCAGTCTTGAGGCACGTCGCTTTGCTTTTTCTGATGATGAAAGCGTACAAGCCTCGCTTGATGAAAGTGCTGCACGCTTATTAGCCCTTGGTCCTGAGTACGTCTTAATTACCGGTACGCATGAGCGCACACAACAAATCACCAACACGTTATATGGTGAGAGTAAATTAATTAAAGCATTCCAATGGGAGCGTTTGCCTGGTGACTTTCATGGGTCTGGCTGCACATTATCAAGTGCGATAGCAGCTTGCATTGCCCATGGCTTAGAAATTGAATCTGCCATTGAAGAGGCGCAAGAATTCACATGGCAAACACTTAAAAATGGCTTTAGGCCTGGCATGGGTAAATTTATTCCAGATCGTATGTTCTGGGCACGAGATGAAGAAGATGTGATTAGTGGTGAAGGTAGCGTTAATCTCACTAATTAATACCCTACACAACCCCTATTTCAAGTTAGCTTAGCGACAAGTTCACAATTGATTTCATTTAACCTTCGCTTTCCGAACAGTTGCGATTGAATGAAATACGCTAGATAATGCACCTTTTGTCATTGATTAGAGATATCTATCCATTGATATGATTTGTCTCAATATTTTTGCCTTTCAATAGGTAAGCAATCACAACTTTTAATGATTATTCGATTTAAACCATTTATAACAGAGTAAATAAACATGACTTCAAAAAACCAAGCCCTATTTGAAAAATCTCAACAATTTATCCCTGGCGGCGTTAACTCCCCAGTGCGCGCATTCCGCTCTGTTGGCGGAACACCTGTCTTTTTCAAAAAAGGCCTTGGTTCAAAACTATGGGATGTTGACGGTAAAGAATATATTGATTACATCAACTCATGGGGCCCAATGATTTTAGGTCACGCCCACCCAGAAGTGATTAAAGCTGTACAAGAAGTGGCTGAAAATAGCCTATCGTTTGGCGCACCAACTGGTTTAGAGCTAGAAATGGCATTAGAAATTAATAAGCTTGTGCCTAGCATGGAACAACTACGCTTAGTGAGCAGCGGTACTGAGGCCACCATGAGTGCCATTCGTGTCGCGCGTGGTTTTACTGGTCGCAGCAAACTCGTTAAATTTGAAGGTTGTTACCATGGTCACTCAGATGCCTTACTCGTTAAAGCGGGTTCTGGTCTATTAACATTTGGTGAGCCTGATTCAGCTGGCGTACCACCACAAGTGGCAGCTGATACGCTGACACTAGAATATAACAACACGCAACAATTAAAAGCGTTGTTTGAAAAGTCAGGTGATGAAATTGCCTGTGTGATTATTGAACCAGTGGTTGGCAACATGAACTTAATTACCCCAACCATGGAATTTATCAAAACATTACGCGAGCTGTGTACAAAACACGGCGCAGTATTAATTTTTGATGAAGTGATGACTGGCTTCCGCGTCCATTTAGGTGGTGCTCAAGCGCTTTACGGCATCACGCCAGACATGACAACGCTAGGTAAAGTAATTGGTGGTGGCCTACCAGTCGGCGCATTTGGTGGTCGTAAAGATATTATGGCTGGCTTAGCGCCATTAGGTAAGGTTTATCAAGCCGGTACATTATCAGGCAACCCTGTGGCAGTGACTGCCGGCCTTAAAACGCTTGAATTAGTGCAAGCGCCTAATTTTTATGAAAAGTTAACTAAGCAAACAGCTAAATTAGTGGATGGCTTAAAAGTAGCCGCTGCTGATGCTGGCGCAACCTTTAATGCACAAAACGTCGGTGGTATGTACGGTTTATATTTTTCCAAAGACATTCCAACTTGCTTTAACGATGTCATGGCTTCTAACAGAGACCAATTCAATACCTTCTTCCACAGCATGTTAGATGACGGTATTTATTTAGGCCCTTCAGCCTTTGAAGCTGGCTTTGTATCAGCATCACACACTGACGATGACATTGAAGCAACCATTAACGCAGCCAAAACTGCTTTTGCAAAACTCACCTAAATAGTTAATTAGTCGCCCTTTACGTCTGTAAGCGCATGTAAAGTTAGCGTTATATAGCCCTATTGGGCCATTTTAATAAATATTATGGCCCTTTATCGCTTACATTATTGTCGCCACACTCTTTTAGCGGTAAAATCGTACTTTTCGTTTAAAGTTTTGTGATTAGACAATATGGCAACAGAATTCAATGGTTCTAATGGTTTAAATAACCAAACTCATACCAACAACACCCCATCAAAAAAAGCGCAATTTTCAGCGTCTAATAGACCTGAAAAACAGGGTTTATATAACCCTACTAAAGAGCGTGACGCTTGTGGTGTGGGCTTTGTTGCGCATATTAAAGGTGAAAAGAGTCATGACATTGTGCGTCAAGGCTTGCAACTACTCACAAATTTAACGCATCGCGGAGCGACAGGCTACGACCCTAAGTTAGGTGATGGCGCTGGTTTGCTAATGCAAATCCCTGATGCGTTTATGCGTGCAGAGGCTGAAAAACTCAACATCACTTTACCTGCTGAAGGTGAATATGGTGTTGGTATGGTTTTTCTACCGCAAGAAACTAAAAACCGCCAAATTTGTGAAGACATGTTTGCTAAGGTTGTGGCTGAAGAGGGTCAAAACCTTTTAGGCTGGCGTGAAGTGCCAGTGGACAACAGCAATATTGCTGAAGCAGCACAGGAAGTTGAGCCAGTTGTACGTCAAATTTTCATTAGTGCAAAAGCTGGTATCAGCCAAACTGCTTTTGAAACAAAACTATTCATTATTCGTCGTCGTGTAAAACTTGCGATTACCGCAATGAATTTACAAGATACGGTTAATCTTTATATCCCATCACTATCTTCACGTACGATTGTGTATAAAGGTATGTTGCTTGCGAATGAAGTCGGCGTTTACTTTACCGATTTAAAAAATCCAACATTAACCTCTGCATTAGCTTTGGTGCATCAACGCTTCTCAACGAATACTTTCCCAGCATGGGATCTTGCGCATCCATTCCGCATGATTGCGCATAACGGTGAAATTAACACAGTTGAAGGTAATGTTAACTGGATGGCCGCGCGCCATGAAGCAATGAGCTCAGTACTGCTTGGTGAAGATTTAGAAAAAATCTGGCCATTGATTGACGAAGGTCAATCAGATTCAGCTTGTTTTGATAACTGTTTAGAATTGCTAGTGGCTGGTGGTTATAGCTTACCGCACGCCATGATGATGATGATCCCAGAAGCATGGGGCGCAAAAGATGGCGATAACAACTACTTAATGGAAGAAGAACGCCGTGCGTTCTACGAATACCATGCAGCACTCATGGAACCATGGGATGGTCCAGCAGCAGTCGCCTTTACTGATGGCCGCATGATTGGTGCCACATTAGACCGTAACGGCTTACGTCCTGCACGCTACTTAGTGACTGAAGACGACATTGTCATGATGGCTTCTGAAATGGGTGTATTAACATTCCCACAAGAAAAAATTGTGAAAAAATGGCGCTTAGAGCCAGGCAAAATGTTAGTGATTGACATGGAGCAGGGTCGCATTATTGATGATGCTGAAGTGAAAAAAGACCTTGCAACAGCTAAACCATATAAAAAGTGGGTTGATGAATCTCGCTACTTCTTAAGCGACATGCCAAAAGAAAAAGCCAACGTTTCTCTCACAAGCAGTGTCCTTAATACACAACAAGCATTTGGCTACACACAAGAAGATGTTAAGTTTATTTTAACGCCGATGCTTGAAAATGGGGTTGAGGGTTCAGGCTCGATGGGTAACGATGCGGCATTGCCAATCTTATCAAACAAGCCAAAACTATTATTTAACTACTTCAAACAACGTTTTGCTCAGGTCACAAACCCACCAATTGACCCAATTCGTGAAGAATTAGTGATGTCGTTGGTCACATTTATTGGCCCTAAACCAAACTTATTAGGCATTGATGAAACAACACCGCCACTACGTTTGGAAGCAAGCCAACCAGTATTAACATTAGATGAATTAGCGCAGCTAGAATCAATTGATAAACTCACAAAAAATGAGTTCAAATCGATTGTATTAGACATCACTTATGATGCTGTTTTAGGTAAATCAGGTTTAAAAGCTGCGGTGCAAGGTATTTCGGACGCGGCTGAACAAGCAGTTAAAGATGGCTTTAACGTGATTATTCTTTCTGACCGTAAAGTCAGTAAAGACCGAATTGCGATTCCAGCATTACTCGCTTGTTCATCAACGCATGAACATTTAGTCGTAACAGGCCAAAGAACCAGTACCGGTTTAGTGGTTGATACTGGTTCAGCCCGTGAAACACATCACTTTGCATTACTTGCTGGTTATGGTGCAGAAGCCGTTTGTCCTTGGTTAGTGTTTGAAACAATCAAAGATTTAGGTTATGAAGATACCGTTGCTGCTGGTGAAAAATTCATCAAAGCGATTGGTAAAGGCTTGAATAAGATTATGTCTAAAATGGGCGTATGTACTTATCAATCTTACTGTGGTGGTCAAATTTTCGAAGCGATTGGTTTAAACAGCGCATTTGTTGATGAGTACTTTACTGGTACACCAACGAATATCGAAGGCATTGGTATTGATGAAGTAGCTGAAGAAGCAACACGCTTACATATTGGTGCATTTGGCACAGACCCTGTACTAGAAAAACACCTTGATGCTGGTGGTGATTATGCATTCCGTGTCCGTGGTGAAGAGCATACATGGACACCTGAATCAGTCGCTAAACTACAAAATGCAACGCGTACAAATAAGTACGATACTTATAAAGAATATGCAAAACTGATTAATGATCAATCACGTCGTCACATGACATTACGTGGTTTATTTGAAATTAAATCAGCTGGTAAAGCGATTCCTTTAGCGCAAGTTGAACCGGCAACAGAGATTATGAAACGCTTTGCAACAGGCGCGATGTCACTTGGTTCAATTTCAACTGAGGCGCATGCGACCTTAGCTGTTGCAATGAACCGTATTGGTGGTAAATCAAACACTGGTGAGGGTGGTGAAGACATTAAACGCTTTATCCCTGTGACTAAAGATAGCAGCATGGAAGAAGTGTTTGGTAAAGATTTAATTGAATCAAACGTGCAATTAAAAGCGGGCGATTCAATGCGCTCAAGCATTAAGCAAGTGGCTTCTGGTCGCTTTGGTGTGACGGCAAACTACTTGGCCAATGCGGATCAAATTCAAATTAAAATGGCACAAGGTGCTAAACCGGGCGAGGGTGGTCAACTACCTGGCCATAAAGTCAGTGAGTACATTGCTAGCTTGCGTTACTCAGTGCCTGGTGTTGGTTTAATTTCACCACCGCCACATCATGACATTTATTCAATTGAAGATTTAGCACAGCTGATTCATGACTTGAAAAATGCGAACCCTAAAGCATCGATCTCTACTAAGTTAGTATCAGAAACTGGCGTCGGTACGGTTGCCGCTGGTGTTGCAAAAGCAAAATCAGATCACATTGTGATTGCTGGCCATGATGGCGGTACTGGTGCTTCACCACTATCATCAATCAAGCATGCTGGTGCGCCGTGGGAATTAGGTCTATCAGAAACACAGCAAACATTAGTGCTTAACCAATTACGTGGTCGTGTGATCGTGCAAGTGGATGGCCAAATGAAAACAGGCCGTGACGTTGTTATTGGCGCACTATTAGGTGCTGATGAATTCGGCTTTGCCACTGCACCACTTGTGGTTGAAGGCTGTATTATGATGCGTAAGTGTCACTTAAATACTTGCCCAGTCGGTGTGGCAACACAAGACCCTGAGCTACGTAAGAAATTTACAGGCCAGCCTGAGCATGTGGTGAACTTCTTCTTCTTCGTTGCTGAGGAAATTCGTGAATTAATGGCAGAAATGGGCGTCGCTAAGTTAGATGACTTAATTGGCCGTGCTGATTTATTAGATATGCAAGCTGGTTTAGAGCACTGGAAACACAGTGGTTTAGACTTCAGTAAAATCTTCCACACACCAGCCATGCCAGCTGAAGTTTCACGTAAAAATAATGACATTCAAGACCACGGTTTAGATGCTGCACTTGATAACCGTTTAATTGAACTAGCAACACCAGCGATTGAAGGTGGTGAGCGTATTGAACTAAATATACCGATTACCAATACTAACCGTACTGTTGGTACGATGTTATCAAACCAAATCGCAACGCGATATGGTCGTGATGGTTTAGCTGATGATTCGATCCACGTGAATTTCTCAGGTACTTCTGGGCAAAGTTTCGCGGCATTCTTAGCTAAAGGCATTACCTTTGATCTAACAGGTGAAGGTAACGATTACGTTGGTAAAGGCTTATGTGGTGGTCGTATCATTATTAAACCGCCAACAACGTTCCGTGGTGTTTCACATGAAAACGTGATTGTTGGTAATACCTTAATGTACGGTGCTACCGCTGGTGAAAGCTACTTTAGTGGTGTCGCTGGTGAACGCTTCTGTGTACGTAACTCAGGTGCTTCAGCAGTCGTTGAAGGCGTTGGTAACCATGGTTGTGAATATATGACTGGCGGTACAGTTGTTGTACTTGGTGATACAGGCCAAAACTTCGCAGCTGGTATGAGTGGTGGTGTGGCTTACATTTACGATGAAGCAGGTACATTTGCTAAACATTGCAACATGAGCATGGTTAACTTAGAAAAAGTTGAAGCCGCTGATACTCAAGCTGGCAAACCTAACCACTTAAACCAACCAGATGAAGTGACATTGAAAACGTTAATTCAAAATCACGCTAACTATACGGATAGCGTACGTGCTAAAGCAATACTGGCAGACTGGGAAACCAGCCGCGCTAAATTTGTAAAAGTAATGCCGATTGAATATAAACGTGCAATCACTGAGTTAGCAGCAAAAAAGTAAATCTGCAGCATAAGTAAACAACCAAACGTAACCGTTTAAAGAATTAATATAGAGGCAATTTGAGCATGGGAAAAGTTACAGGCTTTATGGAGTTTGACCGATTAAGTGAAGGGTATTTACCTGTACAAGATCGCGTAAAAAACTACAAAGAATTTGTTTTACATTTGACAGATGAAGATGCCAAGCAGCAGGGTGCACGCTGTATGGATTGTGGTATTCCATTCTGTACAACTGGTTGCCCAGTAAACAATATTATTCCTGATTGGAATGATTTGGTTTATCAGCAAGACTGGAAATCAGCGATTGATGTATTACATTCAACGAACAACTTCCCAGAGTTTACGGGCCGTATTTGCCCTGCACCTTGTGAAGCTGCTTGTACGCTAAACATTAATGATGATGCCGTTGGTATTAAATCAATTGAGCATGCCATTATTGATAAAGCTTGGGAAAATGATTGGGTTACACCACAAATCAACCCAAACAAAACAGGTAAGACTGTTGCTGTTGTTGGCTCTGGGCCAGCAGGTATGGCTGTAGCACAACAATTAGCGCGTGCTGGCCATGCTGTAACCGTGTTAGAAAAAAATGACCGTATCGGTGGTTTGCTTCGTTATGGTATTCCTGACTTTAAAATGGAAAAATCACACATTGACCGCCGTATGGTGCAAATGGAAGCTGAAGGCGTGACATTTAAAGTAAACCAATACGTTGGTGAAAATGTAGATGCTGACGACTTAATGAAAGAATATGATGCAGTGGTACTAGCAGGTGGCTCTGAGCATCCACGTGATTTACCAGTGCCAGGTCGTGAACTTGATGGTGTCCATTTTGCGATGGACTTCTTACGTCCAAACAATAAAATGGTCGCTGGCGATACGCTTCCTGACCAAATTAAAGCAACGGGTAAACATGTTGTTGTGATTGGTGGTGGTGATACAGGTTCTGACTGTGTGGGTACTTCTAACCGTCATGGTGCAGAAAAAATTACACAATTTGAATTAATGCCGCAACCGCCAGAAGTTGAAAATAGACCACTAACATGGCCTAACTGGCCTCTTAAAATGCGTACTTCAAGTTCGCATGATGAAGGTGCTGACCGTGATTGGTCTATTGGAACAAAAGAGTTAATTGGTGAAGACGGTAAAGTCGTTGGCCTAAAAGGCATCCGTTTAGAGTGGGAAGGGCGCAACATGAAAGAAGTGCCTGGTACAGAATTTAACATTAAAGCGGACCTAGTATTATTGGCCATGGGGTTTGTTTCACCAATTCAAAAAGTATTACAAGCATTTGGTGTTGAAAAAGACCAACGTGGTAATGCAAAAGCGACCACTGATGGTGAAGGTTGCTACAAAACAAGTAAAGATAAAGTGTTTGCTGCTGGTGATATGCGCCGTGGTCAATCTTTAGTGGTTTGGGCCATTCGTGAAGGCCGCCAGTGTGCACGTGAAGTAGATGTTTATTTAATGGGTGAATCAACCTTACCTAGATAAATTAATTGGTAATAAAAACTGTAATATGATGGGGATACTTTTTAGTATCCCCAACTTTTTTGGATAACGGTAATTAAAATTATGGCTACATTACAAAACGATACTTTTCTACGCGCGTTAATGCGCCAACCAACTGAATACACACCGGTATGGATGATGCGCCAAGCTGGCCGCTATTTACCGGAATATCGTGACAGTAGAAAAACCGCTGGTAGCTTTATGGATTTATGTCGTAACGCCCAGTTTGCGACTGATGTCACCCTACAGCCATTAGACCGTTATCCACTATTAGATGCTTCTATCCTTTTCTCAGATATTTTAACAGTGCCTGATGCCATGGGTTTAGGCTTATCATTTGAAGCCGGTGAGGGCCCTAAATTTGCTCGCACCTTGCAAGCAGAAGCGGATGTAATGAAGCTTGAAGTCCCTGATATGCACAAACTACAATACGTTTTTGATGCTGTATCAAGTATTCGTAAAGCATTAGATGGCCGTGTACCGCTAATTGGTTTTTCTGGTAGCCCTTGGACACTGGCGACTTACATGGTTGAGGGTAAGGGTAAAACTGACTTTTTAAACATTAAAAAAATGGCTTATGCACGCCCAGACTTACTACATCATATTTTAGAAACTAATGCACAAACTGTTATTCAATATTTAAACGCCCAGATTGATGCTGGTGCGCAAGCTGTGATGATTTTTGACTCATGGGGTGGCGCACTATCACATAATGCTTATCGTGAGTTCTCGCTTGATTACATGCAAAAGATTGTCGCTGGCCTTAAGAAAACAGCTGAAGGTAAAACAGTGCCAAGTGTTGTGTTCACAAAAGGTGGTGGCTTATGGTTAGAATCACAAGCTGAGATTGGCTCAGATGCACTAGGCTTAGATTGGACCATTGACTTAGGTGAGGCACGGCAACGCGTTGGCGATAAGGTTGCTTTACAAGGCAATATGGACCCAGCTATTTTACTGAGCACGCCTGAAGCGATTGAAAAAGAAGTCCAAGCGATTCTTGCTTCTTACGGTTCTGGTGATGGTCATGTCTTTAACTTGGGCCATGGTATTACCCAATGGACAGACCCTGAAAATGCAGGCGCCATGATTAGTGCGGTTAGAAAATACAGTGCGCAATATCACAAGTAATTGATCGACATTGCAACACAAAAAAGGCGCTCATTAGCGCCTTTTTTATTAAACTTTTCTTGAAAACCAATGGCTATATACATCGGGAATATACGTCGCTAATACTAATAGTGCAGCGAGCATCAAAAATAACCAACGCACTGAATAACCCGTCACAAATTTAGCAGCTGGTGATTGCGATTGCACAAATTCGTAAAATGCTGGTTTATCTTGCCCTTCACGATATTGCCCTTTAATTTCGTTCGCCATGTCTTTCAAGTGTTCAACATCTTGTTGAGATAAAAAGCGATCAAACTCAGCATATGCCACTGGTGGGTCTGGGTCATCTTTACTTGCGTCGTTATACATAATGCCGCCGCCAGCACTTTCAGCGGCTGCATCTGTACCCCAATAACCAACATATTCATTTTGCGCATTAAAACGTTTAATCGGAGAGGGTTCATGTCCACCTACGCCCACTAAAATCACATTTTTACCAATGCGAATATCGCTAATGTCCAATTTATTAATCCCATTGGCCTTAGGTGCTTCGTCACCATCCGTAAAGAACAACATTTGCGCTGGGACATTCAAATAATCAAACGTGGCTTCAGCGGCCTTTAAACCAAAGGTCATGCGGCTATTACCACTCCATGCCATCCGCCACTCCAAGTGTTCAATCGTATCAATAATAATATCGAAATTCTCACACACCTCTAGTGGCATAAACAGTAAGCCAACATTTTCAGCGGCAAAAATCCCTACACTGACATAAGTACCACAGGCGGACGTTTTAACCACTTCCTTCATCAAATGCTGTGTGTATAGCAAGCGGCTGACTACCTTGCCATTAATTTTTGCATCTTCAGCATTCATGCTTTGGGATACATCCGCTACCAGTAAGTAGTTGTGTACGTTTTGTTTGAGCTGAATTTCAGGTTTAAATAAAGCGAATAATAAAAACACCAATGCCAACACAAATAACACGGTTTCATATTTCGCTTTTAATAGTGCGAGGATATTTTTCATGGTAGCCCCTGTGGTAGGTTACTAATGACCATGCTGGATTGTTCTTTTGAAACAGTCTTCATTTTGCCCGGCATGATGGAGAGCAATAAACTTAAGTTATATTTTGCAACTTTCAAATCCGGCGCTAACTTAAGTGATTGTTCATATGCTCTACGTGCTTGTGTGTAGGCATACATGGCCTCCTCATGCACGGTGCCGTCTGGATTCACTGAGCGCTGCAAGCCTAAATGGAAAAAGTTATTCGCAAGGTTGTAATTAATCTTGGCTTTTTCACCTGCGCTCACAATCACATTCTTTTCTTCGCTACCTTTTGGCGCCTCTAGCATTTGTCCAAAGCTTTGGGCAGCATGCTTATAGTTTCCGCCAACACTTTGTTGGTAAGCGTTCGAATATTTTTGAAGAAATAAGTATTCATCACTCACCACTTCACCCGTCAAAATAGCCTTGTTAACTTGCGTCACTTGTCTGTATTGATAAGCTTGATATCCAGCGCCAACCAAACCAATGAGTAGGGCTAATCCAACAAACTGGTTTTTATGTTTTAGTGTGTTTTTCATTCCTGTACCCTCAAGTTTTTAATGATCAAAATACATAATCCAAACAATAGTGCGAGCACGATAAATACTTTTGAATAGTCATAACCAGCAATCGTTTCTGTATAAGTAATGCGGTTTTTCTCACGCGCATCAATGTCTTCAATGGCTGAAGCCAAGGTCTCTGGGTTATCTGCTTCATAGGCGTTATATTTTAGGTTTAAAGACTTAAAATAATGATGGAGCTGAATGGAATTAGGCACACGCCCTTCACCATATTCCACTTTTGAAAAAATGCTCACATCGCCTGGTTCACGTAGCACGATCCAATAGATTCCTAATGCACGCTTTTTTAACCCTTTGCTCAGTAAATACTTAACCCTCGGGCTTAATTTACCAGCCCCATCAGAGAGTAAAATTATCGCCCGTGAACCTGAGTTCTGAATTTGGTCAAATAAGCCAGCCGCTGCTGTTAGTCCCGAACCAATATTGGTTTGGTTAAGTGAAGGACTGGTTGCTGCATCAATGGCCGCGTGAATAGCCGCGCGGTTATTGGTGATCTTAATGCCGTATAACGCTGAGTTGGTAAACCCAATCACCCCCATCATGTCATCAGGTCGTTCATCAATAAACTGCGTGATCAAGCGTCTCGCGGCAGCAGACTTGATCTCCGCGGCATGGCCCAGGGAATCACCAGCAAAAGGATGGTCCATACTCACACTACGATCCATCACCATGACGGTTTGTGCGCCTTTTCCATCACGTTGGACTTCTTCATCTGAACCGCGAAATGAAATCGCAGCCAACACAATACTTGCGAGCATTAATGCGGTGGTTACTTTAACCGCGAGGTTCACCCTGTCAGAAAATTCATCTTCTGGGATCATTTCTAACCATGAATAGGTTTGCCCCTGATGGCTTTTGAGCCAAAATGGTAGCAATGCAATTGGCAGTAATAAAGCTGCCCAAGGGTTCAGGATTTCCATTAAACACCTCGCTCACAATCACGTAACTGCTTACTTAATACCACCAGTTGATTAATCACTTTTTCGCTATCATGTTGATCAACCACATATAACGATTGATTAGAATGTTCAAAGAAGCTTTTAATCTCTGTTTTCATTTTACTAAACGCACTATTATCCGTACTAAATGATGCAATATCGCGCGCAAACATGTTGGCACCATAATGTGCATTAAAGGCTTCATGGATATACACCAAACCTTGTTTTTCCTCACGCTGCGTTTTAACGCCTTTACCATTGGCTAAACGTTTTAACTGCCGATGTGCTTTTGCAAATGCCCCGCCCATAAACGGTAACCAACGGCCATCTGCATTCATATACAGCAAACCTAATAATGAGAGACCCACTAGGGTTAAAAAAGCGAACAAGCGGTTTTGCACGGTCTTTTCATCTAACAGTGGTGGTTTAATCTCAGGCTGTAAGCGCTCCTTAACTGTTTCAATATCACCGCTGGCTAAAGGCGAGAAATTAAATTTCCAAGCTGGAATTGTCACGGTTAGTGGCTTTTCACCACCGGTCAGTGAGATTTTCCTTTTAGGAATTTGCATTTGCGTTGGCGTGCTGTGATTAACAAAAGGCTGATACACCGTCGTAATGGTATAAATATTGGCGGTTTTTTGTTGTTCAACATCAAACTTGATATCAACCAACTGCACACCCTTATCGCGACTGCCTTTTCGTGGAAAGGCTTTTTTGGTCATTTCATACGGTGTTGGCACATTGATCACAAAAGAACGCGTCAATTGATCACCAATACTAATATCGTAATTTTCCTTCGGGTTGCTCAGCGTGACGATCGTGGCTTTCGCCGTATTCTCTTCAACCGCATACGCATGATTAATCGACATGCCTAAACTTAAGGACGAGACGAGTAGCAACGCTTGCATACTTATTTTTATTGTCTGCTTTTTCATTTGATTAACTTCACTGTGTTAGATGTTGTTCAAAATAATCGGTCATGATTTCAGGGTTGTAGTCCTGCTCCATAAACAAACCCGGACATTCATGTTTGATAAAGAGTGTTTGCAATGCCGCTTTACGCGCATTAAATACTGCAATAAATTTCTCTTTGATTTCTTTTCTGAAAAATACGGTTCGATTACGGCCCGTTTCTGGGTCTATCATGGTGCTGAACCCAAATTTTGGTAACTGCTTATATTCTTGGTCATCCCAAAGTACCACTGGTATGACTTTATGCGCTGACATGGCTGACAGGGTTTTTGCAATCAGCTCCAGCGGCATATGAAAATCTGAAACCCAGAATATAAGGCCTTTATCTTGTGATAAAAAGTTAGGGGCATCGCTCACCCCATCAGCACCGGCGTGCATTTTGGTATAGTCTTTTAAGCTTGCAATCACTTCTTTTGATTGATGCAAGTCACGACTCAGTGGCAATGTGCAATCTTCAATCACTTCATCGTTGTAACCAATAAAGCCAAATAAATCACCAGCCTGATAAGCTGCATTTGCAACGGCAGTAGCAATCTCTAACGCTTTATCTAGCTTGCGTTCTTTGCCTTTAAATTGCATCGAGCTGGATAAGTCACCCAATACATAAATCGGCGTGGTACTTTCTTGGTTAAACTGCCTGACTTGAATTTGCTCAAAGGGGTCGCGTATGGTTTGCCTAATATCCATCCGACGCGCATCAGGATAATCCACTAAATTCACATTGCCGCGATATTCAAAACCAAGGCCACGTTGCGCCCCTCGGTGGCTACCTAATTGCATGCTGGCAGACTTCCAAGGAATCACGTATTCAAAAGGCTTTGCGTATGTGTGGTTCATCACGATACCTAAGCAGCTGTTGAAAGGTTGCTAAAAGTTGCACTTGGCACCGCAACCGTACTCATAATGTTGCTTGTTAGCTCTCTGGCGAGTGCCGTTCTACGGTTCTCATACATTGAGTTAAAGACTAAGCGGTGTGAAATCACTTCATGGAATACGGCATGAATATCTTCTGGGTAAATGCAATCGCGTTCATTTAACCAAGCATTAACCCGCGCCGCTTTGAGTAACATCCCCATACCACGTGGGCTTGCACCCGCTTGTACAACACGGCTCACATCAACACTATCCATTTTCACATTGAATTTTTCTGGGCTCTGTGTGGCTTCCCATAAATCTAATGCGTACTCTTCTAATACATCGCTGGTTTTAATGTAGTTTTGCAGCTGCTCTGAAAATGCATTGAGTTGATCAAACTGTAAAATGTTTTGGTCAACTTGCTCAGTCAATTTCTCAGCATTTTGAAACTTAGTATTAAACACTAATGATTTTTTCAACTCACGGTCGGTAGGAATTTCAATTGGAATTTCCATCATAAAACGATCACGCGCGGCTGATGGAATTTCAAATGTTTCATTCTTTTCCACTTGATTTCGATCAGCAAACACAATCATATGCGGCATTCTGTATTCTTTTTTGAACGCACTAATGTGGCGCTCTGCCATAACGCGTAACATCAAAGCATGTACTTGCGGTCTGGCGCGGTTAATTTCATTGAAAAAGAAGACTGAAAGATTTTCACCTTCACGTAGTAAAGGACCCTCATCAATTTGAGGACGGCCATCTTCCCCCAAATACGTGTGATAGATTAAATCGTTTGGCATTAAATCAACCGTGCCCTCAATACGCTCATATGCCCCACCAATACCACGAGCAATGGCTTGTAGTAGGGTGGTTTTACCCACACCAACACCACCATCTAGTAATACATGTCCACGGGCGAAAATAGCGGTATTCATCAATCGAATCGCTTTATCCTGCCCAACGATGACACTTTTCACTTGGTCTTCAAGGGTTAAGGCATGGCTGCGCAGGTCAGTGAGTTGTGTTTCTAATGATGCGGGGGTCATAAAATTCCTTTATTTTTCTATCATTGTTAAGGATGCATTCTTGTGCTTGATGTCCCAACAGTGCTTTTATATTCAATACCGTTGGGCTTTAATTACTTTGTTAATACAATGTAACAAAGTGTTTCTGCTATACCATCATCCAGATTGGGGCAACCATGGTGGTCCAGAGAAATTATCAATTAGGCATTAGTTAGATAGTCCAGTAGGATAAAGCTTACTGAAGTGCATAAAACAACCAGATCGCGTGAAATGTCTGGTCCATAATGAAGTTGACCTTACGGTTATTTAGGTCAACCAGAAACAAGCTAGGGGAGTAGACATGCTACGTTCATGGAATTTAAACTTATCCATCTCTAAGACATCTGGCTTAGCGGTCTATTTGCAAATTACACAACAAGTGATTGATGGCATACAAAGTGGTCGCTTACTACCATCAACGGCCATGCCGGGCAGCAGGGAGTTGGCCGAGAAGCTCAATGTCAATCGCAAAACCATTGTGACGGCTTATGAAGAGCTGATTTCGCAAGGTTGGCTGAGTACAGAACATCGCCGTGGGACGTTTGTTTCATCAACACTGCCTTATTTCCCTCCGACTCGATCACACACTAAACCCACAGCCCTTCAAACAACCGACTCACCAAGCCAGCTAGCTGATGATTTGATGTCTAGCGAAAATACGCCAAGCATGATTGATTTTAATGACGGCATTCCAGATACAAGGCTCATTCCATTTGAAACACTTTCAAAAGCATTTCGTCATGCGCTTATCGCACCGATAAGATCTAACAAGTTAGGTTATGGCAATCCAAGAGGTGCGCTTGATTTGCGTCATGCCATTGCAGAGATGGTCAATATGGAACGCGGTCTACATGTCGATATTGATAATGTCTGTATTGCACGTGGTAGCCAAATGGGAATCTTTTTAGCAGCGCGGATTTTAACGCAGCCTGATGATTGTGTGGTAGTTGAGAATTTGAGCTATCCGCCAGCACGTGAGGCATTTAGATCATGTGGAGCCAATATTTTAACGGTCAATGTTGATGACTCTGGTATTAACGTGGTTGAACTTGAAACCTTATGTAAAAAACATACTATTCGCGCGATTTACGTCACGCCTCACCACCAATTCCCAACTACCGTGATGATGACAGCTGAGCGCCGATTAAAACTGTTATTACTAGCCAGAAAATATGATTTTTATATTATTGAAGACGACTATGATCACGAATTTCATTTTGATCGTCACCCAGTCTTTCCACTTGCCAGTACCGACCGTTTAGACCTTGTCATTTATGTCGGCTCACTCTCTAAGGTGTTAGCGCCGGGCTTACGTGTTGGTTATATTGTGGCTTCTAAAGATATTATTGATCGCTGTGCATCGGAAGTCATGTTGATTGATCGACAAGGTAATACAGTTACAGAGTTGGCAGTAGCATCACTGATGGCATCAGGCGTGGTTAAACGCCATATTCGTAAAACGTTAAAAATATACAATGAAAGAAGAAAGCTGTTTATTGACTTACTCAATGATGAGCTTGGTGACTATATTAGTTTTGATTCACCGAATGGTGGTTTAGCCATTTGGATACGCTTAAATGAGAATATCGAAATGCAGCCGCTTTTAGAGAAGGCTTTAATTGAAAAGGTAAGGATCCTACCTGGCTCATTATTCTCAGAATCACCCAATAATAGTAACGGTATTAGGTTGGGTTTTGGCAGTTTAAACCCAACAGAACTGACTACTGGTGTTAGGCGATTAAAGAGTGCCTTTATGAAATAAAGAAGGGGGTTGAAATTAATCAACCCCCTTCTTTTTATCACTTAATTATTACATTCAATTTAGATATCTAAATTACCAACACCTAGTGCATTACTTTCAATAAATGCTCTACGTGGCTCAACATTATCACCCATCAATGTCGTAAATATTTCGTCAGCGGCAATGGCATCATCAATCTGTACTTTAAGTAAACGACGGACATTAGGGTCCATGGTGGTTTCCCAAAGTTGTTCTGGGTTCATTTCACCTAAGCCTTTATAACGTTGTACGTTTAGGTTGTGTCTTGCTTCACCTAATAACCAATCAAGTGCATCTTTAAAGATAGTCACTGATTTTTCTTTTTCGCCACGTTTAACGATTGCGCCTTCACCAAGCAAGTCATTCACCATTTCTGATGTTTTAACGATTTGACGATAATCACCACTACTTAAAAATTCAGCATCGATTACGCATGACTGTAAGTTACCGTGTACATATTTATTGACTTCTAAACGGTAAGAACTGGTTTCTTGGTCTTGCGCCACAATCACGTCTGAACCAATGGCACCTAAGATAGGGCGCATTTTTTCAGCCATTTTATTAGCACTGGCTTCAGTACTTAAATCTAGTGCGCCAACATCTTGAATCGCACGTAATACGCTTTCATCATACAGGCGTGCAATACGACGAATCACCGCTTCAGTTAAGACCATTTGTCTAGCAATTTCACTTAATGGGCCATCTTTAAGCACTTCACCATCTGTTTTGGTCAGTAGCTCTGCGCCTCTTAGTGCTGAGTTAAGTAGGTACTCATCTAACTCTTGATCATCTTTTAAGTAACGCTCATCACGGCCTTGTTTCACTTTATACAGTGGTGGTTGCGCAATGTAGATATGGCCACGCTCTACTAGCTCTGTCATTTGACGGTAGAAGAATGTGAGGAGTAGGGTACGGATGTGTGAACCGTCAACGTCAGCATCGGTCATGATGATAATGCGGTGGTAACGGAGCTTTTCTACATTAAAGTCAGCTTTACCAATACTGGTACCTAAAGCGGTAATCATGGTCGCAATTTCTTGCGAACCTAGTAATTTATCAAAACGCGCTTTTTCAACGTTAAGGATTTTACCTTTAAGTGGCAAAATGGCTTGGAACTTACGGTCACGCCCTTGTTTCGCTGATCCTCCAGCTGAGTCACCCTCCACTAGGTAAATTTCACATTTACTTGGGTCACGTTCTTGGCAATCGGCTAATTTACCCGGTAAACCCATCGTATCCATCACACCTTTACGGCGGGTAATTTCACGGGCTTTTCTGGCAGCTTCACGTGCACGCGCGGCATCAACAATTTTGCCCACAATGGTTTTAGCATCTGCTGGATTTTCTTCTAGAAATTCTCTTAACTTCTCTGAAACTACTTCTTGCACAACAGGTTGAACTTCACTTGAAACTAATTTATCTTTTGTTTGAGATGAGAATTTAGGATCGGGTACTTTAACTGATAGTACGCAAGTAATCCCTTCACGCATATCGTCACCAGCCGTTTCTACTTTCGCTTTTTTGGCAATATCGGATTGTTCAATATATTGATTTAAGGTCCGTGTCATGGCTGTACGTAAACCTGTCAGGTGGGTACCGCCATCACGTTGTGGAATGTTATTGGTGAAACATTGGACTGTTTCTGAATAACTGTCATTCCATTGCATCGCCACTTCAACCACAATGCCTTCTTTTTCACCCGTCGCATAAAATGTTTTTGGGTGGATCACTGACTTTGAACGATTCATGTATTGCACGAAGCCTTCAATACCACCTGAGAATGCAAAGTTTTCTGTTTTACCATTAGGACGTTGATCAATTAATTCAATCTTCACGCCGTTGTTTAAAAATGATAATTCACGAATACGTTTAGCTAATATATCAAAATGAAATTCAACCAAAATAAACGTATCGATTGAAGCTAAAAAGTGTAATTCAGTACCAGTTTTTTCTGTTTTACCAGTGACCTTTAATGGTTCTTTTGGTACGCCTCGGTTAAATTCCATTTGATGGACTTCACCGTTACGGTAAATTTTCAAACGTAACCAGTCTGATAGAGCATTTACGACAGAAATACCTACACCGTGTAAGCCGCCTGAGACTTTGTATGAGTTTTGGTCAAACTTACCACCAGCATGTAATTCAGTCATTACAATTTCAGCAGCGGATCTTTTTGGATCATTTTTATCATCGTCTTTAACAGCGGTTGGAATACCTCGGCCGTTATCAGAAACGCTGATTGAATTATCAGGATGGATAATGACTTTAATGTCATCACAATGGCCTGCTAATGATTCATCAATCGCATTATCAAGTACTTCAAATACCATATGGTGCAAACCACTACCATCGGACGTATCGCCAATATACATCCCTGGTCGTTTACGAACGGCATCTAAACCTTCTAAAATTTTAATACTGTCTGAATTATATTCTGGTGACTGAGCCATAAAATCTTCTTTTTTACTTTTTATAAATTATTTCTTACTACCTACAGAAAATTCTTAAATACGCATCGGCATGACAACATATTTATATTCTTCGTTATTTGGCAGTGTAATTAAACAACTACTATTTGCATCAGCAAATGAGAAAACAACGCTTTCATCACCTGCATTATTTAATACATCAATTAAATAAGTAACATTAAAGCCAATATCTAAATCATCACCATTATATTCAATTTCGATCTCTTCTTCAGCTTCTTCTTGATCACTATTGGTACTGATGAGTTTTAATAGGTTATTACTTAATACCATTCTAATGCCACGATATTTTTCGTTCGATAAAATTGAGGCACGTTGCATCGATAATAAAACGCCTAACCGATTAATCGTAAAGCTATTATTGTGTCCTTTTGGAATCACACGATTATAGTCTGGAAACTTACCATCTATCACTTTTGAAATCAGTTTTATTGAACCAAAACTAAAATTAACCTGAGTTTTGCTTAATTCAATAACAATCTCTTCATCATTATCTTCAAGTAACTTAATCAATTCAATCACTGTTTTGCGTGGCAAGATGATTTCTTGCTTCTCATAAGACTCCGTCACTCTTGTTGAGATATAACTTAAACGGTGTCCATCAGTGCCAACCACTTTAAGTTCATTCTCTGATACTTCTAGTAATAAACCATTTAAGTAATAACGGATATCTTGTTGTGCCATTGCAAACTCTACTTGTTTAAGTAGCGTTTTAAATTCTAATTGGGCTAAACGAATGGTTGTACTTTCACCAGATGCTTTTGTCAGAACTGGATAATCTTCAGCTGGCAAGGTTTGTAAGTTAAAGCGACTTTTACCTGCTTTTAAAAGAATACGACTGTCGTTCGGTGTCATATTAATTTCAGCACTATCTGGTAATGAACGACAGATATCTAATAACTTCTTAGCGGCAATTGTTGTTGATAGTGCTTCTTCAGAGGCATGTTCTATACCTAATGAAATTTGCATTTCTAAATCTGTTGCAGTTAATTGCAATTGATTATTAGTCACTTCAACTAAGAGGTTAGAAAGAATTGGTAACGTATGTCTTTTTTCTACAATACTGGCAACTGCTGAAAGCGGTTTAAGTAACGATTCTCGATTTATTTTGATATTCATTTATTTACCTAAAATATATATATATAAAATAATAATAATAACAATGTGTGGTATTCCTGTTGATAACCCTAATTACTTATTGTTAATCAACTAGTTATACGACATATTTCTATATTAATAATGGGCGAAACTAATGTGGATAGATTGTGGATAGAATTTAACTTTTAATTTATCCACGTTTTAATCTACTTCCATCCACAATCTATCCACAGGGCTTATTATGGCTAATTAATCTCTGATCACTTGGATTAAAAAGCTAATATCTCTAGTGAATTTTGGATCATTTTGTCTTAAGTTATCGACTTCATCACAGGCGTGCATGACGGTTGTGTGATGACGACCACCAAAGGCTTCACCGATCTCTGGGAAGCTATGATTCGTTAATTCTCTAGCTAGCGCCATGGCTATTTGTCTTGGTCGTGCAAAGTTTCTTGTACGCTTCTTACTATACATCTCTGCTACTTTAATCTTGTAGTAATCAGCGACCGTTTTCTGTATGTTTTCAATCGTGATCTGACGACCACGCACTGCAATTAAATCTTTTAAAGCATCTTTAGCTAAAGCAACATCTATCTTATGCCCTGTAAATTTAGCCATCGCGATAATACGATTCAATGCGCCCTCTAATTCACGGACGCTTGAGCGTATTTGTTTTGCAACAAAAAAGGCTACATCTTCAGGTAGTTGTAATTTAACAAGCTCTGCTTTTTTCATCAAAATGGCGACGCGCATTTCAAGTTCTGGCGGTTCAACCGCGACAGTTAAGCCCCAGCTAAAGCGCGTTCTCAAGCGTTCATCTACATCTATAATTTCTTTAGGGTAGGTATCGCAAGTAATGACAATTTGTTTTTTAGCTTCAATAAGCGAGTTAAATGCATAAAAGAATTCTTCTTGCGTACGATTCTTTTTAGCAAAAAACTGAATATCATCAATGAGTAACAGGTCTAAGGAGTGGTATTGTCTTTTAAATTCATCAAAGGCTTTTCGCTCATAGGCTTTCACTACATCGGAAACATATTTCTCAGCATGTAGGTATTTCACCTTGGCATCCGGCGAATGTTTAATGAGCTCATTACCAATCGATTGTAGTAAATGGGTTTTACCTAAACCAACACCACCATATATAAAGAGTGGGTTATAAGCTTCGCCAGGGTTTTCCGCTACCTGAATTGCCGCTGCGCGCGCTAATTGGTTTGCACGACCTGTTACATAGTTATCAAAGTTAAATGAGGTATTAAGTCCATTAGGAATATTATTCTTTTTAGTAATAATCCTATTTAAGGTATCAATTTTTTGTTTGGTTGGCAGGCTTTTGATTGGCATATCGATTAAAGCTGCTTCAACTTCACTGTCAAAATCTAATGGTTCAGTTTTATTGGCTGAAACTAATTTAGGCGCTGCAGGTTTTGCACTGGCTTCTAGTAGCTTGTAGTCAATTTGTACATTAGGGCAATCAAAATCAACTGCGAATTGCTCAATTTTTTTAGCAAAGCGGTCTTTTACCCACTGCATGACAAAACGATTAGGCGCGAGCAATACAATTTTGTTGCCCTCAACCTGAGAATGCAATGGTTTGATCCACGTTTTGAATTGCTGTGGTGAAAGCTCTTTTTCAAAGCGAATAAGGCAATTTGGCCAAAAATTATCCATTAATACTTAAATTACCTTATTAAAGAAGTGTTCTAATTATATGATTTCTAACAATTTATAGCTTACTGCCGTTAGCGTAAGCCATTATTTAATAACGATTTTAACCTGTTTGCCACAACTTATCCACAGCTAGCTTTTATTAATAATTTTAGTTAATATAATCATTGACATAACTACTGGTTTTGTAGTTTAATAGTCGGCTTAATTGCATTTAGCTAGTTCGGAGAATTATTATGAAACGTACTTACCAACCCTCTAACACACGTCGTAACCGTACACATGGCTTTTTAGTGCGTATGAAAACAAAAGGCGGCCGTAAAGTAATTGCTGCGCGTCGTGCTAAAGGTCGTAAACGTTTAGGTCTATAATAAAACAAGACGTTTTATTAAGTGTTGATTGTTAAGCAATATCAAAATTGCTCGATAAAATGAAAACACAAAGATTTACACGAGATTTAAAAATATTAAAAGCGGATGAATTTTCATCCGTTTTTAATTTCAAGAAGCGATTCCACTCTGAGTACTTTATTTTTCACTTTCAACCTAATGAAGAGCGAAAAGCAAGGCTCGGATTAGTGGCGGGTAAAAGAGTTGCAAAGTCTGCGGTTAAGCGTAATTATATGCGTCGTGTCTTGCGCGAAGCTTTTCGAAAAAACGAACAGATACATGATGTGGCAGTCGACTTGGTATTAAATGTTAAAAAACCATTTAACAAAACACACTTTAATCAAGTTGAAACCAGCTTTAATCAAATGGTATTAAAGCTACAAAAACAGATAGATGAAAATAATCGTCTTAATATGCCTGAATAGCCAAATCTTAATCCACGAATAGATTAATTATGAATATAATGTCTCATTTAGTGATTGGTTTAATTAAACTGTATCAAGTTGTATTAAGTCCATATTTTGGTCAGCAATGTCGTTTCTCACCAACTTGTTCTCAATATGCCATTGAAGCATTTAAAAAACACAATTTTTTTTACGCATTGTTTTATACAGTAAAGCGTATTTTTAGCTGTCACCCTTGGCACCCAGGTGGGCACGACCCAATCCCATAAATTAACTATAACTTTATTTAAAGAAGCTTTTTCAAAATGGATACAAGACGTTTAGTTTTATTTGTAATTTTTTCTATGTCAATCTTAATGCTGTGGGAATCATGGCAAGCTAAGAATGCGCCGCCTGAGCCAGCTCAAGCACAAACGCAAATAAGCCAAGACCCTAGCGTGCCTAATGTGCCTGCTGCGGTATCAGCTAATACTGTGACGAATGATGTGGTTGATAATAGTGGTGTTAAGTTGTCTTCATCTGACCGCTTTACGGTTAAGACAGATGTTTACGAAGCTGAAATTGATAGTGTTGGTGGTGATTTAAGAAAAGTGACATTACTTAAACACCGTGCAGATGAAAGTGATACAGAAAACTTTGTATTATTAGATGATGCAGCAAACCCTATGGTCTATGTGGCGCAAACAGGATTACTTGGCGCTGAGCTACCAACCCATAAATCTGTGTTTACAGCTAAATCAAACAACTTCACGTTGGATAACGGCAGTGATTCAGTTGAGGTGCGGTTAAATTGGTCTAACGATCAATATTCAGTCGATAAGGTTTACGTATTTCACCGCAATAATTATGTGATTGATGTTAACTACGAAATTACCAATAACACCGGTGAAACCATCACACCAGCGGTTTACTACCAAGTGATTCATGATGATGAATCAAACCAAGGTTCAGCTTTAATGCCTACCTTTACGGGTGGTACTTACTATACTGATGAGAAAAAGTTTAACAAAATTCAATTCAGTGAGATGGAAGATGAAGCATTAAACCTTACGGCTAATGATGGCTGGGTTGGTTTGTTGCAACACTACTTTGTGAGTGCTTGGATCCCTAAAGAGGGCATGGCCAGAACTTACTATACAAAACAACTTGATACGCACTTATATTCAGTGGGTGCTAAAAGTAACTTAGGCTCTGTTGCTGCAAACACAACGTTAACTGTGCCTGCTAAGTTATTTACAGGACCACAAACAAAACGTGACCTTCAGGCAGCTGCGCCAGGCTTAGATTTAACGGTTGACTACGGTATTTTAAAAATTGTTGCAACACCATTATTTTGGTTGCTAGACAAAATTCATGGCTTAGTGAATAACTGGGGTGTGGCAATTATATTGCTGACTATTTTGATCAAAGCGGCCTTCTATCCATTGTCAGCTAAAAGCTACAAATCAATGGCGCAAATGCGTGAGCTTGCACCACGCTTAGCTTCAATGAAAGAGAAGTTTGGTGATGACCGTCAGAAAATGCAAATGGCCATGATGGAGTTATACAAGAAAGAAAAAATTAACCCAATGAGTGGTTGTTTACCGATCTTGATTCAAATCCCAGTCTTTATTTCGCTTTATTGGATGTTGCTTGGCTCTGTTGAGTTACGTCATGCACCTTTCTTTGGCTGGATTCAAGATCTATCAGCGACAGATCCATACTATATCTTGCCGCTATTAATGGGTGCTTCGATGATTATTCAAACAAGCTTAAACCCACCACCAACAGATCCAATACAAGCTAAAGTGATGAAAATCATGCCAGTTGTATTTAGTATTTTCTTCTTCTTCTTCCCAGCAGGCTTAGTGCTTTACTGGTTAGTGAATAACATTATTTCTATCTGGCAACAGTGGTATATCAATAAATCAATTCACGCTGCTGCATTAGCAAAAAAAGGAAATGCAGTTAAGTAATCAAGATACGATAGCCGCCATTGCCACTGGTTCCAGTGCTGGCGGTATCGGTGTCGTCCGTGTCTCTGGGCCGCAGTCATCTAACATAGCAAAAGCCATATTAGGTGAGTGCCCAGCACCACGTCATGCAGCGTACCTGCCTTTTAGGCAAGCGGATCAATCTGTGATTGATCGAGGTATCGCGATCTATTATCCAAACCCACATTCATACACTGGTGATGACGTGCTTGAGCTTCAAGCACACGGCGGCGTAGCAGTGCTCCAAATGTTATTAGCACGCTGTATTGAACTAGGAGCAAGGCAAGCAGGGCCTGGTGAGTTTACACACCGCGCTTACTTAAATGACAAAATGGATTTAGCCCAAGCTGAATCTGTGGCTGATTTAATTAATGCCTCAACTGTGGAAGCCGCTAAAAGTGCGATGCGCTCATTGTCTGGTGAATTTTCTTCTCAAATTCAAAACCTATTACTTAAGTTAATAGAGCTTCGTATGTTTGTAGAGGCTTGCTTGGATTTTCCTGAAGAGGAAATTGACTTTATTACGCAAGGCCGCGTACTTGAAAAGATTAAACTCAATCAAGCCGCTTTAAATGCTGTGTTTGAAAAAGCGAAGCAGGGTGCATTATTACGAGACGGTTTTCATGTGGTGTTAATTGGCCAACCGAATGTTGGTAAGTCGAGCTTGATGAATGCGCTGGCTGGTGAAGCACTTGCGATTGTGACATCGGTTGCCGGCACCACGCGTGATACGATTAAGACCGCCATTCAAATAGATGGTGTGCCGTTACATGTGATTGATACGGCTGGCTTACGAGAAACAGATGATGAAGTCGAAAAATTTGGTATTGACCGCACTTGGCAAGCCACAGAATCAGCCAATATCGCATTATTATTGCTTGATTCAACCCATGGTATAGGGGAGGCTGAAAACGCCATCCTTGCGCGCTTACCGCGTGAAATGACTAAAATTTGGATCCATAATAAAGTAGATATTTCAAATTCAGAACCCAAAGTAGAAAGTATCGATAATCAAACCCATATTTTCCTTTCAGCTAAAACGGGTGCTGGTCTCTCTTTGTTGAAATCTACTTTATTAGATTTGGTTGGTTATCAGTCTTCCGGTGAAGGTGTGTTTATGGCAAGAGCGCGACACATCGAAGCGTTATCAAATGTGGCTGACCATTTGCAGCTTGCGCTGGAGAATATCGATCATGCAGAAATCATAGCTGAAGAGTTGAAATTAGCGCAAGATTTCTTGAGTAGTATTACGGGTGAGTTTACGCCTGATGATTTACTGGGTGAAATCTTTAGTAAGTTCTGTATCGGTAAGTAAGATAATAAAAAAGCCGACTTAACTTTGTCGGCTTTTTAGTTCAACATAGAACCTTATCCACCAAACAAACCAAGTTTGCCATATTTTTCTGCTAGTAAATAATACATTGCTAAGCGAGATTTAAAGCGATCCTCTTTCATCGTTACACACACTGCTTCAACGGCAGCGTTTAATTCTTCTTCTGAATTTGTAAGGCCTAATTTTTTCTTTAAAAAATTATCGCGAACAGTATTTCTTTCTGTTTCGTCACCACAAGCTACATATTGTGAGTCTCTATTTGATAGTACAAGCGCATAGTTTTTGCACATCTTGTCTAATGCGGCTGCATTGATGTTGCTAACATATTTTGCTACTGAATCTCTGTGTCCTTGAATATCGGCCATACTTATCTCCATTGTTGTAGTGGTTATAAAAAATCCTTCATACACTTATTCTTTTTTATGCGATTTTTGAACCAATCGCTAACCTAACTATAATCGCTTAACGATCTAACCGTCAATCCTCCCAATAAAGTTTATTTTATTTAACAATTGCGCTATATTCTTTATGATAAGTTTAAATTTATTAGAGGAGTTTGAAGATGAAGAGTTGGCAGTGTCTTGTATGTGGGCTTATTTACGAAGAAGAGAAGGGATGGCCTTCTGATGGTATTGCGCCAGGGACTAAGTGGGAAGATGTACCTGCTAACTGGTCTTGCCCTGATTGTGGTGTTTCAAAATCGGATTTTGAAATGGTTGAGTTCTAACTTACGTTTCTCTTTTCTTTATAAAGAAAATGAACGTATCTTCAATTTGTGTTTGTTCCAGCAAGGTGTGGCCAGTTTGTTTGCAGAATGCTTGAAAGTCCTTAACAGCGCCTTTATCGGTTGCTGAAATTTTAAGCACTTCACTCGCATTCAACTGGCTGATTGCTTTCTTACATTTTAGGATTGGTAGTGGGCACTTCAAACCAATGGCATCTACTTCTGAATCAAATTGCATTGTGTTCTACTTGCTCAATTGTACAAATTGTAAACCCGCTTGGTGCCATGCAACAACACCGCCAATCAGATTATAAACATTGGCTTTTGTACTGGTTTGGTTCGTAATAAAGGCCGCCGCATGCGCAGATCGAATGCCACTATGGCAGTAGAATATGATCGTTTCAGCATCAGTGAGTTCTTCATAACTGGTAGGTAAATTAGCAAGTGGCATGTGTACCGCACCATTAATGACCCCAAGTAGTACTTCATCTTGGTTTCTAACATCGACTAATAGTGTATTTGGTTTTGCTAAGTATGCGTTAAGTTCTGATACTTCAATTTCTTCGTAGCTATTCATTGTGTTCACTTAGGTTAATTCGGTTGTAATGATATCAAGTAATGCAGTAGCTTGCATTACTTATGTGATGAGCGTTGCTTTAGTTTACTTATCCTGCCATCATATCAAGTATGTGTAATCTACTATTAAGAGGCAAATAATGGCACGTAAAGTTCAATGTATTAAACTTGGTCAAGAATTAGATGGCATGGATTATCCTCCATACCCAGGAGCGCTAGGTAAAAAGATTTACTTACAAGTTTCCAAAGAGGCTTGGGCTGGTTGGTTGAAGGAGCAAACGATGTTGGTGAATGAAAACCGTTTAAGCCTAGCTGATGCTGAAGCTAGAAGATATTTAACAGAGCAAACAGAGAAACACTTCTTTGGAGAGGGTGCTGAAACAGCCAGTGGTTACGTACCACCAACTGCTTAAATTGCATTGTTTTCGCATATAAAAAAGCGCCTCAAGTAGGCGCTTTTTTATGGGTAACACCCACTTAGTTTTGTAGTGTTTCTTTTTCCATCTCTTGAACATTCGAATGACGTACATCAATCCCTTTAACCATATACACAACATATTCAGTAATGTTGGTGGCATGGTCACCAATACGCTCAACCGCTTTGGCAACGAATAGTACTTCTAATGACATTGAGATCGTTCTTGGATCTTCAAGCATATAAGTAATGAGTTGTCTTGTTGCTGAGCGGAAGTGCTCATCCACTAACTCATCTTGTCGTGCTACTTCAACGGTTTTGGTTACATCTAATCTTGCAAAAGCATCTAGTGCTGTGCGTAGCATATCGCTTACTAATGCAACCATGGCTTTAATTTCATTAAACCTTGGTTTGTACATACGATCTGCTTCATAAATCTTTTGTGCAGTTCTGGCAATTTTTGTTGCCTCATCACCAATACGCTCTAAGTCAGTAATGGTTTTAACAATCATCATGACCATGCGTAAGTCACCAGCTGCAGGCTGTCGTTTAGCAATAATACGGCTGCAGTCTTGATCAATCTGAATTTCCAGTTGATTCACTTGCTCTTCACTACTGATGACTTCTTTTGCCAGCTGAGGCTCTAATTTAGTCAATGCTTCAAGTGCAGTAATGATTTGCTGCTCAACAAGACCGCCCATTTCAAGCACTTTGGCACGTACAGCTTCTAGCTCTGCATCGTATTGCTTTGAGGTATGTTCAGTTTGCATATCTTTATCCTAAATTTCTTGAATTGATCTAATTTTAATTATACAACTTTAACACTAGTTTATGACATTTTTATGACACAAACTAGGTTAAGTATTAGCTGTAAGTAATTATTTTTTAAAGGTTTTTACGCCTGAATCTGTTGCTAATAATAATACGTTAGCAGCTCGGCTTGCGAATAAACCATTTGTCACAACACCAACGATTTGATTAATTTGTGCTTCAGTCGCAACAGGATCTGAAATTGTTAAGCCATGCACATCAATAATGACATTACCGTTATCTGTTGTGAAGTCACGTAACTGTGGTTGGCCACCTAATTTAACTAACTCTCTTGCTACATGGCTTTTTGCCATTGGTAATACTTCAACCGGTAATGGGAACTTACCAAGCGTTGGGACATATTTAGTTTCATCACAAATACAGATAAATTGCTTAGCAACTGCTGCAACAATTTTCTCACGCGTTAATGCACCACCACCACCTTTTAACATATGTAGGTGCTCTGTAATTTCATCAGCGCCATCAACATAAATCTCCATGCCATCTACACTGTTAAGGTCAAACACTTCAATACCGTGGCCACGTAAACGCGCTGCTGTTGCTTCTGAACTTGCTACCGCACCATCAATCTTATGTTTAACTTTTGCAAGCTCATCAATAAAGAAATTCGCTGTTGACCCTGTACCAACACCAATGATGCCACTTTTAACATACTCAATCGCTGCAATTGCTACTTGGTGTTTTAATTCGTCCTGTTTACTTGCCATTTTACTTTAGTCCTTATTTTTTCATTATAATTACATACATATAACACTATACACTGCATGGCAAGGTTTTTAAATTGCCTCACTATTTCGATCGATAAAATATGACTTCAACAGAACCAACACTACAAGAATACTTAACTAAAATTCAAAACTCGAAAGTTTATGATGTGGCTATTAATACGCCGCTTGATTTGCAACCGAACCTTTCCAAACGTATTGAAAATACCGTCCTTTTAAAACGCGAAGATATGCAGGCTGTATTTTCATTTAAATTACGTGGGGCTTATAACAAAATGGCTAACCTGCCCGCTGATGTGTTGGCCAATGGTGTGATCACTGCTTCTGCAGGTAATCACGCACAAGGCGTTGCCTTAAGTGCCAATAAATTAAATTGTCGCGCTGTGATTGTGATGCCAACAACAACCCCACAAATTAAAGTGAATGCGGTTAAGTCACGTGGGGGTGAGGTTGTACTGCATGGTGATAGTTACACAGATGCTTATGCTTATGCATTAGAACTCGAGAAAAAGGAATCATTGACCTTTGTACACCCTTATGATGATCCTGATGTGATCTCAGGGCAGGGCAGTATGGCGATGGAAATTTTAGATGCCTATCCTGGCCATATCGATGCCATCTTTTGTTGTGTGGGTGGCGGCGGCTTACTAGCAGGTGTGGCGGCTTACGTAAAGGCAGTTCGCCCAGAGATTAAAGTGATTGGGGTTGAAGCTAAAGATGCTGAGGCAATGACAGAGTCGTTAAAGGCTGGCGAGCGTGTCATGCTTGAGCAAGTGGGCTTATTTGCCGATGGCGCGGCTGTTAAGCAGGTTGGTGCACATACTTTTGCGTTATGTAAGCAGTACGTGGATGAAATGATCACCGTAGATAACGATGCAATCTGTGCAGCCATTAAAGATGTGTTTGAAGATACACGATCAATCTTAGAGCCTGCAGGCGCTTTAGCAACAGCTGGCATTAAAGCTTATGCTGAAAAAAACAAACTCAAAGGCAAAACATTTATTGGTATTGCCTCTGGTGCAAACATGAATTTTGACCGTTTACGTTTTATTGCAGAGCGCGCTGAAGTGGGTGAGCAACGTGAATCAGTTTTAGCTGTGACCATTCCTGAAACCCCTGGTGCTTTTAAACGCTTCTGCGGTCTATTGGGTGATCGTAATGTCACTGAGTTTAATTATCGATTTGCAGACACACATCAAGCCCATATTTATGTGGGTATTGCGGTGCAAGACCCATCAGAAGCGTCTGAGTTAGTTTCAGAGCTTCAGGCTGAAGGATTGCCTTCTATCGATTTAACAGATAATGAAATGGCCAAGCTACATTTACGCCATTTAGTTGGCGGCCACGCACCTCAGGCTGAAAATGAAGTGGTGTACCGATTTGAGTTCCCTGAGAAGCCCGGCGCGCTACTTAACTTTTTAAATAGTATGGGGCAGGATTGGAATATCAGTTTATTCCATTATCGTAATCACGGGGCTGATTTTGGTCGCGTGTTGGTTGGGATACAAGTCCCACCAGCTGATAAAACTGACTTTAGCGTATTTCTAGATAAATTGGGTTATCGCCATTGGGATGAGACGGCTAATCCAGCTTATCAATTATTTTTAGGTTGATATGGTTGGTTGTTTGTAGCCGCAGATTGGTTGTATGCATCTAGACACTAACTGTACTATTATTAAGTAGCTGATTTTTAAACCTATTTATAATATTCTGATTGAGTCTGAATATTGCATGTATAAAGTGTTGTATATAATTATTATAAAGAAGTAAAAAAACTATTTTGGAGATTTGTATGAAATATAACACGATGAAATCAAACGTAACCATGAGTGTGTTATTGGTTGCAATGTTAACTGGCTTAACAGCTTGCGGAAATAAAGACGCGGCTGTTGAAGCTGTATCTGAAATGACAGCGCCTTCTGGTGTTGCTTATATCACTAGTCAAAAGTCGGACAATGCTGGTGTTAGCGTGATTGATTTAGCTACTATGCAAGTGGTTAAAACTTTTGATGTTAAAGCTGAGGCACCGCGTGGTCTTGGTATTACTGATGATGGTACACGACTAGTGGTTGCAACAAGAGAAAACCAAAGTATTGCGGTGATTGATACAGCAACTGGTGAAGTGGTCAAAGTGATTGAGGTGGGTAAAAATCCTGAATTTGTTCGCGTAAAAGGTAACTTCGCATTTATTTCTTCTGAGCCAAGTGCTGTTGGTGGCCCACCTAAGCGTCACGCTGAGGGCGAAGAGGAGGAAGCGGACGATGATGATGACGATTCGATCCCAGCTAAAATCGCCGTCGTTGATTTAGTGAAAGGCGAGAAAATATTTGAAATTACTGGTGGGCCTGAAACTGAAGGCATCGAATTTACTGCTGATGGTGAAAACATCATTATTACAAATGAAGCTGATAACACTGTAACGGTTCACAATATTAAGTCCGGTGAGCTAGTTAAATCTATTTCAACCAGTGAACTTGGTAAGCGCCCTCGTGGCATCAAGGTTTCACCAGACGGCTCTACTTACCTAGCTACCCTAGAGTGGGGTAACAAATTCATGGTAATGGACAATCAATTTAATGTTGTACGTACGGTTGATACGGGTAAAACACCGTATGGCATTGCTTACAACAATGCTGGCGACAAGATTTACGTGGCAGCTAACAAGGCTAAGTTACTACAAGTATTTGATGCTAAGACTTACGAGAAGGTTGGTGAGGTTGAAACTGGTAAACGTTGCTGGCATTTCACATTCACACCTGATGATAAACAAATCTTACTTGCATGTGGCAAATCTGAGTCTGTCTATGTGATTGATGCTGAGAAGCTTGAAGTGACAAGTCAAATTCCAGTACCAGATATGCCTTGGGGTCTAGTGACTTACCCTAAGTCAATGGGTAGCTTAGATAATAAGTAATAGTAATGCATACTAAAAACACTACCTAGTAATAGGTGGTGTTTTTTTTCGCCTAATACTTTAATGGTTTATTACTCAATCAACCTCCAATTGTTTCACGTGGAACAATTGGTATTTCGCCGATGATGAGGTGATGTTATTAAGTATTGTTTCACGTGAAACATAGGTGGAGTGCGGGAGGGTGGGGTGATAGTGGTGTGAATCATTAAACCTAAACAAAAAATATGATTAAGACCGTAAGGCTAATAATTGCAATGAGAAGTTAGTTTTAAATAGGGTTGTTTTGAAATATTAGACGATTAATGTTTCACGTGGAACATAGTTTATTACTTATAAACCTTGTTCCACGTGAAACAATTCAACCCTAAAAAGTTGTATTTGAGCTAAAATAACATCTTTAGTCAATTGAATGCTTGATACATAAAAATGCAATTCCCAGATAAATTTGATGTAATAGTTGTTGGTGGTGGTCACGCTGGCACTGAGGCTGCGCTCGCAAGTGCGCGCATGGGTCAGAAGACAATGCTGCTGACCCATAATATTGAAACATTAGGTCAAATGTCGTGCAACCCTAGTATTGGTGGTATTGGTAAGGGCCACCTTGTTAAAGAGGTTGATGCGCTGGGTGGTGCAATGGCTGCTGCAACAGATGAGGCAGGTATTCAGTTTCGAATTTTAAACTCTAGTAAGGGCCCGGCAGTGCGTGCAACTCGTGCTCAAGCGGATAGGGTTTTGTATAAGGCGGCCATTCGTCATCGTTTAGAAAATCAAGAGAATTTGTGGTTGTTCCAGCAAGCGGTCGATGATATTACGTTGGAGGGTGAAAAAGCGGTTGGTGTTGTTACGCAAATGGGTTTACGTTTTTCGGCTAAATCAATTGTATTGACGGCGGGCACATTCTTGGGTGGGCTGATTCATGTTGGTATGCAAAATTATAGTGCTGGGCGTGCAGGTGATCCACCATCCATTTCATTGGCAGCTAAGTTGCGCGAAATTGGTTTGCCAGTAGGTAGATTGAAAACAGGTACGCCTCCTCGTATTGATGGACGCACTGTCGACTATTCGGTCATGGCGGAGCAGCCTGGCGATAACCCTGCACCAGTTTTCTCATTTATGGGTAATGTTGAACAGCACCCAAGACAAGTACCTTGTTATATCACGCATACGAATGCGCAAACACACGATATCATTCGCACTGGTTTAGATCGTTCACCAATGTATACCGGTGTTATTGAGGGTGTAGGCCCACGCTATTGTCCAAGTATCGAAGATAAAATTCATCGCTTTGCTGATAAAGAATCTCATCAGATCTTTTTAGAGCCTGAAGGTTTGGATACAAATGAGTTGTACCCAAATGGCATTTCAACAAGTTTACCGTTTGATATTCAGTTGGCGTTAGTGCAGTCCATTAAGGGTTTGGAAAATGCACATATCCTAAGACCTGGCTACGCAATTGAATATGATTATTTTGACCCAAGAGGCTTAAAAAGCTCTTTAGAGACTAAAGCTATTAGTGGTTTGTTCTTTGCTGGGCAAATTAACGGAACTACTGGTTATGAAGAAGCAGCAGCGCAGGGATTATTGGCTGGGGCTAATGCTGCACTATTTGCGCAAGAAAAAGAATCTTGGTGTCCAGCTCGAGATGAGGCTTACTTGGGTGTGCTAGTTGATGATCTAATTACCCGTGGTGTGAGTGAGCCATATCGCATGTTTACATCACGTGCAGAGTACCGCTTACAACTGCGTGAAGATAATGCTGATATGCGGTTAACTGAAATGGGTAGGAAACTTGGTTTGGTTGATGATAAGCGCTGGGCTATATTTAGTGCTAAAAAAGAAGCGATTGAACGTGAGCAAGTCAGATTAAAGAAAACCTATGTTCGACCAGAAGAAATGCCAAAAGAAAGAATGGTTGAATTGTTTGGAAAAACTTTAGACCATGAATATAGTTTGTTTGAGTTGTTACGTCGCCCAGAAGTCACTTATGCAAATGTGGTGGCTGCGCTTGAAGAGGATTTGGGTGAGGTGGATTTTTATGTGCGTGAGCAAGTGGAAATTGCAGCAAAATACCAAGGTTATATCGATAGACAAATTGAAGATGTGAAGCGTGGTAAAACGCAAGAAAATGCCGCGTTACCAGCTGATTTAGATTACGCGACTATTCATGGTTTACCAATTGAAGCGCAGCAAAAATTGAATGCACAAAAACCAGAAACAATTGGTCAAGCAAGCCGAATTTCAGGCATTACACCTGCGGCAATTTCATTGCTGTTGGTGCACCTGAAGCGTAGAAATAAAAACAAAAAAAATGATCGTGCGGCATGAGTGTAGAGCAAGAGTTAAAAGTTAAACTTGAAAGTGGTTTAGCGCAGGCGAAAATAGAATTAACGTCAATACAGGTCGATCAACTCATTGCTTACCTATTGTTGATGATTAAATGGAATAAGGTTTTTAATGTGACGGCGATTCGTGATCCAATGGCAATGGTGACATTGCACATTATGGATTCACTCAGTGTGTTGGCTTATGTTAAAAATCAAAATGCAAAAACTTTATTGGATGTAGGTGCTGGAGCCGGTTTGCCTAGTATCCCATTAGCTATTTGTTTGCCTGAGCTGCAAGTACACGCAGTTGATTCAGTTCAAAAGAAAGAAACTTTTATGCGCCAAGTAAAAGGGGAGTTGGGGCTTAATAACTTTCTTGTTGAAACTGGGCGGGTAGAGAAATTAAATAAAGCTAGGTTTGATGATGGGCAAGGGTTTGATTTAATTATCTCAAGAGCATTTTCTGAGGTGGCTTTGTTTTTTAAATTGACAAAACATTTACTTAAATCAGATGGGTTGTGGTTGGCAATGAAGGGAGTAAACCCAGTACTTGAGCTAGAAAAAGTAACAATCGTTCCGAGTGAGGTCATTAAGTTGACTGTACCAACTTTAGATGCAGAGCGACACTTGGTTGTTTTTAATAATAACCTTTAAATACAATAACTTACGTGGTATTGAAAAGTAAAATATGAAGATATTAGCAATAACAAATCAAAAGGGTGGCGTTGGTAAAACAACAACATCAGTTAATCTAGCGTCCAGTTTAGCTAAATTGGGTAGGCGTGTATTACTGATTGATTTAGATCCACAGGGGAATGCAAGTACGGGCAGTGGTGTAGATAAGTCAAAACTAAAATACAGCATTTACCATGTGTTGATTGGGAAAAAGAAATTAGTTGATGTGGCTATTAAAAGTGAGAAGAATGGTTTTGATTTGATTCCATCAAACCGTGAGTTAGCTGGTGCTGAAGTTGAGTTGGTTAATGAGATATCACGTGAAAATCGTTTGAAGTCAGCGATTGATGAATTGGTTGATACTGGTAAAGAAGGGGATGCGGGTAAGCCATTATACGATTATGTATTATTGGACTGTCCGCCAGCATTAAACCTAGTGACAGTGAATGCCTTAACTGCAGCAGAAAGTGTGATGATTCCAATGCAGTGTGAATATTATGCTTTAGAAGGTTTGTCAGATTTAGTGAATACCATTAAAAAAGTAAGGAAATTTCTAAACAAGGGATTGTCGATAGAGGGTTTACTAAGAACATTGTATGACCCACGCAATATGTTGGCAAAACAAGTATCAGCACAATTGATTAGCCATTTTGGCGATAAGGTTTATAAGACAGTAATACCAAGGAATATTCGATTAGCGGAAGCTCCGAGTTATGGTTTGCCAATCAACGAATATGCTGCGAACTCAAAAGGCGCAGTGGCTTATATGAAGCTTGCTAAAGAAATGATAGGGAAAGAAAAATAAAATGGCTAAGTTAAAAGGATTAGGTCGCGGATTAGATTCATTACTAGGTGGTGATATGGATGATGAGGGTAATGAAGTTGAATCAACTGACTCACTCAAAACGTTAAAAGTCACACAATTAAAACCAGGTAAATATCAACCACGTAGTTTTATGGATGAAGCTGCGTTAAATACGTTAGCCGAATCTATCAAATCACAAGGCATCATGCAGCCAATTTTGGTGCGTGAATTGGCTGAAGGTGAATACGAAATTATTGCTGGTGAGCGCCGTTGGCGTGCAAGCCAAATTGCTGGCTTAGAAGATGTCCCTGTCATCATTCGTGAGATAGAAGATGATGCGGCACTGGCAATGGCTTTAATCGAAAATATTCAACGTGAAAACTTAAACCCTTTAGAGGAAGCGCAGGGTATTAAACGTTTAATCGATGAGTTTAATATGACGCATGAAAAGGCTGCTGAAGCGGTTGGCCGGTCACGTGCAGCAGTCTCTAACTTGCTAAGGTTACTTACGTTGTGCGCGCCGGTTCAAGCGCTATTGATGCAGGGTAAATTAGACATGGGGCATGCAAGAAGTCTCATTGGTTTGAGTGGCGCACATCAGGTGATTATTGCTGAACGAATTATTAAAGATCAGTTGTCAGTGCGAGAAGCTGAGCAAATGGTTAGAGCATTTAATGAAGACGAAGTAGATGAAACGACAGAAACGGTTGCTGAGAAAAAGCCGGCACATGAAGACCAAGATGTGAAGCGATTGGAAGAGGCGTTAAGTGATAAATTGGGGGCTGTTGTGAATATTAAGTCGACCGCAAAAGGTGGTGGGACACTTAAAATTAATTACACAAATCTTGATCAATTAGACGGAATTATCACAAGAATCACAGGATAACCTTAAATATAGGCCGAAATAGCCGTATATTAGTGACTAGAATGTAATTGGGCTTGACTAAGCGTGGCCAATAATTCAAAATCTCACCTCTTAACATTTAGGTGCGTCTATTTTTGCGTGCTTAACAAAAAAGTAGGCCAACATTGACAGCGACGACCTCTACCGAAATCTTTAGCAAAATGCTTAAAATTCAGTTAATCGCAGTGAGTGCATTATCTGTCGTAATGCTATTAGTTTTTGGTGTGAATGAAAGTGTGTCTTCAGTGTTGGGTGGTGCAAGTGTCATTCTAGGTTCATACCTTGCCTCATTGATTAGTAAAAAAAGCGTTAATGTTGAAGATGCTTCAGCGGTACTCGTTAATTTATTAAAGGCAGAGGCGGTAAAGATATTTACCATTATATTGAGCCTGTTTTTGGTATTTAAGTTCTATGCACTTTTGGTGCCGTTTGCATTAATTGCAGGATTGGCAGCAACAGCAATATTTTCAGGTGCGGCATTAAGCAAATTGAATGTATAATGTCGCAAATTAAAATTTGAAATCGAAACTTCATATTCAATGAGTAATATGAAGTATTTAAACTAAAAAGAGTATTAAGAATATGGCAACAGAACATCACGCAGATGCATTAACACCTTCTGGTTATATTGAACATCACCTTAGCTTTAATGCTGAAAAGTTTGGCGACTATAGTTTCTGGACAATTCACTGGGATACGATTATTACATCCGTTATCTTAGGTATTTTAGTCATGGGCGCTATTTGGTTAGTTGCACGTAAAGCAACCACTGGCGTGCCAACGAAGGGCCAAGCATTTGTTGAATTAGTATTCTCATTTATTGATGACCAAGTAAAAAATATTTTCCACGGTGATCGTCATGCGTTTATTGCACCAGCTGCGTTAACGGTATTTATGTGGGTGTTAGCCATGAATGCAATGGACTTCTTACCGGTTGATATCTTAGCTAAAGGCTTGCACTTCGTTGGTTTAGATACATGGCGTGCAGTACCAACGTCAGACATCAATGCAACGTTTGCATTAGCGCTAGCAGTTTGGTTCTTAATGATTTACTACTCAATCAAAGTAAAAGGATTGGGCGGTTGGATTCATGAGTTATTTAACGCGCCATTTGGTGGTGCAAAATTCTTCGCACCAAAAAGCTTCATGGGCTTTATCGGCTTACTATTAAGTCCATTATTATTTGTGGCTAACTTCTTATTCAATGTCATTGAATACGTTTCTAAGCCTTTATCACACTCACTACGTTTGTTCGGTAACATGTACGCTGGTGAGGTGATCTTCCTATTGCTTGGTCTTTGGGCTTCAACAGGTTTAACGGGTATTATTGGCGGCGCGGTATTAGGTGCAGGCTGGTCAATATTCCATATTCTGATTGTGGCATTACAAGCGTTCATCTTTATGATGTTAACGGTTGTATACTTAGCAATGGCGCATGAGCATCATTAATAAATAGCAATATTCGTTTTAAAGTAAGTTTAGATTTTTAATTGAAGTACTTATAAGTTGTAATTTTTTTTAGAGAGAGGGTAACAAAATGGAAGCATTAGCAATGATTCAAGCCTACACAGGCATCGGTATTGGTCTTATTATTGGTTTAGGTGCTGCGGGCGCTTGTATCGGTATTGGTATTATGTGTGCAAGTTTCTTAGAAGGTGCTGCACGCCAACCAGAAATGATTCCTGCATTGCAAGGTAAAGTATTCTTGCTATTAGGTTTGATCGATGCATCATTCATTATTGGTGTTGGTCTTGCAATGATGTTTGCATTCGCAAACCCATTATTAAGCGTTGTTGCTCAGTAATTCATACTTAGACTTTCATTCATTTGTATTAGTTTATATTTAAGCTAATACAAATATGAGCAATAAATCATGAATCATTTGTACCTAGTGCAAATGATTAGTGATAACTTTATTTGGAATAAAAATGGACATTAACTTTACACTTATCGCGCAAGCAATCGCATTTTCAGTGTTGATTTGGTTCACAGTGACATTCGTTTGGCCACCGCTTTTAAGGGCTATTGAAGAGCGTCAAAAAGAAATTGCTGATGGTCTAGCTGCTGCACAAGAAGGTAAAAGTGCATTAGAAGTTGCTGCTAGAAAATCAGAAGTGACTTTAGCTGAAGCTAAACAAAAAGCGAGTGAAATTATCGGTCAAGCAGAAAAGCGTGGCGCACAAATCGTTGAAGAAGCTAAAACTACTGCAAAAGTTGAAGGTGATCGCATCTTAACTGGCGCTAAAGCTGAAATTGACCAAGAGGTCAACAGAGCAAAAGAATCTCTACGTGCACAAGTATCTACATTAGCAATTGCTGGTGCTGAGAAAATCTTACGTAAAGAAATTGATGCTAAATCACATAGTGACATTTTAACTAAATTGTCAGCGGAGCTTTAATTATGGCGGAAATTTCAACAATCGCTAGACCATACGCAGTTGCTGCCTATAATCTAGCTAAAGAAAAAAATGCCTTAGCTAGTTGGTCAGATATGTTGGGATTAATGAGTGCAGTGGCAACTAATGATGACATGCATGCTTATATTAATGACCCAAAAGTGATTGATAGTGATTTAGAAGCAACTTTCCTGAAGGTGTGTGGCGACAAGCTCAATGAGCATGGTCAGAACCTTGTGAAAGTATTGGTTGAGTATAACCGTATGACTATCATTCCAGCGATCGCAAGTGCTTATGAAGCACTTAAGGCGCAGGATGAAGGTGTACTTGAAGCTCAAGTAATCTCTGCTACTAAATTATCAAGCAAAGAGTCAGGCGACTTAGTTAAAAAATTAGAAGCTAAATTTAGCAAAAAAATTGAAGCAACCTTTTCAGAAGACAAAGAAATTTTAGGCGGTGTCAAAATTATTGTCGGCGATACGGTTATTGATGCTTCAATCAAAAGTCAATTACAAAGCTTAGCATATACGCTTTCAGCATAAAGCATATGGGGTTGTTAAGCCCCAAAATTATTAGGAGTTAACATGCAGTTATCAACATCAGAAATTAGTGAACTGATTAAAAGCAGATTAGATGATTTTTCTACTAGTGCAGAAGCTCGTACACAAGGTACTGTAATTTCTGTTACTGATGGAATTGTACGTATCCATGGTTTATCAAATGTAATGGCTAACGAAATGATCGAGTTTCCAGGCAATACATATGGTTTAGCATTGAACTTAGAGCGTGATTCAGTTGGTGCAGTGGTACTAGGTGATTATGAGCATATTACCGAAGGTGATATTGCGAAATGTACTGGTCGTATTTTAGAAGTACCAGTGGGTCCTGAATTAATTGGTCGTGTAGTGAATGCACTAGGTGCACCAATTGATGGTAAAGGTCCAATCAACGCTAAAGAAACAGACAAAATTGAAAAAGTAGCGCCAGGCGTTATTGATCGTAAATCAGTTTCACAACCAGTTCAAACTGGTTTGAAATCAGTTGACTCAATGGTGCCAGTTGGCCGTGGTCAACGTGAATTGATTATTGGTGATCGTCAAACAGGTAAAACAGCTGTTGCAGTAGATGCGATTATTAATCAAAAAGGTCAGAACATGACTTGTATCTACGTTGCGATTGGCCAAAAGGCATCAACAATTGCTAACGTGGTACGTAAGTTAGAAGAAAATGGCGCAATGGAATATACGATTGTGGTTGCAGCGACTGCTTCAGATTCAGCCGCACTACAATTCTTAGCACCATATGCAGGTTGTACAATGGGTGAGTACTTCCGTGATCGCGGTGAAGATTCACTAATTGTTTATGATGATTTAACAAAACAAGCGATTGCTTATCGTCAAATCTCATTACTACTTCGTCGTCCACCAGGACGTGAAGCTTACCCAGGTGATGTTTTCTACATTCACTCACGTCTACTAGAGCGTGCTGCTCGTGTAAATGAAGTGTATGTTGAGAAATTCACAAACGGTAAAGTTAAAGGTAAAACGGGTTCAATGACTGCATTGCCAATCATTGAAACAGCTGCTGGTGACGTTTCAGCATTCGTTCCTACTAACGTAATTTCAATTACAGATGGTCAGATCTTCTTAGAAACTGACTTATTCAATGCCGGTATTCGTCCAGCAATTAACGCGGGTATTTCAGTATCTCGTGTTGGTGGTGCTGCACAAACTAAGTTGATTAAGAAATTAGGTGGTGGTGTTCGTTTAGCACTTGCTCAGTACCGTGAATTAGCTGCTTTTGCACAGTTCGCATCTGATCTTGATGAAGCAACACGCCAACAGTTAGATCGTGGTCGCATGTTTACTGAGTTAATGAAGCAAGCACAATATGCACCATTAAGTGTTTCTAATATGGGCCTTACATTATTAGCAGCTAACAAAGGTTACTTTGACGATGTGCCGACTGATAAAGTCTTAGCATTCGAAAGTGCTTTACATGGTTTCATGGGTTCTAAATATAAAGACCTAATGGATAAAGTAGAGAAAAACAAAGCGCTAGCTGGCGATGATGAAAAAGATCTTGAAGCAGCAATTAAAGATTTTAAAGCAACAAACGCTTATTAATCTCTAAATTTAGGACAATAAAATGGCTGGTAGTAAAGAGATTAGAACCAAGATCAAAAGTGTAGAAAATACACGTAAGATCACTAAAGCAATGGAAATGGTTGCCGCTTCTAAAATGCGTAAAGCGCAGGAAAGAATGCGAGCGTCACGTCCATACGCCGAAAAAATACGTAACGTAGCGGCGCACATGTCACACGCTCAAACTGAATATAAACATCCGTTTTTAATTAAACGTGACAATGTTAAAAATGTTGGTTTGATCGTAGTGAGTTCGGACAAAGGTTTATGTGGTGGTCTTAATACCAATGTATTAAGACTTTCATTGAACCAAATGAAAGAATGGGAAACTGAAGGTAAAGATGTTTCAGTGAGTACCATTGGTAATAAAAGTCTGGGCTTCATGACACGTGTAGGTGCTGATGTTAAATCAAACATTATCGGTTTAGGTGATGTACCAGAATTAGAAAAAATTATTGGTACCATCAAAGTAATGCTAGATGCTTATATGAATGGTGAAATTGACCAACTACATATTTGCTACACAAAATTCATTAATACAATGAAGCAAGAACCAACAATTGAGCAGTTACTGCCATTGTCAGGTGAGCAAATTGGTAGTCCAAAAGGCAACTGGGATTACATCTATGAGCCTGAAGCAAAACCTGTGATTGAACAGTTAATGACACGCTACATTGAGTCACTAATTTACAACGCAGTGGCAGAAAATATGGCTTCAGAGCAATCATCACGTATGGTTGCAATGAAATCAGCTTCTGATAATGCTAAAGATGTGATTGGTGAGCTTAAATTGGTTTATAACAAAGCACGTCAAGCAGCAATTACGAAAGAGATTTCAGAGATTGTTGGCGGTGCTGCAGCGGTTTCATAATCTAAGCATTAATAAATTTAAGATTAAGTTTGAATTCAAAAAGATAGTTTGAATAGGATAAAAAATGAGTACAGCTAAAATTGGTAAGGTAGTGCAGTGTATTGGTGCCGTTGTTGATGTGGAATTTCCGCGTGATGCAATGCCAAAAGTATTTGATGCGTTGATTATTAACGATGATTCAAGCCAAGCAGAAAACGGCCTGACACTTGAAGTTCAACAGCAATTGGGTGACGGCATTGTTCGTACCATTGCGATGGGTTCATCTGACGGTCTTGCACGTGGTACAGAATTTAAAGCAACAGGTGATCAAATTACAGTGCCAGTAGGTACAGGTACTTTAGGTCGTATTATGGATGTATTGGGTCGCCCAATTGATGAGGTTGGTCCAATTGATTCAGACGAGCGTCGTTCAATTCACCAAAAAGCACCTACATTCGAAGAACTTTCACCATCAGTTGATTTACTAGAAACTGGTATTAAAGTGATTGACTTGGTTTGTCCATTCGCTAAGGGTGGTAAAGTTGGTTTATTCGGTGGTGCTGGTGTTGGTAAAACAGTGAACATGCTTGAGCTAATTAACAACATTGCTAAACAGCATTCTGGTTTATCAGTATTTGCTGGTGTTGGTGAGCGTACACGTGAAGGTAATGACTTCTACCATGAAATGGCAGAAGCAGGCGTGATTAAGCTTGACGACATGAAAGAGTCAAAAGTATCTATGGTGTTCGGTCAAATGAACGAACCTCCTGGAAACCGTTTACGTGTTGCACTTTCTGGCCTTACAATGGCTGAGAAATTCCGTGATGAAGGCCGTGACGTATTGTTCTTTGTTGATAACATCTACCGTTACACATTAGCTGGTACTGAAGTATCTGCACTATTAGGCCGTATGCCTTCTGCTGTGGGTTACCAACCAACACTAGCTGATGAGATGGGTAAATTGCAAGAGCGTATTACCTCAACTAAAGCAGGTTCAATTACTTCAATCCAAGCGGTATACGTACCTGCGGATGACTTGACTGACCCATCACCAGCGACAACGTTCCAGCATTTGGACTCAACTGTTGTGCTTTCACGTGACATTGCTTCTCTTGGTATCTACCCAGCGGTTGATCCTCTTGATTCATCATCACGTCAATTAGATCCACAAATTGTTGGTGAAGAGCATTATGAAGTGGCGCGTGGTGTTCAACAAACACTACAACGTTATAAAGAACTTCGCGATATTATTGCTATTCTAGGTATGGACGAGTTAGCACCTGAAGATAAATTAGCGGTTGGTCGTGCACGTAAGATTCAACGTTTCTTATCACAACCGTTCCACGTTGCTGAAATCTTTACTGGTGCGCCAGGTAAATATGTATCGCTTAAAGATACAATTAAAGGCTTTAAAGCAATTGTTGCTGGTGAATATGACCACCTACCTGAGCAAGCGTTCTACATGGTTGGTGCCATTGAAGAAGCAGTAGAAAAAGCTAAAACTTTAAACAATTAATACGAATTAAAGGGTACAAAAGTTATGGCGAATACTGTTCAAATTGATGTTGTAAGTGCTGAAGCAAGTATTTTTTCTGGTGAAGCAGAATTTGTAGTTGTACCAGCTGGTGCTGGTGAAGTGGGTATTTACCCAAATCACACACCAATGATTACAACAATCAAGCCAGGTGCTTTACGTATTAAAGAAACTGCTGGTTCTGAAGAAACGGTAATCTATATTTCAGGTGGTATGTTAGAAGTGCAACCTGGCATGATTACCATTCTTGCAGATACTGCAATTCGTGGTGGTGATTTAGATGAGTCTAAAGCCATTGCCGCGAAAGAAGCAGCTGAAGAGGCAATGAAAAACACTGTCGACACAATTGATTACGCAGCAGCCCAAGCAGAATTAGCTAAAGCACTTGGTCAAATGCAAGCAATTGAGAAACTACGTATGAGTAAGCATTAATAGTTAATATTAATATGTTTTACAAAAGGCAGCTTTTTAGCTGCCTTTTTTGTATGTAGTAAAAAATAATACAAGGTAAAATTACTGTATGAAAAATCTTAATATTATTATTCTTGCCGCTGGTAAGGGTACACGTATGCACTCATCAACACCAAAAGTACTGCATGCTATTGGTGGTCAACCAATACTCAACCATGTATTAGACTGTGCAAATAAACTTAACCCATCTAAAATCATTATCGTATATGGCTTTGGTGGTGAAGTTGTTAAAACTGCCATTACACAAGACAATATAATCTGGGTGGAACAAGTCGAGCAAAAAGGTACTGGCCACGCAGTGCAACAAGCGATTGATCATTTAAATGATTCAGACCAAGCGTTAATAATGTTGGGAGATGTTCCATTAGTGAATGCTTCTGAATGTAGTGAACTCATTGAAAGTGGTAATACGGATTTAGCAATCATGACCTTAATCAAAGAAGATCCAACAGGTTATGGCCGGATAGTCAGAGCATCTTCTTCATATGACTCTAAAGTGTTGCAAATTACTGAGCAAAAAGACGCTTCAAGTGAGCAACAGTTAATTAAAGAAGTGAATACTGGCATAATGGCTATGCCAAATAAACAACTAAAATCATGGCTTTTAAAATTAGAAAATAATAATGCTCAAGGTGAATTTTATTTAACAGATATCGTTAAATATGCGGTTGATGATAAGCTAAATGTCGCTACCGTAACAACGTCAGATGAATATTCAGTTACTGGAATCAATAGCAAAAAAGATTTAGAAATAATAGAAAGAGCATATCAAACAAAAAATGCTGAACAATTACTATTTTCAGGCGTTACTTTAAAAGATAAAAGTAGGATTGATGTTCGTGGAACACTTAATTGTGGGAAAGACGTGATCATTGATGTTAACTGCATTTTTGAAGGTAAGGTAACACTTGGAGATAATGTTTCTATTGGACCAAACTGTGTCATAAAAAATGCATCAATAGAAACAGGTACAAAGATTGCAGCATTTACCCATATTGACGATGCGTCAGTTGGGGGAGATAGTAAAATTGGGCCTTTTGCTAGGTTGAGACCTGGCGCTAAACTAGCGAGTAATACGCATATTGGTAATTTTGTTGAAATTAAAAATGCCGAGGTTGGTGTTGGCAGTAAGGTTAATCACCTAAGTTATATTGGTGATAGTGTGATTGGTAAATCAGTCAATATTGGGGCCGGTACGATTACTTGTAACTATGATGGTCAAAATAAGTTTAAAACAATCATTGAAGACAATGCTTTTATTGGGTCTGATACGCAATTAGTCGCTCCTGTAACAATCGGTAGAGGCGCTACCATTGCAGCAGGTTCAACGATTACAAAAGATGCACCATCTGAACAATTAACGCTTTGTCGAGCAAAAGCTCAAAAATCTATTCCAGGTTGGAAACGACCAGTTAAAATTAAGAAAGAGCAATAATTATGTGTGGCATTATTGGTGCAATAGCAAAAAGAAATATTGTCGGGAATCTAATTGAAGGCTTAAGCCGGTTGGAATATCGTGGCTATGATTCAGCAGGTATAGCTGTTTTAGATAATCAAACAATTAAGCGTGTAAGAGCAGTCGGGCGCGTCAATGAAATGACACAAAAAGCACAAGCTGAATCATTAAGCGGACAAGTTGGTATTGGTCACACAAGATGGGCAACGCATGGGGGTGTGACTGAAAGTAATGCGCACCCGCATGTTTCTAAAGATGAAATTGCAGTAGTTCATAATGGGATCATTGAAAACCATGATGAGCAACGTGATCGGTTAAAACAACTTGGTTATCAGTTCACATCAGAAACTGATACTGAAGTCATTGCACACCTTATTCACTATTACCATCAAAGTCATTCATTGTTATCAGCTACTCAGAAGGCGGTTAAAGAGTTAACAGGCGCATTTGCAATTTGTGTTGTTTCCGTTAAAGAACCTGAGCACTTTGTGACAGCACGGTTAGGTTGTCCATTATTGATTGGAATTGGAGATAATGAGAACTTTATTGCATCAGATGTTTCTGCCGTACTATCTGTCACTAATCAAGTGATCTACTTAGAAGATGGTGATGTTGCAGACGTAACAAGAGAAGCAGTTGTTATATATGATCAAAATGGCGATACGATTGAGCGAAAAACAATTAAAAGCGATGTGTCATTAGCGAGTATGGAACTTGGACCATATTCTCATTACATGCAAAAAGAAATTCACGAGCAACCACGTGCGCTAGCTGATACGATAGAAGCGTTGATTGACGACAATGCTTTTTCAACAGCATTGTTTGGGGATAAAGCAGAAACAATATTTGATGAAGTTGATAGTATTTTAATACTCGCAGCAGGTACTAGTTATTACGCAGCTTTGACGGCAAAATACTGGTTAGAAAGTATTGCCAAACTACCAACCAATGTGGAAATTGCGAGTGAGTACCGCTATCGCACTTCAGTTGCAAATCCTAAGCAGTTAATCGTGACCATTTCACAATCAGGTGAAACCTTAGATACGATGGAAGCATTAAAGCATGCGAAATCATTGGGTCAACATTTAACATTAGCGATTTGTAATGTACAAGAAAGTGCAATTCCTCGCGCATCAGAATTAGTGTTCTATACAAGAGCTGGGGCTGAAATTGGTGTGGCTTCTACTAAAGCATTTACCACACAGTTGGTGGCATTATTTACATTGGCAGCTACGTTAGCGAAACATCGTGGATTATTGAGTGTAGAACAAGAGCAAGACCACTTAAAGGCATTAAGAAAATTGGCAGTAAGTGTTCAATATGCGCTAAATTTAGAACCCCAAATTCAAGAGTGGGCTAAATTGTTTGCTAATAAACATAATGCATTATTCTTAGGCCGAGGTGTACATTACCCAATTGCACTAGAAGGCGCGTTAAAGTTAAAAGAAATCTCTTACATTCACGCCGAAGCTTACCCAGCAGGTGAGTTAAAGCATGGGCCATTAGCATTAGTCGATAGTGAAATGCCAGTGGTTGTGATTGCACCAAATGATAAATTACTTGAAAAAGTAAAATCTAATATGCAAGAAGTAAAAGCACGTGGTGGAGCACTATTTGTATTTGCGGATAGTGATAGCCACTTTACCGAAAGTGATGGCGTGCATGTGATTCGTACCCCAAGGCATGTAGGCGTATTGTCAGCAATCTTACATACTATTCCAGTACAACTTTTGGCATATCACGTAGCGCTGTATAAAGGGACAGATGTCGATAAACCGAGAAACTTGGCTAAGAGTGTAACAGTGGAGTAAACGCGCGCTAGGGCTTGTTGTAAGGGTTGATAAGCGTATCGACAAGCTCGTGTAAGGCTTTACGCATTTGTGTTTCATTCACTTCCATCAATAAGCCGTCTTCAAGCGCATCTTGCGCTAGCTGCTCAATCTCAGCAAAGTTTTCTTTCATGACTTTGATTTTTTCGGTGCAGGCTACAATAGAACCATCATCTCGCACCCATGTCGGTAGGTTTTTCATAAAGCAGGTTTAATCACACGGTAAATTTTCAATTAAAAGTAGCATTCTGCGCATCGCTTGTCCACGATGGCTAATCTTGTTTTTAATGTCACTCGGTAATTCAGCAACAGATTTTCCTGTTTTGCTATCCATAAAGTAAGGGTCATAGCCAAAACCGTTCTCACCACGTGGCTGTTTCAAAATAGCACCAGACCAAATACCTTCAGCAATCAAAGGTTGTGGGTCATCATGTCTACGTACCAACACCATGCAACAGTAATAATAAGCAAATCGATTACTATGCGCTTTAAGGACTTTGATTAAATGCGCATTATTTTTTTCATCATCACGTGGTTCACCACCAAAGTAGGCAGAGTGTACGCCTGGTCCACCATCAAGTGCCTCTAAACATAAACCTGAATCATCTGCTAGTGCAGGCAAGCCTGTATGTAAGCTAGCATTGCGTGCTTTGGCTAGCGCATTCTCAATAAACGTGCAGTGAGGCTCTGGCGCTTCAGGCACGTCAAAAGCAGATTGCGGCATCACCTCAATATTGCGTGGAGATAATAGTGCTTGTATCTCTTTCAACTTGCCTTTGTTGCCAGTGGCAATCACGAGTTTATTGATCATATTGACCGTTATTGCGCTAATGCCGCTTTTTGTAATGTAGATAAATCTTGAATACCATTGGCTGCTAAGTCAAGCATGGCATCTAAGGTTGCTTTGTCAAAAGGTGCGCCTTCTGCAGTACCTTGTACTTCAACGAAACCACCAGAGCCAGTCATGACAACATTCATATCGGTATCGCAGTCTGAGTCTTCGATATAATCTAAATCTAATACAGGCATGTCTTTATAAACACCCACAGAGATTGCTGCTACAGAGTCTGTTAGCGGGCTTTCTTCAAGTAATTTATTTTCAAGTAAGTAGTTAATCGCATCTTGTAATGCAACAAAAGCACCCGTAATGCTGGCAGTACGGGTACCGCCATCAGCTTGAATAACATCGCAATCAAAATGAATGGTACGTTCGCCAAGTTTTCCAAGATCAATGACTGCGCGTAAGCTGCGACCAATTAGGCGTTGAATCTCTTGTGTACGGCCCGATTGTTTACCACGTGCCGCTTCTCTATCCATACGGCTACCCGTTGATCTAGGTAACATGCCATATTCAGCTGTTAGCCAACCTTGATTTTTACCTTTTAAAAAACCTGGCACACGTTCAACCACACTAGCAGTACATAACACATGGGTATCACCAAACTTAATTAAGACAGAGCCTTCAGCATGTTTAGTGTAGTTTCTGATGATTTCAACATCACGTAGATTATCGTTATTTCTGCCACTTGGACGTGTAATATTTTCAGTACTCATCATTGTTTCCTATCAATCGCCTAGTTGCGATTTGTTTTCATTAACGCATTTTGTATTTCAGCAATGGTTTTTTCGATTTCATCTTCTGAAATATCGCTGCTTAATAATGCGTCTGTTTGCGAAGGCTGATTATCTTCAGCACTACTGGTTTGTGGTGCTGGCGCATTGTCGTTTGGCAATGGGTTCATAATGGTTGTGGTTGCCCCTAAAGGCATTCCAACAGTAGAAACGGATAAACTACTATTTTGTTTATCACCCCACTGTAAACCAATGGCCGTCATATTATCGCCACCTTCTTGCTTCGCGGTTTCAGCGAGATCAAGCAATTTAGTGATGTTATGAGAAATCAGATTACCACTTAATGTATGTCTAATTTGCTCGTCTGTTATTGCGCCCCAAATGCCATCTGTACATAATAAAATCGAGTCGCCTTCTTTCAGTTCTTGGCGATCTGCTAGTTCAATTTGAGGTGGCTCATCGCCACCCAAGCAACTATAAACTTTGTTGCGGTAAGGGTGTGTTGCCATTTCTTCTTTGGTGATCATGCCCTTATTAAACATTGACTGCACCTGTGAGTGATCTTCAGTACGGAACAATAAGTGATTATCGCGGAAGTGATACAGTCGCGAATCACCCACGTGCGCACAATAGAGCATGCCAAATTGGACAATCGCAACAACAATCGTCGTTCTAGGTGACTCTAATAAGTCATTTACATGTGTATATTGATCTATCGTGTCATGTATCTGACCAATATTATCAATCAAAAATTTAGCCGGATTCACAAGTGAAGGCGTTGCCAATTTTTGAAAGGCATCGGTGATCATTTTTACGGCCATTTCCGCAGCCACTTCGCCATTAGCATGGCCACCCATGCCATCAGCCACCACTAATAACATGGCATCTTTACTATAAGAGTAGGCGAGCCTATCTTGGTTAGAATCTCTAGGACCAATGCGACTATTTTGAAAAACTGAAAATTTCATATGCTTTATCGTATGGAAAGGGGTTTATTTAAGGCACCCACAATTTTCTTGAGAATGCCGGGCTTTTCTTTAGGTGTATTTTCCACCTCTTGAATCAATTTTTGTAATGCTAACAGGCTTTGCGGTCTTTCTAAATAGTCTAAGCTTAAACATTGATCAATTAAGCTTAATAACGCATCAGAATATTGATCTTTACCAACCTTAGTTGCTGGCGTTAATTTGTCATCTTTAATTCTAATGTCAGCTGCTAATGGCGCTGTTTTGGTTAAGCAAGAATACATTGTTGCACCAATACTATAAATGTCACTCCAAGGGCCTAGCAATGTACGATCATAATATTGTTCTGGGGATGCATAACCTGGTGTAAAGCTTGGCGTGACTTTAGATTGCGTTAAGGTCAAAATTTGTCTGGCAGAACCAAAATCTAATAACACTGGTGAGCCATCCATTCTAATGTAAATATTAGCAGGCTTAATATCCATATGGAGTAACTTTTGCGCATGAACTTCACGTAAGCCATTGGAAAGTTCACTAAAGACACGGCAGATAAATTTTTCTGAAATAGGGGTTTCTTGACCTAAAATATATTCTTGTAATGATTTACCGAGTTCATATTTCATCACCATGTAGACCGTATCATTTTCACGGAAAAAATTAGTCACGTGCACGATGTTGGGGTGATTGATTTTTGCCAACACTAACGCTTCATCAAAAAAGCATTTTAAACCGTGTTTGAATAAGGTGACATTGTCAGGGGTAGGTTCGATGGTTGAACCTTCCACCCGCAGGGCAATAGAAGCCGGTAGATATTCTTTAATGGCAACCGTTTCATTGTCTTTATCACGGGCTAAGTAAACAAAGCTAAAGCCACCAGAACTTAAGACTTTGAGAATTTCATAGTCTTGCAGTTGAAAGCCAACTTTTAAGGATAAATTTTTAGTTGTTGCCACGAATAGTTTTACTCAAAAATTAAATATTGAACTTCAAACCGTATTAAAGTAATGCTAATCAACCAATAATGCAATTGATGCACACGAAATAACTGCTATTAACCAATGAATATAACGGTAAAGTCCGAGAACCTAAATACTAATAAGAAGGATTTTACTGGGTTTGATGCAAATGTTTGGTAATATTGGGTCGAAAATTAATGAAGGATACATGTTATGACGGTCAGTATGACGGGTTTTACCGCTTTGGAAGCACCAATAGAAAATGGCACAATCATGCTTGAATTGCGCGCTGTGAATAGCCGCTATTTGGATTTACATTTTAAATTGGATGATACATTCAAATCACTTGAGCCAGCCATACGTGAAGCATTAAAAGCACAGCTAAGTCGCGGTAAGTTAGAGTGTAAGATGAGCTATGCCTCTAAGTCATCTACGCCTGAATCATTACAGCTTAATCAGCACGTGGTTGATGGGTTATTAAACTTAAGTCAACAAGTGCAAAAATCTTTCCCAAAGAGCGCAGATTTAACGGTAGCCGAAATATTGCAGTGGCCAAATGCACTGATGCAAACTGGCGTTAGCAAAGAGAAGCTGTTTGATGCTGGCATGAGTATTGTGGCGCAAGGTATTGAAGATTTGAACGCAGCGCGAACGCGCGAAGGTGAAAAACTAAAAGCCAATATTTTAGAGCGAATTGATCAAATAGAAGCATTGGTTGAAAAAGTAAAACCACTAATGGGCGCGTTGGTTAAAGCTTATCAAGAAAAGCTAGAGAAAAAGCTGCAAGAAACCATTAAAACATTAGATGCTGATCGCATTACGCAAGAGCTAGTGATTTATGCGCAGCGTATTGATGTTGATGAAGAATTGGTGCGCTTAAGCACCCATGTGAGTGAAATTAAACGCATTTTGAGTCAAGATAAACCAGCGGGTAAGCGCTTAGATTTTATGATGCAGGAATTAAATCGCGAAGCGAATACGTTAGGTTCAAAATCGGTATCGGTTGAAACAACACAAGTGTCGATGGAGCTAAAAGTACTGATTGAGCAGATGCGTGAACAAATTCAAAATATTGAGTAATGATTTAACCGTTGATTCAATGTGTATTTATTCAATGGTTCACGTGGGCGTGATGGTAAAATATAAACCGTTTTTAGAAATTACAACAAAAGGCAGTTAATCAGCATGCAGCATTTAGGTAATCTTTTCATCATTAGTGCACCATCGGGCGCCGGTAAAACAAGCTTGGTGAAAGCGTTGCTAAGTGAAGATGATGGCTTGAAGTTATCTATTTCACACACCACTAGGCAAATGCGCCCAGGTGAAGTGAATGGGGTGGACTATCATTTTGTTGATGATAAAGCTTTTCTAGCGATGTTAGAAGATAACCAATTTTTAGAAAGTGCACACGTGCATGGTGCACGTTATGGCACGGCTAAGGCCAGTGTAGATGCTGAGTTGTTATCTGGTACCGATGTTATTTTAGAAATTGATTGGCAGGGTGCTGAACAAATTCGAACCTTATACCCGCAAGCGAAAAGTATTTTTGTACTACCACCAGCATTAGATGTGCTAGAACAAAGACTCAATGCACGTGGGCAAGACAGTGACGAAATCATTGCAAAACGGGTTGCTGCAGCACGCTCAGAGATGGTGCAAGTTGAAGCTTATGGTTATGTTATAATCAACAATGATTTTAATGACGCATTGCAAGAGTTTAAAGCAATCGTTTGTGCAGAACGTCTTAAAACTTCATCGCAGTTAAAACGTCACGCAAGTTTAATTCAATCACTTACTTAATGTAAATCACGATTAAGTAGTGCAATAATATTTTTACAAATTCATACTTAGGAAATAACCATGGCCCGTATTACAGTTGATGATTGTCTAGAACAAATCCCAAACCGTTTTCAATTAACGATCGTTGCAGCACTTCGCGCACGTCAGTTATACAACGGTGCAGAGCCACTCGTAAACACACAAGGTTTAAAAGATAAAATGACTGTGCTTGCATTAAGAGAAATCGCAGCTGGTCATGTTGGTGTTGAGTTACTTAAAACAGCGAAGCATTAAGCTTTAAGTAAAAATCTCGTTCATTACTTGTTGTTTAATGGCAGGTAGTGAATGAAATAATGTAGTATTCGTTTATGTCTTATCAATTTAGTTTAGATGTGAACAAACGATGTCCGATACCGAAGCAACTGATTTCCTCATTCCCGCAGATCATCCTGACTCTGCCCTAACATTACGCCTCAAGCAGTACATTAAACAAGAAGATATCGAATCCATTTGGGAAAGCTATCGTTTTGCCTTTGTGGCACATGATGGTGTTATTCGTAAAACGGGCGAGCCTTATATTACGCACCCTGTTGCGGTTGCCTGCGTACTGGCTGAGTTACACATGGATGTGCCAACGATTATGGCGGCGCTATTGCATGATGTCGTAGAAGACACCTCAATCACAACAGAACAAATCAGAAAAAGCTTTGGTGACCAAGTCGCTGAACTGGTTGATGGTTTAACTAAGTTAGATAAAGTCGAATTTGAAAATGCGCATCAAGCGCAGGCTGAAAATTTCCGCAAAATGTTCTTAGCGATGAGCCAAGATGTCCGCGTGATTTTGATTAAGCTTTCAGATCGCTTACACAATATGCAAACGCTTGAGGCGATGAAGCCAGAAAAGCAAAAGCGTATTGCTAAAGAAACACTTGAAATATACGCGCCCATTGCGAATAGACTCGGTTTAAATGCCATTTATCAAGAGCTAGAAGACTTAAGTTTTCAGTATCTTTACCCAATGCGCTATCGCGCCATCTCAAAAGCCATAAAAGCGGCACGGGGCAACCGTAAAGAAGTCATCAATAAAATTCTTGATGCCATCAAAACGCAATTAGCAACCATGGGCATTGAGGCTGAGGTCTCAGGCCGTGAAAAACACCTCTATAGTATTTATAAAAAAATGAGCGCTAAAACATCGGCGTTCTCACAGATTTATGATATTTATGGTTTTAGGATTGTGGTTAAAGACTTTCAAAGTTGCTATTACGCGCTCGGTGCGCTGCACGCTTTATATAAACCCATTCCAAGTAAGTTTAAAGACTATATTGCGATTCCTAAAGCTAATGGCTATCAGTCGTTACACACAACATTGTTTGGCCCATTTGGTACGCCGATTGAAGTGCAAGTCCGTAGTGGTGACATGCATAATATTGCCGATGCAGGTGTGGCAGCGCATTGGCTATACAAAGCGAGTGATGCTGACTTAACCGCGCTGCAACAACAAACCCATCAGTGGTTGCAACGGTTGCTCGATATCCAAAATGAAAGTAGTGACTCTGTCGACTTCCTTGAGCATATCAAGGTCGACTTGTTCCCTGACGAAGTGTATGTGTTTACACCAAAAGGCAATATCTTGGCCTTGCCCAAAGGGTCAACGGCGGTTGATTTTGCTTATGCCGTTCATTCGGATGTTGGCAATTGCTGCGTAGCCGTAAGGATTAATCAAGATTTAGCGCCACTGCGTACTGAGCTACACAATGGTGACCACGTCGAAATTATCACGGGTGCTTTATCTAAACCAAATCCAGCATGGCTGAACTATGTGGTGACGGGTCGCGCACGTGCCCATATCAGACACTTCTTGAAATCACAGCATTCTGTTGAGTCTTCTCACATGGGTGAGCGCTTGCTTAACCAAGCGTTAAGGGCGTTACACATTGAGCCGCATGACATTACCGATGAGCATTGGGAAAGGCTTGTAAAGGATTACGGGCTAACCGAGAAAGTTGAAATTCTGACTGACATTGGTTTGGGGCAACGTCAAAGCGTCATGGTTGCGCACCAATTATTAGCCATGACAGATGGCCATACTGAGCGACATAATAATATGCCGGCGCAAATGTTAGATGTGATTACCATTCGCGGGACTGAAGGCATGGCAGTGCAGTTTGCCCAATGTTGCCATCCTATTCCTGGCGACCCTATTTTGGGCTTTATCCATAAAGATAAAGGCTTGGTGATTCATACGCATGATTGTCCAAGTGTGAGCAAGTTCAAACTTGATCCTGATAAATGGTTAGATGTGGAGTGGGAGCCGGGTAGTGACCAGCTGTTTAAAACAAACCTATACCTAACCGTGCTGAATCAACGCGGAATGCTGGCTAAAATTGCAGCCGTCATTGCTGATGCTGAATCAAACATTGAGAATGTGAGTGTTGAAGAGTCTGACGGCAGTACTTACACACGTGTTTACTTTACCGTACAGGTGAAAAATCGCGTGCACTTGGCTGACTTAATGCGTAGCTTACGTAAAGTGCCGGATGTGATTCGGATTAACCGTGCAAAAACCAGTGATTCAGCTCACCATTAATAGGTCACATTGGTTTGAATGATGATTTTATTGTGCGTGATCAAACAAGAAGCTTTCACTCAATATGACACAGATCACTGAGATAAAAGCCTTTAGTAAACCTTTGCTTAACAACCTGCAAAAGTTAGGCGTGCATACGACGCAGGGCTTGCTGTTACATTTACCGATTCGCTATCTAGATGAAACCCGCGTTGTGGCGGTGCGTGATTTAAGGCAAGGTGAGTCGACACAGGTAGAAGGTGTGATTGTGCATGCAGAGGTGACGTATAAACCAAGAAAGGCACTCATTGCCCGCTTAGAGGATGAAACTGGCCAGATTAACTTACGGTTTATTCATTTTTACCCAAGCCAAATTAATGCGTTAAAAGAAGGCTCTCGTGTGCGCGCCTTTGGTGAAGTGCGCCAAGGCTTCTTTGGTTATGAGATGGTGCACCCAACCTGTAAAAAGTCTGTGGATGATGCGCAATTACCAGCAACCTTAACCCCTGTGTATTCAACCGTGGCGGGCTTAACGCAACCTAACCTTAGAAAAGCCATTGGTATTGTGTTTAAACAAAGTGAAGCCGGCGGGATTATGGCAGCAGCCTTTGAAGAGACACTGCCAAAACATGTGTATGCCTTTCCTGAGTTAGCAACATTTCCATCATTTTTTACCTGTTTAGATTATATTCATCACCCGCCACCAAGTGCTAACCTAAGTGCTTTAGAAAATAAGACCTCAATTGAGTGGCAACGCTTAGCTTATGATGAGTTGCTTGCACAGCAATTATCCATGCGTAAACATTATGTCAAGCGACACAATGAAAAGGCGCCTCAACTCGCGCCATCTAAACAATTAGTATCAGGCTTATTAAAGGCCATGCCATTTGCATTAACGGGTGCACAGCAAAAAGTGGCGTTAGAAATACAAAATGACTTATCAAAACCATATCCAATGCAACGTTTGTTACAAGGGGATGTGGGCAGCGGTAAAACCATTGTGGCTTGTATGGCCGCACTCCAAGCCATTGAGAATGGTTGGCAGGCTGCCTTTATGGCACCCACTGAAATTTTGGCAGAACAGCATTACAACAAGCTATCGATGTGGCTTGAGCCACTTAATATTGAAATTGCATGGTTAATTGGTAGCCAAACTAAAAAACAACGCAATGCTGCGATGGAAAAAATAGCCGATGGTAGCGCACAGTTAATTATTGGAACGCATGCCATTTTTCAAGATGCTGTCGTTTTCAAGAAATTAGGCTTAGCCATTATTGATGAGCAACACCGTTTTGGTGTGCAGCAACGCTTAGCATTACGTAAAAAGAGTCCACAACAAGCAACTGGGAAGGGCGATATTACGCAAAGTCTACATCAATTAATGATGAGCGCGACACCGATTCCACGGACATTATCCATGAGTTATTATGCTGATTTAGATGTGTCTGTGATTGATGAGTTGCCGCCAGGCAGAACACCCGTGGTCACTAAGCTTATTTCAGATGCACGTCGTGATGAAATATTACAACGCGTAAGAGATGCGTGTGCCGAAGGGCAGCAGGCCTATTGGGTGTGTCCATTAATTGAAGAGTCTGAAGCGCTGCAGCTTGCGACGGCAAATGACACGTATGAAATGATGAAAGAGGCCTTTCCTGAATTAATGATTGGTCTTGTTCACGGTAGAATGAAGGCCGCAGAGAAACAAGCTGTGATGGCAACATTCTCTGCTGGTGATTGTCAGTTGCTGGTTGCAACGACGGTGATTGAAGTGGGTGTTGATGTGCCTAATGCTAGTTTAATGGTCATTGAGCATGCGGAGCGCATGGGTTTGAGTCAGTTGCACCAATTGCGCGGCCGTGTTGGTAGAGGGGCTGCAAAGAGTACTTGCGTGTTGCTTTATCAAAGTAAACTGTCAGATTTAGCCAAAGCAAGATTAAAAGTCATTTATGAGAGTAGTGATGGGTTTGAAATAGCGCAGGCAGATTTAAACATCCGTGGGCCTGGTGAGTTTTTAGGTGTCCGTCAAAGCGGTGTGCCGATGCTCAAAATTGCAGACCTAGAGCGAGACGCCCATTTATTAGATATTGCTAAAGAGCAGGCCGATGCATTGATTAAAGATTACCCTAAAGCAGTCGAGTGCCATTTAAGCCGATGGTTGGGCAATAGTGATGAGTTAATTAAAGTCTAAAATATGACGCTCAACAATAAAAGTTAAAGAACGTAGTGAAAAAATCAGAATTATTAACCGATTTACATGGTGTTAAAAGTAACCGCGCTCGTTGGGTTAACAAGCCAATGGTGACGCGCAAGTTGAAGCGCTGGTTAATTGATGAGGGCTCTTTAACGAAATGCTTGCAGCAGCGGTACGCAGATTTTCATGTGAAGCCTTTATCGGTAAAGCATGCAAAAGTGATGCCTGATGAATGTTTGGCGATGGGCGTAAAGCAAAACCAAAAAGCATTTGTTAGAGAAGTATTTTTATTGGGAGCAGGACAACCAGTTGTATTTGCACATAGTGTCATGCCGCTTAAGCATTTACGTGGCCGTTGGGTTGGGTTGGCCCGTTTAGGTAAAAAGCCATTAGGCGCGACATTATTTGCAAACCATCGCGTGAAGCGAACAAACTTAACTTATAAGAAATTGATGCCAAATCATGCGCTGTATAAAAAAACAGCCAAACAACTGAAGGCACATGGGTTGGATGATAAACCAGCCTACTTATGGGCAAGGCGCTCTATCTTTAGCCTAAGCGCCATGGAAATGATGGTCACAGAAGTATTCTTACCTACTTTGCTTAAGTAATTGGAAAAGCACACATGAAACAAAAATTAAATGCCTATGCGAGATTAATGCGGATAGATAAGCCTGTCGGCATACTTTTGCTTTTCTGGCCAACATTAGGCGCATTGTTTTTGGCCGCTAATGGAATGCCCGATTGGCGAATCTTAGTGATCTTTACCATTGGTACAGTATTAATGAGAAGTGCAGGTTGTGTCATGAACGATATCGCCGATATGCAATATGATGGTCATGTAAAAAGAACAAACAATAGACCCTTGATTACAAAAGAAGTGACTAAAAAAGAAGCTTATGCTTTAGTCGCGGTTTTAAGCTTGATCTCATTTGCATTAGTGTTAACGCTCAATGCATTAACAATTAAGCTTTCGGTTGTTGCATTATTGCTAGCAGCTTCATATCCATTGACTAAGCGTTTCTTATCAATCCCGCAAGCTTATTTAGGGCTGGCTTTTGGTTTTGGTATACCAATGGCATTTGCAGCCATTACAGGAGAGGTGCCAATTGTTGCGTGGTGGTTAATGATTGCAAACGTGTTCTGGGCGGTTGCTTACGATACGCAATACGCAATGGTTGATCGAGATGATGACTTGAAAATTGGTATTCATTCATCGGCCATTACGTTTGGTCAATATGATGTGACCATGGTGATGGCTTGTTATGCCGCCATGTTATTGGTATTAACCAAAGTAGGCTGCGACTTAGCATTAAATCAACTCTACTTTATAGGTCTTTGTATCGCTGGTTTAATTGCGGCCTACCATTACCAACTCATTAAAACGCGTACTAGGGCATTATGTTTTAAAGCATTTCTGCATAATATTTGGTTTGGAATGGCAATATTTATGGGCATCTTCATTTCAACAATGCAGTAAATGGTGTTTTTTAGCATGGAAATCCACTATAATATTGAAATAACTTGTCATTTCTCATTGACAAGAAGTAGTTAAGTGGCTTAAAATCCGCCTCTTAAAATTTTTTACTTAATGTATTGATAAGACAATGAAAACCTTCTCAGCAAAATCACATGAAGTTAAGCGCGATTGGTTTGTGGTCGATGCCACAGATTTAGTGCTTGGCCGTTTAGCAAGCGCAGTAGCTCACCGTTTACGCGGAAAGCATAAGACAATTTATACACCTCATGTAGATACAGGTGATTATATTATCGTTATCAACGCTGACAAATTAAGAGTCACGGGTAATAAAGCTACTGATAAAGAATATCACAGTCACTCAGGTTACCCTGGTGGCTTAAGCACTACAACTTTCTCAAAAATGCAAGATCGTTTTCCAGGTCGTGCTTTAGAAAAAGCTGTTAAAGGCATGTTACCTAAAGGTCCTTTAGGTTATGCAATGATCAAAAAAATGAAAGTGTACGCTGGCGATAAGCATGATCATGCCGCTCAGCAACCACAGACATTGTCACTCTAAGGAATTAAGATGATAGGTAACTATAATTACGGAACAGGTCGTCGTAAAAGTTCAGTAGCTCGTGTATTTATGAAGTCAGGTCAAGGTAATATCATTGTGAATGATAAGCCAGTTGATGAGTATTTCTCTCGCGAAACTGCACGTATGATTTTACGTCAGCCATTAGAATTAACAGAAAACCTCACTAGCTTTGATATTAAAATCAACGTTATCGGTGGTGGTGAATCTGGTCAAGCTGGTGCGGTTCGTCACGGTATTACACGTGCGTTAATCGACTTTGACGCAACACTTAAAAGCGCTTTATCTGGTGCTGGTTATGTAACACGTGATGCACGTGAAGTTGAGCGTAAGAAAGTTGGTTTCCGTAAGGCGCGTCGTAAGAAGCAATTCTCGAAACGTTAATTTATATACCATTTATTTGGTGTGTAATACAAAAGGGTCGCAATTGCGGCCTTTTTTGTTTTGTATTATTAACAATATTATTTGAGATCAGGCCTATAATAATGATTAGTCATAAATATAAGCACGTATTAGAGCAATAAATGAATAAGCAAAAAATTAAAGTTGGCATCGTTGGCGGCACTGGTTATACCGGTGTTGAACTATTACGCCTGTTATCGACGCATCCTAATGTTGAGCTCTCTGTCATTACTTCAAGGGGTGATGCCGGCTCACAAGTCTCTGATATGTTTGCTAGCCTACGTGGGTATGTCGATTTAGCGTTTAGTAATCCTGCCACGGTTGATTTAACAGTATGCGATGTTGTGTTTTTTGCTACACCGCATGGTGTCGCGATGAGCCAAGCAGAACACTTAATTGCCGCTGGTACTAAAGTGATTGATCTAGCAGCTGATTTTAGGCTGAAAGATACTGCAATATTTGAAGAGTGGTATAAGTTACCGCATGGTTGTCCTGAAGTGCTAAAGGAAGCCGTATATGGTGTGCCTGAGTTGTACAGAGAAGAAATAAAATCAGCGCAAGTCATTGGTAACCCTGGCTGTTACCCAACCACAATATTGCTTGGTTTAGCGCCTTTAGTAGAAAAAGGTTTTATCGACTTTGATTTTCCAATTATTGCTGATGCAAAATCAGGCGTATCTGGCGCTGGTAGAAAAGCAAATGTGAGTACATTATTTTCTGAAGCTAGCGACAACATGAAAGCTTATGCAGTCGGTGGGCATCGGCATCATCCAGAGATTTTGGCGCAGTTAACAAAGTTAGCAAATAAATCGCCACAATTTATGTTTGTGCCACACCTTATCCCAATGATTAGAGGCATGCTGTCGACCATATATGTGAAGTTAACATCTGAGGCGCAAGCATTAGATTTGCAGGCGCTGTACACTAGCCATTATGCAAATGAAGCTTTTGTTGATGTGTTACCAGAAGGTGATTTACCAGAAACACGCTCTGTTAGAGGTTCCAATCATTTGCGGATGGCATTACATCCACAAGATAATGGTTATTTAACCATAGTCGTTGTGCAGGATAATTTGGTGAAAGGCGCGGCAGGGCAAGCTGTGCAAAACATGAATATCATGTTTGATTTTGACGAAGCTTTAGGCCTACAAGTAGTACCACTTTTACCGTAGTATTGACGATAAGCACATGACACCTGTAAAAAGACGTATTAGAAAACATTTTGGTTTGACTTCAAAGCAAGTATCAATTAAATCAAAGCGCCCATGGTATATACAATGGCTACTTTGGGCCGCACTAGTTGTGCTTGGATATGGGGTTGCTTTTTGGCAATATAACTTACATGAAACCGCAAATATTGAAGCTGTGATGAATAAAAATCAGAGTTTGCAAACAGAGTTAATTAAGCTTCAACGTAAGATACAAATAGAGCATGCAGCACAAGGTAACTTGCAAAAAGAGTTAGAAGGTATTCAGGATGAAGTGCTGAAAACAAAAGAAGAGCTGCTGTTTTATAAAAACATGGTTGAGCATAAGAAATAAAATCATTAAAGAATTACTATAATTGAACGTTACTGATGTAGTCGGTTCTAAGATTCATAATAGGAATAATAAAATGTTTTTTAAAAAAAGTAGTAATGATATACAAAGTACGATTGATACATTGATTGGATCAGAAACCAATATTACTGGTGATCTACAGTTTTCGGGTGGTTTGAGGATTGATGGTGAGTTGCATGGCAACATCACTGAATCCAATATGAACCCAAGTACACTTATTTTAAGTGAGCATGGTAAGGTTGAAGGCGCTATATCAGCGTCGAAACTGGTGATAAATGGGAATGTTATTGGGCCTGTTAAAGCAAGTCAGTTTATTGAACTGCAGACAAAGGCACATATTACGGGCGATGTTTATTATAAGTCGTTAGAAATGCATACTGGCGCTGTTGTAGAAGGCAGATTGGTATACACTGGTGATGTTGATGAGGGTGATGCTGAAGTAAACCCTTAATTTGACGGCAGTAATATTCAGTAGCATAATGAATTGTAGGTTTAAATTAAGAATTTGGAGTAAGTGATGAGTACAACAACAGAAGTGCAATCGACAGATGATCTAGACATGATGAATATTCCTTCACCATTAGTCTTTACTGATAACGCGGCTAACAAAGTAAAAGAGCTTATTGAGGAGGAGGGATCTCCTGACTTAAAGCTAAGAGTATTTGTTAGTGGTGGTGGTTGTTCTGGTTTTCAGTATGGCTTCACTTTTGAAGAGGAAATTAATGAAGATGATACGCAAGTCGAAAATGACTCTGTGACATTATTAATTGATCCGATGAGCCTTCAATACTTAATGGGTGCTGAAATTGATTATCAAGATAGCTTACAAGGATCACAGTTTGTGATTAGAAATCCAAATGCTGAGTCAACTTGTGGTTGTGGTTCGTCTTTCTCTGTGTAGCATTGAATAAGATTTAAATACTAAAAAGCCGAACACAACGTGTTCGGCTTTTTAGTTTGTATGAATAAATTACTTACTTAGCGTTTATCCAGCGGAACAACATCTCTTTGTATTTCACCGGTATAAAGCTGTCTTGGGCGACCAATCTTCTGACCAGGATCCGCATTCATTTCACTCCACTGTGCAATCCAACCTGAAGTACGAGCAAGCGCAAAAATAGCGGTAAACATTGAGTTTGGAATACCCATTGCACGCATCACAATACCACTGTAGAAATCAACGTTTGGATACAGTTTACGTTTAACAAAGTATTCATCTTCTAATGCAATTTTTTCTAATGCCATCGCTAGTTTGAATAATGGGTCATCATGTAAGCCAAGTTCATTGAGTACTTCATGGCAAGTTTTACGCATAATCGCTGCACGTGGATCCATATTGCGATATACCCTGTGACCAAAGCCCATTAAGCGGAAACTATCCGTTTTGTCTTTAGCACGTTTAATAAACTCATCAATTCGACTAACGTCACCAATTTCATCCAACATTTTCAGTGTGGCTTCATTGGCGCCGCCGTGTGCTGGACCCCATAACGATGCAATACCTGCGGCAATACAAGCAAATGGGTTTGCACCACTAGAGCCAACTAGACGTACTGTTGAAGTTGAAGCATTTTGCTCATGATCGGCATGTAAAATCAAAATACGCTCAAAGGCTTTTGCCAGTACTGGACTCACTTTGTATTCTTCACAAGGTGTTGCAAACATCATGTGTAAGAAGTTTTCAGCGTAACTTAATTTATTTTGAGGGTAAATAAATGGCTCACCAATCGTGAATTTATAACTCCATGCCGCTATGGTTGGTGCTTTTGCCAGCAAACGAATGGCAGCGATATGCCGTAATTTAGGATCTGCTACATTGGTATGTTCTGGGTAAAAGGCGGCCATTGCACCTACAACTGATACCATTACTGCCATAGGGTGTGCATCACGGCGGAAACCTCTAAACACATTGTTCATTTGGTCGTGCAGCATCGTGTGGCGTTCTATTGCTAAGCTGAAATCTTTTCTTTCTTGCGCATTAGGTAGCTCACCTTTAATCAGTAGGTGGGCAACTTCAAGAAAGTTGCAATTATCAGCTAGCTGTTCAATAGGGTAACCTCTGTGAAATAGCTGGCCTTTTTCACCATCAATAAACGTAATGTCTGAACTACAAGAAGCTGTTGATAGAAAACCAGGGTCGTATGTATAAATGCCTTGCTTACCTAGCGCTCTAATATCGATCACATCATTACCAAGTGTGCCTGATAGTATCGGTAGCTCTACAGGTTCCTTGTCATTATCAAAGGTGATGGTGGCTTTAGTTGGTTTAGTTGTCATAAGTATTTACTGTTTGAATGTTTTGATTAAAGCAAAAACAAAGTTCATTGTTTTAAGATTGTGTAATTGTACCTAAAATACGTGCGCCTGCGGCACCTGTGACACTAGGAAGGTTTGCAGTTTCACGATTTATACATTTTTTTGCAAGCCAAGCAAACGCAATAGCCTCAACCCAGTCAACATCAATGTTTAAATCATTGGTCATTTTAACTTTCATTGTCGATGGTAGTTTTTCAGTAATTTGTTGTGATAGTAGGTTTACTAATAGTTGATTGTGCGCGCCACCACCACATAAATAGATTTCGGTCGTGTCTATGCAATTTACTTTAAGCGCATCTGCAATACTATGCGCAGTTAAATGTACTAGTGTGCATGCGACATCAGCTTCATTAAACATATTGTTTTGTAATTGATGGTTCAGCCATTCAGTATGGAAAAGGTCGCGCCCTGTACTTTTTGGAATTGGAACAGAGAAAAATGGTTCCGTTAGCATTTTTTCAAGCAAAGGCGTTATTAACTTCCCTGAGCTTGCCCACGCACCATTTTGATCATAATCAACACCAAGGTGCTGTTGAATCCAAGCATCCAGCAACATGTTGCCCGGCCCAGAATCAAAACCAAATACAGGGCTGGTGCTTGTATCAGATGTTTTAGGTAAGTAAGTGATATTTGCAATGCCACCAATATTGATGATGGCGCGGTTCTGTCGTTCGCTTGCAAATAAAGCTTGGTGAAATGCCGGCACTAATGGGGCACCTTGGCCACCAGCGGCAATGTCACGACTTCTAAAATCGGATACCACCGTGATATTAGTGAGCTCTGATAAAAGTGAAGCATTGCCTATTTGAAGTGAAAAACCAATTTCACCATTGATTATTGGTTGATGGCGAATTGTTTGGCCGTGGCAACCAATGGCTGAGATCTGTGTACTGTCTATTTTGGCTTTATTAAGGATTTCTTTTACAGCGCTGGCATAAAGCGTAGCGAGCGTATTCCCTAACATTGCCGTTACTTCAAGTTCATTATCTGAAGGGTGTTGTAGCGTAAGCAACGCTAGCTTGAGGGCTTTTGGGTAGGGGACAAAGTGAGTTTCAATTAAATTAAAGCCAGTATTGAAATTAACAATAGCAGCATCAACCCCGTCTAAACTGGTTCCCGACATTAAGCCGATGAAGTAACCATCTTTCATTGGGAGATTATACAATGCCGCGTCAATACAGGTGCGTTAATCCAACGCCGCAATATTGGTGTGTTCAAGTAATTGTAATTTTGTCATTAAATGGCGACTATTTTGTAAGAACTTAACCTTATCCTTCTTTGCAATGGTTTGAGTTCTTGGTAGCGCCACTTTCATTGGGTCACGGTGTTTACCATTGAGTAAAAACTCGTAATGTAAATGTGGGCCTGTTGCCATGCCTGATTGACCTACATAACCAATCACGTGGCCTTGTTCAATTTTTTGACCAACCTTAAGGTTTTTAGCAAAGCGTGAAAGGTGACCGTAAACAGTCTTAACGCCTTTATCATGTTTCAAAATGATAACGCGACCATAGCCACCCTTACGACCTACGAATTTAACCACGGCATCACCAGTGGCGCGAATTTTAGTGCCTGTTGGTGCGGCCATGTCTACACCCTTGTGCGCACGAATACGTTGTAGTACTGGGTGAAAGCGACCCTTACTAAAGCCTGAAGTAACGCGGGTAAAGGCGAGTGGTGAACGTAAGAATGATTTATGTAACGTCTTACCAAGTGGAGAGTAATACTCCATCACACCCTTTTTGTTTAGAAAGCCAATGGCATGATGCGTTTTGTTTTTGTTGGTAAATTCAACTGCGAGTATATTCCCCGACTTAACAACATCACCATTCCTATAGCTCGCTTCATAAACGACCTTTAGCCTGTCGCCTTTATGTACTTTATGAAAATCAACTTCACTTTCAAAAATATTAATAATTTGATTGGCTACTGCATCTGGAATATTCGCTTTATCAGTAGAGTCAAAAAGGGATCTCTTAATGGTTGCAGATTTTAATACAGATCTTTTCTCAAGTGTTACAGCTTTGTGCTTTGCTGTATATTCACCACCGCGAGTTTTTTCAATGTGGATCACTTGATCGTCTGAGAGTTGGTAATCAAGGTTGCGTAGCTTACCGTCTTGATTAACAGTCGCTACAAATGATTGCCCCGCTTTTAATTTTTGAGCTTCTGTATGGGCGACTTGGTTACGAATAAATGTCGTTGCCGCTTTGTCGTGAATATTTAAGCGGCCAAGTAATTTGTTTAAAGAGTCGTTACGTTTAACGCGCTCTTTATAAATAAATTGATGGTTATTGGTTGTTGATAATCGCTGCGCATCAGGTAGTAGCACTTCTTCAACGATTAAAGCAGTCTCAATATCGTGTGTCGTTGTTTGTGGTGATAGACCAAATGCAGCATAAATGCCAAATAGCGGAATACTAGAGATTGCTAAAACCCAACGTAAACTGAATTTACGAGGCGGTCTAGCGTTGTTTTGCGCTAAAATGTTCTTTTTAGGTGCTTGCTTGTTTTTATTCGCTTGCTGATTTGCAATAGAATTGTAAGCAGAATTTTTTTGATTTAGCTCGTCAATGTACACGGGCTAGTCCTTAAAAATAATTTTTTGAAAAATAATACTAACAGAAAATACAATAAAAACAAGCAAATGGGCGTTGTTTGTAATTTAAAGATTTAACATTTGAGGGTAAGTGCGTGAATAATATTGATCAACAATTAGATTTAATTAAGCGTGGTTCTGATGAGCTTTTAATTGAGTCTGAATTAATAGAAAAATTGAAAAAAGGCCAGCCCTTGAGAATTAAGGCAGGTTTCGATCCGACAGCGCCAGATTTGCACTTAGGTCATACCGTGCTTATTAATAAGCTTAAGCACTTTCAGGATTTAGGGCATCAAGTACTATTTCTGATTGGCGACTTTACTGGCATGATCGGTGATCCAACAGGTAAAAGTACAACAAGACCCCCTTTAACCAAGGAGCAAGTGGCTGAGAACGCCACTTCATATGCTGAACAAGTATTCAAAGTATTGGATAAAGATAAAACGGAAATAGTGTTTAACTCTCATTGGCTCACAGACCTTGGAGCAGCAGGGATGCTTAAATTAGCATCAAGCCTTACTGTAGCGCGTATGTTGGAGCGTGATGATTTTTCAAAGCGTTTTAAAGGTAACCAGCCAATCGCCATTCATGAATTTATGTATCCCTTATTGCAGGGCTATGACTCGGTAGCGCTAAAGGCAGATGTTGAAATTGGCGGTACAGATCAAAAATTCAACTTATTGATGGGCCGTGAATTACAGAAGCAAGCAGGCGAAAGTACGCAATGCGTATTAACGATGCCATTGTTAGAAGGTTTGGATGGTGTTAATAAAATGTCTAAGTCCTTGGGTAACTATATAGGGATCAATGAGGCACCCGAAATTATCTTTGCCAAAATCATGTCAATTTCAGATGCATTGATGTGGCGTTATATAGAGTTGCTTTCATTTGAGTCGATGGAGCAGATAACGCAATGGAAGGCTGAGGTTGAAGCTGGTGCTAATCCAAGAAATATTAAAGTAGCCTTTGCACAAGAGATTGTCGCCCGTTTTCATAGTCAGGCTGATGCTGAAAAAGCACTGACAGATTTTCAAACAAGATCAAAAGGTGGTATTCCAGATGATGTGCCTGAGGTAGAAATCAATATTGAAGGTGAAAGTGTTGGTATTGCACAACTACTTAAGATGGCCGGCTTGGTTGAAAGTACGAGTGAAGCCATGCGTACCATTAAGCAGGGTGGCGTAAAGGTTGATAGTGAAAAAGTAGATGATAAAAACTTACAAATAAAACGAGGTTCCGTGATTGTGGCCCAGGTAGGTAAGCGCAAATTTGCAAAGGTTACCGTAGCTTAAAACTGCATGGGATACATTAGGTACATTCAAGTTGTGGTGAAGACCGCCGTAATAGTGTGAAGGTGCTTGACTTACTATTAGGTACGTTAAGCGCAATGTATTAGGGCTAAATGTAACAGAGTTGTAACAGTCCAAATAGCGCTTGACCTAACTTCAGAGCGCTGTAGAATCCGCCCCTCGTTAGCAAAACATCGCATCGAAAAGGGTTTGAGAGTATGTTTTTTGAAGCGTTAAAATTAATTCAAAATTAAGGTTGACGTGCTCTGTAAGAGCTGTACAATCCGCCCTTCGTTAGCAAATG
>JAWUXH010000027.1:0-19122 GCA_034111445.1 Methylophilaceae bacterium | reverse complement strand
ATCGTACCAGGGTTTTTTAGGAATGAGTTCTTGGGCCAATGTGAGCCTGCATTATGTGCGACTGGCAGCACCGTAGCTTCACTGCCACTGGCTAGCCAAGCGCCGCCAATGTGAAATTTACCTTGGGTTTTAGGTGCCATGCGGGTGCCTTCAGGAAATACCACAACCCATAATCCTTTTGCTAAGCGCGCTTTGCCAAGGGTGACGAGTTGCTTGAGTGCTTTACGACCAGCACTACGGTCAATCGCAATTGGGGAGGTCATGGCAAGGCCCCAGCCGAAAAATGGAATCCAGAGTAACTCACGTTTCATCACATAGACTTGCGGCGGGAAGATAAGTTGAAAAGCGAGCGTTTCCCATGCAGATTGGTGTTTAGCTAAAATCACACAAGGCGTACTGGGTATGTGCTCTTTACCCTTAATCTCAAAGTGAATATTACAGGTAACACGTAGCCACCAAAGAATCGTCTTAGCCCATAGGCTAATAATTTTATTGCGGGTGATTGGCGGGAATGCAAAGGTGAGAATAGCCAACACACTGAAAATGGGTGTGAAAACCCATTGACCAACCATAAAGATAAATGAACGTATAAATTGCATCATATGAATGTTATTGGTACTCAGTAATAATACGCTCAGCGGCTTCCGCTAAGTTCTCGCATATCCATGTGTTTGTCGGTAATGCGCTTTCGACATCAGCTTCTGCATTTTTTAAGGTTTCATTCCCTTTGCCTGTTTTGACTAAAATAGGCTGGCAGCCAGCGTTAGCAAACGCTTGCAAGTCGCGGAGGGCATCACCAATGCCCGGTACTTTTGTCAGCGCGATTGAGAAACGATTACTAATATCTTCAATCATGCCTGTCTTTGGTTTTCTACACTTACAATTGTCATCAGCTGAATGTGGGCAGTAAAAAATAGCATCAATGCGGCCACCAGCTTGTAATACTTCACGGTGCATTTTGTCGTGAATGTTGTTGAGCGTGCTCATGTCAAATAAACCGCGTGCAACGCCAGATTGATTAGTCGCAACAGCAATGCGGAAACCGCTTTGGTTGAGTCGTGCAATTGCTTCTAAACTACCTTCAATCGCGATCCATTCGTCAGGACTCTTGATGAATTTCGAAGAGTCCTGATTGATAACACCATCTCGGTCTAATATAACAAGTTTCATGGTTGCGTTAAGAAGCCAGTTTAGACAAATCAGCCACACGGTTCATGGTTTGATGCAGAATCGCTAACATGCCTTGGCGGTTAGCTTTGAGTGCTGGGTCCTCTGCATTGACCATCACTTTGTCAAAAAAGTCATCTACCGGTGCTTTGAGTGCCGCTAATGCTTGCAGAGAACCAGTGTAATCGCCAGCTTCAAAGCGTTTGTCGGCTTCAGGCTTAGTAGCGTTTAACGCTTTGAATAGTGCTTTTTCAGCATCCTCTGCTAATAAGCTTTCATTCACTTGTGCTTGAATATCACCTTCAATTTTCTTCAAGATGTTGGCAACACGCTTATTAGCAGCAGCCAGTGCTTCTGCCTCTGGTAATTGGGCAAAGGCTTGCACGGCAGCCAAGCGCTCAGGAATTTCACTTAGTTGTGCAGGGTCGTTTGATAACACAGCATCGACTTCTTGTGGGCTTGAACCATTTTCACGTAAGTTAACGCTTAGGCGGTCAAAACAGAATGCTTTAATGGCAGCGGCGATTTTGTTTGTATCATCACCTGTTTCAAATTGACTTAATGCATCCAGAATCAATTGGTCGAATGTGAAGGGTAGTTTTGCTTCAATCAACATACGTAAAATACCAACCGCTTGGCGACGTAAAGCATAAGGGTCTTTATCACCAGTAGGTTTTTCACCAATACTAAATAGACCCACTAGCGTTTCTAATTTGTCAGCCAGTGCCACACAAATACCCGCTTGGCTACGTGGTAAGGTGTCGCCAGCAAAGCCCGGTTTGTAATGGTCTTCAATCGCATAAGCAACGGTATCGTCTAAGCCTTCAGCTTGGGCATAATAACGGCCCATAATGCCTTGCAGTTTAGGAAACTCGCCAACCATGTCGGTGATTAAATCTGCTTTTGATAAACGTGCAGCTTGTGTAGCCGCAGGTACTAGTTTGCTATCAATCGCTTCTGCGATTGAGGTGGCAATGCCCACAACACGGGCACTACGCTCACCTTGAGAGCCAAGTTTATTATGGTAAACAACTTTATTGAGGCCTTCTAAACGACTCTCTAATGTTTTCTTGCGGTCTTGCTCGAAGAAAAATTTAGCATCGGCTAATCTTGGGCGAACAACACGCTCATTACCACCAATCACCGCACTTGGGTCATCTGGTTTGATGTTTGAGGTGATTAAGAATTTATTTGATAACTTGCCATCAGCATCCAATAGTGGAAAGTACTTTTGGTTGGCTTTCATGGTTAAAATCAAACATTCTTGCGGCACCTCTAAAAATTCATTTTCATACTGGCCAACGAGTACGTTTGGTAACTCAACCAATGCCGTTACTTCGTCTAATAGTTCAGGGTCATTTGTTGCAACTAAGCCTTCTTTATCTGCTGCGGCTTTAATTTGTTGTGCGATATCTGCTTTTCTTTTATCGTAACTTGCAATCACACTGCCTTCATCTAATAGTTTTGCTTCATATTCATCAGCATGTTTCAGCGCAATGGTGTCGACTGTAGCCTCGAAGCGGTGACCTTTGGTAGTATTGCCCGCAGATAAACCAAGGATTGATATATCGACTACATCGCTACCATGTAAAGCCACTAAGCCATGCGCAGGGCGGACGAAGTTGACTGAATCCCAACCTGGGTTTGGCGTATCTTTTTGTAGTTGATACGTCATGACTTTAGGGATAGGCAGTTTGTTAATGGTTTCTTCTAGCGCTTGTTGTAAACCCGCTTGAAGTGATGCACCTTGTTTGATGGTATCTAAAAATAAGACTTCATTTTTACCATCAACTTCTTTGCGTAACTTGGCAACCGCTGATTCATCTTCACCCATGCCTTGTAGGCGTTTGAGTAGCGCTGGCGTTGGCTTGCCATCTGCATCTAAACCGACCTTTGCTGGCATTAACTTTAATGCAACGGCTTCATCTTCAGCTTGCGTATTCACATTGGTTAAATGTACGGCTAAACGGCGCGGTGTTGCAAAGTGCGTAATAACGGTATTGTCAGCGACTAGTTTTTGATTTTTTAAGCCAGCGACTAAGCCATTGGCAAACGCTTCATCTAATTTTTTAAGCGCTTTTGGTGGGAGTTCTTCTACGAATAATTCTACTAATAAATTTTGCGTACTCATACTGCCGCCTTTTTCTTTTGTTTCTTCTCAGCTTTTGCTTTCTCAGCTGCTAATTTTTCTAATACTTCTTCGCTCCAATCTTTTGGTGCCATTGGGAAGCCTAGTTTTGCACGGCTATCTAAATAGCTAGCGGCAACACTACGGGCTAAGTTACGAATACGGCCCATATAAGTGGCACGCTCCGTCACAGAAATGGCACCACGCGCATCCAGTAAGTTGAATGTATGCGCGGCTTTTAGCACTTGCTCATAAGCAGGTAACGCTAATGCATTTTCCATTAAATGCGTGGCTTGTTTTTCATGGGCGTTAAAGGCGGTTAATAAGAAATCCACATCACTATGCTCAAAGTTATAAGCAGATTGTTCAATTTCATTTTGTAAGAATACATCTCCATATTTAACGCCAGGTGAATATTCTAAGTCGTAGACATTTTCAACGCCTTGTAGGTACATCGCTAAACGCTCTAAACCGTAGGTAATTTCACCTGTGATTGGTTTACAGTTAATGCCGCCAACTTGTTGGAAGTAAGTAAACTGCGTCACTTCCATTCCATTTAGCCAGACTTCCCAGCCTAAGCCCCAAGCACCTAGTGTTGGGTTTTCCCAGTCATCTTCGACAAAGCGCACATCATTTTTCTTTAAATCAAAACCTAAAGCTTCGAGTGAGCCTAGGTATAAATCCATGATGTTATCTGGCGCAGGTTTCAACACGACTTGATATTGGTAGTAGTGCTGTAAGCGGTTAGGGTTTTCACCATAGCGGCCATCGTTTGGGCGACGGCTTGGTTGCACGTAAGCAGCCTTCCATGGTTCTGGGCCTAAAGCACGTAAAAAAGTGGCAGTATGGGAAGTACCAGCACCGACTTCCATGTCGTAAGGTTGTAATAAAGTACACCCTTGTTTGTCCCAGTAGGCTTGTAAATTTAAAATGATTTGTTGGAAGGTCAACATTGGTAAGATATCTGTGAATACTAAAGGGGCAATTTTACCTGATATTGCCCCGGTTTCGCTACTATCTCACTAAAGAAAGCAGGGAAGGCTTGATGATTTAACCATTTCTAGCGATATTTTCTAATCAGCAGTAAAGCAACGGCGCCAAAGCTCAGTATGATAAAGAGCCAATTACCAAATCGTACATAAGGTGTGATACCGGTATAAGGTTGGGCCGAAACATTGAGTGTGGTTTGAATAAAGTGTGGGGCATGCGCCAGTACGTTACCTTTAGGGTCGATCATGGCCGTGGCGCCAGTATTCGTGGCGCGTAATACCGTACGGCCAGTTTCTAAAGCACGCGCTTGTGAGAATTGCATGTGTTGGTCTGCCGCAAATGATTCACCGTACCAAGCATCGTTGGTCACATTCACTAATAAGGTGGCTTCTGGCAACTGTCGAATAATTTCTTCACCAAAGACATCTTCATAGCAGACGTTTACCGCTATTTTTTGGTTTGATAATGTCATGGGTGTTTGGTTGGTGGCGCCGCGCGACATATCGCTCATTGGCATGTTGAGTAGATCACGATAAATCCAGCCAAAGATTTGTTTGAATGGGATGAACTCACCAAAGGGGACTAAATGGCTTTTCTCATAATGTTGGGTTGGTTCACTACCAACGCTAAGCGCCCCGTTAAAGTAGGCTTTGTTAATTTCATCATACTCGACGATACCTAACAATATATTGCCATTGTTTGCTTTGGCATGATCGGTCAATACAGTTTTAATTTCTGGTGTGATTTGGTTTGATAAAATGGGAAATGCCGTTTCAGGCAATATGATGAGTTTTGCTTGGCTTTGTTTAACCATGCCAATGTAACGAGAAATGGTTTGTGCCGTAATCTCTGGCGCCCATTTCAAATCTTGTGCAATATTACCCTGTAGTAAGGCTGTTTCTATTGGCTCTCCGGTTGGTTCGCTCCATTGAATTTGCTTCAGAAGAAAACCACCCACTAATAAAATACTGATGATGCCAACGACTTTATTTGCAAATGTTTTGTTGCGTTGCTGGTTAAACAGCGTGTGTTGCATGAATAATGTCATTAAACCTGCGAGCAAAACAGTGAGTGTACTCACACCATAAACCCCTATTACAGGCATAAAGCCGGCCAAAGGCCCATCAGGCACTTGCGTGTAACCCATGGTTAACCACGGGAAACCAGTAAATATCCAGCTTCTAGTCCAATCTGCCAAACCCCATATAACGGCAAGTGCCATGGTGAGTAGTAGCGTTGTTTGTGTTTTGTTATTTTGTTGCACTTTGCTGGTTAGCCAGTAAGCGCAAGCAGTGGTCAGTGCGATAAAGCTTGCCATGAATGCTGACAGCAGAAATGTCGCAAAACCAGCCATAAAGCTAGGCATGCCGCCAAAGTCATGCAGACTAATATAAATCCAATAAATACCGACACCAAATAAGCCCAAGCCGTAAAGGAAGCCAAGCCAAGCTGCATTTTTAGTGGTTTTTGATTGCTGTAAAAAATAGCTAAGACCACCAAGTGAAATTAGGCTGGCTGGATAAACATAAAAAGGTGAAAACCCCAGGACGCATATAGCGCCTAACACTAGTAAAATAAGCTGATGGACGAATTTATTGTTGAAGTAAGACATGCAGTATTGTAGCTTTTTAGTTGAATATTATGATAAACATTGTAAATAACTTTAGTTGAAAATTGCTACCTTATTGAATTTTCTTGACATGTGTTTCGATACCAATCAGTATCAATCCGTCATTAAAATGATGATTTTGTCACAAAGATGGCAGACGGCAGTCAATTGTATTGCCGTTACTATAAAAAAACATTTTATTTAATTAATTTATTTAAAGTAAATACAAGGGGAATTGTGTATGAGTATGATGTCAGAGTTTAAAGACTTTGCTGTAAAAGGCAATGTAATGGATCTAGCAGTTGGTGTGATCATTGGCGCTGCATTCGGTAAGATTGTAGATTCATTTGTAGGAGATATTATTATGCCTATCGTTGGTAGCATTTTCGGTGGATTAGATTTTTCACAAATGTATCACATCTTAGGCGATGTACCAGCTGGTACAGCAAACACTTACGCTGCACTTAAAGAAGCGGGTGTTTCAATGGTTGCTTATGGTAACTTCATTACAATCGCGATTAACTTCTTAATCCTTGCGTTCATCATCTTCATGATGGTACGTAAAATGAACAGCTTAAAAGCTGAAGAAGAAGCGGCACCAGCACCAACACCAGATGATATCGTGTTGTTACGTGAGATCCGTGATTCATTGAAAAAATAATGAAGCATTGATTTAGCATAAAAAAAGGAGCGCATTGCGCTCCTTTTTTTATGCCTGACGTTTGTAGAGAAATTTAGCTTTCTAATTGTTCTTGTGGCGCTTCAATTAAATCAATAATCACGGTGTGTAGTCTGCGGCTATCAGCGCGCAAGACTTTAATGCGCATGTTATTAAATACAATGACTTCATCACGCTTTGGTAAATGGCCAAATTGATTCACTATTAAGCCACCAATCGTCGTGAACTCTTCATCACTTAATGTCGTGCCAAGCACTGCATTAAAGTCTTCAATTTCAGTCAGTGCTTTTACGCGATATTGCCCTTCATCATTACGGACAATGTTGTCTTCATCCTCATCGTAATCAAATTCGTCTTCAATATCGCCAACAATTTGTTCAAGGACATCTTCAATGGTCACCATGCCGGCTACACCACCATATTCATCAACAACGATGGCTATATGATTGCGATTCTCTCTGAACTCTTTGAGCAAGATATTAAGACGTTTTGATTCTGGGATAAAGATCGCCGGGCGCAACATGTCACGCACCTCAAAGTCTTCACCAGCGTAATAGCGTAATAAATCCTTGGCGAGTAAAATGCCAATCACATCATTTTTATTATCTTCAATCACAGGAAAACGTGAATGAGCCGTTTCAATGACATGTGGGATGAATTCTTTAGGTGAATCTGTGATGTCAATGACATCCATTTGCGAGCGCGGGACCATAATGTCGCGCACTTGCATTTCAGATACCTGGATAACACCTTCGATCATTGCTAACGAATCTGAGTCGATTAGGTTGTTATCATACGCACCGTGTAGGGTGTGGAGTAGTTCTTCACGACTTTCTGGATCGTGTTGTAAAAAATGACTTAATCTTTCAATTAAACTGGGTTTTTGATTCGATTTTTCCGACTCACTGGCCATATGTTATGCCGCTAAGCATCCTGTGTAACGAGATAGGGGTTAGGATACCCTAGTTTTTGTAAAGTTGTCACCTCAATAAGCTCCATTAAATAGGCTTGTTTTTCAGTTATATGGTCATATCCGTGTAAATGGAGCGTGCCATGCACCGTTAGGTGTGCATAATGCGCTTCTAATGGTTTATTCTGTGCCTGTGCTTCTTTTTCAACCACTGCCGCGCAGATGATAATGTCGCCCATTAAATGTGGTTCTTCGGTGATTGGGAAAGTCAGCACATTCGTTGCATAATCTTTACCACGATAGGTATTATTTAAATAGCGCGCTTCTTCAACATCAACAATGCGAATGGTCGCTTCTGTATCAACACGTAAGGCGGCTTTAGACCATCTGGCGAACTGTTTGCGATTTGGTATATGATCGGCTTCACTTGCATTTTGAAAACTGAGTTTGAGTAGAGGCATACGCTGTTTTAATGATTGTAGGGTTTAATTATATTATTAAATGATTCAGTGCGTTTGGCTTAAGGGAGCAATATGATTGATTTAAGCTTTAGTTTTACCGAAAAATGTTGGTTGTGGCAAAGTGAAAAAGCCGCTTGGTACTTTGTGACATTACCAACCGAAAAGTCGGATGAGATTAAGTTCTTTAACGAAGGCCAAAGTCTCAAAAAACGCGGCTGGGGAGCAGTACGCGTCAAAGTGACGATTGGTCATACCACATGGGCGACTTCCATTTTCCCGCATAAAGAATCACAAGCTTATATTTTGCCGATTAAAGCGGCAGTTCGAAAAGCGGAGTCTATTGAAGTTGGTAGTAATGTAAAGGTACACCTCGATATCGACTTATAGCTTCACTTAAGCATTCTTCTCTTCGTACGTTTCGTAAGCATTTACAATTTTTTGCACCAATGGGTGACGCACCACATCTTTTGATAAGAACTGCGTCATGGCGATGCCCTTAATGTCTTTCAGTATTTTTTGTGCTTCTACTAAGCCACTTTTTTGATGACGTTGTAAGTCAATTTGCGTCACGTCACCCGTAATCACCGCTTTGGTACCAAAACCAATACGGGTTAAGAACATCTTCATTTGTTCTGGTGTGGTGTTTTGCGCTTCATCTAAAATAATAAAGCTATGGTTGAGTGTTCTACCACGCATATAGGCCAGTGGCGCCACTTCAATCGCATTACGTTCAAACATTTTGTTCACGGTATCGTAGCCCGCTAAGTCATATAGTGCGTCATAAAGCGGACGTAAGTAAGGGTCTACTTTTTGATTCAAATCACCGGGTAGAAACCCCAATTTTTCGCCAGCTTCAACCGCTGGGCGCACTAATACAATCCTTTTGACAGCATCACGTGACATGGCATCCACTGCGCTTGCAACGGCAAGGTAGGTTTTACCTGTACCAGCAGGGCCAATACCAAAAGTAATATCATGGTCTTGAATTTGTTTTAAGTAGGAGACTTGCCTTGGTGTTCTGCCGCGTAGTTCGCTACGGCGCGTCATTAATTTAGGCGCATCAACCGGCATCACTTCCTCTGGTTCCATTTTGTGGATTTCAACAAGACCGAGTTGGATATCATCTAAACCAATTGCGACTTTTGCGCGGATGTAAAAGTTTTCAATCAATTGCGCTGCTAGGCGCATGTTATTTAACTCGCCTGTGAAGCTGAAGCGGTTGCCACGTCTGACGACTGAAACGTCTAGTGCGCCTTCAATTTGTTTGATGTTTTCATCCAACGGACCACATAAATTAGCGAGGCGGTTGTTGTCTTCAGGGGTGAGGGTGATATCCATATGTGTTATCTATGACTTTACTAATTGGTTAAATATGACGGTTAGGTACGACGGGTTAAATGGTGGCGTCGGGCACAATTTCACCACGAAGCCGTTTTGGGTTGCTCGTGTCGGTAATGCGGACATTCACAAATTGTTCGATTAATTCCTTGCCGCCAACAATATCGACTACGCGGTGATTATCTGTTTTGCCTGCGAGTAGGCTTTCATCTTTCCATGACGGGCCATCGATGAGCACCCGTTGAATTGACCCCAGCATATTGCGGCTAATCGTATCACCTTGTGCTTCGTTAATGGCTTGTAGCTTGGCTAATCGCGCTTTTTTAACCGCTACTAGGGTTTCATCTTTAATGAATGATGCCGGTGTGCCAGGCCTTGGGCTATATAAAAAGCTAAAGCTGTAGTCGAAGCCAACCTCTTGCATCAATTTTACTGTCGCTTCAAAGTCTTTATCCGTTTCACCAGGGAAGCCGATAATGAAATCAGAGGTGAAGGTTAAGTTTGGGTTGGCGACTTTTAACTTGCGAATGATGGATTTATATTGCAAAACCGTGTGATTGCGTTTCATGGCCATCAGCACACGGTCACTGCCCGCTTGTACGGGTAAGTGAAATTGCGCGGCTAATTTTAGCACTGTTGCAAAGCAATTAATCAGACGGTCATTCATTTCATTTGGGTGACTGGTTGTAAAACGAATGCGTTCAATTTGCGGAATTTCAGCAATCGTTTCAATCAACATGGCTAAGTCGGCTTCAACGCCATCATATTCTGTACGATACGCATTGACGTTTTGGCCAAGCATGGTAATTTCTTTTACGCCTTGTTCTGTGAGCTGAATGGCTTCCGTCAGAATATCTTCAAATGGGCGTGAGACTTCTTCACCACGGGTATAAGGCACAACGCAAAAGCTGCAATACTTACTACAGCCTTCCATGATGCTTAAAAATGCTGATGCACCTTCTACACGTGGTGGCGGTAAATGGTCAAATTTTTCAACTTCAGGGAATTGAATGTCAACTTGTGATTGACCACTAGCCTTACGGTTGTTAATCATCTCAGGCAAGCGGTGAATGGTTTGCGGGCCAAAGACCACATCGACATAAGGCGCACGGTCAATAATGTTTGAGCCTTCTTGCGAAGCCACACAACCGCCGACACCAATCACTAAATCAGGCTTGGCTTCTTTTAGCGGAATAAAGCGCCCCAGGTGACTAAATACTTTGTCTTCCGCTTTTTCACGCACTGAACAAGTGTTGAGTAAAATCACATCCGCATCATTCACATCGGTGGTTTCAGTCATGCCATCACTACTGTTGAGCATGTCTGCCATGCGAGCAGAGTCATACTCATTCATTTGGCAACCAAATGTTTTAATGAATACTTTTTTAGCGGTTTCAGGTGCGGTGCTGACCATTGTTGATTCAGTGGCACTGTTGTCGTTGTTGGTTTCGTCTAGCTTTTTCAAGTGTGTCGCATCAAATTTGCAAAACATAATTTTAACGCATTTAGTCAACCCAATGTAAAATAGCCACCTATCCCAGTTTGAAAAACACTGACAACCGTTTTAAGTAAAGGCCCGCTATGCAGTCACTCCCTATTTTTATGAATCTTATTGGTCGCCGTTCTGTGGTGATTGGTGGTGGTGATATTGCGCTTCGCAAAATAACAATGTTATTAAAAGCAAAAGCGACCGTGGACTGTTATGCACTTGAATTTTGTGATGAGCTGCAAGCGCTGGCTGATGCTGGAAAAATTCAAACGACGGTTGAGCCTTTTCATGAGATTCAAATTGATGGTGCTGTTTTGGTGATTGCTGCGACAGATGATGAAGCGGTTAATGAGCAAGTGTCTATTACGGCTAAATTTAAAAACATTCCAGTAAATGTGGTGGATGCGCCTAAATTATGTACGTTTACCATGGCCTCTATTGTTGATCGCTCACCAATTGTCATTGCGATTTCTAGCGAAGGTAATGCGCCAGTGTTAGCGCGGTATGTTCGGGCAAAAATTGAAACGATGTTGCCTGGTGGTTATGGTCGGATTGCCACTATTGCGGGTGAATTTCGCGATAAAGTGAAGGCTAAATTTACGACAACACAAGCACGTAGAATATTTTGGGAAGACATGTTGCAAGGCCCAATGGTCGAGCGTGTATTGTCCGGACAAGAAGAATCTGCACGAGTGTTACTGCAAGCTGCGATTGATGGCGCCGATGCAAAAGCGAATAAAGGCGAAGTGTTTCTAGTGGGTGGTGGACCAGGTGACCCTGACTTATTAACTTTTAGAGCACTACGTTTGATGCAACAATGTGATGTATGTGTGTACGATAAATTAGTGAGCCCTGAAGTGATGGAGCTGGTGCGCCGTGATGCGGATCTGATTTATGTGGGTAAGTCACGTAACCAGCATACTATGCAGCAAGAAGATATTAATGAGTTGCTAGCAAGGTTGGCATTAGAAGGTAAGCGTGTATTGCGCTTAAAAGGCGGAGACCCATTTATCTTTGGCCGTGGTGGTGAAGAAATTGAAACGCTCATGAAGCATGGGGTGCCATTTCAAGTAGTGCCCGGTATTACTGCTGCTAATGGCGTCTCAACTTATGCTGGTATTCCATTAACGCATCGTGATTACTCGCAAGCTTGTTTATTTATCACTGGCCATTTAAAAGCAAAACCTGGAACTGATGAAATGTCGTTAGACCTTGATTGGGATTCAATGGCGCGGCCACGTCAAACCTTGGTCATTTATATGGGCTTGGTTGGTTTGCCAACCATTTGTGAGCAGTTAATAGCACATGGCGTATCGGCTGATATGCCTGTTGCCGTGGTGCAGCAGGGAACGACAAAACATCAACGTGTGGTCACTGCAACCTTAAAAGATTTGGCGCAAAAAGTGAAAGAAGCGAAAATTAAAGCACCTTGCTTAACGATTGTGGGAGAAGTGGTTAAATTGCGTGAGAAGCTCAATTGGTTTGACCCAAGTTCAGAGTCTTAACTTTAGCTTAGTATGCGATTGGAAGCGTAATTCTTGCTTCCAAGCCACCTTCAGGTCGATTGATTAGTTTTAAACTACCATGGTGTAACTTTGCAATACGTTCTGCAATGGCAAGCCCTAGGCCGCTACCACCAGCATTGGTTCTGGCTTCATCGAGACGTTCGAATGGGCGTAGAAGCTTTTCTAAATGTGTATCAGGGATACCTGGCCCATTATCGATCACGCTAATTTGAATATGGCTAGCTTGGATTTTGTTCGTAATGCGCACTTCGCCATCACGACCACCATAGTTGTAAGCATTGCCCACTAAGTTGTCAATTAAACGTTGCATGGCTAATGGGCGTACCGCAATAAAGTAGGTTGGTGAATACTCAACAATTAAGTTTCTACCTGCGCGGGACTGTCTTTCTTGCACATTTTTAAGGATGGTGTTGATATCGACCATTTGGGATGGTTCACCTTCAACGCCTTTTACAAAGTCTAAGAATTGGTTAATGATATTGTCCATATCTGCAATATCATCCACCATGCCAGTTTTTAACATTTCTTCTGCTTGCGGGAGCATTTCAACGGCAAGGCGCAGTCTGGCTAAAGGGGTGCGAATATCATGTGAAACACCAGCTAAAATCAGTCGGCGCTCAGCATCAAGCTCTGCCAGTGAATCTGACATGCGGTTAAAGGTTCTATTGACCTCACTAATTTCAGACATGCTGTCTTCCGCCAACCGATCAGGTGACTGACCTTTACGGAGTTGATTGGCTGCAATTAAGAGTGATTTTAGCGGCCGATTAATACGTGACGCAATCAGGTAAGCACCTACGAGTGAGAGCATTAATACCAATGCCCCCCAGCCTAACCATTGCCATGGAAAGGGGCGTTCCACATGCACTTTAGGAATCACGACCCAAAAGTCATCTTGTCCAATATTAAAGCTGACCCAAAGCCCATCAACCCCATAGTGGTTTACTGTGATGATGGTTTCGAAACCAAGGCGCTCGCGAATTTTAGTCGCAACCATGTTGATAAATGGGTCGTTAGGGAGTGGCTTAATCTCTTCCATGAAGTCAGCATAATAAATACGTACCCCTTCTTTACCGGTAATTTCAGACAGCAATGCGAGGCGAAGATTTTCTTGTGAAGCAATTAAAGAGGCGCGGGTGTAGTTTACAACCGTCACCGCTTGCAGTGCTGTTGCTTCTGCACGCGGTTCTCTTTCAAAATATTCGAAAATTTGTAAAGAGGCTACCTGCCCAATCGCCAACAAAATGGCGATGAGCAACATAACACGTGCAATTAAGGTTCTAGGTAGGAGGCGAAATTTCAAGCGTAAGACCTTAGTGCTTAGATGAGTGGTGATGCGTTAAAGCAGCACTGATGCAATACATACTCATTGATCGAGTGCGCGCTAGTTGAATATTATTCTACTTCGCCATCAGGGATAAAGACATAGCCAAAGCCCCACATGGTTTGTAAATAACGCGGGTGAGCAGGGTCAGGCTCGATTAATTTTCTTAAGCGAGATACTTGTACATCAATACTACGATCGAACACATCTAATTCACGGCCACGGGCTAACTGCATGAGTCTGTCACGTGATAGTGGTTGGCGTGGATGGTCCACAAATACTTTTAGTAGCGCAAATTCGCCACTGGTAATCGTTACTGACTCACCATTTTTGGTCAGTGAGCGTGAAGAAGCGTTGAATACAAATTCACCAATGTTAATCACATCGGTATTCACAGCCGGTGCACCAGGTTGTACGCGTGCATGGCGGCGTGTGACTGCATTGATGCGAGCCAGTAGTTCACGTGGGTTAAATGGTTTTGGTAAGTAATCATCAGCACCCATTTCTAAACCAATAATACGGTCAACTTCATCGCCGCGTGCGGTTAGCATGATCACAGGCATGACTGAGCCGGTTGAGCGAATGCGTCTGCAAATAGATAAGCCATCTTCACCAGGTAGCATTAAGTCCAATACTAATAAATCTATTTCATTGGCTGCTAGCATGCTATCCATTTCTTTAGCATCGGCTGCAACTTTGACACTGAAGCCTTGCTCTGTAAGATAACGCTCTAATAATTCACGTAATCGTACATCGTCATCAACGACTAATATTCTTTTTGTATTTTCTTCTGACATGGCAAGGACCTAAGTAATTTTCGAATTAATATTGTTATTATTGCTAATAGGTAATAATATTTAAGTTTAAGCTTTGTTTTGATTTATATCAAATTTTAAATTTGAAACTTAAAACAGGGTTTGTTTGTCCATAAAAATCAAATTGACATAAATTAACATGTTGGACTTGTATATCTAACGGATAGATGTTGAGATAGTTGAAGTATATATGATTGGAATTGTCTGTTACAAATGATTACAATTCCATGGTTGACTGAAACAAAGGATTAACAATCCTGCCTCATCATAATGCGTCAGATTCGTTTAAATTGTTCAATAATTATTTAAAGTAGATCGCTTGCAAACAATACAACTTAAAAAAGCAACACTTAAACACTGCATGCTATACACAGTATGTTTAAGCTTGAGTGCTTCAATTTACTCTATTGCAGCAGATAAAAGTATTTTACCTGTTGCACAGTCTGTTGATGCTGAAATTGTTGATTCCCATTTAGATGCTAAAGGCTTAGATAAAACCATAGAGTTGAATTTTAGCCCTGAAAAAAGAGAAATGTTGCGCAAAGCGTTAGATGAATATGCGCGTGCTGTTGATCAAGATCACGAACAAATTGAAGCAAGACGTCGTAAAATGCGTGAAAGTATTAAAGTCAGATTCTTTGATGCTGACATTGATTTTGACAATACGATTGACCGCCAAGAAGCAACCGATAAACTCCCTCAAATCGCACGCCATTTTAGCGCTGTTGATACCAATCAAGATGAAGTCATTAGCTTAGACGAACTAGTCTCAGCGCAAGATCGTATGATTGCGCGTCGAAAATCTGCTGAAAATGCCATTGAAATGCGCAAAATGATTGGCGCACAAAAGCAGATGAAATCGCAAAGTACACAAGCTGCAAACATCGCACCAAAATCTGCTTTATAGTTAAATTTAGGTAGTAGTATGACTCTACCTAAATGTCTCAGTTTTAAAATCACTATTCCCAATTAAATATTACTTAATATAGATAGCGTCATTACACGTTAATCGGTAAGCTTTTAGCTATCCTTAGTGTAGTGAGTATTTGCCGATGGCCGTTACGATTGAAGTTGTCAATGGAATGCATGACGTTGATGCAGCTAGTTGGAATGCATTGGCTGGTGACATGCCATTATTACAACATGCATTTTTGCTGGCTTTTGAGCAATCAAAATCAGTTGGTACGGGGACTGGTTGGCAGTCTTGCCCTTTATTATTAAAAGACGGTGAACAGTTAATTGGCGCAATGCCTTTGTATGTTAAGTACCACTCCTATGGTGAGTATGTCTTTGATTGGGCTTGGGCAGAAGCTTTTGAGCAGAATGGGCTTAACTATTACCCAAAACTATTATCGGCTATTCCTTTTACACCTGTGACGGGTGGACGCATACTGGCCGAGAATATAGAAAGCCAGCAATTAATGCTCAATGCGCTTGAGCAAATCATGGCTTCACAGTCACTCTCATCTATCCATGTTAATTTCCCAAATGCATTTTCAACAAAAGCCTTGGCTGAAGCCGGCTGGCTAAAGCGGAACGGCGTGCAGTTTCGTTGGGAAAACAAAACCTACCAAGATTTTGATGCGTTTTTGATGACCTTAACGCGCAGTAAGCGCAAGAAAATTCGCCAAGAACGTAAAAAAATTGCAGCAGATAATGTGACTGTTCGAACAGTTAAAGGGGCTGACATTACTTTGCAGGACTGGCAGTTTTTTTACCAATGTTATACCCATACCTATCTTGAACACCATTCAACCCCTTATTTAACAGAAGCCTTTTTTATTGAAATTGGCGATTCAATGCCAGACAATATTGTGCTTTTTATTGCATACAAGGGTGACCTACCCATTGCTAGTGCTTTCAATATCTATAGTGCACACACATTATATGGACGCTATTGGGGTGCTTTAGCATTCGTATCCGGCTTGCACTTTGAGCTTTGTTATTATCAAGCGCAGGTGTTTTGCATTGAGGAGGGGATTAAATATTTTGAGGGTGGTGCACAAGGTGAGCATAAACTGGCCCGTGGGTTTGTGCCAAGGCCGACCTGCTCATTTCATAAAATTGACCATCCAGATTTTGAAAAAGCGATTGGCGACTTTGTTATGCGTGAAGCGGATGGCATCGGTGCTTATGCCACCGAACTGGAGGAAAGAACCCCATATAAACAATAGTTAATAATTTCACTATGAAATAACCTTAATTTTTGAATGTTACTGCCGTAAATGATTTATTGAAGAGCTAAGTAATCACTAGCAGATTACCGACTTTATTTTAAATTTGCATAAAATTAGGGAAAAATCATGGCCACAGCGGTAAATAATAATGACGACATAGGCGTATCTGCCTCACCTCTCCACTTGAATCCAAGAAATTTTAATAGTCAGACTAATATTTTTTCAGGAGATAAGCATGACATTTAAATTCGGTGGTTGGAGCGGTAGTCATCACGATAACGCAACAGTAGATAACCCTACGTACTATATTGATAGTTACGGTAGGTTCGGAGTGCTTGATATTGATACTGGCGCTCGCCAAGTCATTAAGACTGGCTTTGATAAACTGATGGATATTGCAGGTACACCAAGCGGAGCGTTATACGGTGTTTCTAATGGCAAGCTTTATAGCATTGACCCATCAAATGGCAACCTCACAACGATTGGCTCAACGCCAAGCTTCACTGGCTTTGGTGCTTCAGATGATGCATTGTACGGTGTAACAGGTAATAAAATTTACACCGTTAACCCTCAAACAGGTGCAGCTACACAGTTCGCAACGCTTAATGATTGTGTTGCTGGCGACCTAGTGGTTGTTGATAACGCCTTATACATCTCCACAACAAGAGATCAATTAGTTAAATATGACTTAGCGACTGGTCAACAATCAGTGCTAGTTAACAACCTACCTGGTGCTTCAACTTACGGTATTGCTGTTGATTCAAATGGCGACATTGTTGGTGTTAATACAAGTGATCAGGGTTATAGAGTAGACGTTGATACAGGCGCGGTGACATTAGCAGCCAATGTGAGTGGATCTACAATCAATGATATGGCTGGTGTTAGCTCGCCAGCTGATCCAGTTGATCCTCCAGCACCGTCTATAGTTGTTGACGGCGAAAACTTCGGTGAAGTGATGACCCCAGAGTACAACGATGCCAATGCCCCAACTAACGGCGGTGGTGACATTATTGATGGCGCAGATGGTAACGACGACATTATCTTAGGTAATGGCGGTGACGATACGATTGATGCCGGCCTTGGAAATGATATTGTGTTGGGTGGTTCTGGTGATGATGTCATTAACGGTAACGTTGGTGATGATTTGATTTATGGCGATAATGAAGCACGCGTTACGCCATTCGCACTTAACTTTGCACGACTTGGTGCTGATGGCTCACAAACATTAACATCAGATGGTCGTTCTGTCGGTGTCAGCATTGACACGCCACAAACAGATGGTAAAGAATGGCGCATCATTGACGGCCTGTTACAAGTAACGGATGTGACAGTTCCGACTGCAGCCAACATTGGTTTTGATGAGCCAGTGAGTAATGTTGCTTTGACTTTACGTGATGTAGATGCATTAGATGAAGTACGTATTGTTGCAAAAGACGCTAACGGTAATGTAGTGCCTGTTTCATTTGAAAACACTGGCGTACATTCAGTTAATGGTAATACTGTATTTGGTACACAAACCAACAATCCTGGCCCTACTGACTCAAACAATGGTCAAGACATTGGTGTCACAATTCCAGGCCCAATTACAAGTTTAGAAGTCTACGTTGATAACGGCCCTGAGCGCAGTTACTCAGGCACGGTTGGTATTGAAGGCTTAACCTTTGATCTTGCGCCTGTTGTGGTTGATAATGGTTTGAATGGTTCGTTTGATGACATCATCGATGGTGGAGCAGGTAACGATATCATCTATGGTGACAATGGTGATGCACCAGAGACTGAAGTGGGTCCTTCAACGACGCTTGACTTTTCAGACTTAATTGGCAGCCAACTTGCATCTGAAAATGGTGCTGTTACAGCAGCTGTTCAGCTGAGTGGTTTCAGTAACATCACTAGCAATTATACTGCTGGTAAAGCAACACCAGAGGGTGGGCTTTTCTCAGGCGAACACTCAGGTGCACATACTGCCAATTTCGCATTTGACAAGCCAGTAAGTGATGTTAGCTTTACACTATATGACATCAATCAAGGTGGTTCATGGGACGATCAAGTTCGCATTATCGCGATTGATGCTGATGGTAATCAAGTACCCGTTAACTTCTCTGGTACTAATGTAGCGACTGGTGGTGTTGATGTAGGTAGCAATACCGTTGACGGCAACAACAATAATACAACTTACCGTCTAGATAGTAATAATCCTGACAATGTGCAAGTGAACATTGAAGGCCCTATCGTATCGTTACAAGTGATTCATGAGCCAGGAAACGACACTTCAGGCACAACTGGTTGGATGGGTATCAGTGATATCTCTGTTGCACCAGTGGTTGTTGATGGTAATGGTAATGGTGGCACAAACGGCATCGGCGGCGATGACATCATCACAGGTGGTGACGGCGCTGACACCATGTTTGGTGAAGGTGGCAATGATACCTTTATCGTTGGTAGTGCAACTGAAGGTGCTGGCGATGTGATCGTTGGTGGTAACGGCCCAGACCAAAACACAGACTACGAC
>JAWUXH010000026.1:0-18673 GCA_034111445.1 Methylophilaceae bacterium | reverse complement strand
TAGCCCGCATTTGCCCCACTGCAATATCGGTAGTCACTTCCGGCCACCTTGCTGTTTTGGGTATCCAGCCGCCGTCTGTGCCAGTGACTTCAAACTCATGCCCATGTAAATGGATCGTGTGATTGGTCATGGTGAGGTTGCCTGCGCGTACGCGAATTTTTTCACCTTGCTTAGCAACAATAGGCGAAACACCAGGGAACACTCGGCTATTGAATGTCCATAAATTAAAATTCAACATGGTATTCGTTTTGGGTAAGTAGCTACCAGGCTCGATGTCATAGGCATTGAGTAAGAATACATAATCTCTATCGACTGCCATTGTTTTTGGGTTCTTCGGGTGCGTGACCCATGAGCCCATCATACCCATGGCCATTTGGGTCATTTCATCTGCATGAGGATGATACATAAAAGTACCCGCTCGCCTTGCGACAAACTCATATAAATAAGTTTGCCCCGGTTTGATTGAAGGTTGCGTAAGCCCGCTCACACCATCCATGCCATTCGGTAGCCGTTGGCCATGCCAGTGCACGCTGGTATGTTCAGGTAGTTTATTCGTGACATAAATGCGCACTCGATCGCCTTCTACCACTTCAATGGTCGGGCCGGGACTTTGCCCGTTATAACCCCATAAATTGGCAATCATGCCTGGGGCAATTTCACGCTTAACAGGCTCTGCCACCAAATGAAATTCTTTGATGTTGTTCCTCATGCGCCAAGGTAAGCTCCAACCATTTAATGTCGCAACAGGTTGATAAGGTCGGCCAGTATTTGGCATTAACAATGGTTGCGTTAATGCACTATCCATCATTGTAGGTTCTGGAATTGCCGCTAATGCCACTTTGCTAACAGCACTCATGGCAACGCCTGCGGCACCCATTTGTAAAAATCGTCTTCTATTCATGTTCATTAATCCTTATTCGTTGCCATATTCTGCGATTGGTGTGCCGACTAGCACCATGTCTAAATCGCTTTTCACTAGCCAAAAGTCTCTTAAACTTTCAATATAACGGTTGATCGCCAACACTTGATCACGTGCGGCAGACATCAACTCAAAAGGACTCATGAGCATGCCGTTGTAACGAAGCAAACTTTCATCTAATATTTTTTTTCGTAAAGGCACTATCTCATCCCGATAGCGCTTAGCTATGGCATAGGAAGTTTCATATCGACTATATTGCTTACGCACTTGTGATGCGGCTTTAATCGATTGGTTTTTTGCTAGTGCCATGGCTTGCGCATAAACAGCTTCAGCACGTTTAACACGCGCGGTACCTAAATCAAAAATCGGCAACGCAAAGCGGAGTTCCACACCCCGTTTAACGGGATCACCACGTCTGCCTTCTAACAACCTAGCCGGACCAATTTCTAACATATTCATAAAGCGTGTTGTTTTGGTTAGGCCTAATTGCACTGCAAGTGCTTCAGTGTTCATACGTATTTGTTGTAAATCTAACCGTTTATTAAAATCACTTGCATGGACTTGCTTTAAATCAGATTCTGCACTTGGCAAGTCTGACAATCGCTCTGGTAAAGTAAAGTATTTGGGATGCGTTAACCCCAATAAGCTCGTTAAATGCTCTTCAGCCTGTAAACATTGATTTTGCGCACGCACTAATTCCAGCGCCGTTTCTGTATAAAAACTTTTCTCTCGCCCTTCGTCTAGTGCACTCCAGTTGCCAGCTTGTCTTAAGCGTTTTGCTAATGCATAAGTGGCACGTGCAGAATCATTAACCTGACTTAAGTAATCGACACTTTGTTTTGCCGCCAATGCATAGATGTAAGCATTACGTGTCTCCCTTGCTAAATTCAACACTTTTAATGCCATGTTGTTTTGTACAGCCGCAAAACGCTTCTTCTCTATCGCGGTAGCTTTTCGCAGCGTGAACAATGCAAAGATATTCATCGTCACGGATTGCTCAACGGTGTAATCATCATTGGTCCGTGCATATAACAACGAGAAGCTAGGATTGGGTAAACGACCGGCCTGCACCACATTTGCTTCTGCCAGTTGCAAATCGTAGAAATCCGCTTGTAATTGTGCGTTATTTAGCAAGGCGACTTGCACAGCGGCTTCTTGCGATAAAGGCTTAGTTAATATCGCGCTGACTTGCTTTTCATTCTCAGCTGTAAGCGCTTGTGTCTTAGCCCAAACAGGTGATTGTGTAATATGTTGTTGAGTGGACGCAAGCACGCCACGCATGCAGCCATCATCACTAAATGTCGCGCAGCCGCCTAAGGTAAGTGCCAACGTACAAACAAGTACGTTGTTTAAAGTCGCAACGGATATATATTGCATAGTGAAACCTCCAATATCAATTAAAATTTACGGACGGATTTGTCCTGTTGATTTAATTAAATATCGGTGGCTTAGTGGTTGGGGGTAGTTGAATTGAATGCAATGTTGGCGCAGCAACTAAGTACTTAGATTGCACCTTATGTGCACTTTGAAAGGTAAAAGGTACATTTAACGTTGCACTAGCCATCGCCAGCGCACAAGATAAACACTGTTTACATTGACTATGATTAGCACTATCTTTAGAGGTTTGATCATGACAACCATCAGACTTCATTGCATTGACTTGAAGCATTGTGGCGGCATTACTGTCCACCATCATTTGCGTACTCATCGCCTGTGCTATCGCCGTACTTAACGGAAGCCAAAGCATCAACAAGAAACACAAAAAATTTTTCATATAAATAGCTTATATTGAATTTTAATTAAACTCAACTATTGTTAACCTATTAATGGCTGCTTTGGGGATTGATCAGCCATTAAAAAACCCGCTAATGCATTCACATCAGCAGGTTTTAACTAAACCAATGAATCTTAGCTAATTAACGCATTCATGCGTTTAACAAAGCTCGCTGGGTCGTCTAAAGTGCCGCCTTCTGCTAATAGTGCTTGGTCAAACAACACATGGGTTAAATCACCAAATACATCATCAGATGATTCTGTTTCTAGGCGTTTAATCAATGCGTGGCTAGGGTTGATTTCTAAAATCGGCTTGCTTTCAGGCGCGCTTTGGCCAGCTTGTTTTAGAATACGAGCCAAGTTGCCTGATACATCATTTTCGCTGCTCACCAAGCAAGCTGGTGAATCGGTTAAACGATGTGTCACGCGCACTTCTTTCACGCTATCACCTAAGCTTGCAGTGATTTTTTCAACCAATGATTTAGATTCTTCTTCTACTTTTTTCTGAATTTCTTTTTCAGTGTCAGATTCGAGCTTACCTAAATCTAAATCACCTTTAGCGATTGATTGTAATTTTTTACCATCAAATTCAGTTAACCCACTTAATAACCACTCATCCACACGGTCATGCATTAATACCACTTCAATGCCTTTTTTGCGGAAGATCTCTAAGTGCGGGCTATTTTTAGCCGCAGCAAAACTATCTGCTGTAATGTAATAAATCACATCTTGCTCAGGCTGCATACGTGCCACGTAATCTGCTAATGAAACAGTTTGTGCTTCAGTATCTTCTTTAGTGGTTGAGAAGCGTAGTAAACCAGCAATGCGGTCTTTATTCGCTTGGTCTTCACCTGGGCCTTCTTTTAATACACGGCCAAATTGCTCGTAAAATGCTGCATAGTCTTCAGGTTTTTTCTTAGCCATGTCTTCTAACATGCCTAATACTTTTTTCACTGAACCGGCTTTAATCGCATCCACATCACGGCTAGATTGTAAAATCTCACGTGATACGTTTAATGGTAAATCAGCTGAATCAATCACACCGCGCACAAAGCGTAAGTATTGCGGCATGAGTTTTTCTGACTCTTCCATGATGAATACACGTTTTACGTACAACTTAATGCCGTTGCTGCGATCACGCTCGTATAAATCAAATGGTGCTTTTGTTGGAATGTATAACAGTGAAATATACTCTTGATTACCTTCTACACGGTTATGTGACCATGCCATTGGGTTTTCAAAGTCGTGTGATACATGCTTGTAAAAGTCCTGATACTCTTCTTCAGTAATGTCTTTTTTAGCTCTTGCCCAAAGTGCTGAGGCTTTATTCACCGTTTCATCTTCATCAGTCACTACCATCTCACCATCTTTGAATTCAGATTTCTTCATGATGATTGGTAAAGTGATGTGATCAGAATACTTACGGATGATGTTTTTGAGTTGATAATCGTTTAAGAACTCATCTTCACCTTCACGCAAGTGCAATACAATTTCAGTACCGCGTGTGGCTTTTTCAACGGCATCTAAAGTAAAGTCGCCCTCACCTTTTGATTCCCACTGAACCGCTTCAGTTGCACCCGCACGGCGCGTAGTTAATGTCACTTTATCGGCAATAATGAATGCAGAGTAGAAACCAACACCAAACTGACCAATCATGTTGGCGTCTTTGGTTTCATCACCAGACATTTTGCTTAAGAATTCTTTAGTGCCTGATTTAGCAATCGTACCAATGTTATCAATCACTTCTTCACGGCTCATACCAATACCGTTATCAGTAATCGTCACTGTACGGGCTTCAGTGTTGTAAGTAATCCCGATTTTTAAATCGCTATCACCTTCATATAAGTCACCGTTACTCACTGCCTCAAAACGCAACTTATCAGCCGCATCAGACGCATTAGAAATTAACTCACGTAAAACAATCTCTTTATTAGAATAAAGTGAATGAATCATTAACTGCAATAACTGCTTAACTTCGGCTTGGAAAGCCATTGATTCTTTTTGTGGGGCTTTAGAATCTTCTGTTTTAGTAGACATTAAAACAATCCTCTTTTCAATAATTAATTAACGAACAAATATACGATAAGTAATAAGTGGGGATGGGCTGTTTTATTTCAAGACCAGATTGAAAATCTGGTCAAAAGAAGCTGAATGAATATGGTTAATGGCAGAAGCTTAGTGCTTTAATTCAACCCAATGCACCAGTAAGTCAATCAGCGTTCATTAACGCTTGCAATGCAACTTAACCGCAAAGCCGCACTCAAAAGGTAACCTATTCATTGAAAAATCATTTTAAGTTATGATGACGTAACTGCATCAATGTCACATTGTTGATACAAACCCTCAATACCATTTAGAAAAGAGATCACCTTGTTAAAATTCTTATTAATATTAGCGCTAGCTTACCAACCAACTATCGCATTAGCTGAATCACCAACAGCAGACCCAAAAGCATCACCGGCCTATGCTGATGCGGTTGTACTCGGCACTTGCTCTGGCTTATATAACTTTTTAGCCATTGTGTACAAAATGCAACGTAACCGCACCAACGTTAAAAACGCACTGGCAGAATCACAACTTTGGCGCGTATCCACCAAAGGGGCTTTGTATGAAGCTGGCTTTGGTAGAATAAAAGTCATTGTTAATAGCGATAGTTTAATTGAGGCTGAGCAAGAAAGAATGCAAGCTTTAATGGCCGTAACCCCTAAACATGTGACCACAGATTTAAACGCAGGCTTAAAAACTTGCCAAGAAAATGTACCCATGCACGAGAAATACACCAAATTAATGGAAGCGCGTGCAAAATAAATGCACAGGCATGCCGCATTAACACTTACATTTCACTTACACATATTCAACTAATATAAAAGTGAATATGATAAAATGTGAGATTAACTTTTACCAATCTTGAAGATACCACTACTCATGGAATTACAAGCAAACATCAAATCTAAGACCCGTTTTCTATTACTTGAAGGCGTTCACCAAAACGCTGTAGACACGCTTAACAAAGCCGGCTTTGAAAACATTGAATACATTAGCCATGCATTAGACGAAGAGGCTTTAATTGAAAAAATTAAAGACGCCCGTTTCATTGGTATTCGTTCAAGAACACAACTGACTAAAAAAGTACTCGACGCGGCTGAAAAATTAACCGCCATTGGTTGCTTTTGCATTGGTACTAACCAAGTCGATTTAGACGCAGCCCGTGAAAAAGGCATTCCAGTCTTTAACGCACCATACTCAAACACCCGTTCAGTGGCTGAGTTAGTCATTGGCCAGTTAATTCTATTGCTGCGCGGTATTCCTGCTAAAAGTAAACAAGTGCATAAAGGCAGCTGGCCTAAATCTGCTAAAGAATCAAACGAGGCCCGTGGTAAAACATTAGGCATTGTGGGTTATGGCAGCATTGGTTCACAACTATCAGTATTGGCTGAAAGCCTAGGCATGAACGTGATTTATTACGATGTGATCACAAAATTACCGTTAGGTAATGCATCTCAAGTCGGTACGATGGAAGAGCTACTACGCACCGCAGATGTAGTCACACTACACGTACCGGAGCTACCATCAACTAAAAACATGATGGGCACAGATGAATTTGAGCAAATGAAAAAAAGCGCTATTTTCATTAATGCCGCACGCGGTACTTGTGTTGATATTGACGCACTAGCCGCAGTGATTGAAAGCGGCAAACTACGTGGCGCTGCCATTGACGTATTTCCAACAGAGCCAAAATCAAATGATGAGCCTTTAGACTCACCATTACGTGGTTTTGATAATGTGATTTTAACGCCGCACATTGGTGGCTCAACCGCTGAAGCACAAGCTAACATTGGTTTAGAAGTGGGTGAGAAGTTTGTACAGTACGCTAACAGCGGTACAACCGTTTCAGCAGTTAACTTCCCAAACATTGCAATGCCACAGCAAGCAAATACACACCGCTTGCTACACATTCACCACAACCAACCGGGCGTATTATCAAACATTAACCACCTGTTTGCTGAAGAAAACATCAACATCCTAGCGCAAAGCTTAATGACGAGTAATGAAGTAGGTTACCTAGTGATGGATGTGGCTGATATTGATTCGCAACAAGCGTTTGATCAGTTAAATAAAGTAGAAGGTACGATTCGCTTGAGGTTGCTTAACTAAGCAAAACCTAACGAAGAAGCACACAAAAAAGCCTTGTAAATTTACAAGGCTTTTTTTAGTTCAAATTGTACGGAACAGTTGATAAAACTGTCGAGTCGTCAGTTTCTATTAAACATTAATATTGACTAATGGTCAGCCCAGTCCTTCAACTTACTCGTTTTACCAATCCCCGGGTTGAAGGTATTGGTTGGGTCAATTTTTCGGTAAAAGGTTTTCAGCGCATCTTTAGCTGCATACTCATGCCCAACATTATGTTCGGCTGGGTACTCTGCCCCACGCGCATCAAATGAATCTAATATTTTCTGCTTCAAGGCTTTCGCATCCACGCCTTTTTTAAGCACATAGTTTTGATGCATCACGTGACAGAACAAATGCCCGTAGTAAAACTTGGCATCAATTAAGTCATCAATCTCTTTTGGCAACTCTTCAAACCAATCTTTTTCATTACGGCGTAATGCCACATCTACCGTCATCATTGGGCCTACGCTATCGCCTTTAAGCGCTTTGTAGCGGCCAATCGCACCACCTGCTACAAAGCGGTGCAATATCGCTTGTTCTCCCTCTTCAGGTGAGCATTCAAAAAAGTTACCTTCATGGTCTTTAAAAAAGTTACGTAGGTAAGCACGTGCTTCAGCAATACCTTCCCCACTCATTTCTAAAATCCAATGGTGTTGGTATTGTGCATGGTAATCGTCCATGCGTTTTGGCAAATGGTTAGGCATTAAGTTGCTCATCCATTGCATCGCTACTTCTGAAAGCTTATTGGGTAAGAATGAAAAGTTACTGGCAACACGGTCTACCCAGCGCTTTAAAGCAAACAATTTTGGAATGTATTTTGAGCCGAATTTATCAATAATCACAAAGGTATCTTTACCGTAATCTTTACTCACGGCATAACAGTCACGGTGTAAATATTCGCCAGAATCAGGCAGTGATTTAAACGTCGTTAAAATATCACGGCGCATGGTGGCCAGCACTTGCGCTTCATTCGTCCCCACATAAAACACTTGCTGTTTTTGTAGTGGGTAAGTATCTACCCGTACGGCAAATACCGCTAATTTACCCGCACAGCCTGCTGACTCGTGCAAACGACGGCCATCGTTATTAAAGCGTGCTGGGGTATCGGCATCTACTTCACGCACACGCTCGTGGTAAATATTGTCTGATGCTAATTTATCTGGAAATTGAACGTCTGCTTTATTGTATTTTTGGTTTTGTAAGTTAGTGAGTATTTCTTCTGGCATATCGCCTAATTCAATGCCTAAGTTATTCACTAGGCTTAACTCACCATTAGCATCAATTTGTGCAAAGATTGATAGCTCGGTATACGCTGGGCCACGCTGCACTAATGCACCGCCAGAGTTATTACACACGCCGCCCACAATTGAAGCACCAATACACGATGAACCAATCACCGAATGTGGCTCACGACCATACGGTTTTAAGGTTTCTTCTAAACCAAACAAGGTACTACCCGGTAAACCAATAATTTGTTTAGCGTCATCAATGAGTTGAATTTGGTCAATACGCATGGTATTGACAATCACAATTTGGCGGTCGTAATCATTACCATCAGGGGTTGAGCCACCAGTTAAACCTGTATTAGCCGCTTGCATAATAATCGCCACGCCCGCTTTGTGGCAGGCTTGTAATACTTTCCAAATTTCCAGCAAGTTGGCTGGGCGCACCACAGCCATGGCATCACCTGAACCAAAACGATAACCTTTACTATAAGGTTGAATTTTTGATGCGCCGGTTAAGGTATATTTATTGCCAACAATCGCGGCTAAGTCATTCAGTAATGTTAATTGGGGTGCTTGCTTGGACATCGTCATTCTCGATTATTAATGCTTCAGTTTCTGTATGATTTTAGTAAAATATGCTTGGCTATTCGCATATTAATGCGTGTGGTTAAACACGCATATAATAGAATGGCTACAACTACTTGATATAGCAGTGTAAAATAAATTATAGCATGCACAAGACACGGCCAATAGCATGGTTTAAGGTTAAGGCTTGAAATAACAATGGCTTATTTCACCGAACCATTGCTTAATCATATGATCGTATAACAATGAATCAGTTCACTGTAAGATGCTGCATTGGTATTGCATTAAACAACTAGCAGCCATTAACCACTTTTAACCAAACGAATGATGAAAAAATTATGTTAAAAAAAGCCCTACTACCCCTTATTATTACCGCCCTTTTAGTGGCATTATTTTTACAACTTGGTCAAAAGGCACAAGCGCCAGCGGTTAAATTCACCACCATTGAAGGTAAAACGTTCAACATGGCAGACCTTAAAGGTAAGGTTGTGTTGGTTAATTTTTGGGCAACCGATTGCCCAGGCTGCATTGCAGAAATGCAAGACTTAATTAACACTTACAACACGTATAAAGATAAAGGCCTTGAAATTGTCGCAGTTGCCATGCCTTACGACCCACCAGCGCAAGTGGCTAATTACACCAAGGTTAAAAAATTACCTTTCCCTGTGATGCACGATGGTTTATCTGAAGTCACGACAGCATTTGGTGAGGTTAACCTAACGCCAACCACTTATATTTTTGATAAAAAAGGCAACCGCCTAAAACGTATTTTAGGGACATTAGACTTCCCAGCATTAGACCAATTATTAATCGCAGAGCTAGCTAAATAATGTTGTGGGTAAAAGCACTTCATATTATTTTTGTCACTAGCTGGTTTGCTGGGCTATTCTATTTACCGCGTATTTTTGTCAACCATGCCATGGTGACAGACACTGCGACATCTGAGCGCTTAAAACTCATGGAACATAAGCTATACCGCTTTATGTTCCCGTTAGCGGTATTAGCGCTAGCCTTTGGTTTTTGGCTGATGTTTGGTTACGGTTACTTACAAGCTGGTGGCGGTTGGTTGCATGCTAAATTAGCATTAGTTTTTGTGTTAGTGGCCTACCATTTGTATTGCGGAAAAATCATGCGCGACTTTAAAAATGACAATAACAAGCGTAGCCATGTTTGGTACCGCTGGTTTAATGAACTACCCGTGATTGTGTTATTCATTATTGTGATATTAGTGGTCGTAAAACCATTTTAAGCACGCACCTTTTGAAATAGCGTTGGAAATAAATGTCAGCACCATTTAATGCAGAACAACTCATTGCCAGCATGCAAGCACCAGACCAGTCGGCCAGTGCATGCTTGCTCAGCATCTTTGACATTCTGGATGCACAATTACAACAGCACCCACATGACATTGACCAAAAGGCATTATTCAATCAGGCTTTAGTGGCCTTTTGCACGACACAAGCTGAAAAAGTAAACGCAAGCCACCCAAGCATTTTGGCTGAACATATTCTCCTCATCGCGCAAAATGCCTTTAATCAGCAAATTCAACAAGCTGATGCACAAAGTTTAGCGCACGCTAAAAAAGCCGCCAGCGCATTAATTATGGCGCAAACACAGTTAGATGAACCTGCGCCCACCTCGCACATTAAGCGTTATGCGGCATTTGCATCGGTAGCTGCCATTGGATTTGGTTTGTTTTACTTTTGGCCGCTATTGCAACAATCAATCAACCCACCACAAACTGCTGCCATTGCACCCATTAACATCCCCGCACCTACCATTAAAATGCATACACAAGACGATGGTTTAAGTGCCAACCAAGCGTCAGCCATGTATGCGCAATATGAATTAATGCGCAGTGGCACATGCCGCTATTTAGAGGCATTGCAAATACCTGATGAACATAAAGCGATTTATATTGATAGTGTCGTTGGTGGAAAGTTGCCAACAAACTTAGGTGACTTAGCGATAGCCAATGAGTACTTAAAGAAAATTAGCTGTAACTACACGCCTATGTTGATGAAAAAATCAAAATAGACGCGTAGACAGACTTTGGAGACCAATACGTTAGTTAACTAACCCTTATTCAGTTATTTTTTTCAGGTTAGCTAATCCACCGTCATAAACACTGCTAATCGTATCTAACGCCACTTTATCGCTTGCAGCTTCTTTAGATTGAAAAGCCCCTTCCCACACAACAACAGATTTATTATCGCCATTTGATAATACGCGAATGGTTGAAGCATAATTATTAACAGGTAAAACGCTTTCAGTAATAACGTAACTCATTGAACGCTCGTTTGCATTGTAAGCAGTTAATGTTTCGTTAATGATACCGCCATCTTGTAGCGTTAATACACGGTCAGCACCCGACACCCCTTCTTGCCCTACAACAATCTGTGTTTTAGCTACTGCTGGATGCCAAGCACCTAGGTCACCAAATCTAAATACTTTTTGCCAAGTTTTACTGGCTGGCGCCTCGATATTAATTGATTTAACCACATGTAATGGCTCTGCTGCATTACCAGCACCTGAAAGTAAAAGACCAAAAGTAACGACACCAGCTAATAATTGATTATTCATTTTAATTCCCCCTATAGTTATACAGATTTGTATACAATAAAACATATTAAAAATAAAACGAAATGTCCCATAAAAGCCAATAAAAACAATTGACTATATTCAACAAATCGAAAACTTGAGTTCATAATAACCACTATATACAGGTCTGTATATAGTGATTTTCACTAAAATAGTGTAAAATTGAATTAACCTAATTAATATTGGTTATATAGATGTCGACATCTACACTCAAAAGTAAAATTCTCATTGTTGCAACTGATCTCTTTCAAACGAGAGGCATCAACTCAACTGGTGTCGATACCATTGTGGCAGTTGCTGGAACAACCAAAATGACACTTTACAAATACTTTGGTAGTAAGGAAACTTTAATCCTTGAAGTATTAAAAGAAGGCCACCAAGAATTTCAAAGCTGGTTAAGTGAGCGCTTAAGCGGTAAAAAACCAGATGAAAAAATAACCAAGCTATTTGATTTTATTGAGGAATGGGTCACAGACCCCAGTTTTCGTGGTGTGGGGTTTTTAAAAGCTTCAGCTGAATTCCCTAATGAAGAAAGTGCCGTACATCAACTATCTTCTAATCAATCACGCCAATTTAAGCAGTTTATTGCTGGCCTAGCGGAAGAAGCTAATATTCAAGATACTGAAGGTTTAGCCCTACAATTGTCCTTGTTATTTGAAGGTGCCGCTCAAGCTGAGCAAATGAAACGTGGCTCTGGCGCCATGAAATATGCTAAAAGAGCAGCGAAAATTTTGATTGAAGGTGCGCAAGCTAAATAGTTAAGCCTGAAAACAAAAACCATTTCTTTCGATAACTCCTTGCCTGCAATAGGCAATCAATAAGATAATATTGTTTTTTTACAAACAAAGCTTATCTTAACTATGTCTACACTCATCTGCGGTTCACTTGCTTTTGACACTATTATGGTGTTTCAAGACCAATTTAAAAATCATATTTTGGCTGACAAAATTGATAAATTAAGCGTGGCATTCTTTGTGCCAGAAATGCGCCGTAACTTTGGTGGTACTGCTGGCAACATTGCCTACAACATGCAATTACTAGAAGGTGAGCCAGTGATTATGGCAACCGTCGGTGAAGATTTTGGCCCTTATACAAAATGGCTAGAAAAAAACAAGTTAGATACTGCACACATCAAAAATATTCCTGATACATTTACTGCGCAAGCTTTTATCACTACTGATTCTGATGATAATCAAATCACCTCATTCCACCCGGGTGCGATGATGGAGTCACACCAAAACAGTGTTAAAGAGACTAAAAGCGTTAAATTAGCGATTATTGCGCCAGATGGTCGTGATGGTATGTTCCAACATGCGCAAGAATGTAAAGAGGCTGGTATTCCATTTATGTTTGACCCAGGCCAAGGCTTACCAATGTTTAGCGGTGAAGAGCTCATGCACTTTATTGACATGGCTGACTACCTAGCCGTGAACGACTATGAGTCACAAGTGATTCAAGACAAAACAGGCCTAAGCTTGGATGATTTAGCTAAAAAAGTAAAAGCGTTAATCGTCACATTAGGCGGTGAAGGCTCACATATTTATGCTGACGGTCAACGTATTGAGGTCCCATGCGTTAAAGCTAATGAGATCGTTGATCCTACGGGTTGCGGCGATGCTTATCGTGCAGGCTTACTCTACGGCATGCAAAAAGGTTGGGATTGGGCAACTTGTGGCAGACTTGCCTCAACAATGGGTTCGATTAAAATTGCCAGCCAAGGTGGTCAAAACCACACACCAACCCGCGAACAAATTGAAAATATCTACGCACAAGCATTGATCAAAGAAACGCCATTAGATGAGGCTTAAGCACTAAATTACAGTTAACCATTTATTACGCTTGCCTCATGGTAGTTTCAAAAAACTTCTGCATAATAGGAGCACTATGAAAAAAACAACTACTAATATCAAGCATTTAGGCATGGTTGGCTTATGTTGCTTAGCCTTAGCAGGCTGCGCAACAACACCAGCTGAAGACGTTTACAGCCGCGAAGGCAAACACCAAGTTGAATCTATTCAAGTCGGGACTGTCGAAAGCATTCGACCTGTCACCATTGCTGGTGAAGTGTCGCCTATTGGTGGCAGAACTGCCAGCATTCTAGGGCAAGTGGCTGGTGCTGTAGCCGGTGGCGGTGGCATTGCAGGACAACTATTAGGATCACTTGGTGGTTTATTTGGTGGCATTGCAGGTTCTGCTGCCGAAGAAGCCATGATGCGTAAAGAAGGTTTACAAATTACAGTTGCGCTGAGTAGCGGTGAATCACTCGCTATTGTACAAGCAAGTTCAGATTTGACTGAATTTGAAGTAGGTGACAGCGTTAAGGTGATTGAGCGTAACGGTGTACAGCGCATCGTAAAACAGCAAACGTTAGCTAATACGCTTTAATTTAACGGCTAAACTCAAGGACTTGATCATGAAATATACGTGCAATTTTAAAACAATATTGAGCATTATATGCATCAGCGTATTGCTCAGTGCTTGTGCGAGCTCTCAATCAGGCAGCGTGTATAACCGCGATGGTGTGCAGCAGCAACAAACCGTTAAAACAGGCATTATTGAAAGTGTACGCATTGTTGAAATTGAAGGTACTAGAACCCCAATAGGCACAGTTGCTGGTACCATTATTGGTGGTATTGCCGGTAGTAGTGCTGGTGGTGGGCGCGGCAGTCAAATTTTAGCTTCATTAGGGGCTGTGATTGGTGGCTTGTTAGGCGCGGCCACTGAAGAAGCAATCACTAAAAAAGAAGGGCTTGAGTTAACTGTACAAATCGATGGCGGTGAACTAGTAGCCATTGTGCAAGAAAATGATGAAAACAATCCATTTAAAGCTGGCGACACAGTGCGCTTAGTTGAATCAGGCAGCGCAACCCGCGTGACACATTAATAAACAACGCGCTCAAGCACGACAATGAAACGCTTTTGATCAATTGGTCAGAAGCGTTTTTTTATGCGTTCAGCCAAACACTAACCATGGCAAACATCACAAAAAAGTCACCAAGCTGTAACCTAACCGTAACGTAGCCTCATTAAAGTTACTCCAAATCAAGGAGGGAACAAAAATGGATAAGGCATTATTAAAAGATTTAGTTAACGCAACAGCCACCACACCTGACAATACGCAATACACCCCTAGCCAATTAAAACAAATTGCAAAACGCCCACTAACAGTAAGTTTTGCTAAAACACCCGCAGAAGTTGAAGAAGCACAGCGCCTACGCTATAAAGTATTTGCCGAAGAAATGGGCGCACAACTACCCGATAACAATGGCCTTGATATTGATGGCTTTGATCAGTACTGCGAACACTTATTAGTACGCGATGGTGAAACAAACCAAGTGATTGGCACTTACCGTATTTTAAGCCCTGAAAAAGCCAATGAAGCTGGTGGCTATTACGCTGCCGGTGAATTTGACTTATCAAGGTTAGAGCATTTATTTGACCGCACTGTAGAAGTTGGCCGCGCCTGCGTACACCATAACTACCGTAACGGCGGCACTATTGCGATGCTGTGGGGCGGCCTTGCCAAATACATGCAACAACACCAATATGAATACATGATTGGCTGCGCCAGCGTCGGCATGGGTGATGGTGGCCATATGGCTGCAAGCCTATACGCCACACTCAAACAAAAAGCATTAGCCCCACTTGAGTACCGCGTATTCCCACACAGCGCATTACCGATTAATACTTTGAAGCAAGATTTAGCGGTGGCCACACCACCACTCATTAAAGGTTATTTACGGTTAGGGGCTTACATTTGCGGTGAACCCGCTTGGGACCCCTATTTCAATTCAGCCGACATGCTGGTAATGTTACCGTTATCAAAAATAAACCCTCGGTATGCTGCACACTTTTTCAAATAAATGTGTCTGTAAACAACTTAGTCATTTGCAAAAAAAACAATCCGCACACAATACCGTTAACACTATCACCTATAGTTTTCGAATCACACGCCTACTCATTCACATCACTACAGGCGTATTTTCTGCTGCGGTGCTTTACCCGTTTTGTAGTCAAGTACGTAAGCACAGGCTAATTCAATGGTGGTCAACTAAAATATTAAACATACTGAATGTTGAAGTCATGACGACAGGTGAGGTGCCTGAGAGCAATGCCAACGGTAGCATGTATGTTAGCAACCATATTTCTTGGGTTGATATTCACGCATTAATGTCGATCACATCATTACGTTTTATTGCAAAATCAGATATCCGAAAATGGCCTGTGTTTGGTTACTTAGCGGCAACGGCTAATGTGTTATTTATTGACCGTGGTAAAAGGCAAGAAGCTGGCCGCGTTGTTAACACGGCGATTGAAAGCTTAAAAAATGGTGACCATTTATGTTTATTTCCGGAAGGCACAACCACCGATGGCACACACATATTACCTTTTAAGGGTTCATTAATTCAAGCAGCCATTGATGCAAAATCAAGCATTCAGCCTGTGGCTATTTTTTACCCAAATGCAGATAACAGTGCCAATACATTAATGGCTTATGCTGGTGAAACCACCATGCAAGCATCAATGGCAACCATTTTAAAACAGCGCGCTTCAAAAGTGACGCTTCACTTTTTCACACCGATTAATATCGCGGATTTAAGTCCTTCAGAGCAAGAAAGACGCACATTAAGCAAATACATTCATCAACTCATTAGTGCTCAGTTATACCATTAACCCCTAGCGCTTAATTTCAATTGGTTGATCCAACTGGTTACAGGGGACTTGGGTAATGGCTTTAGTTTCTAAAGTGAGTGCAGTTAAGTTACCACCCCATAAGCAACCGGTGTCTAGCGCATGCACATTATTGCGGTGCTGCAAGCCTAAGGCAGACCAATGGCCAAATAAAATAGTAGTGTCTTTACTCAGCCTATCAGGCACATCAAACCAAGGCATATACCCCGCCGGTATATCGGTTAACTCACCTTTAAACTTAAATTCCATTTTACCCTCTGCACTACAAATTCTTAAGCGCGTGAGTGTATTGGTAATGACACGCAATCGGTCCATACCCGTTAAATCATCATGCCACTCGGCTGGTTTATTGCCATACATTTGTTCTAAAAAAGCAATCCAGTTATCTGATTGCAATACAGCCTCAACTTCAGCCGCATAGCCTAAGGCTTTTTCAACCGTCCATTGTGGCAACAATCCGGCATGCAACATCACAAACCCATCAGATTGCACCATTAAAGGCTGGTGACGCAACCAATCTAACAATACATCACTATCATCAGCTTCAAGCAAAGGACCGATGGTATCGCCCTTACGCGCCTTCACAACGCCATTAGCCACTACGAGTGCATGCAAGTCATGGTTACCTAACACCACTCGCACATGATCTTTATGTTCATAGCACCAGCGCAGCATGGCTAATGAGCCACTACCACGATTGACCATATCGCCTACCAGCCAAACCGTATCAACACTTTTATTAAAATCAACTGCCGCTAATAGATCTTTAAAAGCATGAAAACAGCCTTGCACATCACCAATCACATAAGTCGCCATAGGGCTTACCGTCTTTCATTATTAACTATTGCAGTTATTATGAACGCAATCCATAAAAAAAAGCCACTTAAACAAATTAAGTGGCTTTTAATCAATGCGTACAACTTATTTACTCAAAGCTAGCGCCGCCTGCATTGGCCATATATTTAACCGCATTAGCCACTTCTTCATCGCTTAAGCCTGGGTTACCACCTTTAGCTGGCATCATGTTCACGCCATTAATCGCGTTATGCACTAAAGTATCGTAGCCTTTTGAAATACGTGAAGCCCAAGCACCTGAGTCACCAAATTTAGGTGATTCCATCATGCCTGATGCATGACACATCATACAAACGCTGTTGTAAACTTGCTCACCTGTTTTAGCTGCTGCTGGAGCAGCATCTGCTGCTGCAACGGCTACTTCAGCAACAGGTGCAATGTTCTCTTCCACTTGTGCTACTGCAGCTGCTGGCTCGGCAATTGCATCATCTGGCTTAACGCCGTAAGCTTTAGCAATTAGCGAAATAATTAATGTAAATGCCAAGATTGATCCTGGAATCACAAGAATTAGTTGCCAAAAAGTAGAGCCTTTATATTCATTATCGTGATTGCTCATTACTGTCTTATCCTATTTATATAAATAATTATTCGGAATATTGTATCAAAGTGTTACCTAAAAGTAATTATACCTATAAATTAAGTTAAGTTAATAGTAAAAATAACAACATATAAATTGTTTTACATAGACCTTTGCTATAATCCACCACGTTGCGCTCGTAGCTCAGTTGGATAGAGTGTTGGTTTCCGAAACCAAAGGTCACAGGTTCGATTCCTGTCGAGTGCACCATTGTTTACTTAGCTTATAGCGATAGTAGTTACTAACAAAAATTTCTGTAGCCCACCGGTAGCCCAAATATAGCCCATTCGTAGCCCGCTATTTTCTTAAATTTTCTATAAATATACTTTTTTGACCATTAGTTAAATAGCCCAAATTTGAAAGTAAATCTGAGTGTTCAATTAAAATAGACAATAGAAAATTGAGCAAAAATGAAGAGATGTATTAATTTGACGTTTAAGCACATGTCTCCAATGGGGGGAGAAGCGGACGTTCGGAAATTCACAAGACAAGGCAGGTATCCAAGTTTTAGTCTTTTGCTTTTAAATAAAAAGACTCTTAATATATGCCCTATGTCGTTAGTCCATTACAACCTCTTCAGCAATCATCATTGGGTTTACACCAAACTCATTGGCATAAATATATAAATCTAAATAAAACAATTCACTTATTCGACTTTTTAAGTTGTCATCAAACCTAAGTAAACTTTTAAAATCTGATAATTGTTTTGGACTAATTGAGATATCTCCGTGCTTTAACTTCACAGTATAATTTTTCGACATGCGCCAAATCCTTTTAAATGCCTAACGCCCAAAGCAGCGGTGCGGAGCATCCGCCTGCCTTTGCTTGTTAGGCATTTGTTGCCTCGATTAATTTTGCACTTGGCTTATTCTCTGACAGAACATGGAGAAAGTCATTCATTGATATAAATGCGAAGTGCGTTACTTTATGGTTTTTGACCTCTTCCTCTGTATGCGTGCGTGCAGCATATTGGTTTGCCCACTCTGAATCTGGAATTATCAGGGTTGGATATGTCCATGTAGTGAACCCATCTTGGGCGCACTTTGGAAGATTGCCTGGAAGCTCGAGTACATCGTATGACTCATCTTCCCACTGCAATGCAATTGGATCTGAAAATGTAAGTTCAAGATCTGTAATGGTCTAATGAAATAGGACACAAATTAAGAGATAATTATCACTTAATGGAGTGTCACAATGAAACGTAGTAGAAACGTATTTACCCCTGAATTTAAGCAAGAATGTGTCAAGTTAGTTCTTGAGCAAGGTTATGAT
>JAWUXH010000025.1:0-40585 GCA_034111445.1 Methylophilaceae bacterium | reverse complement strand
GTATTAATTGATTTGTAAGCTTGGATTGCTTCTTCGTCACGTAAGCCTAGCTGGAAACCAAGTAAGACCGCGCAGGCATAGCCCAAGTCGTACTCAAAAGCCGCTGCAAGGTAACTGTTTAGTAATATTGTAGGTATTGGTAATTTGTTACCGACTCTTGATCTACCACCAATATTTAGTTCCTTATTAGTCAGGCTCGGTAAGTGCACGAGTTGATGTCGACTACCTTCTTTTAAGACTTTCCTAACACTAGCCATTTCATTTGTAATGGTCGCATCGCTCACACCACAGTCATTTTTTCTGTAGTCGACATAAGCTTTAATATGAGTGGCTTTGACGTGGCTCACGTGTACTATGTTGATATTGTTTTTACGTAAAAAATCACATAAATAAGTCACGTGTCTATCCCTATCAGCGCGGGTTTTGAAAGACCCGCTAGCGTCGTTGGAGAGCTTCAGTAAATTTTTAAGTAGTTTTGTCATTGACATACCCAGTTAATGAAAATTGAAAAAGAGTGCCAGTTTTTTTACAAAGATCTGGCAACTTTGTTCGGTTATCACACATCAGGTTCCCCCTAATTTCCTAAAAATATAATTCGTGAAGATGGGGCCTAAACAGATGTATAACCGGTGCTGAAGTTCAGTTGTTGGAGCTCAGTATGCATACCCTGTATGCACTGGTTTTTTAAAACGAATAGCCCACCCAAAATTTGGGATCTGTAAAGTAAAGTCTTCATGATGTTTCTCCTTATTAAATAAATTTCCATATAAAATTGCTTGAAAATGACTTGTCACTTTTTACATCTACTGTTTAAAGCTGTGATCTGCTTAATAGATGTTCAAATCGTGAAATGCGTCACTTAATTCTTCACTTACTTAAAAAAACAACTTATCTAGTTGTTTTAGGTGGTGCTCTCATGAACACCTAATTTGCAATACCTGAAAGGCACAAACGAGTGTGAATATTAGATTTTGATTGGGAGTTTGTTTTGCAATTGCACTAACTAAATGCCGCAATTGCATGAAAATCATTTTGAAGGGTTGTTTTGGGGAACGGTAAATTCTGGACGAAAAAAAACTCTGTAAAGCCAGTCAAGGGCTCTGCAGAGTCTTTATTTTTATTAATTACTGGTTATATTTTATTGCCTATAATTTCCAGAATTTTGCATGTTTTGTATATGCCTTGCTACTGTCCGCGGATCCATAACAATTTCAGACTCATCTAACATTTTCACCAGTTTCATTACAAGCTTCGGGTCATTTTCGAGAATTTCTAATTTTTTTAATAAGGCCCTTATGATCGCGTAGGCTGTGCTTGCTTCTCTGCCTGCTAACTCACCATCTTTTTTTTGTACTTTTAGTTTTTTTAATTGTGCCTGCATAAAGATATTTAAATCATCGCTTGAAATTCTGAGTTGTTTCTTATTTACTGTGAAAGCCTCCTCAGAGTCATTCCAATCTAAACGTACAATTTCATCTTCGATTACCGTGTATGCTTGTGTTAAAGCAACTTCATCACTTTGATGAAATTTAATTAATATTTCAGTATCGAGAATTACCATATTCAGTGGTATCGAGTTTTTAATGAGGCAGTGAATATCTTGGTCGAGTTGAAATGAGTGCAGTTCATTTGAAGCTGAAATCATTTCTTGAATTTTAAAGTCCAACTCATCCTTTTTTAACTTTTCGAACACGATTTCATCATCGGTTGCAATGCTCGATAGTTCATCATCGGTAAGCGTTATGCTTTCAGGATCAAAACCTAATGCTTCAAATGTTTCATAGTTGGGAACTACATTTTTTCTAAAATCACTACCGACTAGGCCAAAAGCCCTTAGGTTACCGAAACTACTGTTCTCGTTTCCCTGAGTGAGTTCTAGAAATACATCGTCGACACTCCAGCCCAGTTTAGCTGCAGCATCTTTCAATGTTAGGTATTCATGATTAACGACTCTTTTCAAACATTTCTCCAAATTTGTGGGCGTACGATTGATAACGGTTGGAGTTTTGGAAACTTTAATAAATACACAAAATTTTTTATTTGCCGTTTATATAATTAACTATTGATTTTGATTTGATTGAATAGACGCAATTAAGCTGGTGCATAGAAGTTATTACCACTAGGTCATTTTAAATAACTCTAACAGAATGGCCAGTTTTACTTGACCACTTCAATTAAACGCTTTCAATACACAGCCATCGATGACTCAACGCGTATTCGAGCGCTTAAAATATACGAGAAACATACACAAGTTAACGCCATGGATTTCATCAATTACGTTGTTGAAAAATTCCCATTTCGGATCAAGATGATTCGCACGGATAACGGCCACGAATTTCAAAGTAAATTTCATTGGCATGTGCTAGATTTAGGCATGGAGCATGCCTATATTAAGCCAGGGACACCGCGTCTAAACGGCAAAGTGGCGCTCTCACCGAACGGATAAACAGGAGTTTTACCAGTTATTAGAATATACAGATGATCAAGATTTAGGCCAAAAGCTAACTGAATGGGAAAACTTTTATAATTTCTATCGGCCACATGGTGCGCATGCTGGTAAATCGCCTTATGAAGTGTTAAAAAGTAAGTTGAGCCCTATGTAATTGCGTCTTACGGGGTTTAGGTTCACACAAACATTTTATGTATTGAGTTATTGATAATAACCATCAAAGAATAATGTCACGCTATATGCACTCATTACACTTAATCCCACTGCACAAGCAACATAATAATAAATGCAGCCAGCCTCCCAAAAAATAGGAGAAAGGAAAAGCATGACTAAATACAACGAAGCAAATACTGGTATTAAAGGGATTGAGCGATAAAGTCTATTCGTCACTACTTTTAATTTTGTATCAGTCATTCTTACTCTCTCTCATTAACATTACCAGCCAACCTTCGCGAATTCTCCCTGAAGCTCATTTACAGTGATTGTAGTCACTACATCATCAGTATCATTGAAAACGCCTCCAGCACCTCCAGAACGAATCTCAAATACGTTCAATGCGCCATCTGTAGCACTAGTTATATTTTGTACTCCTGCATCTGGCGTATAGGCATAAGCACCACCCCATGGATCTGTAGTCGAAGTATTAGGCAAACTGACCAGACTTAAATCCGCAGGTATTGGATAGTTAGTAAATGATGGTGTAGTTACAGTTGCAGGAATTGTGGTTCTTTTAGTAGCCGAATATGCAATTATTGCATTTTTAATATCATTAACATCATCATTAATTGATGCTCTTACATTCTTGATAGAACCATTAGCGGTTAGGGTAGATAGAAGATCATTCGTTGTGATTGGGGAAACAATATCATCAAATGGATTGTTAGTGATTTCTGAATAATCTTTAATAACGAATGCACTATCATTGTCTGCATTCTCAAGCTCATCTGCACCCACGGGGAGGGCTTTCTGCACTCCATCTTCTGTGTATGCACCATTGCCATTAGTACCATGTGAAATAATCACTACAACATCATTACTAGGGTTATATGGGGTGTTTTGAGGATTGCAATCATTTGATTGATTACCATTTGGTGTACTTCTTAATTGTGTTGGTGTTGCGGTATGTGTAGTACTAGCTCCACGTAATCCTACAATCGTTTGTTCATTTGTATTTGTTGCCGTTAATGTAACTTGATATGTGAAACGGTTATAAAATCCATCAGATGCCGTTTCATCAGTAATACCTAATGATGTGAATGGGACAATGCCTGTTGCAACAAGTCCATTAACATTAGTTGCAGCACATGTACCTCTATCAATTGTTTCTACACCATATCCAACATCACCTTTTGCAAGTGTTGCTATTGCGGGACATGGCAATCGATTGTTACGGGAAATAAAGTTGGCTAATGCTAACTTTATTATTTGTTGTTTCTGCTTAGTTGAATTAATTTTTGAGGCTTGGATTTGTGCATTACCTAATCCCAAAACGGTTCCTAGAATCAAAGTAATGACGATTAAAACTATTGATAGTTCAACTAGGGTAAATCCGTTTTGATTATTTAGTCTCATTCAATATTTGATCCGATGTATTACTTTGAATAATAAACTATTCGAAGAATCTTTACTAATTCTGCCCCTCACAATATGATTGCAGTATAGAGAATTTGAGTATTACCACTTCATAAATGGGAGACGTCCATGAAGTTACTGCTGTTTATAGTAACTGTTGCTTTTTTAGGAACTGTCTATGCAGTCAATCCTATACAAGTATTTGAGCACTCACATACTCACCTAGATCATAGTGGTGGCACTGATAAATGTGGGTGTCACCATAAGAGGAAAACAGGTGAATATCATTGCCACAATCGAAAACAACGTGGTGGTGATTGTCCAGACTAATTTGGCTGCCAGTCACGGCCCCCCCAATCATTAACTTCTAAAACTTGACTATGGCCCCAAAATTAAGATCTTCATAATGCAGGTTAAGGGCAAATGATATTCATAACTCTTTTCGTAACTTTAGTTACCTATGAATTTTGAGGGCGGCTCATTACAGTAATCGCCCCAAGCTTTCATTAGCTTTCGCCTAATATCAAGTAAGTCACTGCGCTGATAAGCCGCTTCAACTTCATTTTTGTTGACATGAGCAAGGGCGAGCTCTAATGCGGCACTTGGGGTTGAGGTTTTTTCAGCACCCCATACGCGGAAAGTTGAGCGGAATCCATGCACTGAAGCATCGGGCAGTATTGCATGTAGTGTTTTAGTCACTGCTGTGTCTGAAATGATGGCATTTCGTTCAGTAGTGGAAAAAACTAGGTTGGATTTATCTAGCGCGATACTTTTAACAGCATTGATTATTTCAATTGCTTCATCACATAGGGGTATTTTATGCTCACGATTGCCTTTCATTCTTTCGGGTGGAATAGTCCATAAGTTATTTTTAAGGTCTATTTCTGGCCATAAAGCCCCGCGCGATTCGCTTGACCGAGTTGCGGTTAAAATTGTGAATCTTAAGTTGAGTGCTGAGATGGATTTCTTTTTACGTAACACATCCATGAGCTTATAAATTTCTTCATAATGCGCAGCAGGATGGTGCTTTACTTTCATGATCTTTTTAGGCGAGGCGAGTATTTTATCTAAGTTGCCTTTCCACCTCGCAGGGTTGCGTCTATCAATCTCTTCATGCACAAATGCGTAATCTAGAATAGATTCAATTCGCCCCCTTACTCTGGTGGCTGTCTCAGTTTTTGAATGCCAAATTGGTGTGAGTATGCTTTTGATATTATCTAGGGTAATGTCTTTAGGTAATTTTTTGCCAATTTTAGGGTAGACGTAATCACTTAATGTATTTTCCCATTGTTGGGCATGCTTAGAGTTTCTCCATTCTGGCCGTTTGGCATCAATAAGCTCTAATGCATACTCTTTAAAAGATTTAGCCTGAAAGTCTAGTTTTGGTTTAATGATGAGTGCCGGATCAGAACCATCATTAATTGCGTTACGCATTTTGCTCGCTAAGTCACGCGCTTGTTTTAGGGAGCAGCTATTAATTGATCCAAGTCCTAACTCAGTCACTTTGCCTGCTACTTTGTATCTAAATACCCAACTACGAGCGCCAGTTTTTTTAACACGAAGGTAAAGGTTGCCACCATCAGAATGAAATCCAGGCGGCAACCTCTTTACAGTTGTTGGTATGATTTGATTGGTTGTGATTGCCATTAATGTTTGCTCCAGTTCTTACCCTAGTTCTTACCCACTAGGATGGATTGTAACAAACGGTTATGGATTTGTATACGCTGTAAAGTATATTAAGACTATGATTTTAAATGATTAAATATACCGTTATGGACTCTGGTGGACTTAGTGTTGGCGGACTTGCTCTCCGCCATTAGTGACTAAGCAATGACATTGCTACTAATTAACACTAAAAACCAAACGCCTCTTTCATGACTTGGTAGATATAAGTCTGCTCTTGCACCCCGCGCATTAAGTAAGCTTGTGGGCCTATCGCATAAATTGCTACATCTTCACCACCATGAGTCTCACTTTCTAAGGGCACGTTTGCTTCTTGGTGAAAGTCTGGGTCTTGCGTATCAGTTGGCTTTAATGCCTTGCTGCGACCAGCGTGTGCTGCTTCTGCATCAATATTGTGATGATGGTAGCCTTTGCCATTAGCAAATGAAATGGTTGTATAGGGCTTGCCATCTTTTGCTAGCGTTGGGGCTGTATTATCTGGTGAAACAACGTTACCTAAAATTGGGTTTCCCCGCTTTGGGTAGCCACCAATGGTTAGGGTATGACTATGGTCAGCGGTTACAATAATGAGTGTTTCTTCAGTATTGACTTTTGCTAGTGCTGCTTTAACAGCATTAGAAAGCGCGACGGTTTCGCTTAATGTTCTGTAAGCATTGCCTGCATGTGAGGCATGGTCAATGCGGGCAGCCTCAACCATTAAAAAATAGCCTTTATTATTTTTGGCTAAGATATCAATCGATTTTCTTGTCATTTCAGCTAACGACGGCTCGTTTTTTTGCGCGTTATTGCGATCATATTCATATTGCATATGAGACGGTTCAAATAAACCTAACAGTCGCGATGTGTTTTTAGGCTTTATAGCTTCGAATTCAGTTAGGTTTGTGATGTATTTAGCTTTGAATTTTATTTGGTATTCTTTAATTAAATTTCTTCCGTCTTGTCTTTTCCCTTTTTTTGAAGGGTATTCTGTATCGATGCGATTGTTTGGTAAGAAGTTTGTGCGCCCACCGCCAAGTACTACTTCAATGCCATCTCCAATACCATGCTCACCAAAGTTATCAATGAGTTGTGATGCAATGTCTTTTACGCCGCTTTTTAACGCTGACTTTGGTAAGTGCGCGTCAGTCTCCCAGTTGCGGTTAGAAGTATGCGCATACGTTGCAGCAGGGGTTGCATGTGTAATGCGCGCTGTTGAGATAATGCCAGTCGCCAAGCCATGCATTTCCGCTTGTTCAAGAATGGTGGTCACTTTATTCGCTTGTATTTTGTTGTTGTCAGTTTCTTTACTGTGAACACTTTGATTGAGTGAAATAATACCGGAGTTGGTTTTAACGCCAGAGACAATCGCTGTCATTGTGGGGGCAGAGTCAGCCGTTTGCTGATTGGCTGAATAAGTTTTTGATAGTGCAACATAAGGGAACTGTTCAAAACTGAGTTGATTACGTTCACCATCTTCCCCATTTTGTTGACCTTCAAAAATACGGGCTGCTGTGACGGTTGAAACACCCATACCATCTCCAATAAACAAAATAATGTTCTTTGCCCTATTGGTATTGGGTAGTTGTGCCTTATTCGCCTGTAAAGCTGCTTCACCTTCAGTTAGCCATGTACTTGCATTCTCGGCTAGGGCGACAGGCTGAAGTAGGGTTAGTAGTGATAACGCAAAGAAGTGTTTAAATGGGTTGTTCATTGCATAAAGTCCAGTGGTTCGTCTGTATGATGGTTACAAAGCAAATTAATATTTTAACGTGAATTGATCAAATGCAATATTTAGTTTGTATTGGCATATAGGTTTAATATGCGGATTTAAGTGTGATGTTTTATGAACGGATTTAGATTGATTAAGTCCTAAATTACTAAGAAGGCAATTTTATTTTTTTGGGTCACTATGAAACAACTATTACTAACATTCATTTTTGGGGTTTTTACGACGATGGCAAATGCGACGTGTAAGGATTTATATAACCATCAATTCACCACTTTGAAGGGTAATAAGATAGATTTGTGTGAATATCAAACGCAGCCTATTTTAATCGTGAATACGGCCAGTAAATGTGGTTTCACGCCACAGTTTGAAGCGCTTGAGACTATGTATAGTGAATATAAAGATCAGGGTTTACTAGTGGTAGGGTTTCCGTCGAATGATTTTAGGCAAGAGTTAAAGACTGATCAAGAAATCGGTGATTTTTGTAAGCATACGTATTCGGTGAAGTTCCCTATGATCACAAAAACTGCTGTGACAGGTGAGGGTGCTAACGCTTTATATAAACAGCTAGCCAATAGAACGGGGCAAGCCCCAATGTGGAATTTTTATAAATACTTGATTTTGCCAAACAGCGAAAAAGTATATGTGTTTAGTAGTGACGTAAAACCAAACTCAGAGGCCATTCTTGGTAGGGTAAAAGGCGCGTTAAAGTAGCTGGTTTCCCAGCATTATTTTTTATACTTTAACGTTCTTTTTTTTAATGCGTTGAATGATGATGGCTGATAACTCTTCAATTGAGCGGCTGGTAGAGTCTGCCCACGGTATATTTAACTTGCGCATTAAGTCTTCAGCCGTTGCAATCTCTTCCTTACAGTTAGCCAGCGATGCATATTTACTGTCTGGCCTACGTTCACTTCTGACTGAATGTAATCTTTCTGGCTTAATGGTTAAGCCGAAAATTTTATCAATGTGGTCATGTAGTGCGGCAGGTAATGTGCCACGTTCAAAATCTTCAGGGATAAGCGGGTAGTTCGCTGCTTTTTTGCCAAACTGCATGGCTAAGTAAATGCTGGTCGGTGTTTTACCACAGCGCGATACGCCAATTAAAATGACATCAGCTTCATCTAAACCATTATTAGTAATGCCATCATCATGGTTAAGTGTGAAGTTAATGGCTTCCATCCGATTATGATAAGAGCCACGCATGATGCTATGCGCAACACCAGAACCGGTTAGCGGTTCTTGATCAAGTTCAATGCCTAGCGGGTCAATAAAGGCGCTAAATAAGTCGATAAAAAATGCATCACACTCTTTTAATGCATTTCTAAGGATTAAATCACCAAGCGACATCACAACAACAGGGCGTACGCCGTCATCAATCGTCGTTTGCTTAATAGACTCTATGGCGAGTTCAATGCGATCTAAGGTATCCGTAAATGGCAAGCTGACACTGGTAAAATCCGTGAGCGGAAAATGCTCAAGTAGTTTACCTAATGCGCCAGCCGTAATGCCGGTACTATCTGAGATAAAGAAGGCGGTACGTTTATTGTTCATAAAGCGTTACCGCTTCCTTTAGTTGAAAATAGCATTACTTAGCAATACGCTGCCAAGTGGCTGATACAGTATCAGGATTTAATGACATTGATTGAATGCCTTGCTCCACTAACCATTCAGCAAAGTCAGGATGGTCAGATGGGCCTTGGCCGCAAATACCAACGTATTTACCTAAGCGGTTACAAGTATCAATCGCCATTTTGAGTAGCTCTTTAACAGCATCATTACGCTCATCAAAACCGTCAGCTAGAATACCTGAATCACGATCCATACCCAATGTTAATTGCGTTAAATCATTTGAACCAATTGAGAAGCCATCAAAGTACTCTAAGAACTGCTCAGCAATTAATGCATTAGCAGGAATCTCACACATCATGATGATGCGTAGACCATTTTCACCACGTTTTAAACCATGGCTAGCCATAATCTCTGTCACGGCTTTTGCTTCTGCAATGGTACGTACGAATGGAATCATTAATTCAATGTTTGTTAAACCAATTTCATCACGTGCTTTTTTCAAAGCAATACATTCCATTTCAAAACACTCTTTAAAGTCTTCTGCAATGTAACGCGCTGCGCCCCTGAAACCAATCATTGGGTTTTCTTCATCTGGCTCGTAAATATCGCCACCAATTAATTTTTTGTACTCATTAGACTTAAAGTCTGATGTACGTACGATCACTGGTTTTGGATAGAAAGCAGCACCTAATGTTGAAACACCTTCTGTAATTTTATCAATGTAAAATTGTTTCGGGCTAGCATAGCCACGTGCACGATGGTTAATCGTTTCTTGCATTTTTTCTGGCATTGCATCGATATTTAAAATCGCTTTAGGGTGAATACCAATCATGTTGTTAATCACAAACTCTAAGCGCGCTAGGCCAACACCGTCGTTTGGTGTCGTTGCAAAGCCAAATGCCATGTCAGGGTTACCAACATTCATCATCACTTTGCATGGTGCTGGTTTTAATACGGCTTGTTCACGAACAGCTACGTCATATTCAAGTTCACCATGGTAAACAAAACCTGACTCGCCTTCAGCACATGAAACAGTCACTACTTCACCTTCACGTAGTACATCTGTTGCATTCACAGCTCCTACAATAGCAGGGATACCTAATTCACGCGCAATAATCGCAGCGTGGCAAGTACGGCCACCACGGTTTGTTACTAGTGCGCTAGCACGTTTCATCACAGGCTCCCAGTTAGGGTCTGTCATATCAGCGACTAATACATCACCAGGTTGTACTTCATGCATTTCTGCTGGGTCTAATACAATACGTACCGGACCAGTACCAATTTTTTGTGTCACTGCGCGACCAACAGCTAATGGTTTTTCAGCATGTTTTTTCATCGTGAATGTTTCAATCACATTGTTACCAGCGGCTTCTTGTGATCGTACTGTTTCAGGGCGCGCTTGTAAGATATACAGTTTGTCATCAATGCCATTTTTACCCCACTCAATATCCATTGGGCAGCCATAGTGTGACTCAATCGTCATGGCATAACGGGCTAACTCTAGTACATCTTCATCACTTAATGAGAAGCGGTCACTATCGGCCGGATCAACATCTAGTGTAATGGTACTTTTACCAGCGCTCGTGATATCGCTGAAGATCATTTTCGTTTGTTTAGAACCAATGGTGCGGCGCACAATCGCTGGCTTGCCTTGCGCTAGTAGTGGTTTATGTACATAAAACTCATCAGGATTCACTGAACCTTGAACGACTGTTTCGCCTAAGCCGTATGATGAAGTAATAAAGGCAACATCTTCATGGCCTGACTCAGTGTCGATAGTGAACATCACACCAGCACAACCAATGTCAGAACGGACCATTTGTTGGATACCGGCAGATAAAGCCACATCAGCATGGACAAAGCCTTTATGCACGCGGTATGAAATAGCACGGTCGTTGTATAAAGAAGCAAACACTTCTTTAATAGCGTGCAGAATATTGTCGATACCTTGGATGTTTAAGAATGACTCTTGCTGACCCGCAAATGAAGCGTCAGGTAAATCTTCCGCCGTAGCAGAAGAACGTACCGCAAACGTTGCACCATTGCCTGATTTGGCTGCTAATGTGTCGTAACCTTTTGCAATGGCATCATTTAGTTCGGCTGGAAATGGTGCTTCCATAATCCAGTTACGCACTTTTTCACCGCATGCTGCAAGTGCTTGTGTGTCATCAACATTCAATGCATCTAACTCAGCATTGATTTTAACGTCCAATTTATTACCCGATAAAAATTCGCGGTAAGCATCAGCAGTAGTGGCGAAACCGGTTGGTACGCGCACACCTTTTGCGGTTAATTGTGAAATCATCTCACCTAAAGAAGCGTTTTTACCGCCTACTTGAGGTACATCCACGTTTCGTAATTCTTCAAATGGAATAACTTGGACTGTCATATAGATCCTTGGATATTAAACTTAATAATTGATAATTCTGTTAGTAAAAGCATAGTATGGGTGACTAGTACGTCTTTAAATGCCATGCTTAATACAATGTTAAATAATGCAAATGCTTAAATTCTTAACATAGCATTCTGCCTAATTTCATGCTTTTTGTCGACATTAATTCTGATTTCACGTGGAAAAAAATGAATGTCTATATGCGTTACATTTCTAAAGACCTTGAATTACTTTAAGTATAGGTAAAATAAAGGCATTCGTAATGCGGTGCATTTAACGCAATGCAACCATTTCATACATATTATTCTAGATATAACGTCAGTAAAACCAAATTCAATAGGGGACAGTGCCATTTATTTTAATGATGCTTGGTAAACGTTGGGTGAAATATCCAATATAATGGATGGATAATATCAATTTAAATGAATGAAAAGTTAATGTTCAGTATGCATGATGAAAAGCTAGACAATATGAATGTGAAGCAAGGCGATGATGGTACTGTCATCGTGGAGAGTTCTGCGCGTCTTCACATGGGTTTTTTTGATTTAAATGGCGGCTTAGGACGAAAATTTGGCAGTATTGGCTTAAGTTTAGCTGAACCTACTATTCAATTAACCGCGAAGGAAAGCAAGGTTTTTAGTCTGAAATTAGGGCAACATGTTTCTGAAGCATTGCTGGAAAAAGCTACAAAAATGATTGAGGTTTTTTTAAATGAATTGAGTGTAGAGACTAGTGTTAGCGTTGAAATAAAGCAGTTTGTGATGGCGCATGCTGGCTTAGGGTCTGGTACACAGCTGGCTTTAACACTCGGCGCTGCGTTGAATGCGTTATTTAACCTTAATTTATCAACCCAGAAAATTGCCATGCTAACCGGTAGAGGTGGGCGCTCAGGGATTGGTATCGCAGCATTTGATTATGGCGGATTATTGATTGATGGTGGACGCAGTGCTTCATCTGCGGTGCATCAAAGTGTCCCGCCACTATTAGTACGTTATGATTTTCCTGAGGCATGGCGTGTACTCTTAATTTTTGACCATGCAGAGCCTGGTATTCATGGTAGTGAAGAAAAAATGGCGTTTGATCAACTGCCTACATTTCCTGAACATTTGGCCGCCGAGCTTTGTAGGCAAGTGTTAATGAAAGCGATGCCAGCCATTGTTGAACAAGATTTAACAGCTTTTGGTGAAAGTATTCAAACCATACAGGCTTATACAGGCGACTATTTTGCACCAGCACAAGGTGGGCGATATGCCAGTGTGCCAGTCAGTAAAGTGCTCAATTACCTTGAAAATGATGGGGTTGCTTGCTTTGGGCAAAGCTCTTGGGGGCCAACTGGTTTTGCTGTTTTTGAAAGTGAAGCAGTAGCAGCGCAATATTTATCAGTACTAAAGACTCAGTTTCAAACTGAGCAATTAAGTTTTATGGTGACTGCAGCGCAAAATACTGGCGCTAACATTTCTTATGAAAGCGTTAACTAAACACATGTAAATTAGAATTAAGCAATTTTAATTCGTTTGTTTTACCTTATGGTTTTTGCTTGATTGTAAGATAGTTTTATTGTACTTTTGCGAAAGTGAGATGAGTGCTATTTGTCGAAAAAAAATCGTTGATCCGTGTCATAAATGATACGCAAATAGCCATATATATCCATTTTAAACTGTGAATAACTTACTAAATAGAGACTGAATGATTATGAAAAAAACCAGCATATTACATTTACTAACACCAGCAAAGAATGCCAGTCCATTTGATGTCAACATGGCCTTTGATAGTGGTTTTGAAAAAATCATGCCTTATACTGAAGTGACACAAAATGAGATTTCAGGCTTAACACAGGATGTGATTTTTTCGCGTAGCCCTTCAGGCGTGAAGCAAACCGGTATCTTCATTGGTGGTCGTGATATTGATGTGGCGATGGATATGATGAAGGCCTCTAAAAAGTCAATGTTTGGCCCATTTACTTGTTCAGTATTTGCTGATCCATCAGGTGCTTTTACAACTGGTGGGGCAATGATTGCGAAAGTGGAATTTCACCTTAAAAAACAATTTGGTGAAGAACTGACTGGGCAAAGAGTCAGTGTGTTTGGCGCAACAGGCCCTGTTGGTGGTTGTGTTTCAATTATTGCTGCGCAAAATGGCGCAAAAGTAACATTGGTGGCGCACAACGAACGTGCATTAGAAGAAGCAAAAGCAAAAGTTGAAGGTTGGAATAAAGCCTACGATGTGGATTTATCTGTCGTATTAGGTAGTTCTGACGATCAAAAAACTGAAATTTTAAAAAATACAGATATCGTATTAAGTGCGGCTGCTGCAGGCATTCAAATCATTTCACAAGAGATGATTAAAGCAGCTGGACATCTTAAAGTGTTGGCTGATGTCAATGCCGTTGCGCCAGCAGGCATCGAGGGTGTTGCTGTTGATAGTGATGGTGTGTTATTAAAGGGCACTGAAACCTTTGGGATAGGCGCACTTGCAGTCGGTCAACTAAAATACGGTACACAGCTTTCATTACTACAAAAAATGCTATCTGAAGAAAAACCGCAAGTGTTAGATTTCTTGTCAGCATTTGCATTAGCAAGAGAGCTGCTTGCTGCGGCTAATGCGACAACATACGCAACAGAGTCTTGATTTTCTTACTAAACACAACTCAAAGTATGGTTAGGTAGTGTGTGTAAAAAAAATGCACTACTAATTATCTCTCTCTCGGCAAGACCTTATGTAGAAGCCGCAAAGCTTGCAGGCTTTTACGTGACAGCTATTGATGGGTTTGTTGACCAGGAAACTGAAGCGCTCAGTGATAAAGTGTTTACCCTTGACTTTAATGTGGATGGGTTTAATGCTGAAGCATTGATGCAAATTGTTCGCAGTTTGGATGGTGCTTGTTATATGGGGTGTTTATTTGGTGGTGGTTTTGAAGCACGACCAGCTATATTAAGTCAGATAGCCGAGATAATGCCTGTATTAGGAAATGCTGTTGATGTTATTGCTGCGGTAAAAAGCCCGCACATTTTCTTTAAATCACTTTCTGATTTAAATATTAATTTTCCAGAGTTGATTGATGCTGATAGTCAAAGCACTAATGCTGAGCTTCGTGTTATTCAAAAACGAATTGGTGGCAGCGGTGGCCAGCATATTAGTTGGGTCGATTTAAGCAAAAGTCAGAGTGAGCAGCTTAATATCTTTAATCCCCCGGATGTTTATCATCAAGCTTATGTTGAAGGGCAGGCTATTTCAGTTTTGTTTTTAGCTGGCGCTTCAGATGGATATAATGATGCGCCTGTTGCCGTCATTGGTTTTAATCAGCAGTGGGTTAGTGGTGATGAAAGGCAACCCTTTAAGCTCGGTGGTATCGTCAGTCATGTTGTGTTGAAAGAAGTCATTGAGCAACAAATTGAACGATCGGTACAAAATATTGTCGAAAAATTTAACTTGATCGGACTGAATAGTCTTGATGTGATTGTGAGTCATGAAGAAATTTATGTATTAGAAGTTAATCCTAGATTAAGTGCTTCTTTAGCACTATATTTACAAGATTATTTAGATCAAATGCAGGTTAATTTGTTAATGGCGCATATCAACATTTGTACTATTAATAATAAAGAAAGAAGTAACCAGGCAGTGTTAGAAGTAAATGCGATTGTGGAAGACCTTATCTCATTTAACTTAAAGCACTGTCAGACGCGCAAATTGTCAAAAGCATTTGCCGTAGTATATGCAGTTAATGATTGTATGATCGACAATAAGATTGACTGGCCAGAGTGGGTTAAAGATTCACCTCGGTGTGGAATGACAGTAAATAATGCTATTATTTCACAACAAATGCAGTTTAAGAAAGGAATGCCTATTTGTAGTGTTGTTGCAAATGGAGCAGACTGGCAAGCTGCAAAAGTAAATGTAAACGGTAGAGTTAATTATATAAAATCCTTATTACATAATTAGATCTTATCATGATTGAAACCTAGAAAACGTTTTGAGAGGGTGGTATGACTATAGTAGCTGAGAGCAATGAAAGTAGTACGAAGATGTTAAGTGTTAATCAAACAAGTGCACCAATTGTTGCAAGCCTTATTGCTGGTGCAGATGCGCTGAATATCGGTGTTACCAAGCACGATTTAGGTTGTGTGGTCGTTGATGCTGGTATTAAGCACGCTGGCAGCGCAGAAGCTGGCCGAATGATTGCAGAAATTTGCATGGGTGGTTTGGGTGAAGTAAGCTTGGTGGCAGATAATCGATTTGATGGATTTAGTGATGGTATCTATGTCAAATCAGATAACCCGGTGATTGCTTGTTTAGCTAGCCAATATGCAGGTTGGGCATTAAGCCATGAAAAGTTCTTTTCATTAGGTTCAGGACCAGCGCGCGCATTAGCACAACGTGAAGAAGTGTTTAAAGATATTAACTATCAAGATACAGGTTCAAGTACTTGTATCGTGTTAGAAACAGATCAAATTCCACCCAATGAAGTCATTGAAAAGATTCTACGTGACACTAAGCTGAAGGCTGAACAGTTAACGATTATCCTAACACCTACAACTAGTATTGCAGGTACGGTACAAGTAGTAGGCCGTGTATTGGAAGTCGCTTTACATAAAGCACATACTTTGCACTTTGATTTAGGTAATATTGTGAGCGGCACCGGTTTAGCTGTATTGCCACCAGTTGGAAAAGACTTCATGACTGGCATGGGGCGCACAAACGATGCTATTTTATTTGGTGGCTTTGTGGCGCTGAAAGTGAAAGGCAGTGATGCTGAAGCTGAGAAGCTGGCTAATAATCTACCAAGTAGTGCTTCTAAAGACTACGGTAAAACATTTGGGGAAGTGTTTAAGTTTTACGACATGGACTTTTATAAAATTGACCCAATGTTATTTAGCCCAGCAACAGTAAAAGTAACCAATGTTGATACTGGCAGTGTGTTTGAAGCCGGTCAGTTAAATGCCGAATTAATCGCCGTTTCGTTTAACGATTAAATGTGCATTAACTTTTAAGTGCTAATCTACTAAGATATGGCTTTAATGAATCAATTAGTAGGTTAGCATTTTTGAAAATTCCAATTTTTACCGACGACCCCGGTTGGCACGGTAAACAACTCAAGCAAGCGTTTGATCAGCACGGTGTTGAAGCGGTTTACGTATCGCTACAACAATGTGTGATTGATCTTTCTCAGCAAAAACCAACCATTAAAATCCCAGGCTTTAATGCTTTGCCTCAGGCGGCTTTTGTTCGCGGCGTATCTGGCGGCACTTTGCAGCAGATTATTACACGGTTAAACGTGCTGCATATCATGGCAATGTCTGGTGTCAGGGTTTATAACGATGCAAAAGCCATTGAGCGCACCGTTGATAAAGGCTTAACCAGTTATTTATTACAATCACACGGCGTGCAAACACCTCAAACGTGGGTGTGCGAATCGAGGCATGAAGCGGATACTATTAGGCAGGCAGCTACAACAAAAAATCAATTGCTCGTGATCAAGCCATTATTTGGCTCGCAAGGGCTTGGCGTGCGTCAGCTAGATGCTATTCAACCGCTGCCTGTACCAATGGAGCGTTTTGTTGATGGTGTTTACTACCTACAGGCTTTAATCAATACGGCTGGTAAGCCACATGACTATCGATTATTTGTGATCAATAATCAAGTAGTTGCTTCGATGAAGCGCACCGGCGGACATTGGCTCAATAATGTGGCTGCGGGTGGCCGCTGTGAAGCGGTGCAGCCTAATCAGGCATTGCTCGATATTGCGGTGAATGCTGTAAAAGCGCTGGATATTGCTTACGCTGGCGTCGATATTATTCAAGCAGAATCAGGTGAGTACTTTGTGTTGGAGGTGAATAGCATTCCAGCATGGAGAGGATTGCAGGGCGCGACACAATTAAACGTTGCCGAGTTATTAGTCGATGATTTTTTGCGTACTTAGTGCAAACGATCGGTATGTTATTAATGCGTGCAGTTATAGGGTAGAATAGGTTTCATTACATATGTTAAGTGCTTTTGCTGATGAAAATGGATGCTTCCAAACTATCACAACTTTATCAGCAAGCATGCTTGCAAGAGCTACAAGCGCTAAAGCCAGGCAATGTCCATATATTTGCCGATGGCCACGATATGCAGGTGCTGGATTTTATTCAAAGCGCAGAAGTGTCAGCGCTACCTATTACTAGTAACAACGCCAGTGTTGGTGAGCGCATTTACAATGCGACCAAAGCCACCAAAGATAAAGTGGGGATGAATACTAATCTAGGGATTCTCTTGCTTTGTGCGCCGTTGTTGCAAGCGTACTCGGCGATTGCATCAAATGAAGTCAATATTGACCACTTGAAGCAGGCCTTAGTCATTGAACTTAATAACCTTACCGTTGAAGATGCACAGCATGTGGCAAAGGCAATTGTGCTTGCAAACCCTGCTGGATTAAAAACAAGCGAAGCACATGATGTCAACCAAACGCCAGCTGTGACGTTATATACCATGATGCACTACGCGCAAGATGTTGATCGCATTGCATGGCAATATGCCAATGCATATGCAGACATCTTTGATCATGGACTTCACTTTTACGCCGAAGGGTTGGAGTGGTGGGGTAATGATATGTGGGCGACGACATGGCTTTACATCAACTACCTTTCTACAATATTAGATACGCATGTCATTCGAAAGTATGGGCATGATGTCGCAACCATTTTGCAAGAAGAAGCGATCGCAATGAAAGTTAAAATCGAGGAGGTTGGACACCCTAAGCTAGTGATGAAAGCGTTAATGGCTTGGGACGCTAGTTTGAAGGATAGAAAGCTTAATCCCGGCACGAGCGCGGATTTGACCGTCGCAACGATCGTTCTTAGTAAGTTGTCCGGGTGTAAACTTTTGTAAAGGCAAGTTGTGATGCTAAGCAAAATCATTAAGATGTCGCAAAGGATTGTTATGGCAATCTGTTGCAATTCATCTAAACTTTTTGCTGAAGCTTAGAATCAAAATGAAATTGATCACCTCGAACTCGTGATAGGACTAAACATTAGTGATTTAAAGTGCTGTTGGAAATATTTAGATTTAACAGGCTTTAATTGACTTTCAAACTAATAAAAATAAAACTTAGTGAGTGGAAAAAATGAGAATAGCATTATTAGAAGATAATTTAGACTTTGCACAAACGATCATGGGCTGGCTGGTTCACGCTGACTATGAAGTGGTGCACTTTAGAAGTGGCTTAGAGTTCTTACGTGAGTTCCCTAAGCTAAAGTTTGATTTATGCATTTTTGACTCAGTCTTGCCTGATGTGCGAGGCGCTGATGTGATGGAAAGTTTAAAGCTTAGATCTAGTACATTGCCGCCAATCGTCTTTTTAACGAGTATCAGTGACGAAGCTGAAGTGGTTAAAGTGATTGATTCGGGTGCAGATGATTACATTGTTAAACCAACCAATAAGCCAATATTGCTTTCAAGGTTGAATGCATTGCTAAGACGGTTAAAGCCTCAGTTAGAAAAAGACCTAGTAATGGAATATGATAACTTGAAGGTCGATGTAAAGAAGCGTAAAGTTAAGCTTAATGATATAGAAGTTAAATTAACGGACAAAGAAGTTGATTTAGCCTGCTACTTTTTTCAAAACCAAGGCGTGTTGCTCTCTCGTGGTCACTTAATGAATGTGGTATGGGGTTCAAGTTCAGATGTTGAAACGCGTAAAGTGGATGTGCATGTGAGTCACTTGCGGACAAAGCTGAAATTGGTGCCAGAATTTAATTGGAAACTATCTTCAATTTACCAACAAGGTTATCGATTAGAGCATATTGAAAACGATTAATGAGACATCACTTAATTAAGCTATTCATATTACTATTCACTTTGTCGTTCAGCGCAGTCGCAGCTGAACTTGACGAAATTCAAATTCCACATCAAAAGAAAGGTGTGGACTATTTATTTCACACGGTGTTGCCAGGCCAAAGCTTATCTGCTGTCATCAAGCTATGTTGTAAAGCTAACGTACATTATCGTGAGTTGGCTAGATACAATGACATTGAAAACGTGAATCTTGTCATGCCTGGCCATGTACTCAAAATCCCAGTTGCATTTCTTAAATCCACACCAGCGCCCATTAAAATCATGGTGCTTTCTGGTGATGTGAGCATAAAGCATGCTAATCAATCAGCGTATGTAACATTAAAGGCAAGTGATCCAGTGGTTGAAGGTGATGTCATTAAAACTGGTGCTAAAAGCATCGCCAAGCTTAGATTTGCCAATGATTCGGTGTTGAATTTACAGCCTAATTCAATGGTAGGTGTTGAATTAAGTCAACAAATCACGCAAACAAAAACAATTCAAATTAAATTAAATCTAAATGAAGGGCGCGCTGAAGTGCATGCTAACCCTGATCATCACTCTGGTGATCAGTTTGAAGTGGAAACGCCTTCCGCTGTTGCAGTGGTTCGCGGCACAAAATTTAGAGTAGCTGCAGATGGTGATGTTGGTATTCAAGAAACGTTAGAAGGATCTGTTAGCTTTGCGACTGCGAAAAAATCAGTCATTGTCAATCGTGGCTTTGGTACTTTAGCTGAAAAAGGGAAGGCACCTCTACCACCACAGGCATTGCCGGAAACACCAAGCGTATCTGGATTTACCAGTAAATTTGAATTCTTACCGATTGAATTTAATTTAAATGACCAATCGGATGCGCGATTGATGTTGGCACAAGTTGCAAAAGATAATGCATTTGAAGATTTAGTGCTTGAGAAGTCTGTTGCCGTATCTGGCAGCGAAAACCGCTTGGCGTTTAATCGTTTGACTGATGGGCAGTACTTTTTAAAGTTGCGTGCACAAGATGCGCAAGGCTTGCAAGGGGAGGATGTGATACATCCATTTACTGTTGATGTATTACCTTTACCACCAACACAATTGCTTGAGCAAAAAACATTTATTGGACAGCAGTTGAGTTGGGGCGCAATGACTGGTGGTAATGGTTATGTTGTACAAGTCGCTAGTGATGCGGCATTCGAAGATGTATTGCTCGAAAAAACACTGACATATCACTCGTACTATTTAACCGAGTTGTTGCCTGAGTCTGGTGCTTATTGGCGCGTTGCTCATAAAGATGATGTGCAAACGATCAAGTTTTCTAAGTCTAGAAAACTGAACCCGTAAATATCCATTGTCTATTGCTGTTAGATCATTTTAAATGACTCTATGTTAAAGCTATTCAACCAAGATCAACGATTTACAGCACTGGTTTTAGCTATGCTTGCGTTATTACTGACGCTAACTGGTGTGCTAAATCGTTTTGATTATGTGTTTTATGATTTAAGTCATTATATCTCTCCTAAACATCCACCCGAAGATATTGTCATTGTGGCAATTGATGAGAAAAGCCTTGATGCTTTAGGTAAGTGGCCGTGGTCGAGAGAAACACATGCGCATTTATTAAATCAATTATCTAAGAGTCATTCACGCGCGATTGGCATGGATATCCTTTTTTCTGAGCCAGATGTGCAACACCCGAGGGATGATGCGCTATTAGCTGAAGCAATTCAAAGGGTTGGCAATGTCGTACTGCCAATTGTGATTGGCGCCCCCTATGAGGGCGCTAGAATTAAGCAGGAAAATTCATTACCATTATTGGTCGATAATGCAGTGGCCACTGGGCGGGTGAATGTGCCATTAGATGTAGATGGCATTGCTAGAAGTATTTACTTGTGGGAGGGCGTTGCTAGGCCTGATGCGGATGTATCACAAACAACACTACAAGGCTTGCCACACTTATCACAATCTATTTTGCAGGCTGCTGGTATGTTGCCAGAAGGCCATGATCAACAATCTCCATTGTTTACGTTGCATGATTCAGCCAAAACTTTACTAAGAAGTGGCCAAAAGAAAATTCAGTTTTACGGTAAGCCTGGCGCGTTTAAGCAGGTTTCCTATATTGATGTGTGGTCAGGCAATATTGCTACTGAGTATTTCGATGAAAAAATTATATTAATTGGTGCGACTGCGGTTGGTATGGGCGATGTGCTGGCGACACCAATGAGTGGGTTTTCTAAACCAATGGCTGGCGTTGAATATAATGCGAATGCGATTGAAACCATCCGAAGTGCAAAACTTATTTCAGATGTCCCATTGTGGTTAAGTGCGGTTATTTCAATCCTGCTGGCCATTATCCCAGTACTTTGGCTGCCTAAGCAAACACCATTGCAGTCTTTAGTCATTATTTTGTTTTATTTTATCGCGCTGATTTTACTCTCTACCTTGCTGCCCGAGCTTTTTAACTTATGGTTTTCGCCAAGTGGTGTTTTGTTAGCGGTGTTGCTTGCTTTTCCAATCTGGAGTTGGCGTAGGCTTGATCGCGCACATGCTTATTTAGATGTCGAATTACAACAGTTAAAAGACGATTTGATGCAGTACGGCATGCAGTCAGAACCAGGTGTTGCGGATAAATCACAAGCGTTTAATGTTGCTAGATACGATGTGTTGCAATCAAGAATTGAGCATGTGAAATATGCTGCCCAGCTATTGCGTGGGCTTCAAAAGAATAGAAATGATACGTTAGCTTTTATCTCGCATGATATTCGTATGCCGCTTGCTACTTGTATTATGTTGTTGAATGGGCCTGCAGATAACTATAAAAAATCACGCGTCGTGTTGCTTTTAGAACAGGCTATTGCTTTGGCTGATAATTTCTTGAGCATTTCAAAGGCCGAGAGTGCTAGTACAGCTGGGTTTAAAGAGTTGGAGATTAATAGCTTGTTGCAAGAGGTCGTTGACCATTTATATGACTTGGCGCGCGCTAAAAAAATAAAACTGAACCTGACCTTGCATGATGATGGCTTATGGGTAGTTGGTGACTTTGCGCTACTGCATCGCGCCTGTGCCAACATTATTAATAATGCATTGAAGTTTAGTGGTGAAAATAGCAATATTGATATTACTTTGTCGGGTGATGCTAAAAATGCCATCATTAAGATTAAAGATTATGGTGAAGGGATTGATCAAGCGCAACTACCAACCATTTTCAAAAAGTTTAACCAATTGAATGAAGTTAAAACGGCAGCGCACGGCAGTGGCTTGGGGCTTTATTTTGTTGATGTAACCATTAAAAAGCACCGTGGAGAAGTTGATGTGGCGAGTGAGCTAGGTCACTGGACTGCCTTTACATTACAGCTTCCACTGGCTGACGCAGTACCAGAAGACGATTGATCTGGTTGTTTCTGGAAATAAAAGACCGATTTAAGGTGAATTTACACTTTACATTAACGGCACAATCTTCAATATTAAGCTATAATTTCGATCTAGAATTTATAAGCAAGATAGACTTTGTAGCATAACGATGAAGTGTTATTGCATCTTAAGCAGAGTCTCAATAATAAGACTTATTAAAGATTTTTTTCATGGAGAGTAAAATGGCTAATTTATTAGATCAATTAAAAGCAATGACAACGATCGTTGCTGATACCGGTGATGTTGAAGCAATTAAAAGTGTAAAACCAGTGGATGCAACCACTAACCCTTCATTACTATTAAAAGCAAGTCAATTGCCACAATATGCGCACTTGATTGAAGAATCAATTGCTTTTGCTAAAGCACAAGGCGGTAGCAAAGAAGTTCAAATCGATAACGCAGCTGATAAATTAGCAGTATTAATCGGTATCGAAATTTCTAAAGTAGTGCCAGGCCGTATCTCTACTGAAGTAGATGCGCGCTTATCATTCGACACTGAAGCAATGATTGCTAAAGGTAAGAAATTAGTTGCACTATATAAAGAAGCTGGTGTTGGTACTGACCGTGTGTTAATTAAATTAGCATCAACATGGGAAGGCATTAAAGCAGGCGAAGCACTTGAAAAAGAAGGCATCAACTGTAACCTAACATTATTATTCGGTTTCGGCCAAGCGCGTGCATGTGCTGAAGCTGGCGTATTCTTAATCTCACCATTTGTTGGCCGTATCTTAGATTGGTACAAAGCAAAAACTGGCGAAGAGTACACACAAGAAACTGACCCAGGTGTAGTTTCAGTACGTAACATCTACCAGTACTATAAAGAGCATGGTTATAAAACAGTGGTAATGGGTGCTTCATTCCGTAACACTGGTGAGTTAATTGCCTTAGCTGGTTGTGACCGTCTAACTGTTTCTCCAGGCCTATTACAAGACCTAGAAAAAACAGAGGGTTCATTGACTCAAGTATTATCAGATGCTGGTGCAACTAAAACACCTGGCGCTAAATTGACTGAAGCTGAGTTCCGCTTCGAATTAAACCAAGATGCAATGGCAATTGAAAAATTATCAGAAGGCATCCGCGGTTTCGTTGCAGATCAAAACAAATTAGAAGTAGCATTAGCTGCTAAATTATAATTTGAATAGTTCGTTATATTTTTAGTTATCAATTGACAACTAAAAGTATCGCTATTAAGATATTCCATCTGGAATTTATGAGTGGTTGAACATTCAATCACTCAACAAAGATTTTGCTATAATTTGTAGTAAATAGTAGTAAACGTATTTTAACCATAAACTTTGGAGAAACATCACCATGGCATTAACACAAATGGCATTAGATTCATTAGACTTTGACGCAACAGTTGCTTTAGCTACTGCAGTTGCACCACACGTTGACATTCTAGAAATCGGTACACCATGCATCAAGCATAACGGTATCAAATTACTAGAAACACTACGTGCTAAATTCCCAAACAACAAAATCTTAGTTGATTTGAAAACAATGGACGCTGGTTTCTACGAAGCTGAGCCATTCTACAAAGCTGGTGCTGACATCTGTACAGTTCTTGGTTGTGCTGATATCGGTACTATCAAAGGTGTAATTGATGTTGCTAACAAATACGGCAAAAAAGCGCAAATCGATTTAATCAACGTTGCTGATAAAGCTGCTTTGACTAAAGAAGTTGTTGCTGCTGGTGCTCACATCATCGGTGTTCACACTGGTTTAGATCAGCAAGCTGCTGGCCAAACACCATTCACTGACTTATCAGCTATTGCTGCTTTAAACACAGGCGTTGAAATTTCAGTTGCTGGTGGCGTTAAAGCTAACACAGCTGCTCAAGTTCGTGACGCTGGCGCTACTATCATTGTAGCTGGTGCTGCTATCTACGGTGCTGCTGATCCTGCTGCTTCTGCTGCAGAAATCACTGCTATCGCTCACGCTTAATTTTAAACTTTATTGTTTAAATTAGTATCAATAAGAAATTATTGAGAAGTGATTAAAAAATCCTGACTCAGTGATGAGTCAGGATTTTTTTTGAACAACATTAATTAGCTTTATAAATATAAAAAGCTTAATTCATAAGGAAATGACATGGATCATCAACAAAATATTTTAGATAATTTGACTCGCATCTTAGATGTAACTGATAAAACTAAAGCAGCTGAGCTTGTTAGTTTAGTACAAAGCTCAGGTGCTACATTTATCGGTGGCGCAGGTCGCTCACTATTAGTATCACGCTTTTTTGCAATGCGTTTAGTGCATTCTGGCCATAAAGTATTTATGGTTGGTGAAGTGGTAACGCCAGCTATTAAAGAAGGTGACTTGTTAATCTTAGTTTCAGGTTCTGGCGGTACAGCAACACTATTACCATTCGTTAAAAAAGCAAAAGAAGTGGGCGCTAAATTAGCGGTTATTTCTATGAAAAAATCTTCAGCAATGGCTGATGTAGCTGATTTAGTGGTTCAAGTGGGTCAAGACGACAGCTTCGCACCAGTTAAAGGCATGCCAATGGGCTCACAGTTTGAGCTTTCAACATTAGTATTCTTAGAAGGTGCTATTTCTGAGTTAATCTTTGATAAAGACTTAACTGAGCAAGGTATGCGTGCATTACACGCAAACCTTGAGTAGGATTGGTTTGAGTAGTTAGTATTAAATAAAAGCCTGATGCGTCAGGCTTTTATTTTGTCTGACTAAAGTGCTGTAAATCTGTTCCTGTGATTTGTTGTTGATGTAGCGCCGTTGCAATCAGCGCGCCATTGATTTGATTTTTTTTTAGCTGAATTAAATCGTTTATGTTTCTGACACCACCTGCAGCAATGATATCCACCGTAGGATTTTTTGATCTGATCTCAACTAGCTGCCTGATATCAGGACCATGATTACTACCAACACGCTTGATTGTCATCACGATAACTTTGCTAGGCCACCGTGTTGTATTGCTTAGTATGTTCGGGTCACCGTTAAAGCCCTTATGCATAAAGTCGAGTGATAGACAGTAATCATTAGCGATAGAGTCTGTTACTGCTTGATATAAAGCGTGGCTAGGAAAGTTTTCAGATCCCAAAATGATCTTTACTTTTAATGTCTGCCATTTACGCAGTGATGCGATGTCAGTAATGCCTACATCTATCCATAGATCCAGTGTTGGATACGCTTTGGTGATTGCTTCAATCACAGAGAAATTATCTTCATGCGGCGTTGGTGTGTGTTGTATGCTGTTGAGATCAGCGATATAAAGCGTTTTAAAAGGATGTAGTGTGAGTAAAGCTGCAATGATATCCAAAGGCTTGTTAGAATGGGTTAATTGCGACTCAATGGCTTGATAGGAATCTCGCTGACCCTGCTTCGCATGAACCACGGTACCGTTAAGCAAATCAATTACTGGAATAATATTCATACACGCCTTAATTTATGTCTTCTTCACGTTTAACACTCTTTATTTGCGAGTTTATCACTGGTGGTGGTTTATGTAATGTGACACTGGCTAATAGTTTGGCTAAAGAGGGCGCTTTGATGCGCGATGCCTTGTTGAAAGAAGTGGTTGCATTAGATCAATTTAATGTGATCACCACGCATGATCATCGTGTTGGTGCATCTAATTTGGTTGGCAGCAGTATTGAAGTCGCTCATGATTTTGATGCCATATTTAAAAGTACCATGCTGCAAGCTGAACTAGTTTGGTTGATCGCACCAGAATCTGACGGCGTTTTATCTGAGTATAGTCAGCAGTGTTTTGACGCAGGGGTGATGCTGATTGGTAGTGATAGCCAAGTGTTTCAAGTGACTTCAAATAAGTTAGCCTGTACGGAATTATTGGCGCAAGAAAATATCCTAGTTATACCAGCTATTTCAGCGCAAGATTGGTTGGGTAATAAAGATTTTACATTCCCAAAAACGAATAGTCTGGTTGAAAAATGGGTCGCAAAACCAATTGATGGCGTAGGCTGTGAAGGCGTTCAGTTATTTAATAGGCAAGACAAGATGAACGCGTGGTTAATTAAAAATGCCTGCGCTGAACACTATTTGATTCAGCCCTATCATCATGGTATTTCAGCCAGTTTTTCTATGTTGTGCAAAGCAGGGCAGGCCTTCTTGTTAAGTTGTAACACGCAGCATGTATCAGTCCTCGATGATACTTTTATATTAGACGGCATTACGGTGAATGGTATGGCACAATATTGGCCTCAAATGGAAGCCTTAGGGCAACAAATTGCCAAAGCGCTACCTGGTGCTGCAGGCTATATTGGTGTTGATGTCATGATAGACCCAACGCATGATAAAATTAGTGTGATTGAAATTAATCCTAGGCTAACAACAAGCTACGTTGCGATGGGTGAGGCGACTGGTCACAATGTTGCTGCCTTAATCCTGACGCACTCATTAACCCCAACGTTTAATTGCCCTGTAATAGAGAAAAATATCGTAAGTATTCGTATTTAAAAAAAGAATAATCATGAATCAAGAACCATACAAATATTATATTGGCTGGGATGTTGGCGGCGCACATCTGAAAGCAGCACTGATGAATAATGACGGCACTTTGCTAGAGGTGTTGCAAGTCCCTTGCGCGTTATGGAAAGGCTTGGCCTTGTTAGCGCAGTCCATTGAAGACATTACAAGATTATTGTCATCGAAATATGGTTTTCAGGGAGGCTTATGTCATGCCGTGACCATGACAGGAGAGTTGGTTGATTTGTTTGATAATCGACAAATGGGCGTGATTGAAATTAGTAAACTGGTGAGTATTGAATTAGAAGGTGACGTGTTATTCTACCGTGCGGCAAAAGGTGAACAATCGTTGATCCCATTTGAAAAAGTGTATGAAAGTTGGGAGGCTATTGCCTCAGCCAACTGGCATGCTAGTGCCGCGCTCGTGGCAGAGCAAGCTAAAACGGGTTTGCTCGTTGATATTGGCAGTACCACCACCGATATGATTTTGTTTAGAGTTGGGCGTGTCAGTTGTGTCGGATTTTCTGATGCGGCGCGTATGCAGTGTAATGAGTTGATTTACTCTGGAGTTGTGCGAACCCCATTAATGGCCATTGCTAATACCATTGCGTGGGGTGCTGGCGAAAGCAATGTTGCTGCAGAACACTTTGCGACCATGGCAGATGTATATCGCTTAACAGGCGATTTAGAGCCGGAAGATGATATGGCTGACACCGCTGATGGCCATGATAAATCACTAGAGGCCAGCGCGCGAAGAATTGCACGCATGATTGGGCATGATGTTGAAGATGCAACGATGGGGCAATGGCTAGAGTTAGCGATTGCCTTTAAATCCATTCAAAAGCAACGCTTAGCTGACGCGATTGAAGGCCATTTACAGCTACTGACAACCTTAGAGCCAACCCTTGCTACTTTAAAATTAATTGGTGCTGGGGTTGGTAGTTTTTTGCTAGAAGAAATTGTCGGTGAAATGAATATTAAAATGCCACACCATCGCATTACTTACCAGCATGCGACGGACGTACTGGGGCAACATACTTTCTCAGCTTCAAATGCGTCATTGTCGCAATGGGCAGGACATTGTTTACCAGCAGTTGCCGTTGGGTATTTCGCACATCAAGCAATGGGTGTGACACAATAGTCATATGGCGCACGCATTGTTAACACATCAACTCCCTTACGATGAGGACTCATCGGTCCTATTTGCGCGATTGAGTGCTGAACCTTGGGCTTTGTTTTTAGATAGTGGTCAGCCACGAAGTCAATATGGGCGCTACGATATTTTTGTGGCAGAGCCATTTATCACCATTAAAACGCAAGAAGCCCTCGATCTTAACGAGAGTGAAAATACTGGTGCTGGAACATCTAAAATCATCACTGAAATTTGGCAAAATGGTCAAACAACCATTAGTGATGAAGATCCGTTTCTCATTTTAAATAAGCTGATTAAACCGTATCAGCAAGCCTATATTGAACAAGGTTATACCACCAAGGCGACCATTCCTTTTACTGGCGGGGCAATGGGGTATTTTGGCTACGACTTAGGTCGGCAAATTGAGAACTTACCTAATATTGCACAAGTAAACCCTGCTGTACCGCATATGATGGTTGGCATATATGATTGGGCAGTGGTGGTTGATCATCGCACTAAAACAACGATGTTAGTGTCGAGTGGTTTACAAGAAGAAACGCGTAATAACTGGACTACTATTTGTCAGCATTTTGATGCTGTTTATGCAGACCATGTTGAAGATAACTTCATGGTGAGCACTGAAGTGGGCAGTAATATGGATTATGAACAGTACAGTACCGCATTTAATAAGATTAAAGCTTATATCAAAGCCGGAGACTGTTACCAAGTAAACCTTGCGCAACGTTTTTCAGCGCAGGCTAAAGGTAATGCTTGGCTTGCCTATCAAAAATTGCGTGAAGTCAGCTCAGCGCCTTTTATGGCCTATATGAACTTTGGTGATTTACAAGTGCTATCAGGATCACCTGAGCGATTCTTACAAATTGTGGATGGTCATGTGGAAACAAGGCCAATTAAAGGCACAAGGCCACGCCACGCAGATGAAGCCATTGATGCTAGCTATGCAGCAGAGTTGCAGGCAAGTGTTAAAGATCGCGCTGAAAATCTGATGATTGTTGATTTACTGCGTAATGATATTAGTAAGAATTGTGCGACAGGTTCTGTTAAGGCCGATAAATTATTTCAATTACAGAGCTTTGCGAATGTACACCATTTAGTCAGCATCGTGACCGGTACCTTAGCAAAGGGAAAAACGGCCATTGATTTATTGCGCGGCGCCTTTCCTGGCGGCTCAATTACTGGTGCACCAAAATTACGTTCAATGGAAATCATTGAGGAGCTGGAACCTCATCGTCGCGGTGTGTATTGCGGTTCAGTCGGTTATATTGGTTTTGATGGCAACATGGACACCAACATTACAATTCGTACGGCAGTATTCTCTGAGGGCGAAGTGAGTTTTTATGCCGGTGGCGGCATTGTGGCGGACTCAGAGTTAGCAAAAGAATATGAAGAAACACTCGATAAAGCATCAAGCATCATGAAGGTGATGCGGTTTTTTCAATAAACCAATCTCAGATGGCTGACTTATCGTTTAACAATCAATCAAAGTATCCCACTTGGGTGATTAAAATCGGCGGTAGTTTATTGGGCGCACCGGAACTTGCCAAGTGGTTAGCTGTGATTGTTCAACATAGTCATGGCAAGGTCATTATTGTGCCCGGTGGGAGTATTTTTGCCGACGCAGTGCGTGAAGCGCAAATACGATCAGGCATCGAAGATGTTGACGCACATCATTTAGCGTTAAAAGCGATGGATCAATTTGGTTTGTTAATGGCTGCGATGAATAAGGCGTTGATCACTGTTGATAGTGAATCGGCAATTGCAGCAGGTGCTTTACAAAAGCGCCCCATGGTGTGGCTGCCAAGCGACATGTTAATGGCAGAACAGACAATTCCTAATAACTGGGATACCACTTCAGATAGTTTAAGTGCTTGGCTTGCTAATCAATTGGGTGCTGAGCATTTAATTCTAGTGAAGTCTGCATCTTTGACAAGTTATCAATCTAATCATGTGATGGTTGAGCAATTAATGAATGATGCATTGGTCGATGGTGGACTCGTTGATTTTATGGCAGGGAAACTTTATCAAACATGGGTGATGCATAAAGGCGATGCTGGATTGTTTAATACCAGGTTTGAAGTAAAAACTCTCGAAAAGCATGGCTTATTAGTCCATAGTAATACGCATTAAATACTTAAAAGGAATGTTAGTGATGACAGATAAAAAAGTGTACGCAGAAGCGGAAGTTGAAGCAAAATTAAAAGCAGAATTACCACATTGGTTTTTAGAGAATGGTTGGATTCGCCGAAAATATAGAACTAGTAGCTGGAAGTCAACCATGATGGTGGTGACAACGGTTGGCCATTTAGCTGAAGCGGCATGGCATCACCCAGATTTAACGGTTTCGTATGCCTTTGTGATTGTGAAATTATGCACGCACGACGCAAAAGGCATTACGGATAAAGACTTTGAATTAGCAGCCAAAATTGAATCAGTGATTGCTTGGCAACCGGCATCTGAGGGTGGGGCGCTGGAAGGCACCCCTAATGATGATGCTCGATTTAAGTATTTAAAGTATGACTAAATAAAGACTAAGGCTTAATCTTCAAAGCTTTTAATTTGCTTTGTAAACCGACCAAAGTGCAACATGATGGTTGGTAAAATAAGCAGGTTAAGAATAGTTGAAGTTACCAAGCCGCCCACAATAATGGTTGCCATTGGGCCTTCAATTTCTCGCCCTGGCTGACCACTACCAGCGGCTAGCGGTAATAAGCCTAAAGAAGTCACTAAGGCTGTCATTAAAATCGATGGCAGTCGTTCAGTGGCGCCGCGCACACAAGTTTCTAAGTTCCACACAAGGTTTTCATGGTCCACTAAGTGTTGGAAGTGTGAAACCATCATAATGGAGTTTCTTAGTGTAATACCAAATAACGTGACGAAGCCGACCAGTGAACCTAATGAAATCCATCCACCCGTTAACATCACAGCAATCACACCACCGATTAAGGCAAAGGGTAGGTTCAAGAACGTGAGTAATAGATTACGCAGCTGCCCAAAAGCGATATAGAGCATGAGGAATACGCCGATAATGGCGAGTAGCGAATGTAATACAAGCGTTTCGCGTGAAGCACGATTTGCTTCTGCTGCACCTGTAATCTCGATGTAGCTGCCTTCTGATAGTCGTAGGTCTTTATTGAGTGTTGCTCTTAGTTCTGTGGTGAATGCATCAATGCCGCGGCCAGAAACATTAGCGGTAACGGTTTGAATCCGTTTACCACCACCATGTAAAATCTTTGAACGACCATTTTCTTGCACAATATGTGCAATATCTTTTAAGCGTAATAACTTGCCTTCAGGGTTAAATACTGGAATGTTCCCAGCATCTTGCACATCATCACGCGCATCAAAATTCATCATGACATTCACACTAGTGACGCGGTTACCCTCATACACTTGTGTAATTGGTAGGCTGCCATACGCGGCGCGGATGGTATCTAAGACGTCAGTGGCATGTATGCCCCATTGTGAAAGCTTTTCATGGCGCAAACGCATGACTAACTGCGGTGTGCCTGGTGGTGATTGTACCAATACATCAGCGGCACCATTAATTTGGTTCATGGCCGCAGCAATGCGCTGTGCATCGTAATCGAGCGCATCTAAATCGCTGCCGTAAATGTTCACAACCACTGCAGCAGCATAACCCGAAATAGTTTCCTCAATACGCTCTGTTAAGAAGGTGTTGATAGCAAAGTTAACCCCAATAAAACCAGGTTCATCATGTTCTGATGCTTGTGTCGATTCGTTATCTTCTTCACTGTCATGCACTTCAACGGTATCATCGTCATCGATAGCACCACCGGTTAGTTTTTCACGAATACTATTTAAAATGCGGCGCTGCTCTTCACCTGGAATCGCACCAATCTCAATTTCAAACTCACTATAGTGGGTGCCGAATGTGTCAGCACCGTTTGGAGCGCGGCCAACCCATTGTGTGACTGATTGAACGCCTTCGATTTCTCGAATAGATTTTGAAACTTTTTTACCTAGCTTTAATGACAATTGTTCAGATGTACCCGGCACTGCTGTCATGTGCATAATAAAGTGACCTTCATGCAGAGCTGGAATAAACTGGCTTTTGAAAAGTGGTAGGGCGCCTAAACCCAAAGCAATAAAGAATATGCTGACGATCATCACGGCTTTAAAGTGTTTTTCAATACGGTATAAGGTTTTAACGTACCAAGCTTTAATCACTTTGATGACTGGTGAATCTTCCGTATCTAACTTGGCGTGACCTAGTAGCAAGTAACATAAAGCCGGTGTGAGTGTGAGTGCAACGACTAGAGAGGCCACAATGGCCATAATATAGGCAAAGCCTAAAGGGGCGAATAGTTTGCCCGCTACGCCTGACAGGGTGAGTAAGGGCATGAATACCAATACTACGATGATCGTTGCATACACAACTGAGCTTCTGACTTCCATAGAAGCTTCATAAACCACACGGTGAATGGGTACTGGTTTGCTGAGTAAGCGGTTTTCTTTTAAGCGTCTAAAAATGTTTTCAGTATCAATAATAGCATCATCTACAACTTCACCTAATGCAATAGCAAGGCCGCCTAACACCATGATATTTAAGCCAATATCAAAATAATATAAGACCACAATGGCCGATAATAAAGAGATTGGAATAGCCGTTGCAGAGATGAAAGCTGTTCGTAAATTAAACAAGAATAAGAACAGAATGGCGATCACCAATACGGAGCCAATAATAATATCGGTTTGTACCCCTTCAATCGCCACTTCAATAAAATTATCAGGTCTGAATAAGCCTTCGTGCAAAGTAACTTTTTCGGCAGCAAGCATTGGTTTGAGCGATTGTAATGAGGTTTCAATCGCGCGGGTAACCGCATGGGTGTTGGCCCCTAATTGACTTTGTACTGATAAATATACGCCCGTTACTTCATTAATCGAAGCAGCGCTAATCGAAGGCTTTTCACCAACCACCACTTCAGCCACATCACTAATGCGAATGGTTTGACCATTTTTGTGCACGAGTGTTGCCTTAGCAAGCCGTGCAGGAGAGGACGCTTGCCCATCTGTATTAATGACAATACGTTGGTTATTGTTCTCAATAAAACCATTACCGCGTACGCCCGTCGCTTTTGATACAGCCTCTTCAATTTGCAGTAGCGAAATGCCATATTCGATCATCTTATCTGGGTTTACCAGTACTTGTAATTCACGTACTTTTCCACCAAATACATTCACATCAGCCACGCCTGGTATCGCTAATAAATGCGGCACAATTGTCCAGTCAACCAAGGACCTTAAATCAATTAAATTACGCTCTGTTGAGGTGATGCCAAAACCAAGTACCGTGCTGGCTGAGGAGGTAAGTGGGGTGATGCTAGGCACAATGCCAGCTGGCATGCGGTTAGTTAAGGTGGCTAATCGTTCAGCAATGACTTGCCGGTTGCGATAAATGTCAGTGCTTTCATCAAAGATGATCGTCACAATTGAAAGGCCAGGGATCGATTGCGAGCGTAAGCTTTCAATCCCAACCGTACCTGAAATACTGGTTTCAATGGGTTGGCTGACTAATGTCTCAACGAGTTCTGCTGATAAGCCCGGTGATTCTGTTTGAATCACAATTTGGGTAGGTGAGAATTCTGGAAATACATCTAAATTACTGTGCGACAAAGTATATAAGCCATACAGTACGACCAGCATGGCAAGGCCAATGATCACACCGCTAAAGCGAACGGAGAACTTAACGATGGCGGACATCATAATGGCGGTCTCGTTTTAAATGGACTCAAAGTAGTTTGATGGTATTGCATGTTAATCATCATTCTCGTTCGTAATTTGATATTTAAACTCTTCTGACAGCAGTAGTTGCGCACCACTTGTGACGATTAAATCATCGGCCTTCAGTACGCCTTGGTAAAACCAGCCATCTTCCACTTCATGATCGTTATGAATTGGTAAGCGTACAAATTCAGTGCCATCCTGCTTTTGGTAGACCCAAGGGCGGCCTGCATACCATACAACGGCTTCATTCGGAATGAATACACCTGCTAATGGCTCACCTAGTTTGTCAAAATCTAAGACCTTGACTGGCATGCCTGCTCTTAAAAAGTCAGCTTTAGCATGGTAAAAGTACGTTTTCCCCTGCATGGTCGTATTGCTAGTTGGTGCAGGAGAAAAGTATTCTGCGCTCACTACATTTTGCAATGCAGAAGTAGGTGCAATTTGTACACGTGTGCCTTTGCTTGGCGTATGTGCCGTAAAGGGTAAGGTGATTTGAATCAATACGCGCTGGTTTTGTATCAGCTGCTTAAAGAGTGTTGAGTCCCCTTTTTGAATCGCGATATTGGTTAGCCCATTGCCCCATTGTTGGCGCATGCTATCAGCAATGTTGCGCGCATTCGATTGCAATGCTGTTAATTTAGTTTGATGTGCGCGAATTTCATTTTGTGCAGTCGTGACTACTTTGTCTGCCACATTTTTATTGTCATTATTCAGTACCACCATGCGCTCATAGTGTTGCTTGCTTGCGCCTAATGCATCAAGCACAATTAATTCATCCGCTTTGGTGCCTAGGTAGCGGGCACGTAAGTCAACTAAGCTTGAAATACTAATGGCATTACCGTAACTTAAAATATTTTCTGAGTAACTGATACTTGTTAGCGGCGCTGTTGTAATGCCACTTTGCACTTGCGTTGCTTCATTCACTTCAATGGATGTTTTTCCATCAACCGTTTCAACATAAGTCGGCGATTCAATTTCCTCTTCCGATCCTTGCGTTAAGGCTTTGTATTCATCCTTGCCATAAAAGACCAATACCCAAAAGAGCATAACAATAATAAAGGCCTGAATAAGTATGACGAGGCTTAATTTACTTTTCATGAGGTTGCTCCGTTAGTAGAGGCTTTTGTAAGCTATTTTCTAAATTAAGTTTGGCAAGGTTCACTTGCTTTATAGATGAAATTAAACGTTTTTCAGCGCTTAAAGCATCGATTTTAGCAAGTGTTAGGGTGAGGCGGTCAATCACGCCAGCATCAAATTGGCGAGAGACTTTATCAAATGCTGCATTGGTTTGATTAAGTTGTAATTTGTGAGCTTGTAGTTGATGGGTTGCTTCAACATATTGTGCATGGGCGATATTGGTTTCTGCAATCACGTTGGCTTGCAATTGTTCAAATTGGGCGGCGGATAAGGCTCTGGCAGCTTCGGCTTCTGCAATGCCGGCTTTGTTTTTGTTGATGAGCGTTAATAAACCTGAAAAGCCTAATGACCAAACCGTATCGCCAAATTCGTACCCAATGCCTGGGCTAATGGAAATGTCTGGGTATTGTTTGGCAATGACTAGTTTTAACGCGTTTTCTGCAATGGCATATTCAGCTAAACCAACGCGTACATCAAGGCGGTTTAGTAGGGCGGACCGTTGCGAGGCTCTTGCATCAAATGCACTATATTCAGTATGACTGGTAGCTAGCCCACCAAAAGATAGCTGCATTGTTTGTACTGCTGTTAGAGGCAACCCTAAATTATTGGCTAACTGTGCTTTAAGTGGGGCAGCTTTTTGACTTAAGCTTTGTAATTGCGCTTCACTCAATTGCAATTTGTGTTTTGCTGAGCTCACTTCTAAGCTAGAGGCTTCACCATATTGCAGTCGCTTGTGTAGCATATTAACAATGGCTTCATTTAACGCGATATCACTTTTTGCCACTTCAAGTTGAAGGGCGTTGTCTTGGAATGCAATCAATGTGCTGGCGACTTGTTGGCGTAGTTGCCATGCCGTTTGTGCGATATTTAACTTAGCAATGCTTGATAAATGTTCAAATCCATCAATGTTAATTTGTTGCTTGCCATGCGTGATGATGGGTAAATCGATGCCGAAGCCGTAAGCGAAAGGGTTAATGTCACCATTAGCGCGGTTGCTTCTTGCAATGCTGCCATTCAAAGTCGGCAGGGCTTTTTGTTTGGATGCGAGTGTTTTAGTTTGCGCTAAATTCCACTTGGCGCGCGCAATGTTGAGGTCTGGGTGGAAGTAGTGCGAGGTGTAAGTAAGGGTTGCTAAATCCCAAGCATCAATTGGTAGGTTAACTGTTTGACCACTTTGCGCGCTTAAAAAGGCTGCAAATTGAGGGTCATCTAGTGACCGTTGCTCAAATGCTTCGGCCATTGTTCCAGGGTCTATCGGTTTAGGGCTGTAGCTTTGAAACGTACAGCCTTCGATTAAAACGACGGTAAGTAGACCAAGTAAACAGGTTGAATAACGGGTACTGCGCTTGGTAATTGATTGGGCAATCATCATAAATGACACAATTTAATTATTGATTATAGTCTGTGTGTTTTAAAGAGTCGCGCTTGCGAACACCCTAGGCAGGGTACGCTACTATGCCGCTTTTAAGTTGCACTAGCCAACAATTTCTGCATGCACTGAAGTCAGCGCATCTTCTAACGTATCTTCACTTAAAGCATTAACTGCGGTTGCGAGTAAATCGGCGGCTTCAATCGTACCAATTGGCAGGTCAGAAGTTTTCATTTCTGCAATTAAGCCTGCGGCTGCACCAGCGACTTTTAATAAGTTGCTGCGCTCGCGCATGAGTAATTCAATCTCACTGCTAAGCATTTCGATTTCATTGGCATTGATATTTTTTTGCATGATATTTTTAAATTGATTGATAAGTTAATGTTTCATTATAATCATAAAAGCACTTAAATAAAGCGAACATATTAAACCTATTAATAGGCTAGTTATGATTTCATCCCTATTTATGAGGTGTTGATGGTCGGTTATTTAGGTGTAATTAAAAAAATATGCATTTTTTTATAATATATTTTCTATATTGCAAAATCTTGGGCTATAATGCTGACCTTCCTTGAGTAGCACAGTCTATTTGAGGTGATGGAACTAGCGAGAGTGGCGGAATTGGTAGACGCACTGGTTTTAGGTACCAGCGCCGAAAGGCGTGAGAGTTCGAGTCTCTCCTTTCGCACCATTAAATAACCAAAAACAGCAACACAACCTAATTGTGATTCAAGCTGTATTTAATGGTGTTAATTCATACAAAGTGACAATCTGAAGCCGGAAGGCTTTCCCCCAAAATTTAGTTTTACCCAGCAGCCTTATTGCGTAATTTAATGGCAATATTTTATTAAATAAAAAAACAATTATGTCTGTTTGTTTGCAAAAGTCTAATATGCTATAGTTGGGCGTTTATTTTAGGCAAGTTAACCATTAATAAAGCGAATGTTTAATCTTCTTATCTGCGTGATTCAGTAGGTATATACGTGATTAAATAGATAGAGTTCATTGATAATGAAACCCGTTTTGTTGATTTTTTAAATTTTTATAAAAAGTTACTTTTTTATATTGGCTATATTTATAGCTAAACAATATATGAAAAGAAACGAAACTCCTTAGGAATACATAGCATGGCAATAAATGTTGAAACGATTAGTGATCTTGAACGCCGCATGACAATTTCGGTACCACTAAAACCTTTAGAAGCACAAATTGAGGCGCGCTTAAAGCAAGTGGCGCGTACTGCAAGATTTGCAGGTTTTCGCCCAGGCAAAGCGCCTATGGGTTTGGTAGCACAACAGCACGGTAATGAAGTGCGTGATGAAGTTTATTCAGGAGCCGTTGAAAAATCATTTGGTGATGCAGTAGAAGCACAAAAACTACGTGTTGCTGGTTTCCCTAATATTGAGCACAAACCATTTGATGCTGCTTCAGAAAACCTTGAGTACACGGCTACTTTTGAAGTGTTCCCTGAAGTTAAATTAGGTGATTTGTCAAAACTAGAAATCGAACGCCCAACATTGAAAGTAGGCGACGCCGATATTCAAAGAACATTAGATGTGTTGATTAAACAACGCGTCTCTTATGAGCCAGTGAAGCGCGGCGCTAAAAAAGGTGACCGCATCAATATTTCATTGACAGCTTCAATGGACGGTCAAGAAGTTGAATCAACTGCCGATAAAGGCATAGATTTAGTCATCGGTGAAGGTGGTCGTGTTGAATCATTTGATGAAGCGTTAACAGGCGCTAAATCAGGTGAATCAAAACAGTTTGATGTAACTTATCCTGATGACCACCAACCAGAGCAGATCGCTGGTAAGGTTGTGACTTATGACGTAACGTTTATTTCGGTTTCACAACCTAAATACCCGGAAGTTGACGCAGACTTTGCGAAAAGTTTAGGCGTTGAAGATGGTGATGTTGAGAAAATGAAATCAGACATTGCTGAGAGCTTAACGCAAGAAGTTGAAAAGCGTATTAAAGCAAAAGTAAAAGAAAATACATTTACAGCGTTAGCTGAAAGTGCTGAGTTTGGTGTGCCAAATATTTTGGTGCAAACAGAAGCAAATCGCATGATGGAAACCACTAGAAAAAATCTTGAAGAACAAGGTTCTGACATGGCTAATATGCAATTACAGCCTTCAATGTTCCAAGATCAAGCGGAAAGAAGTACAAAGTTGCGTTTAATTCTAGGTGATTTAATTAATGACAATAAATTGCATGCTGATGCAGATCAGATTCGTGCAATGGTTGATGTGTTTTCACAAAGCTTTGAAAAACCAGCTGATGTTGTTAAATGGTATTACGACGATTCAAAACGTTTAGATGAGCCTTCAGCACTTGCAACAGAAGAAAATGCTGTTGAATGGGTATTGAAACAAGCGAAAGTAACTGATAAAAAAGTTAAGTTTGACGATTTAATGGGAAATAACTAAAGGACTAGTATGCAACATTTGCAAGGGACTCAAGATATGCACTTACAAAATGATTCAGCTCAAAGTACAACACCACAGGGATTAGGTTATATCCCAATGGTGATCGAGCAAAGTGGCCGTGGTGAGCGTTCATTTGACATTTATTCACGACTGTTAAAAGAGCGTGTAATTTTCTTAGTAGGCCCTGTGAATGATGCAAGTGCAAACTTAATCGTTGCACAATTACTATTCCTAGAAGCTGAGAATCCTGATAAAGATATTTCTTTCTACATCAACTCTCCTGGCGGTTCAGTGACAGCAGGCATGTCAATTTATGACACGATGCAATTCATTAAACCTGATGTGAGTACTTTATGTATTGGTCAAGCAGCGAGTATGGGTGCATTTTTACTGGCCGCTGGTGCTAAAGAAAAGCGTTTTAGCTTACCTAACTCGCGCATCATGATTCATCAGCCTTCTGGTGGTTTTCAAGGGCAATCGACTGATATCCAAATTCACGCAAAAGAAATTATGTACTTACGTGAGAAACTAAATGGTGTGTTAGCTGATCATACAGGTAAGACAACTAAAGAAATTGATCGTGATACTGAGCGTGATAACTTTATGAGTGCTGAAGAGTCAGTAAAATATGGCCTAATTGATAAAGTGATTGAAACACGCGGTTAATCATTTGGTTAACTTAAGGCTTTAAGCCTTAAGTTAATGGCGCTTAAGTCGATATGTAAATAATGAGAATTGATTTAATTCAATTTTGACAAGCATTTATCGATTAAAAAAGATTAATAAAATTTAAGAATAGGAAATAATCAATGGCAACGACAGCCGACGGAGATAAGTTACTTTATTGTTCTTTTTGTGGAAAAAGCCAACATGAAGTAAAAAAATTGATTGCAGGCCCTTCTGTATTTATTTGCAATGAGTGCGTTGACCTATGTAACGACATCATTGTTGAAGAAGTGCAGAGTACTGATGGCCTAACGCCTACACAAGTTAGTCTTCCTAAGCCGCAAGAAATCACTCAGATTTTAGATCAGCATGTGATTGGTCAAGCGCAAGCTAAGAAAAGCTTAGCCGTTGCCGTTTATAACCATTACAAGCGATTAGATCACCACAGCATGGCGCAAGGTGGTAAGAAGGACGAAGTTGAAATTGCAAAAAGTAATATTCTACTGATCGGACCTACTGGCTCTGGTAAAACATTGCTAGCGCAAACACTTGCTCGCGTATTAGACGTGCCATTTGTGATGGCTGATGCAACCACACTTACTGAAGCTGGTTATGTGGGTGAAGATGTTGAAAACATCATGCAGAAGTTACTACAGAAATGTGATTACGATGTTGAAAAAGCAAAACGTGGCATTGTTTACATTGATGAAGTGGATAAAATTTCACGTAAATCAGAAAATGCCTCTATTACTCGTGATGTATCGGGTGAAGGCGTACAGCAAGCCTTGCTTAAATTGATTGAAGGTACCGTTGCTTCAATTCCACCTCAAGGTGGCCGTAAACATCCAAACCAAGAATTTGTGCAGTTAGATACCACTAATATCTTATTTATTTGTGGTGGTGCATTTGATGGCTTAGAAAAAGTCATCCGTATGCGTTCTGAAAAAGGCGGCATGGGTTTTGGTGCTGAAGTCAAAAGCAAAGATGATGCACGCGATGTTGGCGAAATCTTAAGTGACGTTGAGCCAGAAGATCTCATTAAATTTGGTTTAATTCCTGAATTTATTG
>JAWUXH010000024.1:0-16138 GCA_034111445.1 Methylophilaceae bacterium | reverse complement strand
CTAGCGTTAACCTTTTGCCAGTTTTCTGATGGTGAATGGATACTTTTCTGGATTGAATGTTTTTGAAAATTAACGCATCATTTTCAAACAGCTTAGCTGAAATAGGGATTGTTTTGCTGTTATTTAAATAGGCTGGAATTGGCTTTGTGCATAACAAGTCCTTATCTAAAAAGTAACAATCCAATTGTTCTGCTAGTTCAAACTCTAAATAATAATCTTCTAAACTACTGTTAGTGATTGGTAATGAAAATGCAGGGTGTGAACCTAAGGTAAATAGCATGTGTTCATTACCGGCATTGCGCACTTCATACCTGACCGTTAGTCCATTTGCATCTAGGCTAAAAAACACTTGAAACTCAAATTCAAATGGATATTGCTGAAGTGTTTCAGGTGATGATTTAAGTAAAAAACTTTTCTCATTTTTTTGTCTGTTGCTAATTCAAAAAGACTATTTCTTGCAAAACCATGTTTAGGTAGTTGGTAATGGTTGCCATGATGGTGGTATTCACCGTTTTTTAATCTACCTACAATAGGGAACAGTACTGGTGCTGACCCTTTCCAAACACTTGCCTCACCAGGCCAAATGTATTCTTCACTTGTTGATGTATTAACCAAAGACTTTAATTCAGCGCCTAAGTTGGCGATAGTGGCTTTGTAGCCATTGTTAGAAATAGTATGGAGCGTTGCTTGGTTTGACATGGTTGAGTGCCTTCGTGCTGATGGTGGTTTTTAAATGGATTTTGCTGTGAAGTATCTATGAATCGAATCATAGAGGCTTGGTAAACAAATGTCACTGAGTGTGTTAAATGGTTTAGGCAGTATTTTTGTTGGGTGAGCTTGTTATAATGGTTTTATTAGGTAATAAGTGCACTTTCGTTGTGTGCGTTAAAGTGGTTAAATTTTCAATGCAAGTGTTAGTGGTTAGGAGTAATACTGTTGTTTAAATTAATTGGTGCAGGAATAGGGTTTGTAAAGTTTGGCTTTTTGGGTGGCGTGATTGGCTACTTTATTGGTAGTGCGATTGATCGTCGTATTGCTTACGGTGCTGGTGGCGTGAATCCGCTTAGCCAAAAAGAGCGTCAAAAGGTCTTTATTGAAACGCTGTTTACCTTAAAAGGTAAATTAGCCAAAGCCGATGGCCATATTTCACAAGCTGAAATTGACCAAACCGAACAAACCATTACGGCGATGAAAATGTCAGCCGACTATCGCGCAGTCGCCATTGACCATTTTAAAAGTGGTAGTGCTGAGGGATTTGACCACAATGCGCAACTTGCGCAGTTTATGCAGGTGTGTGGCAACACCCATAACTTGAAACACATGTTAATGGTTTACCTGATTGTGTTGGCCTTAGCGGATGGTGTGATAGACCCGGCCGAAAAAGCATTATTAAAAGACATTGCAGGGCAGCTTGGGTTTAACGATCATCAGTTTAACCAGCTGATGGAAACGGTAAAAAACCAAGCGCACTTTTCGTCAGGTGGACAGGGTAATCAACAAAGTAGCGCCTCAACGCTTGATGATGCTTATAAAGCACTTGGCGTGAGTAAAAGTAATACAGATCAAGAGGTGAAGCAAGCTTATAAAAAACTCATGAGCCAATATCACCCAGATAAATTAATTGGGCAAGGTTTGCCAAAAGAAATGATTGATGTTGCAACGGATAAGGCACAAGAGATACAGGCGGCTTATGCGGTTGTTAAAAATAGTCGACCATCAATGTAGGCTGCATCCGTGAATTTTTTCAAGTAAATGGTGCGTACGCACCAATTTGGTGCGTTTGTGAATTCAGTGCAGCAAGAATATTCATGCGAATGTGAAAGCTGCGTCGTTTCCCGTACATTTTTTAAGTTACTTTCGTTAATAAAGGTAAAAAATACACATAATCACTAAACAAGATAAAACATGGTGTGTTTTTTGCTAGATACTAGTTATAACAATTTTCAATCATGATAAAATTGTTTTAAATCAATTTTTCAAAAAAATGACACATTAACAATGTGTGTCTAACAATTAAAAGTTAAGGGGATAACAATGAGCGGCAATCAATCTCGATTAAGCGCAGTCAATGAAATTACTAAAGCGGTACCATTAGAAAAAACAATGACAGACCCATTGAGTAAGATTTGGGCAAGTGATGTATTTGGTTTAAAACAAATGGAAGAGTCTTTATCTAAGGCTGCTTTTAAAGCAATGAAGAAAACAGTGCAAACAGGAGAAGCGCTTGATCCTGCAACAGCTGATGTTGTTGCGGCGGCGATGAAAGACTGGGCGATGTCTAAAGGCGCTAAGTTCTTCTCACACATTTTCTACCCAATGACCAATACCACTGCTGAAAAGCATGATGGTTTTATCATTACGAATTCTGACGGTGGCTCTATTACTGAGTTTACTGGTGGCTTGTTAATTAAGGGTGAGCCAGATGGTTCATCATTCCCTAATGGTAGCTTACGTATGACAAATGCTGCGCGTGGTTATACCGCTTGGGACCCAACGAGCCCTGCGTATATCATGCAAACAGCGAATGGCGCTGTATTGACTATTCCAAGTGTATTTATGTCTTGGACTGGCGATGCGCTAGATAAGAAAATTCCATTATTACGCTCTAATTCAGCGATGAATGACGCGGCGCAAAAAGTATTGTCTTTAATGGGCGAAACTGACATTGCTAGACTGAACTCTAGCTGTGGTGCTGAGCAAGAGTACTTCTTAGTGGATGAGAACTTTGCTAATGCACGTCCTGACTTACTATTAGCAGGCAGAACATTATTTGGTGCACCATCACCTAAAGGTCAGCAATTTGATGATCATTACTTTGGTGCGATTCCTGAGCGTGTACAAGTATTCATGCAAGATTTTGAAGACAAACTATACAAGCTTGGTATTCCTGCAAAAACACACCATAACGAAGTGGCACCTGGTCAATTTGAGATCGCGCCTTACTATGAAGCGGCAAACGTTGCGGCTGATCATCAACAGTTATTAATGACTGTGATGAAAAATACAGCTAAAGCACATGGTTTCCTTTGCTTGCTACATGAAAAACCATTTGCTGGTATTAACGGCTCTGGTAAACACGTTAACTGGTCTGTTGGTAATGCAACACAAGGTAACTTGCTTGATCCAGGCCAAACACCAAATGAAAACCTTAACTTCTTATTATTCTGCGGCGCTGTTATCCGTGGCGTACATAAGTTTGGCCCATTACTACGTGCAGTGATTGCTTCAGCTGCGAATGACCATCGTTTAGGTGCAAATGAAGCGCCACCTGCGATTCTTTCTGTTTACTTAGGTGACCAATTAGAAAAAGTATTTGACGACATCAAAACAGGTGCACTACACGTACCAACTGACGGTGGCGAGATGGACTTAGGTTTATCACAAATTCTAAACTTTACACGTGACCCGGGTGATCGTAACCGCACCTCACCATTTGCCTTTACTGGTAACCGTTTTGAGTTCCGTGCAGTTGGTTCATCACAATCTGTTTCAGGCCCATTAGTGGCGATGAACACAATGCTTGCTGATTCACTTGACTGGATTGCTGACAAGCTTAAAGCTGAGCTAGATGGTGGCGCGAAAACACAAGCAGCTGTGTTTGCTGTATTAAAAGAGTTAATGGAATTACACGGTAACGCAGTATTTGGCGGTGATGGTTACTCTACTGAGTGGCATGAAATGGCTGTGAAAGAGCGTGGCCTGAAAAACATTCCAACCACTGCTGATGCATTACCTGCATTTAAATCGAAAGACGTGCAGGAACTATTCTCTAGCACAGGCGTTTTATCACCTGCTGAGTTAGAGAGTCGTTTTGAAGTGTATTCAGAGCAATATATCCAAACCATTGAGTTAGAAGCTAATCTAGTGGTTGAGATGGCAACAACGCTGATCTATCCAGCAGCCGTTAGCTACTTATCTCAGTTAGGATCTATCAGTGCTAAGTTGACACATTCACCTGCGGCAGCAGTGACTGAGGCAGCGAATGCAATGATGGCTTCAGTGGCTAAGTTGAGTGATGCTGTTGCGAAAGAAGACTTTGCTTCGACAGAAGCACATATGGACTTTATGGCAGCGACAGTACGTGACTTAATGGATGAGGTTAGAGCATCTGCTGATACCTTAGAAACATTGGTACCAGATGAGTTATGGAATTTACCTAAATACCGTGAAATGTTATTTATTAAGTAATATTTAGTCGTATTTGTCGGTAATAAAAAAGCTGCTTTGGGTAACCAAAGCAGCTTTTTTATGTGCTGCACTACAAGCGAGATGATGTCGGAACCTTACTTTAGTGCCTACTGATATTAGTGCATATATGTATCCCATTTGTTAAACTGGTTTAAGTTAATTAACTACTGGTACAAATTGGAGAGGTTTATGTATTTTAAAATCATCATGGCATTGACGCTGTTATTGCCGGCATTCGCTAGTGCAACCAGTTCAGATTCACGAACGAGTGCGTGGTTAATGTCATTAACTAGAATGAAACTTACGGAGGACCTTCGGGCCTTTGTGGATGTGCAGCCACGGTTTACGTTGAACGACACAAGCGGTGGTGAAGACAAAGCGCTTTCAACACTGTTAATGCGTGGTGCGCTGGGGTATCAGTTAACGCCAAATGTGGGTTTATATCAAGGCTATGCTTATATTCCGACTTACGACCCTAAACGTGTGGAACATCGTTCTTTTCAAGAGTTGTTAATTAAACAGGCCTTATCGACTGGTGCTTTGGCGTATCGGTTGCGTTTTGAACAGCGATTCTTAGATGGGCTTGATGATACGGCATACCGGTTTAGGTACTTTATGCGTTACACAAGGCCATTGACCAATATTAACCCTAAACTTTCACTCGCCATGAATGAAGAGGTGTTTATTAATTTAAATGATGCAGACGATGGGCCGCAGTCTGGCTTTAATCAAAATCGTTTATTTCTTGGTCTAAACTATAAAGTCAATTCACAGTTATCTTATGATATTGGTTACCAAAATCAAATTGTGAATGTATTAGGCGGTCGCAATAATGTAATGAATCATATTTTGTTTTTCGGCATCATCACTAACTTCTCTATCATCGGTCGTTAGCGTCAGGCTTTGATTAGTCGTAACGACGAATAACCGATCTAAGTCTTAGCAATTTATTAAATTTGGTGTCCTAAACATTGCATATCAAAGGATTGCTATCAAAAATATTATCTAATTTAATGTAAGATAATGCTGATAAACAATAAAAACAAATTGTTTGGCAATTTTCAGCAAACAATACTCAATAGGTAGACATACATGCAAAAGTTATTTTATGGGCTTCACTTTAATAATATTCGCGGCGATATTTATGGGGGCATTACCGCCGCAGTCGTCGCATTACCATTAGCGCTGGCTTTTGGCGTTGCTTCAGGTGCTGGTGCAATTGCCGGTTTATACGGCGCTATTATTGTCGGCTTATTTGCTTCAATATTTGGCGGTACACCATCACAAGTATCAGGTCCAACTGGTCCGATGACGGTTGTCATGACGGCTATAATTACTGATTATATGGCCCGTTTCCCTGAAAATGGTATGGCGTTGGCTTTTACGGTGGTTATTTTAAGTGGTGTATTGCAAATTCTGATGGGTGTATTCAAACTTGGTCGCTTTATTAGTTTTGTGCCATTTCCTGTGTTGTCCGGTTTTATGAGTGGTATCGGTGTGATCATTATCATTTTGCAGTTAGCGCCGCTCATTGGTCACGACACAACCAAAGAAGGCATTTTCGCTGCTTTTCAAAACCTACCCGCTTTATTTGCCAACCCAATGGTGGATGCTTCAATCTTAGGGGCTGCCACATTGGCCATTGTTTATCTATGGCCTGCTAAATTGAGTAAATTATTTCCGGCTTCATTATTAGCGCTGATTGTGGGTACTGGTCTTTACATGCTCTTTTTTAAAGGTGGGGATGCAAAAATATTAGGGGAAATTCCGACTGGTATACCTGGGATTCATATGCCGGAGTTTACTTCTACTTTAATGGTAGACATGCTTAAATCTGCATTTGTATTAGCACTGCTTGGTGCAATTGATTCACTGCTGACTTCACTCGTCGCTGATAATAAAACACGTACACACCATGACTCAGACCGTGAGTTAATTGGCCAAGGTATAGGCAACACGATTGCTGGCTTCTTTTGGGGTTTACCAGGCGCTGGTGCAACGATGCGTACGGTGGTGAATATTCGTGCAGGTGGTTTAACGCCAATCTCTGGTGCGCTTCATTCTATTATTTTATTAGTGATTGTATTGGGTGCTGGTACATTAGCTGAAAATATTCCACATGCAGTATTGGCGGGTATTTTAGTTAAAGTTGGTATGGATATTATTGATTGGGACTTTCTTAAGCGCTTAACAACAGCGCCACGTGTTGATGTGCTCATTATGCTTGGCGTATTGGTCATGACGGTATTTGTTGATTTAATTACTGCTGTTGGTGTGGGTGTTGTTGCCTCTAGTTTAATTCTGCTGCAGCGTTTAGCTAACCTACAGTTAGATAAAGCTAAAAAAGTAACGGATGACAATGCACATAGTGTTTTGAGTGCTGAAGAGTCCGTATTATTTTCAGGCATTAAAGATAAAGTCACTTTGTTTAACTTAAAAGGCCCAATTGCTTTTGCAGCATCTCGTGGTTTAGCTAAAAAAATTGCTAACGCTGGTGATTACAAGGCCTTATTGCTGGACTTTTCAGAAGTTGATTTGCTCGACATTACATCGTGTAAAGCCGTTGGTGACATGATTGATCAGCACATTGACGATGGTCGTGGCATTTACCTCATTGGTTTAAATGACACAGTTGGCGACATTATGAAGCGCCTACACGTGCTTGACCCACTAGATAGTGGCAATATTGTTGCGACAAGATTAGCCGCTTTACGTGCAGCTAGTGCAAAGTATCGGTAATACCATGCTGATTCTGTCTTAACCTAATACAAGGTATAAGCTAAAAAGCCACTAAATCTATCATTGATTTAGTGGCTTTTTTTATTGATTGAAATGTTTACGAACAACTTAGAGACTACCGTGTTATTGCGATGCCTTTTTTATATATGATTAAGTTAGTTTAAGTCGTAGCCACCACTGGTTAGGGTGCTTGAATCGTAAAGATAATAGGTTCACTAGTGCTTTGAGCACCTTTATTATCGTATGCTCTAGCGGTAATGGTATAGCTACCTGCAGGCACATTGGCCGTTGAACCTGAAATATAATAGGGCGCTGTTGTATCCGTTGTGAGTAAACTTGCACCATTATAAAATTCAACTTTTGTGATGTCACCATCTATATCTTCTGCTGGCGCAAAGATAAAGTATGCCTGACCTTGTGTTAGCGTTGTATCGCTTAATGGGTAAGTGATATCGACAGTGGGTAGCGCATTGCTTGCTTCTACTAATGTAATAACCACTGGTGCGCTAATCGTAGATTCACCTTGGTCATCATATGCTTTAGCAGTGATGGTATACACACCAGCTGGTACATTGTTAGTTGAGCCGCTTAAGGCATAAGGTGCTTGGTTCGAGCTAGCAAGCAAATTTGTGCCATTATAAAACTCAACCTTTGTCACTTGCCCATCAGCATCCGCTGCTGAAGCAATGATTGAGTACGGATCACCTTTGGTTAATGTAGATTCAGCAGCGGGTGTTGAAATAGCTACTGTTGGCGGTGCATTTGCAACCACGGGTGCATTTTGGTTTAATACGCCTAATGGCACGCGGCGGTAGCTATTGTCGCTTGGAATTTTCCAATTAAGGGCAAATTTAGCGGCTGCTGAAATATCACGGAATTCAATTTTGATCGGTGTGAAAGCGCCGCCTGTTAATAATACATCAGCCTCAGCGTTACTGGTACCACCATCCCAGTTGTCTATTACAAGTTGATTATCAATATAAACGCGTACCCCATCATCAGCTAACTGACTTGTTTGCAAACCGTAAGTGCCAGTCGTTAATACTTCAACTACACCTTCCCAACGTACACTCCATCCATCGATTGGTAAGTCTGGCAGAATACTTGCTGCATCATGCACATTTAATGCAGGCAAGCCGATTGTTGTCATTGCTGGTACACCGGTTAGCGTATCATTATTAAAATATGTTGCAGTTAGTCCTGTGCCATCGCCGGTAAGCCCAAGTGGTAAATTCACTAAACGATCACCTTTATTGGTAATCGACCAGTTAATCGACACTATGCTATTGGTTAAGCCATTAGTGACTGTGATGGTTGATGTGACATTACCTGCACGGTTAAATTGACCAGAAATCATGCCAGTTTCAGGGTGTAAATCAATTCCCTTAGGTAATTTTTTTGCGCTAAAGGTTAAAGGGTAACCGTTAGGGTCTGTTGCCTGCAATTGAAATAACACCCAGTCACCAGTTTCATACACATGTGAGGCAACCTCAATGTCAGCTAAAGGCACTAATGAAACTTTATTATTGAAGCGCGGTAAATGGTTAACTGCTTGGTCACTAATCACTGGATTTAATACCGTTGCGAGTGGCGCAAAAACAGCTTTGTAGCTTAAGTTTGCAGTATCAATCGTTTCTTCAATCATTGTGGATATACTATTATCACTACCTTCCCAGCCGATAAATGTATAGCCTGGTTTTGGTTTGGCTTCTAAAGTAATCGGGTGCTCAGGGTAATAATGACCTGTCCAAATTGGAGATTGAGCATTCAAGCGGGTAGATAAGTCAATTGTGTTGACTTTAATCGTGCCCATGGTGTGATCATTCACACTGAGTTGAACTGGTTGACGCACACTTAAGTTTAAAAATCCTTGGGTATGCGCTTCATAAAAAGGAATGCGCTCAATTAAAAAGTTACCTAGGCGCGTAATTTCTGATCTCCAAAATGCCATTGATTTAGGGTCATTATTAATGGCTATATGACTCGGCAAGTACCTTGCCATAGGGGTTGAAATATCTAATAGTTTCTCACTTGACTCTTCAGGTAGTAAAACCGTATTTAACTGATCTGCAATGGTATTGGCATATAGCGCTTTAAAAGTTGGATTGTTCAATAATGCATTCATCATTTGGCTTGATGTTGTATTGCCGTATGCTAAGTCATTCATATTAAAATTTGCAGGTGTAACGGCACCCCATTTATTCGTATCATCACCAGCAATATCTAGATCATGTAATCGATAGCGCCATTTTCCATCAAAAGTGGGCATGCCAAAGTAATGCATGTTTTTAGTTTGCCAATCACGTGCTACTGAAAACAGATGTAATGCAAAATCTTGGACAAAGTTTTCCATATCTAGCAGGGTTTTAGCTGTTTCGTAGTTGGCTGGGTCTGACATATCATTGCCCGTAATGAAATCATGTACTTTCGCGAAGTTTTGAGCAGCAAAGTCACCTTCTAATGATTTATTGTCAGTCATGAAGTCGACGGCATCTTTATCAACACCAAAGGCACTTTCAATTAGTGTTTCACCTTCTTTTTGTCTTAAATCTAACATGCCGTAATAAGCGCTGTTGATGAAGAGTTGTACTGGTTCCACTGCTGATGGCGCGAGTTTTGCCTCTTCACCTAGCGATTGAAAAAACTGATCACGCAAATGTGCTTCTTGATAATCATCACCTGCATTACGTAAGCGCAATTTATCAAATTTAAGGACATTAGGTCTGTTATGGAAAATTGGATAATTAATGTTTTTAGCTAAGCCACCAACCGTATCTTTAAACTTAATATCCATAGGGTAAGTATCTTGGTCTTGAAGGCTGCCGGCTTTACCAGCATCTTCTGTCAATGCATTGAGTTTAAATGCAATGGTGCCATCTTCATCATGCATCTCAACATGCGCTTTCCACCAAGTGTTAGGTGTCCATACCAGCGTTTTATGGTCAATCGCATCTTGTGGTTCCATGCTGATAAACATCACACGTTGGCTAATAAACTGTCCAGAACCGTCAATCACATAAGTAGCTGTCTCAGCAAAGCTGGCTAACTTTCCTGCTTCAAATGCACCTACGCGTAAAGTAGCACTATTACTAATGGACACATTATTACCCGTTAATATTGGTGAACTTATGGTGGGTTCGCTACCATCTAAAGAGTAATGTAGTTCAGCGCCTGCTGGCCCACTTACCGTGACATTAAAACCAGCAGCATAAATGCCTGAGGCTGTTGAAATAGTTGGTGTTGCTAGTATTTCTGTTGCAGTAACCGGTTGATTACTGGTGCCTGGTGTTGGCGTTTCACAATAACCAAATGGTGACTGAGTACCATCAACACTACGACACCAAGAAAAATCAGGTTTAGTGAGCGGTGGCGTCACCATATCCACAACTTGCCCAGTTAGCGTTTGATTGGGCGCGCTCAATAGTAAGTCATCATCACCATTGCCAACATTAAAGTTCGTATGCAACTGCGCTTGGTCACTCTTGCGATCTAACTTAGATAACCAAACGCGGAAGTAACTATTTGGCGTAATAGTAGTGCCCGCTGGAAACACCCAGCGGAATGGATTTTTAGGGTTGTTAGATAAGCCCCAACCAGCTAAATCAATTGGTTCTGAAGTGGTGTTGTAAAGCTCAACCCAGTCAGGGTATTTACCATCAGTACTCTCAAGGGTTTTAAAATTGGCTGTCATCACCTCGTTGATGATGACCGTTGGCGCAGTACTGACTGATACTGCCCCAAGTGCATTAAAGCTTAGCCCAAACAACGTTGCACCAACGAACGTTACCCAGGTAAAGAAACCATTAAATCTATTAAGTTTATTCAAAATTAGTTACCAATTAAATGTATTAACTTACTAATCATTACTAAAGTGTAAAGTAGTGTTAATTTTTCGAATCGTAATTAAATAAGTCAATTTGCACAATAGCCCTTTTGGGCCATATTAATGAAAAAATATAAATTTAAGGGAATATTTGATATTAAATAGCGTTAATAAGTAGATTTGTTTGGACCTTAAGTAAGTTGAAATACTACCCATTGGGGTAGTATTTTTATACACTATTTTTCTTTCCTTACCATTCGCGCTATGTTAATTGGACGAAAACGAAGGCTTGATGATGTTGATTTTTATAAAACGACAAAGCCGCAGACGGTAAGTGAGCAACATAATTAACTATCTTTGTTAGCTTAATGTTTCGTTGAGCAATCGCGGCATTTACCTTCTGCAACATCGTAACCGGCAATGGCGCTTAAGCCTTTTACATCCTTCATAATCGCAGCATCCAATATCGCTTCTTTTAAGTTTGCGCCGGTAATATCAGCGCCCGTTAAATCGGCTTGGCTTAAATCCGCGCGAAACAAATCAACATTGCGTAAGTTAGCATTGCGCAGGTTGGCAAAGCGTAAGTTTGCACGGTTAATGTCAGCGCCTTCAAAGACGCTATTTTCAAGGTTGGCGCCAACGGCATCAAAGCGCATTTGGCCCATTGGTTGGTTGCCAATGTCTAAACCGTAGCGGCCATTGTTAATCGTGGCATTACTCATATCTACATTACCTAAAGTGCCAATGACTCTTGCATTAGTGAGGTTAGCCCCTTTGAAATTGGTTTTATCAAATATCGCTTGGAAGATGGTGGCGTTGGTTAAGTCTGCACCACTTAAGTCGGCATTTTCCAACCTTGCTAGGTTTAGGTAGCTACCTTTCATATTAGCGCCGCTTAAATTCGCGCCCCGTAGGTAAGCGCCAAAAAAGCTCGTATTTTCTAGGTTGCAATGGCGTAGGTCTAATTCATCAAAGTTTAAATAGCCAACGTACTTATTGCTTAAATTACAATCTTTGCTGTTCACTTGTCCTGTTGCTTCAACTTGTGAGATTTTTTCGCGGTTATCTACATCAAATTCCTTAGCCTGTTTATTGGAAGCGTAAAACTTGTTTGCTTCAGCAATCATACCGTCTTCATCAAATAAAAATGAATCGCGCGCACCTTCGCTGCTAAAGCAGTAAGTTTTACCTTTGTAAATTTCATTCACTTTACAGCTGGTTTTAACCAATGCGTGCTTTGATAAACCATTGGTGCAGTGGTTATCAAACTCGCCTGCGTTTGCCATGCTGGTGAATAGTAGTGTGCTGGATAAGATAAGGCCTTTGATAATACTTGTCGCGTGTAGCATTTTAATCTCCATTGATGGCTGCGTTATTTTTAAGTGGTTAATTGTTTGAGCAGTTAATCTATTATTCACGGCTAGTAGTCAACTAACAGTAACTCACGTCACATAGGCTGATTTAGTAGGGATGTGACGTATAACGCGTGGAAGATTTTAAGCGAAAGCTTTTAAAAGAATTGATGCGGCAGCAATCACAGCGAGCATTGAAAACGCACGTTGACTGAACATCGTCGGTATTTTGTGGCTAATGAAGCGCGAAGCCAGCATGCTGATGACAGCACTAATCACAAATGGCAACGCGATTGCCCAGTTAATGACACCTTGCTGTAAATGGATAGCGACACTACCTGCGGAGACTAATGCGATGACTGCGAGCGAGGTGGCAATAATTGTTTGAAAGTCAAAGTTGCGCACTTTGCGCAAACTAGGCACGATGACAAAGCCACCACCAACGCCTAGAAGCCCCGATAACAAGCCAGCCGCTGCACCAGTCGCAATAAGGCGCTTGGTGCAATAAGCGGTCCAAAATAGTTTGGTGGTAGCTGGGTTGATTTCACAAGGTGCTGGCGGGCGGTTTTCATGCGTTACGGCATCGTCAGTATATTGGTGCCACATGCGCCAAGCCACATAAAGCATGATTGCCGCTAAACATGCGCTAAGTAGCAGAGTTGGCACACGCTTGGCTAACCAAAAGCCTAATGGCGCAACGGCAATACCAAAGCCACCAATTAATAATGCGGCTTTGTAACGGACATTACCTTTTATTAATCCCTGAATCGCACCAACCAAGGCGGCCGACATAATGGCGAGTAGGGCAATAGGCGCGGCTTGTGTTAATTCAAGGTTGAGGCCAATCACTAATAATGGAATGGCTAATATAGAGCCGCCAGCGCCAGAAAGCCCCATAATCAGGCCGGTAAACAAACCTAGCCCTACGATAATCATCTGTGAAGTTTCAGCCATGATGGGTTAATCGATAGCCCCACAACGTGCGAGCCATTCACGCCCTTTAAGCATCAGGTTCCAATACACCCAAGGTAAGATGCGTTTTTTAAGCCACCATGCTGATCTGCGTGGTTTGGTTGAGTCCCAATTGAATGTTGGTGCTAATTTCCCACCATAAGCAAATTCAGCAAGGATGATTTTGCCTTTTTCAACAGTCAATGGGCATGAGCCATAACCATCGTAGCGCGCAGGCATTTCAGAAGCTGCGCGGACTGCCAATAGGTTTTCTGCCGCCACGACCACTTGTTTGCGGGCCGCAGCCATGGTTTTAGCATTTGGCGTACTCGCCACATCACCCAAACTAAATACGTTGCTGTAGCGCACGTGTTGCAATGTGTGCTGGTCAACATCTACACAGCCAGCATCATTGGCTAGTGGGCTTTGTTTAATAAAGGCTGGCGCTATTTGCGGCGGTACCACGTGTAATATGTCGAATGGTTTTTCAACTCTGGTCACATTGCCTTTGGCATCTTGCACATTAAACCAAGCCTTCTTGTTCGGCCCGTCCACTTCAACCAAGTTGCTTTGAAAACTCAGGTTGGCGTTATAGCGTGCTACGTATGCCATGAGTGGTGCGACATAATCTTTAACGCCAAATAAACCCGGCCCCGCATTATTGAAATCAACATTAATATTGCTTAGCACGCCTTCACTCTCCCAATGGGAGCATGATAAATACATGGCTTTTTGCGGTGCGCCAGCGCATTTAATTGGCATGGGTGGTTGGGTAAATAGGGCGTTGCCTGATGTAAAGTTCTCAACAAGCGCCCAAGTGTAAGGCGCTAAGTCGAAGCGGTAGTTTGAAGTCACGCCGTTTTTACCCAATGTGTCTTTAAGGCCTTTAATCGCATCCCAATCAAGCGTTAAGCCTGCGGTCACAATCAACTGGTCATACGTCACAGTGCCTAGCGTATCAGTCATCACTGTGTGGTGATCTGGTTCAAAGCCAGTTACATTCGCTTGCAACCAAGTTGCCCCTTTAGGAATGCAATCGCGCATTGGGCGGGCTGATTTAGCTGCGTCAAATTCCCCCGCACCAACCAGCGTCCATGAGGGCTGGTAGTAATGGGTTGCAGAGGGGTCAATCACGGCAATATTAAGCTGCTTATTACGCTTCAATAAACTCGCCGCCACACCGCTGCCAGCGGTGCCGCCACCAACAATCACAATATCAAAACGTTGTTTACTTTTATCCATGCTGCTAACTCCCCTATTTTTATTTTAGTCGTGGTGTTACTTATGCCGCTTGTGAAAGTCCGAGTATTTTACCCACACGGTTACCAGTTCTACAAAAGCCTAAAATTGGTTTTGGTGCTTCAGCCACCGCTTTTGCAAAAGCCGCTACTTCGCTGGCTTGAATATTGTTTGGGATGATCGGTAAGTAAACATACGTTAACCCCAGTTGTTCCACTTGCGCTTTAATCGCATCACTCGTTGGTTGCTCAGGGCCGCCTTCCATGTCAGGGCGGTTATTGATAATGGTTTTAAAGCCTAATGCGGCAATGCTCGCAATGTCGTCAACAGTCACTTGGCCGCATGCGCTAAATTCATCAGAATGTTTGGTAATGTCTATGCTCATATTGTGCTCACTTTATAGGTTGCAAATTTGGCTACTCAGTACCGACATGACTGCCAGCGCTGATTCACTCGAAATGGTGTAATAAATGCTTTTGCCTTCACGGCGGGTAGATACTAACTCAGCCTCACGCAGTACGGTGAGTTGTTGTGATAGGGTGGGTTGGCGAATGTCTAAAATGCCCTCGATTTCACCAACTGACTTCTCACCTTGTGTGAGTAAGCACAGCAGCATGAGTCGGTCAGCATTCGCCATTATCTTCATTAAGTGGCTGGCTTTGTCGGCAGAGGCTCTTAATGCATCAAAATCAATGGATGGTTTTGTCGTCATATTTCACTATTTAATATAATTTATTTTTATATTATATAATAATATATAATGTCTTGTACATTATTTAATTTTTATGGAGTTTTTACGCAATGTTTAAGCAAATGTTAGATGAAGCATCATCCACTTATACCTACCTGATTGCCGATGATGAAAGTCGTGAAGCGGTGTTAATAGACCCAGTACTCACGCATGTTGACGATTACATTGCCGTGTTGGCTAAGTGTAATTTAACGCTTAAATATTCACTAGAAACCCACGTGCATGCCGATCATATTACTGGTAGTGGTGAATTGCGCAAACGTTTAGGTATTCAAACAGGCGTGAGTGAGCAGTGCGGTGCTGAGGTGGCAGATATGCAGTTAAACGAAGGCGACGTACTCACTTTTGGAGAACAAACCATTACCGTAATGGCCACACCGGGTCATACGGCTGGTAGCTTGTCTTTTTTATGTGGTGACCGAATATTTACAGGTGACACCTTACTCATTAATGGCTGTGGGCGGACGGATTTTCAAGGTGGCAGTGCCGCCATGTTGTTCGATAGTATTGTGAGTAAGATCTTTACCTTACAAGACGAAACACTCATTTACCCCGGCCATGATTACAATGGGCGTAGGGTGAGTTCTGTGATTCAAGAGAAAACGATTAACCCTAGGTTAAGTGGTAAATCGAAAGACGAGTTTGTGGCGATTATGGATAATTTGAATTTACCTAAGCCGAAGCTGATTGATATTGCGGTGCCAGCTAATCGACGTTGTGGGGTGGTGGATGAGGTGGTACAAGGGTGATTGTTTATGAGATATAAGAAAGGCACTCTTAGGTGCTTTAGCTGGGCCCGATATGGTGCAGTAGAGAAAAGTTGCATCTCATTCTGACTAGCTTGCCTGTATGATAAGTAATCTAACGATGGCGTGCAAAGTTACTTGGAGGGCGGCGCCTTAAATACTTGGTTTAAAGTTAAAGGAGATAAAATGAGTCGTTGGATTGATAAATTTGAAAGTCACCCTGTAATGGTCTAATGAAATAGGACACAAATTAAGAGATAATTATCACTTAATGGAGTGTCACAATGAAACGTAGTAGAAACGTATTTACCCCTGAATTTAAGCAAGAATGTGTCAAGTTAGTTCTTGA
>JAWUXH010000023.1:0-14052 GCA_034111445.1 Methylophilaceae bacterium | reverse complement strand
CACGCACCATCGGTATACATTTCAACTTGTTTCATATTTTGCTTCGTTTCTGATTATTCAATTGTATTTGAAGGGCAATTTTACCGTTATTAGTACAAAAGTATGTTAACTATTTTAGGTGATGGGTTGAATCACTTAAACGCATATCTTCGCCACTGAATTCATTAATGGTTTGTTTATTTGGGTTAGTCTGCCTACTGGAAGGCCTAGGTATTAACACTTTCGGCATTTTAGGTGCTTTCCATTTTGGTTTCAGCGGTGTCACGCCAGGCACGCGTTTTTTTGCAACCACAAAGTAAACACCGCCAAAACGATTACACCCTAAATATCCCAGTGATTTTTTACATAGCTTATCCATAAACACAAATCGACTATGCAGTTTTTCACTATTAAAGGGCGGTATATGGCAGGTTTTCTTAATCGTAATCACTTCAAAATCTAGTAAAGCGAGCCAATCCTTTAGCCGTGCCAACGTAATGAGTTGTGCATGCCAAGGGTACATTTTTTCAGGATACTGACCACGCTTTTTGAAAAAAACACGATGCACTAATTTTTTAAACAAAAATTTAATGCCCCAAGCACTAATCGGGTTGTAGCCTGAAATAATTAAATGCCCTTCAGGCATAATCACTCTTTCGGCCTCTCGTAAGGTTTGATGCGGTCGCTCACTAAATTCAAGTCGATGGGGCAGTAATAAAAGATCCAAACTCATTTCAGAAAAGGGTAAAAAGTCATCTTCACACTTTAAGTCCATATAGTCTTGATTTTTGCTTTCTGATACTGAATCAGAGGCAATATAAAGGTTAGGAATACGTGAGTTTCTTAATAAGTCAGTTTCAATATTACCCATCTGCAAGGCATAAAATCCGAACAAATCATACACCGCCTCATCGTATAAGCGCTGTGTATTTTCTTGTGCGTACTCACCTGCCACTGTTTGGCCCCAAGCGTGCTCGGCTTGTGAACGTACATCATTGAAGTTTGATGTCATGCTATTGAAATCCAATTAATTTCTATTGACATTGTAAGCCTTTAAACAAATGATACGGTATGACAACGGATCTACAAATTATACCCATCCCCGCTTTTGAAGATAACTATATTTGGCTGCTGCATGATGGTCAAGATGCAATTGTGGTTGACCCCGGTGATGCCGCACCTGTCACCGAATATTTAGCACAACATCAGCTTAACCTTAAAGCCATTTTAATTACGCATCACCATAGTGACCATATCGATGGCGTTGCAACGTTACAATCGCAATTTAAAGCCGTGCAAACCTATGCCCCTAGTGCTGAGCAATATTCATTTGATCATAAGCCTGTATCAGAATCAGATAAAATCACGATAAAAATATATAGAAATAGCATTAAGATAGTTCTGCAAATAATTGATTTACCAGGACATACCTTAGGGCATATTGCATATAAAATAGTTCACCAATCACAATCACTATTATTTTGTGGTGATACTTTATTTGGCGCTGGATGTGGACGTCTATTTGAAGGCACTCCAAATCAAATGCAGCACTCATTAAAAAAATTAGCGCTATTGCCAGCAGAAACAAAAGTATATTGCACCCATGAGTATACCGCGCACAATATTAATTTCGCTTTAACCATAGAGCCCAATAATAAAGTACTTATGCATCGCAAACACGAAACAACGCGTCTTAGGCAATTAAATCAGCCAAGCTTACCTTCTACCATCGGTCTAGAACTGGCCACGAACCCATTTTTACGCTGTACTGAAATCGCTATTAAAACCGCTATGGGTCTTGAAAACGCATCAGAGCTACAAATATTTACTGAATTAAGGTTACGCAGAAACGACTATTAATCATATAATCTAAGGTTAATAAAATCCTATGCAATTAACTTGATCAATGACATTTAAAGCAACCGCTTGTAGCGCATTTAATTCTCTTTCTTCGTCAATCTTAGGCGTTGCATTGTTACTCAGCTTTTCAAGTGTTGTCATTGCCAATGATTCGTTAGTGATTCAAAGTATTACTGATTTTGAGGCATCTACATCTAGCAATGTGAACAACATTGCCATTGAGGACGTAGACCCAGACGCTAATGTGAATAACATTGTGATTGAGGAGGATTCTGCTGAAGCCTATATTAATGAAGTTGCAATCGAATATCCTGCAGTCGACGAAATCTCTGTCACTGATGAAACGACATCTTCTGAAGTCATTTATGAAGAAGCAACCTATGTTGAAGACGATCAGAATATCATCTATGAATATATTGATGATGCGCCATTACAAGCCATTGAAACAAATGGTACTGTACCAAATTTCGATCCTGAATATATTGAATTAGAACATAATCAAGAGACCATTGATTCATACACGTCGTTAAATCCCAATCAACAACCGCAAGCTAATATTTGGGATCGCATCAGGGGCGGATTTACAATGCCTGAAATGCACTCACCAATTGTGCATCAATACGAACAAAGTTACGCAAGACAACCGCAATTCTTTGCTGACATTGTGAACCGTAGTGAAAAATATCTATTTCATATTCTGGCAGAAATTGATCGTCGAGGTTTACCTGCAGAATTAGCGCTATTGCCTATCATTGAAAGCGCTTATAAACCCAATGCCGTTTCAAAGAGCCAAGCCGTTGGCATTTGGCAAATTATTCCGTCTACTGGTCGTTATTTTGGATTAAAACAAAACTGGTGGATAGATGACAGAAGAAACATTACCAACGCTACCAATGTTGCACTTAATTACTTAGAAAAACTATACAATCAATTTGGCTCGTGGGATCTTGCTTTGGCTGCCTACAATGCAGGTGAAGGCACAGTTGGCCGTGCGATTAAGAAAAATCAAGCATTAGGTAAAAGCACTGAATACAGTGCTTTAGCACTACCAAGAGAAACGCGTCGTTATGTGCCAAAATTTCAAGCCGTTAAAAATGTGGTCGAAAATCCACATCTCTACGGCATCGATATTAGGCCAATTAGCGACCAACCTTACTTCACATCTGTCTATGCGCCACAACAAATTGACCAAGATTTAGTCGCCAAATTAGCTGAAATTAGCCATGAAGAATTTAACGCCCTCAACCCTAACTTTAAGCGGCCTGTGATTACTTCAAGTGGTGATGCACATGTTTTATTACTACCAATCCATGCTGCTGGCACTTTTGAGTACAACTTATCTGTTTACGACAAACCACTGGTGACATGGCAACCTTATACTATGCAAAAAGGTGAAAATCTATCAACCGTTGCGAGAGATTTCGGCATTTCAGCTAAAGAGTTAAGTAAGGTCAATCAGGTACCTTCATATCTTAAAGCCAGAAGAGACATCACCATTTTGGTACCCAATCACAATGTACGCTCATTATCTGATGAAATTCAACCTGGTGTGAGCAATGGTGAGATAACTTACTCACTTAATGACTTGGCGCAAAAACAAGAATCAAAAAACATCAAACAATTTGCTTTAATGGCGCTACAAAGTAATCACGTTAAATTTAAAAAGAGTTCGCCAAAGCGAAAGCACTTAAGAAAAGCCAAGAAATATAAAGTAAAAAGAGGCGATACATTAAGTGGTATTGCAAAACGCCATCGTGTTTCAGTCAAGTCAATTGTTGCCCTTAATCGTATTAAACGTAATAGAATTAAAATTGGCCAAACGCTTAGGCTTAAAAGGTAAATGTCATACAACCAATAGCACTATTTACCTATTGATTAATACCACCCTTTCATCATTTTGGATTACCTCACCTCAAACACGATGTTTAAGTCAATTCAATCAAAATCAACTATTCGCTTATGGCTAATAAGCATTGCATCGCTGATGTTGTTGGGATGCAATAACACTGCAAGCAATTCAAATATCAATTACAACCAGCAACTCGCAAGCGAACCTGGCGGCACCATGATTGATGCCATGATTGGTGAACCAAGCGGCTTAATTGCCATGATCGCAGGTGAAGCCTCGGCCGCACAAATTTCCGCACAAATATTCAACACCTTACTCACCTATAACAAAGACTTAGATATCAAAGGTGAATTAGCGGAAAGTTGGTCTGTTTCAGATGATCAAAAGACCATCACTTTCACCCTTAAACCCAACTTAAAATGGTCTGATGGCAATCCACTCACGAGTGAAGATGTACTATTTACTTGGCAATTAGTGACCGATGAAAAGACGCGTAGCCCTTATGGTGCTGACTTTCAATTAGTTAAACAAGCAACAGCCCCAACCCCACTGACCTTTCAAGTCACTTATGAGCAAGCCTATGCGCCAGCACTCGATAGTTGGTCTGGACTGCAAATACTGCCAAAACATCTGCTTAAAGGTAAAGACATTCACACCACTGCCTTTGCGCAAAAACCAGTTGGCAGCAATTATTACAAACTGGATGCTTGGCAGCATGGCGAAAACATTAAACTATCTCGCAATCAAAATGCAGTACTAGGCCAAGCCAATATTGAACAATTAATCACGCGCATTATTCCTGATAAATCGGCGCAATTTTTAGAGCTGATGGCGGGCAATATTGACCGCATGGGCTTAGACCCAATTAAGTATTCTCGTATTATTCCTGCACGTCCAGCATTACAAGAAAAACTAAACTTATACAAAGAATTAGGGAATAGTTATACGTACATGGGATTTAACCTCAAACATAAACCGTTTGATGACATTCGCGTGCGGCACGCCATTAACTATGCCATTGATAAACAAGAAATTATTGATGGTGTGTATCTTGGGTTAGGCATTAACATCGCCTCCCCTTACAAACCGGGCACGCGCTGGAGCAACCCTGATTTAAACCCTTACCCTTACAACCCAAGCAAAGCAAAAGCACTACTCAAGGCAGCTGGTTTCACCGATACAGATGGGGATGGCATTTTAGAGCGAGATGGTAAACCCTTTGCCTTTGAGATCATTACCAACCAAAATAAAGAACGTGAAAAAACAGCGGTCCTGATTCAACGTCGTTTAAAATCGATTGGCATAGCGGTTAAAATCAGAGCAATTGAATGGGCCAGTTTTATTAGCCGTTTTATTAAAACAGGCGACTTTGATGTGGTTGTACTTGGGTGGGGCTTAGGCTTGGATCCTGACCAATACAGCATTTGGCACTCTAGCCAACAAGAGCCGGGGCAATTTAACTTTGTTGGCTACAACAACCCTGAGGTGGACCGATTACTCGAAGCTGGCCGCACTGAACTAGACCCTGACAAACGTCAAAAAATTTACCATGCTTTCGCTAAAGTGCTGCTAGCAGATAGTCCTATCGTGTACTTGTCAGCGGGCTATGGCTTAAGCGCCATGCATAAACGTGTACAAGGTACCATTGACCCAATACCGCCAGCAGGTTCTGCCTATGATGCTCAAAAATGGTATATTCCAAGTGCCTACCGTAGCAACCAGATAAGCGCAGAATAATAGATATGTTCATATACCTTATAAAACGTGTGTTATGGATGATACCGATGCTCATCGGCATTAGCCTTATCTCGTTCTTTATTATGCATTTAGCGCCTGGCGACATTACCGATAATGAAGCATCATTCGACCCTAAATCATCTGAAGAATCTCGCGCGCAATTACGTAAACTTTATGACTTAGATAAACCAGTGATTGTGCAATACGGTTTATGGCTCAAGCGCATGGTGACCTTAGACTTTGGCAAGTCATTTGCCAGCCACCAAAAGCCTGTCTTTTGGCAAACCACTGATAAAGACGGCAATGTAACCAAAGGCATGATTCAACAAGCCCTTCCAATTACACTGATGATTAATATCATCGGCTTATGCATCACGCTGCTGTTAGCCATTCCATTAGGCATATTAGCCGCCACTCATTATCAACAATGGCAGGACCGCTCAATCACGCTATTTAACTTTATTGGCTTCTCTATACCGGGTTTTTGGTTATCTTTACTGCTGATGTATTGGTTAGGTGTTGTGAACAACTGGCTGCCGATATCAGGTTTACACAGCATTAATTACGAATCACTCGACACTTGGGCCAAAATAAAAGACAGTGTTAGCCACCTCATTATGCCGGTCATTATCCCCTCTGTCACAGGCTTAGCAGGCATCACCTTATTCGTTAAAAATGGCATGCTGGATGTCCTTGGGCAAGACTACATTACCACTGCGCGCGCTAAGGGGCTTAGTGAGCACAAAGTGGTTTATCAACATGCCTTACGCAATGCGCTGCTCCCACTCATTACCATCATCGGTTTATCAATTCCTGGGTTAATTGGTGGTTCCGTCATTGCAGAAACCATTTTTGCGATTCCGGGCATGGGTAAGTTATTTTATGATGCGGTATTAATGCGCGACTTTCCTGTGGTGATGGGCATTTTAACGATTGGTTCTGCTTTAACTTTAGTTGGTAATTTGGTAGCAGATGTTGCCTATGCATGGGCGGACCCACGTGTACGACGTGGCGTGATGCGGAACTGATCATGCATAATAACTTACTATCCAGAATATTAGCCAACCCGCTTGCTAAAGCAGGCTTTATCATCATTGCGATTGTGTTTGCTTTAGCCATGCTTGCGCCTTGGATTTCCCCTTATGATCCGAACGCGATTAATGTAAAGGCGATTCTGTTCGCACCTTCTTGGCAACACTGGATGGGTACTGATGGGCTTGGGCGAGATGTATTGAGTCGCATGCTGCATGGCGGACGTATTTCTTTACTAGTTGGCTTAGTAGCCGTAGGCATCTCAACGGCAATCGGCGTTGTATTAGGTGCATTGGCTGGCTATTATCGCGGTTGGGTTGATACTGTGATTATGCGCATCGTCGACATCATGCTTTCAATCCCAAGTTTTTTCTTAATCCTTGCAGTTATCGCTTTCTTAACCCCAAGCATCATTAACATCATGATTGTCATTGGGCTTACCTCATGGATGGGGGTCACACGTTTAGTACGGGCAGAATTTATGAGCTTGTCGCAACGGGAATTTATACAAGCCTCAAAAACCTTAGGTGCAAAGGATGCGCGATTAATATTCACGCATCTACTGCCTAATAGCCTAACACCCATTATTGTGAGCGCAGTATTGGGCATTGCAAGTGCTGTACTCATGGAGTCAGGCTTAAGCTTTTTAGGCTTAGGCGTGCAAGCTCCGGAATCCTCATGGGGCAATATTCTCACTGATGGTAAAGAGTATATTCAGTTTGCATGGTGGTTGTCTGTCTATCCGGGCATGGCAATATTAATCACCGTGTTAGGGTATAATCTATTAGGTGAAGGGTTGCGTGATGCGCTTGATCCAAGAAGCGACGCACAAGAATAATAAGTGATAAGCAACCCACCCAAAACAACTCAATATTCATAGGAAAAACCATGGGATTTTTAGCAGGTAAAAAAATCATCATTGCTGGCTTACTCAGCAATCGATCAATTGCATACGGCATTGCAACCGCAATGAAACGTGAAGGCGCTGAACTCGCGTTTACATACCAAGTTGAAAAACATAAAAAACGTGTCACTGATTTAGCCGCCAACTTTGATTCAAAAATCATTCTGCCATGTGACGTGGCAGAAGATGACCAAATTAACGCATTATTCCCAGCATTAGGTAAACATTGGGATGGTTTAGATGGCCTAGTACACTCAGTGGCATTTGTCCCAAAAGTAGCGCTTGAAGGTGATTACTTAGACGCTGTTGACCGTGAGTACTTCCGTATTGCGCATGACATTAGCTCATACAGCTTTTCAGCCATGGCAAAAGCCGCTTACCCAATGATGGAAGGCCGCAAAGGCAGCCTACTCACATTAAGCTACCTTGGTGCTGAACGTACCATGCCTAACTACAACGTGATGGGTGTTGCAAAAGCCTCACTTGAAGCCAATGTACGTTACTTAGCACAAAGCTTAGGCCCTCGTGGCATTCGCGTGAACGCTGTTTCTGCTGGCCCAATTAAAACATTAGCGGCATCAGGCATTGGTGATTTTGATAAAATGATTGGCTTTAATGAAAAGCATGCCGCCTTACGCCGCAATGTCACCATTGATGAAGTAGGCAATGTATCAGCATTTTTAGCCAGTGACCTAGCTTCAGGTGTGACTGGTGAAATTACGTACGTTGACGGTGGTATGAACATCACTGCAGCAGGTACTGTTGACTAGTTACCATAGTCATTAACGCACAATGTGCGTTAACCATAAAAAAGCCACTTAAATTTAAGTGGCTTTTTTATTGTTCAATGATAACGACCTGAGTCGTTATCACTTTGATTTATTGATTACTCAGTAACAATTTCTCATTCACTGTTACATCACTCTTCAAACGTAGTGATTTTTTGTATGCAGACAAGTACTCAGCATTCACAGCTGATTCAAACTCACCCTCTTCAACATTCAACGCATCAGCATCACTTAGATCTGGGTATTTAACATCAGCAACCTTCACTAATAAGTAACCTAAGTTTGCATCGGCTAAACCTGAAAAACTTGGTAACTTAGCCGTACTGGTTTTAAATACCTGACGCATGGCTAAATCAGTTAAACCAGAAGCTGTTTTGCGGTCAACAGTCACTTCAGGAATCCAATCTAAATCATCTACTTTTTCGCCAGCAGACAAAGCCTTAAGTGCACTTTCACCTTTAGTTACGGCTAACTTACTGGCTTCTTCTAACCTAATTAAGTCCTCAATGCCTTGCTTCACTTCATCAAATGTTCTTGGTGTAGCCGCTTTATAATCAATCACTCGTGCTGACACTAAGTTGTTTGGTGAGACTTCAAGTGCTTCAGTATTGCGACGATCTGCAATCGATTCAGGTGAAAATACTAAATCCATAATCTGTTTGTTTTTAAAGATGTTGCCACCCTCTTCACGTGTTACCCACTCAGACTTTTGTAACTGTGTTGAAAAGGCTTCAGCAATTGGCTCTAAACTTTCAGATTGCTCATACACCATATTACTAAAGTTCTCTGCTTGCTCAGCAAAAGAGAATTGTGCTTTTTGGAACATCAAGTCCGCCTTCACTTGCGGCTTAACACTCGCGTAATCATTTGATTGACCTAATATTTCAGTCACTTTAATAATATGGAAACCAAATTCAGATTCAACCAAACCACTAATTTGATCAACATCCATACTAAAGGCAGCTTCTTCAAATGGTTTCACCATTGCACCACGACCAAATACACCAAGGTCACCACCTTTTGTCGCTGAGCCCGGATCTTGTGAATTTTTAATCGCAAGCGATTCAAATTGTGATGGGTCTGCATTCACCATGGCTAACACACCTTCAGCTTTTGCTTTAGCAGCATTTTTCTCATCAGCTGATGTTTTGGCACCAAAGCTAATTAAGATATGGCTTGCACGACGTTGCTCATCACCTTGATAAGACGTAATGTTTTCATCGTAGAATTTCTTAACTTCATCATCACCTACATTCACACCAGTAATTAAACTGTTGGCTGAAAGGACAACAAATTCAATTTTTACTTTTTCTGGTACTAATAATTTAGCTTTATGCTTATCGTAATATGATTTCACTTTATCAGGGCTAACAGTAACTTGCTTAGCAAAATCCTTAGCATTGATTTCAGCCACGGATACCACACGCTTTTGATTCGCCATTTTAAGCGCCTCTTGCTTACGTGCATTTGAAATGAATCCAAGTTTAGATAAACCGTCTTGCGCCTGCTGTGTTAGCAAGTCTTGACGCATGCCCTCTTCAAATATTTTCGGCGTTAACTGATTTTGCGTTAACAGTTGGTCATAGCGCTCTTGTGAGAATTTTCCATCTTTTTGGAATTCTGGCAAACCAGTAATATAGGTCGATAAATGCGCATCACTAATGGCATATTGAGAATCACTGATTTCTTTTAACAGGATTTTTTTATCGATCAGGTTATTAAGTACCATTGCTTTATATTCAGGCTTATCCAATTGGTCTGGATCCATGCCTTGTTTTTGCAACGCATTACGCATATTTTTAAGCGCGCTATCGTATGCCTGAATTGACACTCCTTCACCGTTAACCTCAGCAACCGCAGCATTAGCACCAGCATTTGATAAGTACGACTCAATACCGAACAATGAAAATGTCACAGCAATTAAAACCAAAACAGCTTTACCAAGCCAACCTTGGGCAATATTACGAATACTATCTAACATAAAAAATCTCTTTAATTAATCTCTAAGCAACTTAATAAAAAGTTGTGATTACCTGAATAAATAATTCAACCTATACAACTCACACAATATAACATAATCAGCTTTTTTTATTAACCAATCCGATGCACTGACATCAAGATGACAGGTATTTTTTAAATAAAGTTCATCATATATACAACGGTACAAACAAAAATAGCGAGTCATAAAGACTCGCTATTTTATCTGGCGGAGCGGACGGGACTCGAACCCGCGACCCCCGGCGTGACAGGCCGGTATTCTAACCAACTGAACTACCGCTCCAAAACGGTTACAACGTCACAGAAGTATCACTACTTCTTGTTGCTATATTGCTTATCTAATGTGATAAACACTAAAGCCTTACAAAATAAAGAGTGCTTATTTCAAGCACTCTTTATTAAATTCAAAAACTATTTCCTGCTGGAAAATGGTGGGTGCTAACGGGGTCGAACCGCTGACATTCGCCTTGTAAGGGCGACGCTCTACCAACTGAGCTAAGCACCCTGCCTGTCCAAACAAGAACGCTAGTTTACAGCATCTTTTAATGCTTTACCAGCTCTAAATTTAGGTGATTTTGCAGCCTTAATATCAATCACTGCGCCCGTACGTGGATTACGCCCTGTACGTGCTTCACGCTCACCAACATAAAAGGTACCAAAGCCAATCAAAGTAACATCCTCACCTTTTTTCATGGCTGAAGTAATAGATTCAGTCGTTGCATCTAAAGCGCGTGCCGCAGCCGCTTTTGACAAACCAGCAGCATCAGCAATTTCATCGATCAGTTGAGACTTATTCACTTTTTTATCCCCTATTATTCTAATTAATTATGATATTAACAAGCGTCAAGTTACGTTATAGCAACTAAAACAAGCGCATGTCAAGAAAACAACAGGCGCAAACAGCTATTTTAGTGTGTTGCCCCTTTAACTGCTTTGTCAGCAGTATCAGGCTCAACAATCACATTACCACCGGCATCATCCAGCGGCATCGGCTGTGAAGCCAATGCAAAAGACAACACTTCATCAATCCATTGCACTGGGTGAATGGTTAAATGCGCTTTAATATTCTCAGGAATATCCGCTAAATCTTTCACATTTTGTTTTGGAATTAACACAGTCTTAATCCCGCCACGATGTGCTGCCAATAGCTTTTCTTTTAACCCACCAATCGGCAACACTTCACCTCTTAATGTAATTTCACCAGTCATCGCAACATCTTTCAGGACCGGAATGCCCGTTAAGATAGACACAAGTGCTGTTGTAATTGCAATACCAGCACTTGGGCCGTCTTTTGGGGTTGCCCCTTCTGGGAAGTGAATATGAATATCATGCTTTTCATAAAAGTCACTCTCAATGCCTAAGCGATTTGCACGGCTACGCACAACGCTCATCGCAGCTTGTGTAGACTCTTGCATCACCTCACCCAATTTACCAGTGGTGATTGTTTTACCTTTACCTGGCAACAAGACAGACTCAATGGTTAATAACTCACCACCCACTGAAGTCCAAGCTAGACCAGTCACCTGCCCTACTTGGTTTTCAAGTGCAGCTAAGCCAAAGTCATATTTCTTCACACCTAAGTATTTGTCTAGCACTTCATCGGTTACAACAATCTGCTTAACGTCTTTTCCTTTAGGTTTTTTGTCTGTCATTAACGCTTTAACGACTTTACGACACACTTTTGAAATTTCTTGCTCTAACTTACGCACACCAGCTTCACGCGTGTAGTAACGTACAATATCTCTTACTGCAGACTCTTGCACTTCTACTTCTTCCGCTTTTAAACCATGCGCTTCAATTTGTTTTGGTAACAAGTAACGCATGGCAATATTAATTTTTTCAGCTTCGGTATAACCAGAAAGGTGAATAATTTCCATACGGTCAAGCAACGCAGCTGGCAAGTTGGTTGAGTTAGCTGTTGCGACAAACATCACATCAGACAAATCATATTCAACTTCTACATAATGGTCAGCGAATGTATGATTTTGCTCAGGGTCTAACACCTCAAGCAATGCTGAAGATGGGTCGCCTCTAAAGTCTTGGCCAAGTTTATCCACTTCATCAAGCAAGAAGAATGGATTTTTAACGCCGACTTTAGACATGCTTTGTAAAATCTTACCTGGCATTGAGCCAATGTAAGTCCGTCTATGGCCACGAATCTCAGATTCATCGCGCATGCCGCCTAATGCCATACGCACAAACTTACGGTTCACCGCTTTTGCAATACTTTTACCTAAAGATGTTTTACCAACGCCAGGTGGCCCGACTAAGCAAAGAATTGGTGCTTTAATTTTGTCGACACGTTGCTGCACCGCAAGATACTCAACAATCCGCTCTTTGACTTTTTCAAGACCATAATGATCATCATCTAGCACGGCTTCCGCTTTTGCTAAATCTTTACTGATTTTAGTTTTTTTCTTCCAAGGAAGATAAATTAAAATATCAAGATAGTTACGCACAACAGAGGCTTCTGCTGACATTGGTGACATCATCTTCAATTTTTTAATTTCACCATTGGCTTTTTCACGCGCTTCTTTAGGCATGTTCGCTGATGAAATGCGCTTTTCAAGTGCTTCCATTTCATCAGTATCATCATTCTCACCCAACTCTTTTTGAATCGCTTTCACTTGCTCGTTTAAGTAATACTCACGTTGGGTTTTTTCCATTTGGCGCTTAACGCGGCCACGGATACGCTTCTCAACTTGCAAGATATCAATCTCGCCTTCCATGAGGCGCAATAAATGCTCAAGTCTTTCAGAGACATCAACCATTTCCAGAATTTTCTGTTTTTCATCTAACTTCAATGTTAGGTGCGCAGCAATGGTATCGGCTAACCGACTTGCTTCATCAATCGTTGCTAATGAAGTTAAAATTTCAGGTGGAATTTTTTTGTTTAATTTAACGTATTGATCAAACTGCGTGAAGACGGTGCGCATTAACGCCATTACTTCAACATCACTCTCTGAATCAGGTATTAAATCAGCGCGCGCTGTGAAGTAATCGTCACCGTCAGTAAAATTTGAGACGGTTGCACGCTGCACACCTTCAACTAACACTTTGACGGTGCCATCAGGCAGTTTTAACATTTGCAGTACAGTTGCAACTGTGCCCACTTCATGTAGGTCAGCTGCCTCAGGCTCATCTTTATTGGCTGACTTTTGTGCAACCAATAAGATTTTCTTATCACCTTCAGATGCGACTTCTAAGGCTTTGACTGATTTGTCGCGACCGACAAATAATGGAATCACCAAATGCGGATATACAACGACATCACGCAATGGCAGTACAGGTAACATACCATCGTCAATATCGGGCGTTTCTACGGATTCTGTCATAAGGTGACCTCTAAATTAAGCGATAAAAATTAAGCAAACAATTGCTTATAATAGTCTAGGTGGGGATGAATTTGGAAAATTCAAAGCCAATTACTATGTTTTTTATGTTTTGTTGGAAAGTAGTAGTTATCTTTATATCAACGTTTAAAGTTTGATACAAGCATCAATATGAAAAATGTAGCATCCATTCCTGAATGCTACATTTAATTTGTGTTACCCGACAGCTTCTTCTTCAGCTGCGGGCTTATCTTCATAAATCAATAATGGCGCGCCATTATTAGCAATGACATTCTCATCAATCACCACTTTACTCAAGTTTTTGATTGAAGGCAGGTCGTACATCACCTCTAACAGCGACTGCTCTAGGATTGAACGCAAACCACGTGCACCTGTTTTACGCTCAAGCGCTTTTTTAGCAATCATCAACAATGCATCTTCTCTAAATTCAAGCTCAACATCTTCGATTTTAAAGAGCTTAGCATATTGTTTAATTAATGCATTTTTAGGCTCAGTCAGAATGGTCATCAGCGCTTCTTCATCTAATGACTCCAATGTCGTCACGACTGGCAA